>JBGAQA010000140.1:0-13590 GCA_044220955.1 Sandaracinaceae bacterium
CACCGCCCTGCGGCGGCGCACCGAACTGGCCGCCGCCCTGCGGCGGCGCGCCGAACTGGCCGCCGCCCTGCGGCGGCGCGCCGAACCCACCGCCCTGCGGCGGCGCACCGAACCCACCGCCCTGCGGCGGCGCACCGAACTGGCCGCCCTGCGGCGGCGCGCTGAACGCACCGCCCTGCGGCGGCGCACCGAACCCACCGCCCTGCGGCGGCGCACCGAACTGGCCGCCCTGCGGCGGCGCACCGAACGGCGCACCGAACCCACCGCCCTGCGGCGCCGGCGGGGCCGGAAGCGGGGCAGAGCACTGGGCGCACTGGGTCGCGGTATCCGCGTTCTGGGCGCGGCAGTTCGGACAGAAGATGGTCAACGCGAGTTCCCCCTGGTGCGAAGCGTTTCGATGCGCGGCGATGCTCGGCCGGATCGGCTGGGCCGTCAACGACGCAGGCGAGCGCGCGTGAGCCGGCCGGCCACGAGGGTGATGGCGAGCGCGGGGAACCACGCGCCGGCGCGGGCGCCCCGCGCCCCGACGCTGCACCCACCGCTGCCCGCTCTGGCGTGCGCCGCCGTCCCACCGTCCGCTCGCAGGACGCCGCCGTCCCCGACGCTCGGGGCGCCGGCGTCGTGCTCCGGGCCGGCGTCCGAGCGCGGCATCGGAGCATCGATCACGAAGATCGCCGGCCCGGTTCCGCGGACCAGGTAGGGGCGCTCCGAGATCGCCGGCATCTCCGAGAGCGCGTCGCGCTCGGTCGCGCTCACCTCCTCGACCGCGCCCCAGTCGAGCCGCCACGCGTCCATCACGTCGGGGCTCGTCACGTGCCGTCGGCGCGTCGCGTCGCGCAGGTACACCGCCGAGTCGCCCGTCGCGCGGAGCAGCTCGGGCGCGGCGGGCCAGTCCCCCGACTGCGGCAGGGCAGCCAGCTCGTCGTCGCCGATCCGGACCACGTCGTGGGCGTCGAAGCTCCACGCGCCGAGGATCTCGGCGCTCCGAACGTAGCGCCGCACCGCGCCCGGGAAAGGCAGGGGCGGGCGCTCGCAGCGCACCGACGCGGGGCTGCCCGAGAGCTCGGCGTTCGCGCCGCCGCTGGCGCCGATCCCGAACGCCCGCACCGCGTGCATCGTCCCGTCCATGAGCGAGAGCGGCACGCGCGCGAGCCAGCCGTGATCGCCGACGTCGTCCCGGTGCCGCCCGGCGAGCAGGGGGTACCCGATCGCGCCTGGATCGCCGGGACCGCCGTCGAAGTAGACGTGCACCGCGATCGCGGCGTCGGCATCGGGGTCTCGCGCCCATCCGCGCACGCCCTCGCAGGTGGCGGCGTCGATCCAGCCCTCGGGCTCCCGGTCCGGGCAGTGCGCGGCCGGCCCGGAGCCGCCCGCGAAGAGCGCGAGGTGGTTGGCGACGACCCGCGGCGAGCCGTCCGACGGGTGGTTGAGCACGCGGCCACCGAGCCACATCGTCGAGCTGCCGCCGCCGTCCATGTTGAGGCCCTCGCTCGCGCCCAGCTCGCGCAAGAGGGCAGCCTCCTCCGCGCAGGTCATCCCGATGCGACCCGTCGCGCGGCCGTCGACGACGGCGAGCACGAGCGTGCGGCGGTCGGCCGAGAGACCCACGGCGGTGCGGGGGTGGCGCGCCGTGCAGAGCGGATCGTCGCTCGCGCGCGAGGCGCCGTCGGCCAGCACGGTGGGGTGGCCGCTCACCACCTCGCGCATCCACGGCGCGAGGCCGGAGGTGTCCTCGTGCCTGCGCAGCTCGACCTGATGGTCTCCGAACGCGAGCGGGGCGACGTAGCCGTGGTCGCTTCCTCCCCAGCGGACGCCCTCGTGCGCTCCGGGCCCGCTCGTCGAGTAGTCGGCGTAGGAGAAGAAGTCGCCGTTGATCGCGGCCTGCGCTCCGACGGCGGCACCGTGAGCCGGGACCGTGCGCCGGCGCTCGCCGTCGGCCGTGCCGCGCAGCGAGATCCCGGGCGCGCACAGGTCGACCACGAGCGCGTGGAGATCCTGGCTGCTCGTCACCCGGTGCAGGTGCCGCACGCCGGGGTAGGGATCGTCCCAGCGGTCTTGCGCGGCCGCGCGCGCGGCCGGCGTCGAGAGCGCGAAGGCGACGGCGAGCAGGAGGAGCGTGCGCATGCGCTGGCGGTGGCGATCCTCGTGCCGGGCGCCCGGGCGTCGATCGCGGCGCGCCCGCCGCAGCCAGCGCACATCTTCGCCGCGCGTGCGCGCCAACCCGGCGCGGCCGGCGCGTGCATCGACCGGGAACTGGTCGCCCGCGTCTCGGGAGGCCGCGCGTCCGCTCAGGGCGTCGCGGCGTCCCAGTAGTCCACGGTGCTCGAGATCATCACGGCGAGGTCGTCGCCGGCGTCGAGCCCCCAGAACTGATCGGCGGGGAAGTTGTTGCGCACGAAGAGGCGGCCGCCGGCGGGGAAGCGCGCCTCGTCCATGACGATCTCGCCCGGTCGCGGGCCGCTCATCGCGTGCTGGTGGCAGCCGACGCAGTTGCCGCGCGCGAGCCCAGGGGCGGCGTCGATGTACGGGTTCGAGCACCACGACGCGACGGCGCCATTGGGCAGCGGCGCCTCGGTCACGGCCTCGAGCGCGGCCGCGAGCGTCGGCGCGTCGGCCGCGAAGCCGCCGGTCGGATCGGGATCCTCCTCGACGTCCTCGACGGCCACGCACATCGCGTAGTGCGCCCAGGGCCCGGTGAGCGTCGGGGGACGGTCCGCGCCGAACGTCTCGTCGGGCGTGGGCGACCACCACATCGTGATGTTCACCCAGTGATCGAGCTCGCGCGTGCGGATGTGCATGCCCGCGAGCCGGAAGGTGCCGCCGGACGGAACGCGCACCGTGTAGATCTCGTCGGCGCCGGGGTCGGCCATGCCGTCGCCGTCGCCCCAGGTCGCGTCGCCGGCGAGGTGCGCGGCGAGCGCCTCGGCGGAGGTGTCGTAGGTGGGCAGCGGCCCGAGCTCGACGCGGCGCCACTCCTCGGCGACGGTCGCGGCGCCGAGCGGGAAGGGACCGTCGAGGCAGCCAGCGATCGCGACGTCGGGCGCGGTGTACGACACGTCGAGCGCGCCGGTGACCTCGACGCCGCCCGCGACGACCTCGACGACGAAGGGGCCGGGGCCGGACGCGGTGCAGCCGGCGTCGCCCGCCTCGATGCAGCGCTCCTCGGCGCCCACGATCGTCTCGCCCGCGAGCACCCGCATCGAGGCCTCGTGCGCGCCCGTTCCCTCGACGTGCGCCTCGAGCCGCGCGCCGCTCGCCACGTAGTAGGGGCCGAAGGTGCGGGCGCCGCAACGGGGCAGCGCGAGCGCCTCGCGCGCGACGCGCGCCGTGGCCTCGGGCGGGCCGTCGACGAACGCCGGTGGTGCGCCCTCCCGCTGGCAGCGGAAGATCTGCGCGTAGCTCTGCGCGACGTGGCGCGCCGCGACCGGGCTCATCGCGATACGGCGGATCCCGCCGACGGCGCCGACCGCGAGCGGGTCGGTGAGGCCGGCGACGTAGTCGCTCCAGGCCGCGGGGGTCCAGGCGGGGTCGCCATCGAGGATGTGGAGGTTCCAGTCGAACGCCGCATCCAGCGCGGTCGCGTCGAGGGGACCACGCGCCGCGCGCCCGGCGGGGCCGAGCGCCTCGTAGGCGTGCCCGAAGATGCGGGCCAGGTCGTCGCTGTCGTACCAGGTGCGGAATCGCGGCACCGTCGTGGCGCCGGCGGGAAGCGTCGCGGCCGGCGCGACCGGGGCCACGACGCGCGCGATCACCTCCCACGCCGCCGCGCGGCGGGCGCGCTGCGAGGTGCGGAGCTCGGCGCGGTGCGCGGCCAGCATCCCGTCCGCCGGATAGTCGCTCGCGACGCCGAGCAGGCGTCGATCGGGCGCGCTCGCGGCCTCGACCGCGACGCCGAGCGCGCCGCAGGCGGGGACGGTGGGCGAGGGCGGGGTGCAGGCCGAGAGCGCCAGCGAGAGCGCGAGCGCGAGCGAGAGCGAGGCGGCGCGGTGCATCACCAGGTGCCTCAGTACAGGACGGCCGCGTCGCTGGCGACGATCCGCTCGGGCGAGCCGTCGTCGCTCCGCACCAGGAAGTAGATCCATCCGTCCGAGCGGAAGTGCGGGAAGAGCGCGTACTGTCCGGGCCCCATGTTCGTCACCCGGGTGCGGACACCCGTGAGCAGGTCGATCAGGTACACGTTCGCGCCGCCGCGCGTGCCGTACGGCGCGAACGCCGGATCGCTGGGCCCGGTGTAGCCGAGCTCCACGGCGTCCGCGTCGCCGAGGTAGTGGTGATAGACGATGAAGCGCTCGTCGAACGAGAACGAGGGCTTGCCGCCGCTCGCGCAGTAGCGACCGATCTCGTGGCTCGACACGCTGAGCGAGCTACCCGAGCCGGTGACGTCGAGCGCGCGCAGGATGAACGCGAGCTGCCGGTCGCCGGGGCCCGAGCCGCGGTTGACGATCAGGCGCAGCGACGGCGAGACGACCGCGTCACCCTCGTACGGGTGTCCGAACGAGCGCGTGCCCCCGACCGCGAAGCTCGTCCCTGCGTTGGTCATCAGGTAGAGCGTCGAGCGCGCCGACGACACGAAGTCGGCCCGCGGATCCGAGAGCGTCGGCATCGTCGCCGGGTCGTAGACGTTCGAGCCGCTGATGGCCCAGTAGTCGGCGCCATCGAGCGAGGTGCCGGCGTGCTCGTAGAGGCCGATCGATCCGCCCGAGCCGCAGCCGGGCTCCGTGAACGTCAGCGCCGTGGGCATGCCCGTGGTCAGCGCGCTCATCTCGCAGACGCGCGCGCCTCTCGAGCCCTGCACGATGAACCCCGAGTTGTCGGGGAAGAAGGTCGGGTCGTACAGCGCGCTGCCGTCGATCACCACGCCGCGCTGCAGGTCGATGAAGCGCAGGCGCGCGCCGCTGGTCGCGCCGTGCGAGACGAAGCGGCCGTCGGCCGAGCTGCGTGTCCAGTAGGACGAGTGGTACGCGGTGGTGAAGAGCACGCGCAGGTGCGCGCCCGGGACGCCCGCCGGCACGGTCTCCCACGTCGCGCCGTACGCCGTGTCGCGCGCGAGCGGCTCGGTCGCGAAGCAGTCGGCCGTCGTCGTCGCGCCGGCGCAGCCCTGCATCAGCATGCCGTCGGCCGCGTTCCGCGCGCCCCAGCCCATCGTCTGCATCCGGGCCACGTGCGCGCCGACCTCGGCGCTGACGCCGGGCAGGCACCCCGTGGGAAGCGACTCGGCGGGCAGCACGGTGTCGACCGCTGGCACGCCGCGCAGGAACCACTCCGCGACGATGTCGAAGTCGGCCTGCGTGAGCGGCGTGGGCGAGATGGCGCTCGGCTTGGGCATGCCCGCGTCGTCGGCGAACATGGCGTGGTTGGCCATCCAGTCGCCCGTCGTTCCGTGCTCGAACACGTACCGGAACCAGGGCAGGCGCGCCGCGGTGGCCCAGATGCCCAGGCGCGGCGCGCCGTAGGCGCCGGTGGTGGGGCTCTGCAGACAGGTGAGCATGGCCGCGGCCGACGCGTCCGAGCTGACGCCCAGATCCGTCAGGCACTCGCTCATCGCCGCGTCGCTCAGCGCGCGCCAGTAGCGGATCCGGGAGCGCGTCAGCGTGTGGCACTCGTTGCAGTAGATCGTCGTCGCGCCGGCCTCGGGGGCGCCGAGGATCCGCAGCGCCTGCTGCGCGAGGTCGGCGTCGGCGATCTCGGGGTGCGGGTTCCGAAACGCCGGCACTCCCGTCGTGCTGCCCGTGTCGTGCGCGTTCGCGTCGACGACGTTCGCGTCGGCGCTGCCGGTGTCCACGACGCTCGCGTCCGCGCCGCCGGCTGCGTCCCGCCCGCCGGCGTCGTCCGCGGTCGCGGCGTCGCCGCCGCTGCCCGTGTCGGCGGGCGCAGGCGAGCTCCCGCAGCCGCCGATCACCACGAGAGACAGAGACGACGCGAGACAGAGCCAGCTTCGACCAGCGTTCCGGGAGGCCATCGGGTTAGCTTACGGCGCAACGGCGTGCGCGGAGAAGTGGGGTTCGCGAGGCCACGCACATGGCGATAAGCTCCCTGCCCCGTGATCGATCGCCCGCTCCTCACCACGCCCGACAACCTCACCCCGCTCACGCGCACACCCTGGGCCGGACGGCGGCTCGCCTCGAGCATGAAGCAGGGGCTGGTCCCTCGGAGCTCGCTGATCGGCGAGTCGTGGGAGGTCTCGTTCGGGCCGGAGCTGCCGAGCCGGGTCGAGGGTGACCCGCGCGAGCTCTCGACCATCGCAGAGCGCGAGGGAGCGCGGTTCCTCGGTCGCGAGGCGTCGCGGGGCAGCTCGGCGCTGCTCGTGAAGGTCCTCGACGCGGCCGCGCCGCTCTCGGTGCAGATCCACCCGAGCGACTCCGACCCGCAGCTCGCGTACGGCGAGTCGGGCAAGCCCGAGAGCTGGTACGTCGTGCACGCCGATCCGGGCGCCGCGATCCACCTCGGCCTCTCGCCGGACGCGACGCTCGACCGGATGCGCGCCTCGATCGAGGACGGCGGGGACGCGTCGCGCTGGCTCCACCGCGTCGAGGTGCACCCCGGCGACTTCTTCGTCGTGCCGGCGGGAACGCCGCACGCGATCGGCGCGGGCGTCACGCTGGTCGAGCCGCAGCGCGTGCTGCCGGGCAAGCGCGGCGTGACCTACCGCTACTGGGACTGGAACCGCCGCTACGACGCCGAGGGCCGCCTCTCGAGCGATGGCGAGCCACGCGCGCTGGATCTCTCTCGCGCGCTGGCCGTCACCCGATGGGACGGGCCACGAGGGGCCGCGTTCGTCGAGCGGGTGCACGCGCGCGTCGGCCTCGACCTCGCCACCGCCCCGTCCTTCGCTCGGGTGTGCGGACGATCCGGCGCGCGCCTGCCGAGCGAGGCGCTCGAGGTCGCGATCCTCGCGGGCACGGGTACGGTCGACGTGCCCCGCGCCGACGCAGTGGAGGCCTGGACCGTCATCGACGGGGCCGTCCGCCTCGTGGGCGCCGGCTTCGCGGTGGACGTCGAGCGCGGGCGCTCCGCCGTGGTGCCTGCGTGCGTCGGGGCGATGCGCTGCGAGGCTCGCGGCGCCCACGTCGTCGTCGCCTCGGCGCGTTGATCACGGCGGCGGCGCGGGCGAAGCCGGGCCGGGCCGACCCGACGCAGGGCATCTCCTCTCTTTCACGCGCGGGCCGGTTCGGCTAACGATCCCGCCGTGGACGCCGCGACGACGCTCCCGCTCCCCGCCGACCAGCTCCCCGAGGCGCTCCGCCGCTTCGGTGACCCTGCCGCGCCCGAGAAGGCACGCACCATCGCCGCGCGCGGCCTGGTGCCCGTCAAGGGCGGCGACCTCGTCGCGCTGCTCCTGCAGCTGGCGGCCGATCCCATCGAGACCATCGCGACGTCTGCGCGCGCGACGCTCGACGGCCTGCCCGAGACGATGATCGAGACGGCGTGCGAGGCGCCGCTGCACCCGGCGTTCCTCGACGCGCTGGCCGATCGCATCCACGGCAAGGACGCGCTGCTCGAGCGCCTCCTCTCGAACCCGCAGCTCTCGCACGCCACGATGGCGCGCGTCGCGCGCACTTGCTCGGAGAGCGTGGCCGAGCGCGTGGCGCTCAACGAGCAGCGCATGCTGGAGGCGCCCCAGATCGTCGAGGCGCTCTACAAGAACAAGAACACGCGCATGAGCACGATCGATCGCCTGATCGAGCTCTGCGTCCGCAACGGCGTCGTGCTCGAGGGCATCGCGACGTTCCAGGCGCACGCGGAGGCGATCGCCGGGCAGCTCATCCCCGAGCCGAGCGACGAGCCGCTCCCCTCGGACGTGGCGTTCGCCACCGCGCTGAAGGACGACGACGACGGCGATCCCCTCGAGGTCGACAAGGCCGAGGGCAAGGAGGAGCTGAAGAAGAAGTACTTGCCGCTCTCCAACCAGATCGCGGACATGTCGGTGCAGGACAAGCTCCGCCTCTCGCTCACCGGTAACGCCGCCGCGCGCGCCCTGCTGGTGCGCGACTCGAACAAGCAGGTCTCCTTCGCGGCCGTCAGCTCGCCGTCCACGACCGAGGCCGAGGCGAGCAACATGGCGCACAGCCGGCAGGTCGGAGAGGACATCCTCCGCTTCATCGGCAACAAGCGCGAGTGGCTCGGGAACTACGAGCTGAAGAAGGCGCTCCTCTTCAACCCGAAGACGCCGGTGGGCATCTCGATGCGCTTCCTCTCGCACATGCACGTCTCCGACCTGCGCGACCTCTCCCGGAGCCGCGGCGTGCCGGCCGCGGTGAAGTCGGCGGCGATCCAGCGGCTCAACAAGAAGGGAAAAGAGTAGGCATGTCGATCTTCGGGCGCCTGTTCGGCAGCGTGAGCGCGGAGGGCGAGAAGAAGCGAGCAGACCAGCTCTTCGGCGAGGGCCGCTTCTTCGACGCCAAGACCGCCTACGAGGCGGCCGCAGGCGCGCGCGACGCGACGGACGCCGTGAAGAAGACGTGCGCCGAGCGGATCGACGCGTGCAGCGACGCCCTGGCCGAGGCGCGCATCGCCGAGGCCGAGAAGCACCTCGCGCACGGAGACCTCGACCTCGCGCGCACCGAGCTCGCGAACGCGATGGAGGTCGCCGCGACCGAGGCCGTGCGTCGCAAGGCGGAGAAGCGGATGGACCGCGCCGAGCGCAAGGACGCCCGGACGCGCGCCACGGAGGACGAGGGGCCGAGCGACGACGAGCGCATCGTGCTGCTCTCCGCGCAGTGGGAGGAGGATCAGCAGGAGGAGTACGACGACTACGGCGAGGAATTCCGCGCCGCGCTGGTCGCGATGGAGAAGGGCCAGAACGCCGAGGCGCGCGAGGTGCTCGAGCGCATCATGAAGGCGCACGCCGACGACGACCCGCCGCCGGTCTACATCTACCTCGAGGTCGCGCGCGCGCGGCACCGCTGTGACGACGACGAGGGCACGGGCAAGGCGCTGCGCACCTTCCTCAAGCGCGTGCCGGACGACGAGCGCAGCGAGGCGCGCGTGAACGCGTACGTCGTCCTGGCCGGGCTCGCCGAGAAGGCGGGGGACGACGAGAAGGCGATCAAGCAGCTGAGCAAGGCGATCGAGGCGATGCCCGACGACCCGCGCCCCTGCCTCAACCTCGGCATGTTCCTGCGCGCGAAGGGCGCGCCGGAGGAGGCGATCCAGCTGCTCGACCAGGCGATCGATCTCATGGACGAGGACCGCCCGAGCTGGGAGGCGTACCGCGAGCTCGGCCTCGCGCACCGCGACGCGGGCAACGACGAGCGGGCGACCGATCTGCTCGAGAAGGTGCTGCGTCACTTCGTGCAGCGCGGCGTCACGGACTTCCCGCCGAGCGCGGCGGTGCCGCTCGCCGAGCTCCACGAGAAGGCCGGCAACCATGCGCGCGCCGCCGACCTCTACACCTCGCTCGCGCGCGGCAGCGACAAGGCCGGGCACCTCGAGTACCACCGCCGCGCGGCGCGCGCGCTCGTGAAGCTGGGGATGATCGAGGAGGCCCGCCGCATGCTCACGCGCGCGACCGCCCTCGCCGAGGGCCGGCCCGAGCTCGAGGCCGCGATGGAGGCCGAGCTCGCGAAGCTGGAAGAGGACGACTGACGCCCGGCTCCCTCTCGCGCGTCGTGGGAGACGACCGGGGCGAGCGGCGGCCGAGGGTCAGAGCGGGTCGAGGTAGTAGGCCCAGAAGAAGCACATCTCGTCGTCGAACCCCGTCCCGAATCCGACGTAGCGATCGGTCGTGTTGCGGAACGTGCACGTGAGCCGGAGCTGGTCGGCCGGGCCCATCACGAGCGAGGGAGAGCAGAGCGTCAGCGGCGGGTCGGACCAGTCGAGGCTCTCGTGCACGCGCGTGCCGGGGTCGCTCTCGCTCGTCGTGACGTCGAGCGTCGCGTCGATGCCGAGCTGGTGTGTGTGCGTCGTCAGCGCGAGGATCTCGGTCCCCGGCGTCATCGGGAAGTACGACGTCGCCACCGTGTCGACGTGTGGCGGCAGTCCGAGCGAGAAGTCCCCCTCGAAGAGGATCCGCACCTCGCGCAGCGCCGGATCGATCGGAACGAGGTCGAAGTCGACCGTGCCTGCGATGTCGAGCGCGTCCGGCGTGACGTCGATCATGTGCAGCTCGAGGCCGACGATCTGGTGGGCGTCCATGCGCAGGCCGGTGCGGTCGGGATACGTGATGCCGCTCTCGTGGCTCTCGGCGATGAAGATCGCCTGGCCGATCCCGTGGGTGAGCGGGGCGCAGGGCGTCGGAGTCGGGGCGGGGCTCGTCCCGTCCACGCGCGAGACGACGAGGTGGTGGCTCCCGTCGGTGACGTGCGTGCGCACTGCGCGCAGCATCATCGGCGACGCGTTGCCGAGGTCGAGCGAGACGCAGAGCGTCTGCTCCACGCCCACCTCCACGTGGAAGGGCCCGATCGTGAGCGAGCGCGTCTCGGCGCCCGCGACGAAGGCGTCCACGCTAGCGGCGTCCGGGGCCGCGGCCGCGTCGAGCGAGGGCGCGTCGGGGCCGCTCGGGCCGGCGTCGCGCGCGGGCACCGCGCCGAGGGTGTTGCACGCCGCGAGGGTGAGGGCGCCGACGACGGCGAACGCGCGCATCCGGCCGATGATATCAACTCGCCCGTGTGCGTGCCTGCCGCGATCGAGGCCGACCCCGCGCCGGGAGCGCTCACGGCCGCGCACGTCGGGGAGTCGCTCTGCATCGCGCGCCCGCGGGCTCGCCCGCGGGCTTGACCGGCCCGTGACGCTCCGGGAGGATCGCGTGGCCGTGACGGACGGAATGCAGACCCAGAGCCTGGACACCGCAGGCGGGCCGGTGCACGTCGAGCCATCCCTGACGATCGCAGCCTCTCCCCCGCGGCTGCCGCGCTGGCTGCGCATCGCCCTCATGGGCGCGCTCTTCCTGCTCTTCTTCTGCGGCGCACCCGTCATCACCTTCGTGATCTTCCCGCTGCTCTGGCTCACGTCGAAGAGCCCCGAGGATCACCGACGAAGGTGCACGCGCCTGCTCCACCACGGAGAGCGGCAGTTCGCGCGCGCGGCTCGCTTCGTCGGCCTCGTCGACTTCGTCATCAGCGCGCCCCCGTCGGTCGACCTCGCCAAGCCCTACGTGATGATCTCGAATCATCCCTCGTACGTGGACATGATCCTGGTCCTGGGCGCGTTCGAGAACCTCACGTGCATGACGAAGGGCAGCTGGTCACGCCACTGGGCGCTCGGGCCGTTGCTGCGTGCGACGAACTACCTGCCCGGGCCAGGCAGCGGCCTGCGCCAGAGCGAGCAGATGCTCGACTCCATGGTGGCGCACCTGCGCGCGGGCCATCCGCTCCTGATCTTCCCCGAGGGGCAGCGCTCGATGAAGGACCAGCTGCGCCGATTCCGGCGCGGCGCGGTGGAGGCGGCGGTCCGAGCGAACGTCCCCATCGTGCCCCTCTACCTCGCGATGGATCGACCCTATCTGACGAAGTCGGTGCCGATCTGGAGGGCGCCGGATCGCGCGCCCAAGTACACGTTCGAGTGGTTCGACGTCATCCACCCCGAGGAGTTCGGACACGACGGCAAGCGCATCCAGGACCACGTCGACGCGATGTACGCCGCTCGCTTCGAGCGACAACGCGTCGCGTACCGGGAGCTCGCCGAGACGTCCGGCGACTGAGCGGGGCGCGCGTGTTCCCAGACGGGGCGTCCGCCCGAGCGGGCACCGGCGTGCACGCGTTCAGCCCGCGCGTCGACGCACCTCGACGCGCGTGTCCGACTCCGTCGACGCAGGCGGCGCCACGGAGGGCGGCGCCTGCGGGCGCGGGCGCGGCAGATCGATCACGGCCGGCGGCTTCCACGCGCCGGCGACGCTCGAGGCCGCGAGCGCGTCGGCGAACGCGCGGCCGTCGGCGAAGCGCTCCTCGGGCTTCTTCGCGAGGGCGCGCAGCACGAGGGCATCGACGTCGGCCGGCACGGGCTCCTTCGCGCGCTCGCTCGCCGGCACGGGCAGGTCGTTGAGGTGGGCGAGCAAGGTCGTCGCGGCGACCTCGCCCTTGAAGGGCGGCCTGCCCGTGAGCGCGAAGTAGAGGACGGCGCCGAGCCCGTACACGTCGCTCGCCGGCGTGGCCTCGCCGCCCGTGATCACCTCCGGGCTCATCGTCGCCGGCGTGCCTGCCACGGCGCCCGTCTGCGTCAGCTGCTGCGTCCGCTCGCTCGCGGTGCGCGCGATGCCGAAGTCGAGCACCTTCACGAAGTCGCCCTCGCCCCCCGCGCTCGTGACGAAGAGGTTGTCCGGCTTCACGTCGCGGTGGACGATCCCTGCGTCGTGGGCCTCCGCGAGCGCCCGCGCCGCCTGCGTGACGAGGTACACGGCGCGCGCCGCCGGCATCGGCCCCTCGGTCTTCACCAGCTCGCCGAGGCTCATCCCCTCGAGCAGCTCCATCGCGTAGTAGAGCAGGCCGTCCTCGGTGGTGCCGGAGTCGAACACGCGCACCGTGTTCGGGTGCGAGAGGCCCGACGAGAGCCGCACCTCGCGCTCGAAGCGCGCGGCGGCCACCGGGTCCGTCTCGTCGCCGAGCCGCAGGATCTTCAGCGCCACCTCGCGCTCGAGGCCGCGGTGCCAGGCCGCCCAGACCTCGCCCATCCCGCCCTTGCCGATGCGGCGACGCAGCGCGTAGCGGCCGATGCTGCGCGTCTCGGCGATCGAGCGCCGCAGCTGGAAGAGCCGGTTGCTGGCGATCACCACGATCGCGGTGGTCGTGACGACGAGGCTGAAGTGAGCGACGAACGCGTAGATCGCGTCCATGTCGGTGAGCTGCCCGTGCATGGGCGGGTAGAAGAGCGCGCCGAGGATCATGCCGAGCGGATAGATCGCTGCGGCGCCCACCATGGGCCACGCGTGCTTCTGGGAAGGGCGCGGTACGATGGTCGTGCCGGCCAGGACCGCGAGGATCGACTCGGCGAACGAGCTCCGGAGGCCGCCGGTGACGCAGGCCTCGAGCGTGAGCGTCAGCAGCAGCAGATAGATCGTTCCGTAGAGCAGGACCACGAACTCGCGGCTCGAGATGGTGGGGCGCTTGCGCACGCGCCAGAGCGCGACGAGGAACCAGGGCATCGGAAGCGCCCGCAGCGCCGCGAGGAGCGGCAGGTCGGCCCAGTCGTCGCGCGCGACGACGTGCGCGACGTCGATGGCGAAGAAGATCGGCCACACGATGCACGTGAAGAGCAGCACCGGTCGCGAGCGCCGGAGGTCGCCGAGGTGCTCGCTCCCCTGCGCGAGGTGCTTGATGCCGGTGCGCGCGCTGCCGCCACCGGCCGACGAGCGGAGACCGTCGGCCTCGCCGCTCGGCGTCATCCCGGCGGACGACGGGCTCGTGGCCGGGGTCGGATCGGGCGCGCCGGACTGGTCGTCGCGGACCCCCACGGTCAGCGGCCGAAGTCGACGGTGACGCGCGAGACGACCCCCGAGCGGACGGTGACGGTCTGGTGCCGTCCGGGGGCGAGCCCGCCGGGTCGCAGCTCGACGTCGTGGCGACCGGGGGCGACGCGGAGCTGGCGCGGCGTCCGACCGCTCGGTGCTCCGTCGATGTAGATGTCCGCCCAAGCGCCGGTGACGTTGATCGCGATGGT
>JBGAQA010000141.1:0-13388 GCA_044220955.1 Sandaracinaceae bacterium
GACGGCTCGAGGAGGCCGCGCAGGAGGCGCGCGAGCTCCGCGAGCAGCTCGAGGCGGGTCTCGAGCGTCGCGAGGCCCTCGATCGCATCGCCTCGCTCGAGCACGCGCTCGAGGAGGCGCACCGCACACCGACCGGCGAGCAGATGCGCGCGCAGGACGCGGCGGCCGAGGCGCTCGCGAGCGAGCCCGACCTGGCGAGCGCGGTGCGAGATCGCGACGCGGAGAGGCTGACCCGCGAGGCCGAGCGTGCGGCCGCGCGCCGCGAGCAAGCCGACCGGCAGCGAGCGCACGAGGCGCTCGAGGCAGCGGCGGACGCAGCGCGCGCGCAGGGCGACGAGGCGCTCGCGAGCGAGCTCGACGAGGCCGCGTCGCTGCTCGAGCAGCGATCCGAGCAAGCCCAGCTCGCGCGCGAGCTGGCCGAGTCGATGCCCGAGCTCGCTGGCGGGCTCGCCCAGGGGCTCGAGCAGCTCGAGCGCGACGGAGACGGCAGCGCGCTCACGCGCGAGCTCGCGGACGCGATGCGCGACGCGTGGAGCCGCCTGACGCCCGAGGAGCGGCAGCGTCTCGCCGACGCGCTGCGCGACGCGCCGGTCTCCCAGGGCGACGGATCCCCGACCGGAGACGACCTTGGCGACGACGGGACACCGATGACGGCCGACGAGATGGAGGCCGCGCTGCGCGAGGCGCTCGAGCACCTCGACGAGCTGCAGCTCCAGATGGGACAGGGCCAGGGGCTGCCGATGCCCGGGCAAGGTCAGGGGCAAGGTCAGGGGCAAGGTCAGGGGCAAGGTCAGGGGCAAGGTCAGGGTCAGGGGCAAGGTCAGGGGCAGGGTCAGGGGCAAGGTCAGGGGCAGGGGCAAGGTCAGGGGCAGGGAGACGGCGACGGCCAGGGGCAAGGGCAGGGGCAAGGTCAGGGGCAAGGTCAGGGGCAGGGTCAGGGGCAGGGAGACGGCGACGGCCAGGGCGGGCCGGGGCCTGGCGGCGGGCATTCGGATCCGACCGGGCAGTCGCGCGATCTCGACGGCACCGAGGGCCCGCTCGCGCGCGTCCGCCCGCGTCGCCTGCCAGGCGCGCCCTCGCGCAGCAGCGTCGAGTGGGTGGACCCGGACGGCAGCGACACCTCGCATGTGACCGGCGCCGCGACCGGCGACGGCACCGCGCCGAGCGACCATGGCGCCGTGGACCACAGCCCCATCCCCGACGACTATCGCGAGCACGTACGGAGCTACTTCGACGGCCAGTGAGCGCCGCGGAAAGAACCACGAATGACCGAAGCCAAGCTCGAGGAGTTCCACCAGACCATCGCGTCGCTCAAGGACGCCGTCGCGAAGGTCGTCGTCGGACAGGAGCGCGTGGTCGAAGAGGTCCTGCTCTGCCTCTTCGCCGGCGGGCACGCGCTGCTCGAGGGCGCGCCGGGGCTCGGCAAGACGCTGCTCGTGCGGACGCTCGCCGACGCGATGCACCTGCGGTTCTCCCGCATCCAGTTCACGCCCGACCTCATGCCCGGGGACATCGTCGGCACGAACGTCGTCGTCGAGGACGAGAACGGACGCAAGCGCTTCGAGCTGAGCCGGGGGCCGATCTTCGGCCAGCTCGTCCTCGCGGACGAGATCAACCGCGCGACGCCCAAGACGCAGAGCGCGCTGCTCGAGGCGATGGCGGAGAAGAGCGTGACCATCTCGGGGACGCGGCACCAGCTCGAGGAGCCGTTCTTCGTCCTGGCCACCGAGAACCCGATCGAGATGGAGGGCACCTACCCCCTTCCCGAGGCGCAGCTCGATCGCTTCCTCTTCAAGATCCTCGTGCCGCAGCCCGACGAGGACACGCTCGTGGGCATCCTCGAGCGCACGACCGGCAACGCCAAGGCGGAGGTGCCGCGGGTCGTGGACGGGCCGAAGCTGCTCGCGCTGCGCGAGCTCGTGCGCGAGGTGCGGGTGGCCGACGCCGTGATGCGCTACGTCGCGCGGCTGGTGCGCGGCAGCGATCCCTCGATGCCCGACGCCGCGCCGAGCGCGAAGAAGCTGCTGCGCTACGGGGCCGGCGTGCGCGGCGGGCAGTCCGTGATGCTCGCGGCGAAGGTGCATGCCCTGCTCGCGCAGCGCGGGCACGTGAGCGTGGAGGACGTGCGGCGCGTCGCCCTGCCCGCCCTTCGGCACCGCATCATCCCGAGCTTCGAGGCCGAGGCCGACGGGATCTCCGCGGACGCGATCGTCGGCAAGATCCTCGACGAGGTGCCCGAGGTCTCCGCGGCGGTCGCGAGGATCGCGAGCTGATGCGCGAGCCGCGCCCCGCGTCCCGCCGCGCCAGCGCGCTCGCGCTCCCGCTCACGCTCGCGCTCTCGCTCGCGTCCGCCGCGCACGCCCAGCCCCCACCTCGCCGCCCCGTCACGATCACCGCCGAGGGTGTCTTCGGCAACGAGGCTCTCATCGGCGACGGCTACGACGCCATCGAGGTCACGGTCACCAACAACACGACGGCGACGATGCGCGGCCGGGTCGAGGTGTCGGTCCGGCAGTGGCAGCAGTCCGAGCAGCTCGTCGAGGTCCCGCTCGACGTCCCCGGCGGCGAGTCGCGTCGCGCCGTGGCGACGGCGTTCGTGACGGACTCGGCGAGCATCGAGGCGCGCTACGTCCTCGAGGGGGGCGCGACGGTCGGCGCCGCCACGACGACGCTCTCGGCGAGCTATGGGCAGAGCGCGCGGGCGCTCGTCGTGCTCGCGGATCCGCCCCGGCTGCGCGGAGCGCTGCTCGATCTCACCACCAACGTACGCGCGCCCGCCTACGGCTACGGCGGCGGCACGACCGCCTCGGGCGTTCCGCTGGGCCTCGTCTCGTTCGACGGACGCACGGGCGACCCCGTTCTGCCCACGAGCGCGCTCGGATGGTCGGGCGTGGCGGTCCTCGCCGCGAGCGCGCCCGCGCTGACGCGCCTCGGCGACGATCAGCTCGACGCGCTCTCCGGATGGCTCCACGCGGGCGGACGCATCGTGGTGTTTCCGCGCACCGACGCCGACCTGACCATCCCCTTGATCCACGAGCACTTGTCCGGCGTGCGCCGAGGCGAGACGCTCGAGCGCGTCGACGGCCAGGCGCCGATCGCGGCGCTCGAGTGCGGCGAGGCGCACCGCGAGCGCTTCGGATGCTCCACGCGCGTCGGCTTCGGCGCGCTCTACCTCGCCGACTTCGACGGCGCGGCGCCCCCCTACGTGGAGCTCCCCACCGCGCGCGCCATCGTGCAGGCCGTCGTCGATCAGGCCAACGGCGCGCTCGACCCCGTCGCGAGCACCCTCACGTATGGACGCCACACCGACGAGACGGCGGACGCATACGGCTACTACGGCAGCGCGCAGCGGCTGAGCTTCGGCCGACTCCGCGCCGCGCTCGACCCCAACGAGGGCTACCGGCCGGCGCTCGCGCTCGTGGGCGTCGTGCTCTTCTTGTACGTCTTGCTCGTCGGCCCGCTCAACTTCTGGTGGGTGGGCCGCCGCAAGACGCCCACCCTCGCGCTCGCCACGACCCCGCTGGCCGCCCTCGCCTGCGCCGCGGTGATGTTCTTCGTCGGCTACCTCGGAAAGGGCGTGCTGATGCGCTACCGCCGCCTCGAGGTCGTCGAGGCCGTCGAGGGGGACTCGGTCGGCCTCGCGCGTCGCTACAGCGGCTTCTACTTCACGCGCCCGGCCGCGATGGACACGACCGGCCCCGAGAACGGCGGGATCTTCCGCCTGATGGGCGGCTCGGGAGGCGTGATCCATCAGGGCGACACGAGCCAGACGCTTCGCGGCGCGAGCGGGAGCCTCTGGGAGACCGTGTTCACGCGCGAGGAGCACGAGATCGATCTGGGCGAGGGGATCTCGTTCACGCTCGACGAGCGCCGCCTCGCGGCCGTGCACAACGGGACGAGCGCGCCGCTCCACGGCACCTTCATCGTGGACGCCGCCGGGACCGTCTACGTGATCGGCGACGTCGCCCCGGGCGCGACGGTCGACATCCCACGCGACGGGTCGCTCTTCCTGCCCACGCAGGGCTTCTACGACGTGACGTCTCCCGAGGTCGCCACCCTGCGCGACGCGCTCGGGCTCGCGCCCACCGAGGGCACCTACGCGCTCGGGGTCGCGCGCCTGCTCGGCTCGTTCCCGTCGGGGCTCGTGCCGGTGCTCTACGCGCAGACCGATCCGGACCCTGCGCCGAGCGCGTCGCCCGCGTTCGCCCTGGAGCGGGACATCCGGATCGTCCGCGTCGTGCCGAACATGCCCGTCCCCGAGATCTACCTCGCGACGGGGACGATCGACGCGATCGCGCCGCCACCTCCGGCAGGCGCCGGCGCGGCCGACCCCATGGGCCACGCGCTCGAGCACCTCTTCGGGGGCGGCCAGTGATCCGCGTCCAGCACGTCTCCCACTGGTTCGGCGCCATGCAGGTGCTGCGCGACGTCACCATGCACGTACCGCAAGGGGAGATCTTCGGGTTCATCGGACCGAACGGTGCGGGCAAGACGACGACGATCCGCATGATGGCGACGCTCCTCGAGCCCGACGACGGTCGCGTGCTGGTCGACGGCATCGACGTCGTCGACGCGCCGAGCGAGGTCCGCAAGGTGCTCGGCTTCATGCCGGACTCGTTCGGCGTCTACGAGCGCATCACCGTGCAGGAGTACCTCGAGTTCTTCGCCGCCGCGCACGGCATCGGCCTGGGCCAGCGGCAGAAGACGATCGCCGCGGTCATGGAGCTCACCGAGCTCGGCCCGCTGAGCGACCGCCTCGTGGCCGCGATGAGCAAGGGCATGAAGCAGCGCCTCGCCATCGCTCGGACGCTCCTGCACGACCCGAAGGTGCTCATCCTCGACGAGCCGGCCAACGGCCTCGATCCGCGCGCCCGGATCGAGATGCGCACGCTGATCGAGGAGCTGCAGCGCCTCGGCAAGACGATCCTTCTCTCGAGCCACATCCTCACGGAGCTCTCGGACATGTGCACGTCGGTGGCGATCCTCGAGCGTGGCCGGATCGTCGCGGCGGGGAGCGTCGACGCGATCGGACGCGGGCTGACGCCCGATCGGGGCGTGAAGGTGCGCCTGCTCGCGCCCCCCGAGGACGCCGAGGCGCGGCTCGGACGAGCGCCCGGCGTGCTGGGTGTCGAGCGCGACCCCGACGGCTCGTACCGCGTGAAGTACTCCGGCGGCGACGAGGCGCTGGCGGAGGTCGTGGCCTTCGCCATCAGGGACGGCCTGCGCATCGTGCGCCTCGAGCCCGACCAGAACGACCTCGAGCGGATCTTCCTCGAGGTCACCAAGGGAGAGCTGCAGTGAGCACCGCGGCCACCCCCGAGCCCACGCCGACCCTCGAGCGCACGAGCGGCGCCTTCGGGTCGTCTCCCGGCAGCGCGCCGAAGAAGCCGTCACGGCTCAAGGCGATGCTGAGCAAGCCGTTCCAGGATCCCGACCCCATCCTGCTCAAGGAGCTGCGCGCCACCTTCCGCACGCCGGGCTTCATCCGCTTCCTCTACCTGTCGACCGCGCTCGTCGGCCTCAGCGTCGTCGGCGGCGGCGCGACCATGGCCTCGGGCAACACCGCCCCGGCCGAGGCGGGCCGCAACGTCTTCCAGATCTTCTTCTCTCTGCTGCTCGCGGTGATCTGCCTGGTGGCGCCCGGCTTCGCCGCGACCGCGATCACGTCGGAGCGCGAGGCGAGCACCTACGAGTCGCTGCTGCTCTCGGGGATGACGGGCACGCGGATCGTGCTCGGCAAGCTGGCCGCGTACTTCGCCTCGGTCGGGCTCGTGGTCGTCGCGATCGCCCCGGTCGTCGGCGTGGCGTTCCTCTTCGGCGGCATCTCCCCGCTCGCGGTGATGGTCGGCTTCGCATGGATCCTGATGGTCCTCGGCGTCGCCACGGCCTTCGGCATCGCCGTCTCGGCGCACGTCCAGACCACCCGGGTGGCGATCGTGATCACCACGATCATCGCCGTCCCCGTGGCGATGACCATGACGAGCTTCATGGTCGGCTTCGGCGAGGCCGCGACCAGCGTCTGGGGCATCAGCATCGACGGCCCCTTCTGGTTCGCGGACGCCTTCGCGCAGCGCATCGATCACCTCGACACGTGGGCCCTGCTCGGCTTCGCGCCCCTCTACGTCTTCGGGATGCCGACCTGGTTCTTCGTCGCGTCGGCGGTCGCTGGCGTGGTGCCCCCGAGCGACGACCGGTCCACGGCGCTCAAGGTCTGGGCGGCCTTCGCGGTCCTGCTCGGCGCGATCACCCTGGCCCTGCCGAGCTACTTCCTGGGCGGGCCCTCCGACAGCGGGGAGGCCGCGGTCGCGGGCGCGATGACCGGCGCCACGCTGCTCTATTTCGTGGGGCTGGTGCTCTGCAACGAGCCGCCGCTCCCACCCGCCAGCCGAGGCAAGCAGTCCGTGCTCGGGCGCGTGCTCGCGGTGGTCGGGCCAGGCGCGGCGGGGACGCTTCGCTTCACGATCGCGCTGATCGTGCTGGGCGCGTTCACGTTCGCGGGCGTCGCCTGCCTCGCGTACCACCTCGGACATCCCTCGCTCTACTGGGGTACCCAGTACGACGAGGCGCTCATCGCGATGGCCGTCGGTCAGGCGTGCGTCGCATCGTGCTTCGCCTCCCTCGCGACGGCGATGCGCCTCGTGCTGCGCAGCGGCGCATCGGCCCGCGTGCTCACGATCGCCGTGTTCGTGTCGATCATGCTCATCGCGATGACCCTGATGGCGGTGCTCGACATCGACGCGCTCGATCGCCTCGATACCCGGGTCCACCCGCTCGCGGCGCTCATGCCCTTCGGGCCCGCGATGTGCGCGATCGTGATCGCGGACGTGCACGACGTGTCGGACCCGCGGCTGCTCGAGCACTGGTCGTTCATCGCGGTGGCCGCCGTCGGGTACGGGATGCTGACGCTCGCGCTCTGGATGTTCGTGGAGCTGCGCTGCGCGCGGGCGCGGCGGATGGTCGCGGCGCGCAAGACCGCGCTCGAGGAGCGGCTCGCGGTGACGACGAGACCAGCGACCGTGCCGCAGGCGGCGAGCGAGAGCACGAGCGAGAGCAGGAGCAAGGACGAGAGCGAGCCGCGGGCTGAGCCCGCGACAGGAGACATCGGCGGCGCTTCGGGCCGCGCAGATCGTGTCGAGCCTCCGAGTGGCGCAGAGCGGCTTGCGGATCCTCGGAGCGAGGACGAGAGCGAGAGCAAGGACGAGATCCCGTCGTGAGCACGCTGCTCACGACGGACTTCCTGCGTCGCCTCGGCCGGCTCCGCCTGGCCGTGCGCCGCAAGTTCGCGGGCAGCTCCGCGGGATCGCGCCGCTCGCTCAAGCGGGGATCGTCGGCGGAGTTCGCCGAGCACCGACCCTACTACCCGGGCGACGACGTGCGCCGGATCGACTGGAACGCGTATGCGCGGCTCGAGGAGCTCGTGCTGCGGCTCTTCGTCGCCGAGGACGATCTCACGCTCTACCTGCTCGTCGATCGTAGCGCCTCGCTCGGCCTCGGGGCGCCGGACACGAAGCTAGACGTCGCCAAGCGCGTGGCCGCCGGGCTCGGCTACGTCGCGCTCTCGGGCAGCGAGCGTGTCACCGTCCTGCCCTTCGCGGAGCGCCTCGGATGGCCGCTCTCGCCCGTGCGCGGGCGCCGCCGGATCGGCGCCCTGCTCAAGTACCTCGACGGCGTGGAGCTGGGCGCCGAGACGGATCTCTCCCGCGCCGTGGACGAATTCCTCGCGCGCTCACCCAGGCCGGGCCTGGTCGCGATCGTGTCCGACTTCCTCGACCCCGGTGGCTTCAAGCGTCCCCTCGACCGCCTCCTCGCCGCGCGGCACGAGCCGGTGATCTTCCAGATCCTCGATCGCGAGGAGCTCGAGCCCACGCCGGGCGGCGACCTCGTGCTCGTGGACGCCGAGACGGGCGTCAAGGTGGAGGTCTCCCTCGACGAGCGCGCGGTCCGCGCGTACCGCAAGCGCCTCGAGACCTTCGTCGAGCAGCTGGCCGCGTACGCCAAGCAGCGCGGCCTCTTCTACCAGCGCGTCGGCGCGAACGTCACGGGCGAGCAGGTGCTCCCCTGGTCGGACGCGCTGGTCGCGTACCTGCGCGCGGGCTAGCGCATGCCGACGTCGCTGCTCAGCGCACCGTCGCTCGCGTGGCTCGGCCTGCTCGCGCCCCTCGTGCTGCTCTACGTGCTGAAGCGGCGACGCGAGGAGCGGCGCGTCGGCTCGACGCTCCTCTGGGAGCTGGCGCTGAGGGACATGCGCGCGGAGCGCCCCTGGCAGAAGCTCGTCCCGCAGGTCTCGCTCTTCCTGCAGGCCCTCGTCTTGATCCTGGGCGCCCTGGCCCTCTCGCGTCCGGCGGGCGTCGGACAGGTGCCCTCGGGCGCGCGCATCGCGGTCGTGGTCGACACGAGCGCTTCGATGGCCGCCCGCGAGGAGGGCGGCTCGCGCCTCGAGCTCGCCCGCCGCGCCGCGCGGGGCCTCGCGCGGACGCTCCCGCCGGGCGGCGAGATGATGCTGGTCGCAGGGTCGGCCGACCCGGTCGTCCTGGTCCCCTCGAGCCACGATCTCGCCGCCCTCGAGCGCGCCATCGAGGGGCTGCGCGAGACCGGTGGCGCCGCGGCGCTCGATCGCGCCGTCGGCCTGGCGGCCGAGCGCCTCCGCGATGCGCCGGTCGGCTCGCGGATCGTCGTGCTGACCGACGGGGCGCTCGACGGCACGGTGCACCTCGAGAGCCCCGTCCCGGTCGAGGTGCAGACCGTGGGCACGGCGCATCCCAACGACGCCATCGTCGCGGTCGACGTGCGCCCGCGCCCCACCGAGGACGCGCCCGACCGCGCGGAGATCTTCGCGCGCGTGGCCCGCTTCGCCGACGACGATCACGACCTCTGGGTCACCGCGAGCATCGCGGGCAGGGGCGTCGTGGCGAGCCGCAGGGTGCGCGTCGAGCACGAGCACCCGACGTCGGTCGTGCTGAGCGCCGACCTGCCCCCCTCCGCCGACGCGACCGCGCCCGTCGTGGTCGTGGAGCTCTCTGGCGCCGATCCCGGCGGCGGCGCGGCCGGCGGGACCGGCGATGCGCTCGCCCTCGACGACCGGGTGGTCGCCGCGAGCCCTGGCGCGAGGCAGCTCCCCGTCTTCCTCGTCGGCGCCGCCCCGAGCTCCGTCCGCCGGGTCCTGCTCGCCGACGCGAACGTGCAGCTCTTCGCGACGAGCCTCGCCGGTCTGGCCGAGCGGCGGGCGCGGGATCCCGACGCCCCCGACCTCGACGGTGTGTTCGTCTTCGTCGGGGCCACGCCCGACGAGGCGCCGGCCGGCGACGCGATCGTGATCGCCCCGACCGGCGACACGGTCTTCGAGACCGCGCTCGGGGCCGAGTCGCACGACACGCGCGTCGTGAGCTGGGACGAGGGCGACCCGGTCTTGCGCTTCGTGCGCTTCCGCGACCTGCACGCGCCGTCCTTTCGCCCCATCACGGGCGCCAGCGCGCGCGGGCTCTTGACCCTGGCGGGGGGCACGGCCATCGCGTCGCTCTCGCGCCCGGACGCCGAGGTGACGCTCGTGTCGTTCGATCCGGATCGCACCGACTGGCCCGACCAGCCGAGCTTCGTGATCTTCGTGCGGAACGTGCTCGAGCGCGCTCGCCAGCGCCGCGCCGAAGGCGGGATCCACGCGGGCAGCCTGGGCGAGCCCCTCCGCGTCCCGGCGCCCGACGGAACGACCGTCGTGATCCACGCACCCGACGGAACCTCCGAGACGGCGCTCTCCCGCGGCGGCGTGGCGATCGCGCCCACGCGCGCGGTGCCCGGGGTGTACACCGCCGAGGTCGGCCGCCGCCGGCTGCACGCGCTGCGCAACCTCCTCGACGCGAGCGAGAGCGACGTGCGCCCGCGCGCGCGCTTCGAGACGGGCTCGTCCGGCGGTACGGTCACGACGAGCGAGGCTCGCGAGCCCCGCGAGGCGTGGCCCTGGCTCGCGGGCGCGCTGCTGGTCGTGCTGGCGCTCGAGGCGCTCTGGGCGACGCGCAGGAGCGCGACGTGAGCGCGCGGCGGCGACGTCGAGGCGGTCCCTCGGGAGCCCCGGCGTGAGCCTCCGCTTCGCGGCGCCGCTGCTGCTCGCGCTCGGCCTGCCGGTCGCGCTTCTCGTGCTCGCGCGCCTGCGCGCGCTGCCGCGCGAGCACCACGGAGCGCGACGCCGCCTGATCCAGGCCTCGATGCTGCTCGCGGCCCTCCTGGCCGCGCTCGCGCTCGCGCGCCTCGAGTGGGGAACGCCCCAAGACCGCGTCGCGGTCGTGTTCGCCGTCGACCGCAGCCGCAGCGTCGAGCGATCGACCGACGACGGCGCGCAGGCGGCGCTCGCGCAGGCGCGCGAGGCCATCTCGACCATGCGCGGCGACGACGTGGCGGGAGTGGTGGTCTTCGCGGCCGAGGCAGCCACCGAGGTCGTACCGCAGGAGCGCCCCGAGCTCACCCGCTCGCACGCCTCGATCGCGCGCGACGCGACCGACGTCGGGGCGGCGATCCGCCGAGCCCTGGCGGATCTGCCCGCCGACTACACGGGCCGGATCGTCCTCGTCTCCGACGGAGTCGAGACGGACGGCGACGCGCTCGCGGCCGCGCAGATCGCCGCCGGTCGCGGCGTGTCCGTCGACGTGCTCCCGGTCGAGCGCGCGCCCAGCGCGGAGGTCGCGATCGACCGCGTCCAGCTCCCCGAGACCGCCGACCCGGGTCAGCCGGTCGAGCTGCGGATCGTGACGCGCGCCACGCAGTCCGCGCCGGTGCGCGTGCGCGTGCTCAGGGACGGTGTGCCCATCGCCGAGGCCGACACCGTCGTCGGCCAGGGCTCCGACGTGCTGACGATGCGCGACGTCGCCGACGGCGCCGGCATGCACCGCTACGACGTCGTGCTCGAGCCGACGGCCGAGGGCGCCGACGGGACGCCCGAGAACAACGAGGGCGGCGCGTTCATGCGCGTCACGGGCACCTCACACGCCCTCGTGCTCTCCGATCACGAGGACGAGCAGGACGCCCTCGCCGCCGCGATGCGGCACGTGGGGTTCGAGGTCGAGGTCCGAGGACGCGCGGGCGTGCCGACGCAGCTCTCCGAGCTCGCGTCGTACGACCTCGTCGTGCTCTCCGACATGAACGCGCGCGCGATGAGCGAGGACCAGATGACCGCGTTCCGCGCGTTCGTCCACGACCTCGGCGGCGGCCTGCTCATGCTCGGCGCGCGCGACAGCTTCGGGCTCGGCGGGTACGCCTACACGCCCATCGAGGAGGCGCTGCCCGCCACCTTCGACCTCCGCCGGCGCCGCGACCGCGCGTCGCTCGCCATGGTCATCGCGATCGACCGCTCCGGATCGATGAGCGTCCCCGTGCGCCCCGGCGTGACCAAGCTGGACGTCGCCAACGAGGCCGCGGCTCAGTCGGCGATGCTCCTGTCGCCGGCCGATCGGGTGGGCGTCGAGCACGTGGACACCGAGCCCTTCTGGACGCTCCCCATGACCTCGGTGACGGACCCCACCGCCGTCGCGGCGGCGATCCACCGCGCGACGCAAGGGGGGGGCGGCATCTACGTCGATGCCGCGCTGATCGCCGGCTACGACGCGCTGCGACGCGAGGAGACGCAGCTCAAGCACCTCTTGCTCTTCAGCGACGGCGACGACTCCGAGGAGATGACGCAGTCACGGACGCTCGTCGGCGCCGCGCTGCGTGACGGAATCACGACCTCGATCGTGAGCATGGGCCGGGGCGTCTTCACGCCCGAGCTGGAGCAGCTCTCCCGCCTCGGTGGCGGCCGCTTCTACATCGTCGAGGACATGACGCAGCTGCCGCGCATCTTCACGGAGGAGACGATCGCCGCGAGCCGCTCGGCGATCGTCGAGGAGGAGATCCACCCCCAGCTCGGCACGGCGTCCGAGATCACCGAGGGCATCGACTTCGGACACGGGCCCCCGCTCTCGGGGTTCGTCGTCACCAACGCACGTCCGCGGGCGAGCGTGCTCCTGGTCGCGCGGGGCGAGGACCCTCTCCTCTCGACCTGGCAGTACGGCGTGGGACGCAGCGCCACGTTCACCTGCGACGCGGGCGGCGCGCTCGGCCGGCCCTGGCTCGCATGGAGCGGCTACGGCGCGCTCTTCGGCCAGCTCGCGCGAGGCCTCGCCCGCGCGCCCGAGCGCCACGACGCGGACGTGTCGGTCACGCTGCACGGCGGGCGCGGCCACGTTCGCGTCGAGGCCGTCGACGACGAGGGGCACTACCGGAACTACCTCGATCTCGCCGCGTCCATCGCCGCGCCCGGCGGCGCGTCGACCGACGTCGCGCTCACGCAGACCGGACCCGGCCGCTACGAGGCAGACTTCGACGCCGGCGCGCCCGGCGCCTACATCGCGACCGTGCGCGAGATGGGCGAGGGAGGCGAGGGGGCGCTGGTCGCATCGACGGGCGTCGTGCGGACGCGCGGTGACGAGCTCCGCGGCGACGGGACCGATCACGCGCTGCTCGCGCAGATCGCCGCGGCGACCGACGGGCACGTGCTGACGAGCCTCGCGCGCGTGTTCGTCGATCGTCCCCCGCCGACCTATTCGTACCGGGGGCTCTGGCGCGAGCTGCTGCTCGCCGCGATGCTCTTCTTGCTGAGCTCGGTCGCGCTGCGGCGCCTGATGATGCCGCGGGAGATCCTCGATCGGGTCCTGGGCGCGATGCCGGCGCCGCTGCGCGCGCGGCTCGGTCGCCGCGTCTCCCCGTCGGGGCCGGGCGCGTCCGCGACCTCGCTCGACGCCCTGGCCGCGAGCGCCCGGGAGCGCCGGGCCGCGCGCGAGCCGGCGGCGGAGATCGAGGCTGCACGTGCCGCGCGGGGCGAGCCGGCCACGCCGAGCGCCGAGCCCGCCTCTCCGTGGACCGGCAAGCCGCACTCCGCGACGACGCCCCGCGCCGCGCCCGCCGAGGGCAGCAAGCCCGACGCGCCTCGCTCGCTCGCCGAGAACCTGGTCGCGCGCCGCAAGCGGAA
Organism: Sandaracinaceae bacterium; assembly: GCA_044220955.1. Lineage (GTDB taxonomy): Bacteria > Myxococcota_A > Polyangia > Polyangiales > Sandaracinaceae > JBBSAT01. The sequence goes on from JBGAQA010000141.1 coordinate 12,992, forward strand.
GAAGTAGGAGGACTCCATGGCACCGCGCGGTGAGAACGGCTTCGGATCGACCGACCCGACGACGCCGCTCGTGCTCGGCTGCGCCGCCGTCGGCGCGCTCGCGATGGCCCTCGGGGTCGGGGCCTATCTCTTGTTGGCGAGGCCGACGAGCCCGACGGGCGTCGCTGCGCCGCCGGTGCCCATGCCCATGCCCATGCCGCTGCCCGCGCCAGCCACCGCCCTCGCCCCCGAGTCCCCGCCGGCGCCCGCCCCGCCCGCCCCGCTCGCCCCCGTGCAGGGCGAGGGCGCGCTGGTGGCGGTGATCTGCGGCGACGAGGACTGGTCGGGCGCGCTCGGCGCGCTGCTCGGCGAGCCGGTCGCGTCCTTTCGCAGCCCCGACCACCTCGGGGAGGCGCTG
>JBGAQA010000142.1:0-13326 GCA_044220955.1 Sandaracinaceae bacterium
CCTGCGAGCTCGGCCCGAGGCCGTCTCCGTCGCGGAGCACGTCGGAATTCTGGAGCTCGCCCATCATCTCGCCGACGTAGCGGACGATCTCGGGGTGGCCTTGGCCTCGCTCACGCCGGGATCGGGACCTCGATCTCGATCGTCGTCCCGCGCCCGACCTCGCTCTCGATGCGCGCCTTGCCGCCGTGGGCCTCGGCGACGCGCCCGACGAAGGCCAAGCCGAGGCCGGTCCCCGTCGTCTTGGTCGTGTAGAACTCGTCGAACGCGCGCTCGCGCACGCGGGCGTCCATGCCCGCGCCGTCGTCCTTCACCCAGACGCGCAGTGCCGCCCCGGCGCGCGCCGCGCCGATCTCGATGCGCTCCGCCTCGGCCTCGGCCGCGTTTCGCACGAGGTTCTCGAGCGCGCCGGCGAAGAGATCGCGATCCACGGCGGGCGCGCCGACGTCCTGGGCCACGCGCACCTCGATCTGCACGCCCTCCTCGGTCGCGCGCTGCGCCTTGGCGACCTCCTCCGCGAGCGTCGCGATCGAGGTCGGCGCGCGGGCGAGCTCGGCGCGCCCGATGCGCTGGTAGTCGCTCACCACCCGCGCCAGCCGGTCGGACTGCTCGAGGATCAGCTCCACGAAGGCCGCGTGCGCGTCGATCGAGCCGCCGCGCGCCTTCTCCTCGGCGAGGAACTGCGCGGCGCCGCGGATCGCCGCGAGCGGGTTCTTCAGGTCGTGGGCCATCTGTGCCGAGAAGCGCCCGAGCGTCACGAGGTAGCGCGCGCGCGCCCGCGACTCGGACACGGCCGCGAAGATCGGGCGCAGGGTGGCGGTGGCAGCGACCACGATGGCGAGCACCACCACGATCAAGAGCTCCGAGCTCGGCCCGACCCACGCGACCGCGAGCGCCGTCGCGAGCACGACGAAGGAGCCGACGGCGAGCGCCGTCACGAAGACCAGGCCAGTCACCCGCTCGAGCACGGAGAAGCGGAGCGCCAAGAGCGCGAGCAGCACGCCCGCGGCGATCAGCCCGAAGGGCGCGACGCGCGGCGTCGACGTACCCGCGATCGAGACGAGGTCGCTCGACACGCCGCCGACGCCCACGACCAGCGCGAGCACCAGGAGCTGCGTCCGCGCGCGCTCCTCGGCCGTCGCGCGGCGCGCGTGCCGGTAGAGCAGCACGAACACGATCGCGAACTCCGGGAGGATCCCGGCGAGCATCGCGAGCGCCCAGGGCTCCTTTCCGGGGAAGAACGCCAGGTCGGGCATCCCCACGGCGAGGAAGCAGACGAGCGCGATCGAAGAGAAGTACACCGCGCCCGCGACGATCAAAGGTCGCAGACGCCGCCACTCGCCGAGGAACTGCACGACCAGCGCGATCGTCGTCGGCGCGACCAGCGCCGCCGCGCCGGCCTCGAGGTAGCCCATCTCGGGGCGGCCGGTGAGGTGCTTGAGCACCTCGAACGTCTCGTACGCGAACAGCGAGGCGGTCATCCGCGAGAGCGGTGGCGCCAGCGGTGCGCTGCGTGCGCGCAGGACGGCGAGGACCCCGACCGCGAGGAACACGGCGGCCGACACCGCGCTCAGCCAGGTCTCGGAGGTCACTGCCGGCGATCATCGTCGATCGGGCGGACGGGACCAAGACGAGTGAGCGTTCGCACGAGCTGTGCAATCCGTGACGTGAGGCATCGGCCGCCGTCGTTCGGAGGCTGACGGGAAGCGTCGATCCGCGCGCACCCCGGCCTCGCGCGATCGGTCCACGGCTTGCACAGCGGCGCGTCGCTCTCGAGCCACCCCATCATGCGCACCTACACGTACTCACTCCTCTTCTTGGTCCTCGCCCTCGGCGCCCTCACCGCCTGCGCGAACGTGCCTGCCGGCGTGGAGGCAGCGCCCATCGTCGGTGGCATGCCCGGGGGCGATCCGGCGGTGGTCTGGGTCTACCGGAACGACGGCGCGCTCTGCAGCGGGACGCTGATCCGCGAGCGCGTGGTCCTGACGGCCAAGCACTGCGTGCAGCGCTCCGGCGCAGCGGGCCCGAGCCCGGCGTCGGCGTTCGTGGTGGGCATCGGTGACACGGCCGGCGCCGGAGGGACCGTGCTCCGCGTGCAGTCGGTGTACACCACGCCCGGGGTCTGGACCGAGGGCGGAATCGGCGGTCTCAGCGGCGCGCTCGTCGGGCAGGACGTCGCGGTCCTCGTGCTCGTCTCGGGCGTCTCGGGCGTCACGCCGATCGACATCCTGCGCACCTCGCCCTCGAGCCTCGCGGGGCAGACCTTCACCGCGACGGGCTTCGGCGAGATCCCCTCGGGCGGGGCGGGCCGCAAGTACACGGTGCAGGGTCGCGTGACGGGCGTCGACAGCCGGCAGCACCTCATCTACGTCGGCGCGGTGACCTGCCAGGGCGACTCGGGCGGTCCGATGATCACGCGGGACAACCTCGTCGGCGGTGTCGTCTCGTTCGGGTCCGGCGCGTGCGGCTCCGGGTACGGTGCGTACCAGGCCATCGACGCGTTCTTGCCCATGATCGACATGGCGATCAGCGAGGCTGGGTCGTGCCTGAACGACGGCCCCGAGGTCTGCGACGGACACGACAACGACTGCAACGGCGAGGTCGACGAGATCTGCTCGGCCCTCGGCGAGGGCTGCTCCAACGACGCGGACTGCGTCGGCGGCATGTGCCGCGCGACGACCGCGGGCCGCATCTGTACCGCGCCGTGCGACGCGCGTCGCCCGACGTTCGGCTGTGAGGCCGGCCTCTTCTGCAGCAGCGACGGAGGCTGCGACGGGCTCTGCGTGCCCATCACGGGTGATCACTCGCTGCCCGACGACGCCGCCTGCACCTCGTCGTCGCAGTGCGCGTCGTTTCTGTGCGTGGATCCGGGCGACCACCGGCAGCGCTGCCTCTCGCCCTGCCGGGGCGGCGCGGGCGAGTGTCTCTCGGGCGAGGCCTGCGTGGCGCAGCCCGGCGAGTGCGGCGGCTGTGTCCCGGCGGCGATCCTCAGCGCGGCGCGCCGCCTCGGCGAGCCCTGCAACGCGGACGCCGAGTGCGCCTCGGGCCGCTGCCTCACGGACGGTGGCCGTCGGTACTGCACCGACGCGTGCAGCGACGACGCGAGCTGTGGCGAGGGCTACCACTGCCGAGTCGATCACTGCGTCGCCGGCGATCGCGGGCAGTCGGGCGACACGTGCGTGTTCGATCCCACGGGGACCTACGACGACTGCAACGTGAGCCGCGGTCTGTTCTGCGCGCGCCTCGGCCGCGAGGACTGGTGCTCGGAGCTCTGCGGGCCCTCGACGTCCGACGACCACCAGTGCGCCGACGGCTTCGACTGCTTCGACGCGGGCGCTGTCCACGTCTGCGCGCCCGTCCACGAGCTGATCGGCCAGCCCTGCACCGCGGACGCCGACTGCATCTCGCAGCTCTGCGTGGCGAGCCCGCGGGACGGCGCGCGGGTGTGCTCGCGCCTCTGCGGCGTGGACTCGGCCTGCTCGACGGGGTTCGAGTGCGTCCGGAGCGCCGACGGGGCCGCCGCCTACTGCCTGGCGTCTCCGCCTCCGCCCGCGTCCGGAGGCGGGTGCAGCGTCGCGCGTGCGCGCGGACTGGGTGCAGGGTCGCTCGGCCTGCTAGTGTTCTCGTGCTCGATCTTCGTTCGTCGTTCGCGCGCCCGGCGCGCTGCCGCCCGGGCGGCTCGGAGGTAGTTTCGATGAGCCGTCGCTCGCTCGGCAGCCCTCTCAGGCTCGTCTCCCTGCTCGCAATCCTCGCCGCGGGGACCGCCGCCTCCGGCTGCCAGGCGGCGGGCGTCACGGCGACGGAAGAGAACATCGTCGGCGGCTCCCCGGACAGCGGCGATCCCGCCGTGTACCTCCTCTACAACATCGCGATGGGGTACTCGTGCACGGCCGAGCTCATCTCGCCCCACGTGGTGCTGACGGCGCGACACTGCGTCGTGGACATGCGGACCGACGCGCCTGCCGCGCCGAGCGGCTTCCGCCTCTTCGTCGGACGCAGCTTCGGCGGCTCGGCCTACCGCGTGAGCGCGGTGCGGATCATCCCCGGCAGCACGGGCAACATCAGCTCGGGCGCGGCCGAGGATCTCGGCCTGCTGATCCTGACGACCGCCGCCAACGAGACGCCCTACGCGATCAGCCGCGAGCGTCCCTCGATGCTCGCCGGCCAGACGATCACCGCCATCGGCTTCGGTCAGACTCCGTCGGGCGGCGGGGGTCAGAAGTACCGCACCACCGGCCACGTGGACCAGGTGCAGTTCGACACCATCTTCGTGAACCCGACCGTCTGCGAGGGCGACTCGGGCGGTCCGTGCATCGGGCCGGACGGCTCGGTCTGGGGCGTGGCCTCCTTCATCTTCAGCCCGGACGGCATGAGCGCGCCGGAGTGCGGCACCGCGCCCGGCGCGTACAACGGCCTCTACGGGCACCTCGGCTGGATCGACTCCGTGCTCGAAGAGGCGGGAGACATCTGCCTCGCGCACCCCGAGGTCTGCGACGGCGTCGACAACGACTGCAACGGCGTGGCGGACGAGGGCTGCCTCTCGGTCGGTGAGGCCTGCACGGACGCGTCGCGCTGCACGAGCGGTCACTGCGAGGCGACGTCGGCCGGGATGATCTGCACGACGGTCTGTGATCCCACGCGGCCGCTCGTCGGCTGTGACACCGGCTACCACTGCGTCGACAGCGGTGCCTGCAGCGGCTTCTGCGTCCCGGGCGCCCCCGGCACGCTCGGTGTCGGCGCGGGCTGCACCGACGACGCCGAGTGCGCGAGCGGCGCCTGCGTCGACCCGGGTGACGGGCGTCAGCGCTGCCTCGCGCCCTGCTTCGGCGACGCAGGGCAGTGCGCTTCGGGCGAGGTCTGCACGGCCTCCGACGGCGGCTGCGGTGCGTGCGTGCCCTCGGCCCTCTTCGGCAGCCCTCACGGTCTCGGCGAGGAGTGCACCGACGACGCCTCGTGCCGCTCCGGCCGCTGCTACGTGCGCGACGGCGTCAGCGAGTGCGTCACCGGCTGCGCGGGCGGCGCGGCCTGTCCGGCCGGGTTCGTCTGCGAGAGCGACCTCTGCCTGCTCGACCGCGGCCAGCTCATCGGAGGCCTCTGCGACGTCGACGCCGACTGCGCGATCGGCATCTGCGCGCACTCGGGGGCGCGCGGCTGGTGCACGTCGACCGACTGCAGCGGCGCGCCCTGTCCGGAGGGGATGTCCTGCGTCGACCTCGGGGGCGGCACCTTCGTGTGCGCACCGCAGCGGGCGCTGCCGGGCGAGGGCTGCAACGCGGACACGGACTGCATCTCGGGCGCCTGCACGGAGCACCAGTGCTCGACCTCGTGCGTCGAGGCGAACGACTGCGGCCCGGGGATGCGATGCGTGCGGACCGAGGACGGTGCCAGCGCCCGATGCCTGCGGCCGGCCGCCCCCGGCGGGGGGACGTGCGGGTGTGTCGCGGCGGGGACGGGCTCTCGGCCCGGCGCATCGTGGGCGTCGCTGGCTCTGGCCGTGGCCTTCTTCGTCGCGCGGCGGCGCCGCGGGGAGCGTTGACCGTCATGCGCCGCTTCGCGCCCGCCGTGCTCGCGATCGCCCTGCTGGCCTCGTGCGCTGCCGATCCGGAGATCGACGCGCTCGCCTCGCCCATCGTCGGCGGTACCGTCGACAGCGGGGATCCCAACGTCTACTACCTCCTGATCCGCGGCTTCGGCAGCTGCACGGCCGCGCTGATCTCGCCGCACGTCGTCCTCACGGCGCGCCACTGCCTCGTGGACGAGCGGACCGACGCGCTGATCCCGCCCCGGCAGCTCCGCCTCTACGTGGGCCGCGATCGGAGCAGCTTCTCGCCCACGTACTACACGCCGATGGCGACGCGGATCATCCCGGGCAGCTCGAACGCGATCGGCGTCGGCGCCGAGGATCTGGGGCTGATGATCCTGGCGAGCCCACCGAGCGAGACGCCGCTCACCATCAGCCAAGAGGACTACACGCTGATGAACGGCATGTCCTTCACGGCGATCGGCTACGGCGAGATCCCGTCGGGCAGCGCGGGCCGCAAGTACCGCGCGACGGGCATGGTGACGGGCACCTTCGGCGGCTACCTGATGGTCAACAACGTCATCTGCCAGGGCGACTCGGGCGGTCCGATGATCGGTCCCGACGGCAACGTGTGGGGCGTGGTCTCCTACGGACAGGGCACGGCGCCCGGGGTGCCGCCCGACTGCGGCACCGCGACCGGCGCGTACAACTCCCTCTACACGCACATGGACTGGATCCTGTCGGTCCTCGAGGAGGCCGGGGACCTCTGCATCTCGCGCCCCGAGGTCTGTGACGGCGTCGACAACGACTGCAACGGGACGGCCGACGAGGGCTGCCTCGCCGTCGGCGAGGCCTGCACCGACGCGTCGCGCTGCACGAGCGGCCACTGCGAGGCCACGTCGGCGGGCATGGTCTGCACGACGGAGTGCGACGCCACGCGGCCGGGGCTCGGCTGCGATCTCGGGTTCCACTGCGAGCACTCCACGGCCTGCACCGGGTGGTGCGTCCCCGGCGAGCCCGGCTCGCTCGGCATCGGTGCGGCGTGCACGCACGACGACGTGTGCGAGAGCGGAAGCTGCGTCGATCCCGGCGACCACGTGCAGCGCTGCCTCACGCTCTGCTTCGGCGACGCCGGGCAGTGCGCGTCGGGCGAGGTCTGCACCGCCGCGGACGGCGGGTGCGGCGCGTGCGTGCCGTCGCGCATCTTCGGCTCGCCGCACGGGCTCGGCGAGGAGTGCGCGACGGACACGGAGTGCCGCTCGGGCCAGTGCTACGTGCGCGCCGGCGTCGGCGAGTGCGTCACGCCCTGCAGCACGTCCGGACGCTGCGCCGCCGGCTTCGTCTGCGAGCAGATGCGCTGCGTGCTCGACCGCGCACAGCAGGCGGGCGGCGCGTGCCAGGACATGGGGGACTGCGTCGACGGCGCTTGCGCGTCGTCCGGCGCTCGGAGCTGGTGCACGCCCACGGACTGCGCCGCTTCGATGTGCCCGGACGGGTTCGAGTGCACGACGGTCGGCACCGACGACGTGTGCTCGCCGACGCTGGCGCTCCCGGGCGAGTCGTGCGTGGCCGACGCGGACTGCACGACGGGCCTCTGCTTCACGGGCCAGTGCAGCACCACGTGCACCGAGGCGAACGACTGTGGCGCCGGCCTGCGCTGCGTGCGCGACGCGGACGGCGCGGCCGCCCACTGCATCACGCCACCGGTCCCGCAGGCTGGCGGCTGCTCTGTGACGAGCGCCCGCTCGTCCGGGTCCCTCGCGGCACCGCTGGCGGCGCTGGCCTTGTGGGCGCTCGCCGGTCGGCGGCGTCGCTGAGGCCCGCGCCCCTCAAGGGATCTTGAGGAGCTCCTTGACCTTCTGGATCACCTGCGGGGCCTGGATCGGCTTGGTGATGTAGGCGTTCGCGCCGAGCGCCATCGCCCGCTGACGGTCCTCGGTCGAGCCCTCGGTCGTGATGATGATGATCGGCGTGCTCGCGTGGTTGGCGTCGGAGCGGATGCGCTTGACGAGCTTCAGCCCGTCCATGATGGGCATGTTGATGTCGCTCATGATGAGGTCGTAGCGGTTGGTCGCGAGCTTGCGCAGCGCATCCACGCCGTCCTCGGCCTCGGTGACCTGGATGCGCTTGATGCGGGCCAGCGCGAAGACCAGCAGCTGCCGCATCATCGGGGAGTCCTCGACGACGAGACAGGAGTACTCAGACATCTTCACCTCGTGGTGGGGGCGTGCTCGGTGTGGTTCCGGCGGGGACGAGCAGGGCATCGATGCCCGGCAAGAGCGCACGGGCGTCGGCGACGCCCGCGAAGAGGCGAGCGGACACGAGCGCGATGCCGGCCTGCGCGCCCATGAGATCCAAGAGCTCGTGGTCGACCGCCGCCCAGCGCTCCTTCTGCTCGAAGACCGACACGACCACGATCGCGCCGAGGATACGCTCGCGCACGCGCAGCGGGATCACGGCCAGCGGCGAGTGCAGCGACCCCGGCGGCTGGGGCGGCCCCTCGACCACCCGCGACCGGCCCGTGGCGATGGCGGTCCCGATCGGCCCCTCGCCGACGACGACCACGGTGCTCGCATCGAGGCCCTCCGCCACCAGGACGCTCGCGCGGTCCGGCTCGCGCAGGACGAAGATGGCGTAGCGCTCTGCTCCGAGCAGCTGCTGCAGGAGCTCCCGCATGTGGCGCACCACACCGCGGACGCTGAGCGTCGCGTGCAGGTGGCTGGAGGCGATGTAGAGGTTCGCCAGATCGTGCAGCTCCTGCTCGACCTCGCTCGTCCGTTCCTCGCTCCGGCGCGACACCTCGGTGAGCGTGCTGGTCTGCGAGAGCAGCTGGTGGCGCTCCGCCTCGAGGCCGTCGATGCGCCGGATGAGATCCTGGATGGCGTCGGCGGAGGCGAGCGCGGCGCGCAGGCGCGCGTTGTCCTCCTGGGTCCGGGCGAGCTGCTCCCGCAGGCCGCGGTTCTCGGCGAGCACGTCCTCCGTGAGCTCGAAGCCACGGCGCAGGAATTGGCGCACGAAGGCCTCGCGCTCCTCCTTGAGGTCGGCCGGAACATCGCTCGTGCGATGCGCGCGGTCGTCGTCCGCCATGGGGCGTGACGTTAACACGAAGTCCTCCCACTTCGTCGCTCGGGTCACCACGAGCGCTGGGCGCTCACCGCGCGGAGCGGCGCGGGCTACCATGCGCGTGGAACGACGCCTTGCCCTCGCGCGTTGGTCCGACGTCGATGCCCTCCGAGCGCCCCGTGCCCAAGGCCTCCGCCCCGAAGAAGAGCGCGCTGCGGCGCGGGCTCGACGCGCTCGTCACGCCCTACGATCCGCTCACGGGCCTCGTCCTGACGATCCCGGTGTTCCTCGTGTACCACCTCGGCATCCTCGTCTCCCGTGGCGGCAACGGCGTCGACCTCGTCACGCCCTTCGTCGCCGAGCTCCTGCACCGCAGCCTGCTCGGCTACGTCTGCCTGACCTTGACCGTGGCGCTCGTGCTCTTCGGCGTCGGTGCGCGCCTTCGCCGCGCGCACGAGATCGATCGGCGCGCGCTCGTCGCCGTCGTGAGCGAGAGCGCGATCTGGGCGGGCCTGATGATGATCGTCGTGGGCGGCATCATCACGCGCCTGTTCCGCGCCCAGGTGGGCGGCCTCTCGCTCGGCCCGATCGACTGGATCGTGCTCTCGGCCGGCGCCGGGTTCCACGAGGAGCTGGTGTTCCGGGTGCTGCTCTTCGGCGGCGGCGCGTGGCTCGTGAGGCAGGCCACGGGCAGCCGCAGCGGCGCAGAGCTGATCGTCGCGCCCATCGCGGCGGCCATCTTCTCGGCGGCGCACTACGTGGGCCCGCTCGGCGACGCGTTCGCGCTCTCGTCGTTCACGGCGAGGTTCCTCATGGGGCTCTGGTTCACCCTCGTGTTCCGCCTCCGGGGCTTCGCCGTCGCGGTCTACACCCACGCCCTCTACGATCTCTTCGTGTTCTTCCTCCGGTGACGCTCGCAAAGCCCCGCTCCCGACGGGTGACCTCGATCACGATCCGCCCTGGGCAGCTTCGCCACGCCGTGTAGTCTCGCGCCTCCGCATGGAGATCTTCCTCGTCGTCGGGAGCGAGTCGGGCAACGCCGAGATGGTCGGCGACTGCGTGAAGGAGGCGCTCGAGAAGCGTGGCCACGTGGTCGAGACCTTCCGTGGCGGTTCGCTCGAGAGCGCGCGCCTGGCCGAGCGCGGCGTCGTCCTCGTCGTGTGCTCCTCGACCGGGATCGGCGATCTGCCGCAGAACATCGACCCCTTCTTCCACGAGCTGTCCGGTGCCCGGCCCGATCTCCGCCAGGTCCGCTACGGCCTCGTCGGGCTCGGGGACCGCAACTACAAGGAGAGCTTCCTCGGCGGTCCGAAGAAGTGGGACGCGCTCTTGACCGAGCTGGGCGCGCGGCGGGTCGGCGAGCGCCTCGAGCTCGACGCGACGGACAACCCTGCCCCCGACGAGGACGCGGTCGCCTGGGTGCTTCCCTGGGTCGAAGGCCTCTGAACGGACGAATCGTGGTCCGGGTACGGGCGTTTCGACGCGACCTGGAATACTCTGCGCGCCGCCGCCCGTTCGCGCGGCAAGGGCCAGGATGTCTCCCATCGCTCGACCGCTCGTGGTGCTGGTGCTCGCCGTCTCGCCGCTCGTCCCCGGCTGCGCGCAGACGCTGATTCCCAACACCGACGTCCCCGACACCGCCGAGAACCGCGAGATCGTCGACTTCGTCGAGGAGTACCGGCACGCCGTCGAAGAGCGCAACCCCGCCGGCATCCTGCGCCTCGTGTCGGAGCGCTACTTCGACGACAACGGCACGCCCGGCGCGGACGACGACATCGACTACGAGGGGCTGCGCGATCGCTTCCAGCGCTGGGAGGGCGACGTGATCGACATCCGCTACGAGATGCGCTACCGCCGCATCACCTTCGAGCCGGACCGCGTCTTCGTGGACTTCACCTACACGGGCTCGTTCAAGGTCCGCGACGTGGACGGGGAGCGCTGGTCGCGGCGCCTGGCCGACAACCGGATCGAGATCGTCCGCGAGGACGACCACTTCCGCATCATCTCCGGCTTGTGATCGCGTAACCAAGCATGGACGTGCGCGGCAAGCGCACGATAGAATCTCGGTTCCGTCGGCGATGTCCGGACCCGAGGAAAAGAAACAGCTCGGGAAGATCCTCCTGAAGCAGAAGCTCGTGACTCCGAAGGAGCTCGAGGGCCTTCTGGACGAGCAGAAGAAGACGCCGGGCCAGCGGCTGGCTTCGACCGCCGCTCACTCCGGTCGCATCGGAGGCGTGGAGCTGCTGCGCGCGCTGAGCGAGCAGCACGGCGTCTCGGGGATCGACCTCGGGCAGGTCGTGGTCCCGCTCGCGAACCTGAAGCTCGTGCCAGCCGACGTCGCGCGCCAGTACCTGATCCTCCCCTTCTCGGTGAAGGACGACGAGATCCACCTGGCGATGGCCGATCCGCAGGACCAGCGCGTCGTACAGGAGATCGAGTTCGTGACGGGGCGCGCGGTGACGCCCTACGTCGCGCTGCACGAGGCGCTCGCGAAGGTGATCGACGAGGCGTACGCGCTCGCGGACAAGGGGGAGGCGTACTACGTGGGGCCGAGCGCTCCGGCCGAGTACCTCGCCTCGCTCGGCATCGACGCGCCCAAGCCGCCGGCCCGTCCTCCTCCTCCTCCTCCGCCCCCCAGGGCCAAGCCGCCCTCGCCGCCGGCGCGCTCCGAGGCCGCTCCGGCCGAGACGGACTTCAGCGATCTCTTCGACGAGGATCCCTCGTCCTCGGAGGCGACGCTCGGCCCGCTCGCGCAGGAGAAGCCGCCGGCCTCGAGCATCTCCGCGCTCGACGCCGCGTTCGACTCGCGCGTCGCGCCGCTGCCGCGCGACGAGTCCACGCAGAAGCGCGGTCGCACGGGACCACCCAAGATCCTCGTCGTCGACGACGAGGACGACATCCGCCGCATGCTCCGCCGCGTGCTCGTCGAGCGCGGCTACCAGGTCGTCGAGGCCGCGCGCGGGACCGAGGCGCTCCAGGCGGTCCGCGAGCACGCGCCCGATCTGATCCTGCTCGACGCGATGCTCCCCGAGATCCACGGGTTCGACATCTGCCGTCGCATCAAGGGCAGCCAGAAGTACGGTCACATCCCGATCATCATGGTGAGCGCCGTGTACCGGGGCTGGCGCTTCGCCGAGGATCTGCGCCAGTCGTTCGGCGTGCATGCGTTCCTCGAGAAGCCGTTCAAGATCACCGACGTGCTCAGCGCGATCGAGCGCGCGCTCGAGGGACACCCGTCCGAGCCGCCGCCCGAGGGCGACGAGACGATCTCCGAGCAGGCCGGGGAGGCGCTCACGAGCGGCATCGACGCCTACAAGCGAGGGGACGTCGACGACGCGATCGCGCACCTCTTGCGCGGCGTCGGGATCGACCCGCTCTCGTTCCGGCTGCACTACCACCTGGGCCTGCTCTACGGGCGGCGGGACCAGGTGTTCGAGGCGATCCACGAGCTCGAGACGGCCGTCGATCTCGCGCCGAAGAACTTCGCCGCGCTGAAGAACCTCGCGGTCCTCTATCAGCGGGCCGGCTTCAAGCACAAGGCGATCGAGATCTGGGAGCGGGCCCTCGGCAGCGCCCCGGACGACGACACGCGGCGCGGGATCAAAGAGCACCTGATGAGCTTGCTCTGAGCCGGCGGCGCGGCCCAATGCCGGGCCGCTCTACGGGTTCCGTCTTGTTGTAGTATCCGGGGCTCCCCGATGAAGTTCCTCTGCAGCAACTGCAAGGCGAAGTACCAGATCCCCGACGAGAAGATCGCCGGCAGGACGCTGAAGATGGACTGTCGGCGGTGCAACACGCCGATCACCATCCGCGGGGACCAGCCCGCGATCGACGAGGTCGAGGCCGAGCCCGAGCCGTCCGCCGGGCGGGACGAGCCGCGCGCGCGCGCCGGGGCTGCTGCCAGCCCGACGGCGAGCAACCGTGGACGCCCGGGCGCCGGCAGCGTGGGCCGGCCCGCCGGCGCCGCGAGCGGTGGATCCAGCGTCGGAGCGCACCCCGCCGGTGGAGGCGCCGCGCGCGGGACCGCGCGCTCCGCGCTCGGAGCGGACTTCCGCCGCAACGTCGGCGCGGGGCTCGGCGCGGAGGCGCCGCGCGTCACGCCGCTCGACCAGTGGCACGTCGCCATCAACGACGTCCCCGTCGGGCCCATGAAGCGCGACGAGATCGCGCGCAAGATCGCCGCGGGCGCCGCCAACGCCGACTCGCTCGCCTGGCGCGAGGGATTCGACGACTGGCGCCCGATCCGCGAGATCCCCGAGCTCGCCGCGCTCCTGCGACGCGCGGCGGTCGAGAGCGAGCGTCCGCCCGCCGGCCGCCCGCTCGGGGCGGGGGCGCGCCCTGCCGCACCGCGCGCTCCCGCGCCCCGCGCGGCGCCGCTGCCCAGCCCGCGCCCCGCGCCCGCGGCGCGGCCTGCCGCGCGCAACAACGTCGTCCCGATCGGTGGCCGCCTCGGGGCCTCCGCGGCGCCCAGCTACGAGCCGGACGATGGTGACGAGGTCGCGAGCGAAGGCGAGACGACCACCATCGCCAGCGCGGCCGATCTCGGCCTCGGCGACTTCGGCAAGCCCGAGCGCGACGACGGCGAGATCCCGTCGCCGACGGCGCGCGCGGCGCCGGCCCCGCGCGGCGCGCGCATTTCGCCCCCGGCGCCACGTCGATTAGCGGGTGGGAGCGGCCGTACGGCGGCTCGAACCGGGGTCCGCGGACCGTGCGGCCACAATACCCGCATGCACCGCATCGCCCTC
>JBGAQA010000143.1:0-13227 GCA_044220955.1 Sandaracinaceae bacterium
CGCTCGCCGATCCTCCACCCCCCATCGAGGGGGCGATCCCGCGCGAGGCCATCCGCGCCGCGGTGCAGCGCCACCTCTCCGAGGTCCGCCGATGCTACGAGGACGCGCTCGCGCGCGATCCGACGCTCGAGGTGCGCGTCGTCGCGCACTTCGTGGTCGGCACGGATGGGAGCGTCCGCAGCGCGAGCGTCGACGGCTCGGACGACGTCGTGCTCACGACGTGCATCGCCTCCCGCGTGCGCACGTGGGCCTTCCCCGCGCCCGAGGGGGGCGCGTTGGTGACCGTCCATTACCCCTTCGTGCTCTCCCCGGAGTGAGGGCCGCGCGAGCGCGCGCCGATGCGGTAGGCTCGCGGCCATGGAGCGCACCCTGTTTCGCGAGGAGCACCAGCTCTTCCGCAAGGCCTTCCGCGAGTTCGTCGAGCGTGAGATCAAGCCCGCCCAGCCTCGATGGCGCGAGGCCGGAGTGGTCGACCGAAGCGCGTGGCAGAAGGCCGGCGCCGCGGGCTTCCTCTGCCCCTGGCTCGAGGAGAAGTACGGCGGGCAGGGCGGCGACTTCCTGCACTCGGTCGTCGTGATGGAGGAGCTGGCGCGCGCCTACGACGACGGCTTCGCGATGCCCCTGCACTCGGACATCGTCGTGCCCTACATCCACTCGTTCGGCACCGAGTCCCAGAAGCAGCGCTGGCTGCCCGACTGCGCGAGCGGCGCCTGCGTCACCGCCGTCGCGATGACCGAGCCGGGCACGGGGAGCGACCTCGCGGCCGTCTCGACCACCGCGCGCAGGGACGGTGACCACTACGTGATCGACGGCAGCAAGACGTTCATCTCGAACGGGCAGCTCTGCGACATCTGCATCGTCGTGGCGCGCTGTCCTCCCGGAGGGACGGGCGACGCGGCGACCGATCCCCACCGCGCCATGTCGCTCTTCGTCGTCGAGGCCGGCACGCCGGGATTCACCAAGGGCAAGCTCCTCGAGAAGCTCGGACTCTCGTCGCAGGACACGAGCGAGCTGCACTTCGAGGGCTGCCGCGTCCCGGCCAGTCACCGCCTCGGCGAAGAGGGGGCGGGCTTCCTCATGCTCATGCAGAAGCTCCAGCAAGAGCGGCTCTGCGTGGCGATCGCGTGCCAGGCGGCCGCAGAGCAGGTGCTCGCGGACACGCTGCGCTACGTCATGGAGCGCAAGGCCTTCGGCAAGCCCATCGGCAAGATGCAGAACACGCAGTTCAAGCTCGCCGAGTGCGCGAGCGAGATCGAGATCGGTCGCGTGTTCCTGGACCGCCTCGTCGCCGAGCACGCCGCGGGGAAGTACCTGGTGAAGGAGTGCTCCATGGCCAAGCTCTGGGTGAGCGAGATGAACCAGCGGGTCGTGGACACCTGCCTGCAGTTCTTCGGCGGATACGGGTACATGCTCGAGTACCCCATCGCGCGCGCGTACGTCGATGCGCGCGTGCAGCGGATCTTCGCGGGCACCAACGAGATCATGAAGATCATCATCGCCAAGCAGATCGGGCTCTGACGCCGCCGCGAATCCCCCGAGCAAGCGGCGCGGTATTCGGGCACCATCGCGCTCCAGGTCCGGGGCCGGACCCAAGACGACCAAGGAGATGCCCTCATGATGGTTCCCGAGCGCACCGGGTGGGTGCGCACCGTCCTGCGCTACCGCGGCAGCGAGCTGCCCCGGACGAAGAATCGCATCCTGGGGGTGCTCCTCATCGCGATCGCGGTGACGGCCGCGGAGAAGACGACCCCCGAGCAGCTCTTCGACGTCCACGTGATCCCGTTCAGCCTGATCGGCGTCGCGCTCTCGATCTTCCTCGGCTTCCGCAACAACGCCGCCTACGAGCGCTGGTGGGAGGGCCGCAAGCTCTGGGGCGCGCTGGTGAACACGTCGCGCACGTTCGCGCGGCAGGCCGTCGTGCTGATCGCCCCGCCCGAGGGCGCAGCCCCCGAGGTCGCGGCGGAGGTGGAGGCGATCGAGAAGGATCTCGTGCACAGGATGGTCGCCTTCGTCCACACGACGCGCCACGCGCTGCGTGACGAGGCGCCCGGGGAGGACGTGAAGCGCTGCCTCGCGCCCGCGGAGTTCGAGGCCCTCTTGAACGAGACGAACAAGCCGTCGGCCGTGACCTTCGGCATGGGGATGCGCCTCAAGCACGCGTTCGATCGCGGCTTCATCCATCCGCTGCACCTGACGATGCTCGAGCAGACGCTCGTCAACCTCACGGACATCCACGGCGGCTGCGAGCGCATCAAGTCCACGCCCATCCCGTTCTCGTACACGACGCTCATCCACCGCATCGTCGCGGTCTACTGCTACTGCCTGCCCTTCGGCCTGATCACCGAGCTCGGTGTGGTCACCCCGCTCGCGTCGATCGTGGTGAGCTACGCGTTCTTCGGCCTCGACATCGTCGGTGACGAGATCGAGCAGCCCTTCGGCTACGATCCGAACGACCTGCCGCTCTCGGCGATCTCGCGGATGATCGAGATAAACCTCCGCCAGCGCCTCGGCGAGAAGGATCTGCCCCCACCCCTCAAGCCGGAGCGCGAGGTCCTGCAGTGAAGGCCCCGACGCGACGTCGGGACCGCTCGTCACCGTCCGGCGGTGCGCGCGAGGAAACGGTCGACGTCGTCTCGTAGCGAGCCGAGCGCGCGCTGCCAGACCTCGTGAGCACGCCTGCACTCCTCGGCGTCGCCGGCGCGCGCCGCCTGCTCGAGGTCCCGCAGGACGGCGTCGAGCCCGCGCGCGTTCAGGGCGAGCACGGCGGCGCGCAGCGTGCGCGCGATGTCGGCGACGACCCCGAGCTCTCGTCGCGCGAGGGCTGCGTCGAGCGCGTCGCCGTGGAGCCGCACCGCGTCGATCATCCCGCGCAGGGCCTCTCCCATCCGGCCGCCCGGGTCCAGCTTGGCCGCGGGCCCCGAGCCGCGCTCCGGCGGTGAGCTCGCGACCCGCGGCCGCGAGGCCGGCGGGTTGCTCGCGCGTCGGAGCGCGCGCTGGAGCTGCAGGGGCGCGACCGGCTTGGCGATCAGGGCCGAGAGCCCCGCGGCCTCGGCCTCCGCGACGGCGGGCGGGTCCACGTCGGCATCCTGCGCGAAGCCGACGATGGGCATCGCGTGGTGCGCAGCACGGAGGCGGCGAGCCACCTCGAGACCGCCGAGCGCGGGGAGCCCCACGTCGATCAGCACCAGCGCCGGGCCGTGCTCCATCGCATGGAGCAGGGCGCCGACGCCCTCCGTCACCACCTCCAGCCGATAGCCCAGCCGCTCGAGCAGCGGACCGAGCGTCGCGCGGTGGATCGCGTCCGCGTCGGCGAGCAGCGCCAGCGGCCGCCCGTCCGGGCGCGCGCTCTCGGCGTCGTCGCGGAGCAGCCGCAGCGACGCGAGGAAGCACGCGCCGCCGTCGGGACCCTCGCCCACGGTCACGTCGCCGCCCATCTGGCGCGCGAGGCCGCGAGCGATCGCGAGGCCAAGCCCGGTGCCTCCGGAGCGCTTCGCCGCGAGCGGGCGATGGAATGGCTCGAAGACCTGCGAGCGCAGCGGCTCGGCGACGCCCGGGCCGTCGTCGCACACCCTGATCTCGAGCATCGGTCCGGCAGCGCGCGCGGCCACCACGACCGGCCCCGCGACCGCGAAGCGCAGGGCGTTGTCGAGGAGGTTGACGACGATCTGCCGAACGCGCATCGCATCGCCCCGCACAAGCGCGGGCAGCGCGTCGTCGACGAGGATCGTGATCTCCGCGCGCGCGGGCTCCGCGGCGTCGAGCGCGAGCCGCGCCGCGTCCCCGAGGAGGTCGCGGACGGCGAAGGGCGCCGGGCAGAGCGTGATCGGGCCCCGCGCGAGCCGCGCGTGGTCGAGGATCCCGGAGACGAGCGCGACGACGTGCCGCGATGCCTTGCCGGCGCCGTCCACGAGCTCGCGCTGGTCCGCGCTCAGCTCTCCGCGCGCCAAGACCGCGAGGGACGTCACGATCGCCTGCAGCGGCGAGCGCAGCTCGTGGCTGGCCGCGGACAGCAGCTCGACGCCACCGCCGCGCGCGAGGCCGCTCTGGACGCGCAGGCGCACCTCGCCGGCATCGAGCGGCTCCCGGAGCACCTCGTCGACACCCTCGAGCGCAGGATCGTCGAGCGCCGGACCGCCGCGATCCACGACCGCGATGATCGGCACGGCCATGATCACGCGCTCCCCCGCCAGGCCGTGCCGGATGCCCTCGACGCCGAGCTCGGCCAGCGTCGCCGCGTCGACGATCGCGAGCGAGAACGGCGCGTGGACCGCGTCGTCCTCGAGCGACGCGATCGATCCCGCCGCGACGACCTCGCGGCCCGTCGCCTCGACCATCGCGCTCAGCGCGGCGCGGCGCCCAGGATCGACGTGGAGAACGGCCACTCGCTCCATCGGTCGAGTCAGCTACCAGCGGGCCGCGGGGCCGTCAACCGAGCGCCCTACGCGCCTCGCCGATCACCCAGTCCCCGACCGCGCGCGTCCCGAGCTCACCGCCGACGTCGCGCGTGCACTTGCCCTGCTCGATGGCGCGCCGGACGATCCCCACGAGGAGCGGCTCGATGCCCTCCCAGCCGAGGTGCGAGCACATCATCCCCACGGTCAGCACCGTGGCGAGCGGGTTCGCGAGGTCCTTGCCCGCGATGTCGGGCGCCGAGCCGTGGACCGGCTCGAACATCGCGACGCGCCCCGGCGCGTGGACGTTGGCGCTGGCGGCCATGCCGAGCCCGCCCTGCAGCGCCGCGCCCAGATCGGTGATGATGTCACCGAAGAGGTTGTTGGTGACGATCACGTCGAACGCCTCGGGCGTCCGGATCATCTGCAGGCAGAGCGCATCGACGTACATGTGCCTGGCCTCCACCTCCGGATAGCCCGCGGCGACCTCCTTGAACGTGCGCTGCCACAGGCCACCCGCCTGCGGCATCGCGTTGGCCTTGTCGGTCATGTGCACGCGCTTGCGGCCGTGGCTCCGCGCGAACTCGAACGCGGCGCGGATGACGCGCTCGACGCCCTTGCGCGTGTTCACGTCCTCGTTGATGGCGATCTCGTCGGGCGTGCCCTTCTTGAAGTTGCCGCCGACGCCGACGTAGATGCCCTCGGTGTTCTCGCGAAACACGACCATGTCGCAGTCGACCGCGCGCTTGTCGCGCAGCGGCAGCAGCCGGTCGGCCAAGCACGTGATGGGCCGGATGTTGGAGAAGAGGTCGAGGCCGAAGCGAAGGCCGAAGAGGATCTCGCGCGCGTAGCCGAGGTCGGGGACGCGCGGATCCCCGAGGGCGCCGAGCAGTACCGCGGAGGCCTCGTCCCGGATCATCCGCTGGTCCGCCTCCGGGAAGAGGGTCCCGTCGCGCAGGAACCGATCCGCGCCGAGGTCGAGCGTGACGACCTCGAGAGGCAGGTGGCGCACCTCGCGAAGCGCGTCGAGCAGCTCGGCGCCGATCGACATCACTTCCTTTCCGATCCCGTCCCCCGGGATGAGGACCACTTTCTTCGTCATGAGGCCCGGCAAGCTATCACGGCGGAGCCCGCGGCCGCGCACTGCACATCCGTCACCCCTGGCAATCGAGTCGCACCATCGCTTGACACTGATACGTGGGTCGGCGAGCTTTCCCTACAGCGATGCAGATCCTCGCCGCAGGTGTCTCCGACGTCGGGCAACAGCGCGAGCACAACGAGGACAGCTTCGCGATCTTGCCGGAGTTCGACCTCTACATCGTCGCCGACGGGATGGGCGGCCATCGGGCGGGTGACGTCGCCAGCAAGATGGCCACCCACACCATCGCGTCGTTCTTCCAGGCGACGCAGAAGGAAGACGCCACCTGGCCCTTCCACTTCGACCCGCACCTGACCGTCGAGGAGAACCGCCTCATCACGGGAATCCGGGTCGCGAACAAGCGCATCTTCGACACGAGCTCGCGCTATCGCGAGGTGCAGGGGATGGGGACGACGGTGGTCGGCTGCCTCGTCGCGCGCGAGCGCAAGCGCATGTACGTCGCGCACGTCGGCGACAGCCGCTGCTACCGCGTTCGCAACGGCGAGATCACGCAGCTGACGCGGGATCACTCGCTCCTGAACGACTACCTCCTGGTGATGCCGGACCTGACGCCCGAGCAGCGCGAGGAGCTGCCGAAGAACGTGATCACGCGCGCGCTCGGCATGCAGGACTCGGTCGTCGTCGACCTCGTCCCCGAGCAGCCCTTGCCCGGAGACGTGTACGTCCTCTGCTCGGACGGGCTCTCCGGCATGATCAACGACGCCGAGATCCTCACGGCCGTGACGTCGCACCCCGGCAGCTCCGAGGAAGCGGCGAAGGATCTGGTCGCCCGGGCCAACGCCAACGGCGGCGAGGACAACGTCACCGTCGTCGTGATCGCCGTCACCGAGTAGCCGGTTGCGCGCGAGCGCGGCGGCGCCATGAGAGCCCCATGCACGTCCACGAAGCGGTCGCGCGGCGGCGCAGCATCCGCGCGTTCCTGCCCGATCCGATCCCCCGCCAGACGCTCGAGAGCATCTTCGAGCGCGCGCAGCGCGCGCCCTCCTGGTGCAACATCCAGCCCTGGCGCGTGTGGGTCGCGTCGGGCGCCGAGTGTGCGGGGCTGAAAGCCGACCTCGTGGCGGCGGCCACCTCGCGCGCGCCCTGCCCGGACGTCCCCTTCCCCGGCGACTACCCCGAGCCCTACATGACGCACCGACGCGCCTCCGCGAAGGCGCTCTACGAGGCGATGGGCGTCGCGCGCGACGACGGGCCTGCTCGACACGCGGCCTGGATGCGGAACTTCGTGGCGTTCGACGCGCCGCACGTCGCGATCGTGGCGATCGACAAGCGCTTCGCGATCTGGGGCGCGCTCGACCTCGGCTGCTGGCTCGAGACGGTGATGCTGCTCGCGGAGGAAGAGGGCTACGGGACGTGCGCGCAGGCGGCGCTCTCGCTCTACCCGGACGTGCTGCGCGCGCGGCTCGGCATCGGCGATGACGTGAACATCCTGTTCGGCCTCGGCATGGGGAAGCCGGACCCCGACGGCGGGGTCAATCGCTGCGTGACGACGCGCGAGCCGCTCGAGAAGAACGTGACGTTCGTGGGCTGAGCAGCTACTGCACGCGCATCACGATCGCGGCCGCGCCCGCCCCCGCCTGGTCGGCGGGATCCGTGAGCAGCGACGCGAGCACCGCCGGCGGCGTCTTGATGTCTTGCTGCAGCACGCTGACGACCTGCGCGATCGACTTCATCGAGAACGCGCTCGCGCTGCCGGCCAGGACGAGGTCCCCTGGCTCGAGCATCGCCGAGCAATGCGAGAAGCGCGCGCGCAGCACGCCGTTCGGCGTCTCCTCGCGCGGCGTCAGCCGCTGGGGCTTGCCCGAGCGGTGCAGGTACACCCGCGCCGGGCCGGCGCTCACCACGTGCAGCTCGCCCCCGTCGAAGAGCACGGCCGCGAGCGCGGCGTCCGGGAGCGCCTTCTCGACGAGGTGGTCGCACGTCTCCGCCAGCTCGCTCCGGGCGCGGTCGCAGGCGTGGATCAGGCGCTCGACGCCGCGACGATCGACCTTCGACTCCTCGAGACCCCTCTCGAGCCCGCGTAGCACCGCGCCGTTGGCGATCCACCACGTGCGCGGCAGCCCGAGGCCGCTCACGATGGCGAACGCCCGGCCACCCTCCCAGCGCCCGCCCGCGTCCCGGGACAGCTCGCCCTCGCGGACGTGCGCCTTGGCTACGCTGATGTGCGACTCGGTCCTCACGAGCGGACGATACCAGCTAACGCGTGCCCCGGGCGGCCAGCAGGGACCTACGCGCGGCCGAACCCGACCTCGCTCGTCTCGACGACGAGCACCGAGAGCGCGACGAAGATCAGCGTGACCGTCACCACGGCGGCCGCGCAGACGCCGAGCGAGAGGTCCGGCACCCAGTCGACGCCGAAGCCGCCGCGCGGCAGCCCCGCGAGCTCCTGGCAGAAGTAGTTCATCGAGGCGAAGCGCGCGACGCCCGGCAGGAAGCCGAACACGAACTCGACGGAGGCCAGGTGCAGCGTCGAGACCAGCCCCGACGCCTCGACCACGAGCGCGCCCCAGAAGAGACAGATCGCGCAGTAGCAGGCCGAGAGCAGCGCCAGCGCGCCCGCGTAGCGCATGGAGTCGCCCAGCTCGTCGATCATGTCCGAGGGCGTCGTCGCGTACGACCCCACGTGCAGGACGAGGACGCCCGACACGAGAAGGCCGGCGCTGAACGTCCAGCTGACGATCAGCTTCCCGAGCGTGAGCGCGAGGCGCCCCGCCGGTCGCGTGGCGAGGAACGTGAGCGTCCGGTTCTCGACCTCCTCCGCGATCGCGCCCGACGCGAACAGGAAGGGCAGCAGGAACGCCAGCATCCAGAAGAAGCCGAGGCGCACGGCGGTCTTCACGACCTCGGCGGGCTCGGCCTCGTCGGCGAGGTAGCGCGACGCGACCGCCGCGATCACGACCAGCGCCGTCGCGATCACGCCGAGGCGCAGCTTGCGGCCCCGCACCGTGCGGACGAAGCCGAGGCGCGCGTGCGCCGCGACCGCGGTGCCGAAGCCGGGTACGAACGCTCTGGACGGACGGTCGCTCACGTGGGCTCCTTGGCCGAGGGCGCGCTCGCGGGCGCCGCCCCGCCGGGCTCGAGCGCCTTCTCGTAGCCCGTCGTCTGCAGCGCCGGCCCCCCACCGCCTCCGGTCCCGCGATCGGCGCCGCTGCCGGCCATGCGTCCGCTGCGCTCGACGAGGTAGTGGAAGAGCGCCTCGAGCGTGGCGTCCGGGCTCGTCAGCGCGCGGATCGGGAAGTTGCCCTCGACCGCGATCTTGGCGACCGCCGCGTACGTCGTGTCCGGCGTGCGCGTCAGCAGCTCCACCGCATCGTCTCCGTCCACGTTCACCGCGACCACGCCCGAGCCCTGCTCGAGCACGCGCGCCGCCAGCTCCCGCGCGCGCGGCGAGTGCACGCGGACGTGGTGCGGGTGCTCGTTCAGGAGGTCGCGGATCTCGTGCACGTTGCCCTGCGCGACGACCTGGCCTCGCGCGATGAGGAGCACCTGCTCGGTGAGCGACTCGACCTCGTGCAGGACGTGCGTCGAGAAGAGGACCACCGCGCCCTTCTTCGCGCGCGCGCGAACCTGGTCGAGGATCACCGCGCGCGACGTCGGGTCGGTCCCGGTGAGCGGCTCGTCGAGCAGGAGCACGTCCGGGTCGTGCACGACGGCCTGGGCGAGCTTGGCGCGCTGCCTCATGCCGCGGCTGTAGCCGCCCATGCGGCGGTCCATCGCGCTCTCGAGCCCGAAGTCGGCCAGCGCCTTGCGCGCACGGTCGGCCGCCTCGCTCTCGGGGTAGCCGCTCAGGCGCGCGAGCGCGGTGACGAACTCGAGCGCGCTGAGGTCGTCGTAGAGCGCGTCCGCCTCGGGACAGAGCCCGATGCGCGCGAGCACCTTGTTGTTGCCGAAGGGGCGCTCGCCGCAGACGCGCACCTCGCCGAGGCTGGGCTTGAGCAGGCCCGCGCAGATGCGCATGAACGTGGTCTTGCCGGAGCCGTTCGGGCCGAGCAGGCCCCAGATGCCCGGATCGAGCTTGAGCGTGACGTCCTGCAGCGCGGTGACCTTGCCGTACCACTTGCTCGCACGGACCGAGACGATCGAGGCCTTGCTCACGTGATCACCTCGGCGCGGCGCAGGCGATGGAGCGAGAGCGCGATCGAGCCGGCGACGAACACGCCGAGCACCGGCAGCGCGTGCCACCAGTGCAGCTGCGACTCCGCCTCGACGTGGAAGAGCGCGTCGGCGATCACGCCGAGCAGCCCCGTGAACGACCCGAGGTAGAGCCAGGGCCAGTGCCCGATCGCGTCGACGACGGCGGCGAGCGCGTGCGGCACGACGAAGCAGAGCAGCCACGCGCTCATCGTGAGCGCGCGGCTCTTGCTGAGCGACGAGACCGCGACCGACCCGGCGCCCATCACGACGGCGAGGATCACCGAGTACACCAGGCTCGGGAGCAAGAGGCCCAGCATCTCGGTCGCGCGCTCGGTCGGCGACATCACCACCATCACGAGGTCGACCAGGACGGCCGGGACGAACGTGACGCCGAAGATCGGGATGGCCACCGCGAGCGCGCGGCCCCCGTAGTACTGCTCCGGCGTGACGGGCTTGGCGAAGTAGAACTGGAACGCGCGGAAGGTGAGATCCTCGGCCACGGCCGGCGCGCCCGCGCCGAGCGTGAGCAGCGAGACCGCGAGCCACGTCTCCGACGCGTACAGGTACCGGAGGGGCTCCGTGCCGTCGAACTCCGGGATCCCCTCCGCGCCGCCGCCTCCCATCGTGCGCGTCACCCAGAGGCGCAGCGCGACGTACACGGCGAAGACCAGGAGCGGTCCGGCCGAGAGCAGGATCGCGATCTTGACGAGCCACGAGGCCCACGCGCGCGCGAGCCCGTGGCGCAGCATCACCCACGTGTTGTTCGCGGGCGGCAGGCGCACGCCTTCGTAGGGGCGGTAGCCGAGGTCGCGGACCGTCATCGGGTCGCGAACTTAGGCTGCGCCCCGGCGGGCGTCGAGGCCTTCCGCACGGGGGCCCGGCGCCGGGCGCCCTCGGGTGGTACCGTTCCGGGGTGACGCGCGCCTTCCCGCTGCTGCTCGCGCTCGTGCTCGCGCTCGGGGCGCCTTCGTGTGCGCCGCCCGAGGCACCCGGCGCCATGGTGCGGATGGACTTCGCGCGCGCCACGTCGGTCTTCGACGCCCCCTTCCCGTCCGCGGACCTCGTGGACGCGGACGGTGTCGTGGACGTGCACGTCCTGCCCCCGGGCGGGCGCGTGACCATCGTCGATCAGATCGAGGAGGCGCTCCACGGGCAGCACGGCTTCGGCACGACGAGCGCGGTGCACTTCGCGCTGACCGCCGCGCCCGATACCACGCTGATTCCCGACCAGCCCGACGCCTCCGACACGACCGAGGTCGTGCAGCTCGTCGACGTCGACCCCGACTCGCCGCGCCTGGGCGAGCGGATCCCGATCGAGCTCTACTACGTCGAGGACGCCGGGCCCTTCGGCGCGCACGCCCGCCTGCTCACGGCGCTGCCGGTGCAGGGCTGGCCGCTGCGCGCCAGCACGACCTACGCGGCGGTGATCCTCGACACGCTGCTGCTCGAGACGGGCCTGCGCTACACGCCCTCGCCGGCGATGCGCGCGATCCGCGATCACCGCGCGCCCGACGGGATGACGGCGGCCGCCGCGGACGCGTACCTCGACGCCGCGACGCAGCTCGGGATGCACGACGTGG
This sequence comes from Sandaracinaceae bacterium, assembly GCA_044220955.1. Lineage (GTDB taxonomy): Bacteria > Myxococcota_A > Polyangia > Polyangiales > Sandaracinaceae > JBBSAT01. The sequence continues at coordinate 11,265 of JBGAQA010000143.1, forward strand.
ACGTGGACCACGTCGTCGGCATGACCGTGTTCCGGACGCAGGATCCGACGGCGGTGCTCGAGCGCGCGCTCGAGTCGGTGCGCGGCCGCGACGCGATCACGCTCGACGGCCCCTTCACCCTCGAGACGACGTACGACGACTACTGCGTCTACCGCTCGACCGTCCACGTCCCCGTCTACCAGGCGGGGGATCCGCCCTACGCGTCGACCGGCGGCGGCTGGGTGTTCGACCAGACCGGCGCGCTGGTCTTGCAGCACGTGGAGCAGGCGAACGTGCTGCTCACGCTCCCGCGGCGCGCGATGCCGACCGACGGCTTCCCCCTCGTCACGCTCGTGCGCACGGGCGCCGGCGGCGACCGTCCGCTGGTCGACCGTGGCATCGACACGGCGCGCCACGCGGGCTCCACGCCGGGCACGGGCCCCGCGATGCACTTCGCCCGCGAGGGCATCGCCGGGATCCAGATCGACGGACCGCACGGGGGCCTGCGGAACGTGACGGGCATGGACGAGCAGTTCCTCGTCTTCAACATCGAGAACCCGACGGCGCTGCGCGACAACCTGCGCCAGTCCGCCCTCGAGATCGATCTCCTCGTCGATCTGATCGGCAGCCTCCACGTGGACACCACGGGCTGCGCGGGACTGACGACGAGCTCGGGCCAGGCGCACGTCGACACGCGGCAGCTCGTGCTGATGGGCCACTCGATGGGCGCGAGCATCGCGCCGCTCGCGGCCGCGTTCGAGCCGCGCTACCGCGCGATCATCCTCAGCGGCGCCGGCGCGAGCTGGACCGAGAACATCATCCACAAGCAGAGCCCCATCGCCGTGCGTCCCATCGCCGAGGGCCTGCTCGGCTACCGCGGCGCGGACTCGCGCACGCTGCGCGAGGACGACCCGGTGGTGAACTGGCTGCAGTGGGCGGGCGAGGAGGCGGACGCCGCGGTCTACGCGCCGCTGCTGGTCCGCGAGGGCTCCCAGCCACGCCACATCCTCATGTTCCAGGGCATCGTCGACACCTACATCATGCCGCCGATCGCGAACGCGATGACCATCGCGACGGGGCTCGACCTCGCCGGGCCGGCGCTCGATCGGGACGAGCCGCGCATCGCGAGCTACGCGTCGATCCTCGACGTGCTCCCGCTGCGCGGCTCGGTGGCGCGCGGCTTCCCGGTCACGGCCAACCTCGCGAGCGGGGACGGCGGTCACGTCACGGGCGCCGTCGTGCAGCACCTCGAGGACGGCATCGAGGACGGCCACGAGGTGATGTGGCAGCTGCCCGCCGCCCAGACGCAGTACCGCTGCTTCCTGCGCTCGTTCCTGCGAGATCCGGCCCCGCGCATCGTGGATCCCGCCGTCGGGTGTCCTTGATCCCGACACGCCGACCGATGCATTCTGGCTGAGTGAGCACGCGGGACCAGATCGCGGACGCCGCCGCGGAGCTGCGGAAGCTGATCGACCGCCTCGAGGCCGAGGCGATCGGCGCGCTCGACAGCCCGTCGATGGAGCGCCTCGCGGCGTTCGACGGACACCGGCGCCTGCTCGAGTCGTCGCTCACGATCCTGCGGCGCGCGATCCTGCGGCGCGTGGAGCGCGAGCAGTCGAAGACGGAGCCCGAGGACGCGAACGCGACCGGACCGCAGCAGGCGCCGCCGGCGATCTCGAAGCGCCCCACGACGCGTCCGCGCTGAGCTCCTCGGGGCGGGATGCCCGGGCCGAGTGAATCGGACACGGGGCCCCACCGACTCCGACTCGGCTCGCTACCGCTCGCCCGCGAGGCAAACAGCTCGTCTCGCGAGGCCGGCCTCGTGATGCCCGCGGCGGACGTGGCTCCGCGCGCGTCGATTCGCGCGGGTTGACGGCCGCTCCGCGCGACGCGGGGGCGAACGACAACGAGGACGAGGGCGAGGTCGAGAGCGAGGGCGAGGGCGAGGGCGAGGGCGAGGGCGAGGGCGAGAGCGAGAGCGAGG
>JBGAQA010000144.1:0-12869 GCA_044220955.1 Sandaracinaceae bacterium
CCGCCACCACCACCTCCGCTCGGCTCGCCTCGCACCGGCAGCCGCAGCGGCAGGAGCGGGCTGCCCTCGCGCGTGACGAGGCGCCCGCGCGCGTCGCGGCCCTCCACGTAGATCTCGAGCTCCGTCGCGTCGGCGATCGGCGCGAGCGAGGTGACGACCGCCCCGCCCGCCACGTCGACCTCCGTCGCGCGGAAGCTCACCTCGTGGTCCCCGCGGACGCGGATCACGAGCCGCACGATCTCGGCTGACGACACGGCGAGGTGCACCTCCGTCGCCGCGCTCGCGCGCGCGGCGCTCGGCAGCTCGACCCGGATGCGCGCGTCGGGATCGATCGCCGCGTCGGGGACCAGGCGGCCACGCACGGACTCGACGACGTCCTCGACGCGCGGCGAGCCGCTCGGCTCCCGCACGACGTAGTAGGGGTCGATCGCGAACAGGCGCTCGAAGCTGCTGCGCGCCGCGGGCTCCTGATCCTCGACCACCTGCACGAACCCGAGCGTCTCGAGCACCTGCACGCGGAACGCGTCGGGCAGGCCCGGCGTCGCGAGCGCGCGCGTGAGCACGCTCTCCGCCTCCTGGTAGTCGAGGTCCGCGTAGAGCCGGCGGCCTCGCTCGAGGAGCGCCTGCGCGTCCTCGGTCTGCGCGTGCGCGGCCCCCCGAGCGAGCAGCGCCAGCGACGCGACGAGGGTCGAGGCCAGGACCGCCCTCACGGCTGCCACAGCGTGACCCGCCCCCCGGTGCCGATCATCGCGATCTCTCTCGTACCGTCGCCGTCGAAGTCGCCCACCGCGAGGTCGAGAGCGCCGCTCATCGAGCCGATCGCCCGGAGCCCGCCGCCCATCGGCACGCCGAGCACCGAGACGGTTCCCGACTGCGTGAGGGCGACGACGTCGTCTGCGCAGTCCCCGTCCACGTCGGCGACCGTGATCCGCACCACGTCCGAGTCGAGCGTTGTGAGCGGCGATCCCGACGCGTCGAGGAAGGTGTTGGCCGTCCGAGTCGCGACGTGCAGGGACGTCGCGTCGGCGACGACGACGTCGAGGTCACCGTCGTCGTCGACGTCTCCCACGGCGACCGGGCCGTGCAGCATCGGGTAGCCCATGGGCATCGACGCCGTGACGTCCGTCTCGGCGCCGCTCGACGACGCGAACGCCGAGAGCCCCATCGCGCCGGTCGCGACGATCTCGGTGCCGCCGTCCCCGTCGGCGTCCCACGCGACGACGTGATCGAAGGAACGGCTCGAGAGCGTGGTCGGCGTGCCGGTGCTGCCCGGCGGTGCGACGAGGGCGAGCCCCGACGCTCCCGCGACGACCAGTCGCATGGGCGCCGTGCGCTCGGTCCGGCCGATCGCGACGTCGTGCGGCGCGCTCCCGACGGGCGGCGGCGACGCCCCGTCCTCCGAGGACACGACGAGCGCGCCCGACCCCGCCACGGCGACGACGTCCGCCCGGCAGTCCAGGTCGACGTCGCCCGCGCGAACGAGCGCGCCGTCGCCGGCGCGCAGCTCGCTCTCGCGATGAGATCCCCGGTCGACGCTCTCGGCGTCGAGCACCGCGAGGCTGCCGTCGGCGGCGATCGCCAAGAGCTCGTCGCGCCCGTCGGCGTCGTAGTCGACGGCGACGGCGCGCGGTGGATCGAGCAGCGCCGCGAACGTCCCGCCCGGGCGCGTTCCGAAGCCGGAGGTGCCGCGGGCGCGGCAACGCTCGATGGGCAGGGTCGCTTCGCTCGTGCCCGGCGTCGCGAGCGCGGTCGAGACGCTCGCGCCGCCCACGAACGATCCGGCCAGGACACCCCGCGCGGTGATCGCGACCGGTCCGCCGAAGCCGGGTCCCGCGACGAAGGTGAGCGTCGCCGGTGTCGGGAGCGAGGCGACGGGATAGGCCTGCGTGAAGACCACGCGCGGCGCCGTCCCCTCCTCTCGCGCCGTGAGGCACGCGACGTCGGCGCCCGTGCGCATCAGCAGGGTCACGCGGATCGCGCGCTCCGCCCCGGAGCAGGCGAGCAGCGCCGCGCACGCGAGGACGAGCGTCGGCTTCGCCCGGAGAGACACCTCGACTTCATACCACGGGCGTCGTGCGAGACCGTCACGCTGTCACCTCCGGTCACGCCCGTGTGGCGTCGAGGCACGCGGGCGGCACGCATCCCTGCGACCCTGAGCTCCGCCGCGCAGGCTGACCTTGGTGCGCGTTTTGCGTTAGCCTCCGCGAATGGAACGTCGTCGCTTTCTCGTGGAAGCAGCGCTCGGCGCGAGCGCGGTGGGGACCGGGGCGGTGTGGCTGCCGGGATGCGCCGCGAGCCCGCGCGCGCGCACCCTTCCGGATGCGGAGGCGCTCGGCCTGATCGAGCGGCTCGATCGCGGCCTCGAGAGCGTCCGCGCTTCGCCGTTCGCGACGGCCGGGCAGCCCTGGTCGCTCCGCGCGGGCGCCTCCGAGCGCATGGTGCGGCTCGGCCTCGAGGCCCTCGTGGTCGCCGACGTCGCGCGCTCGATCGAGCCCGGCTCGCGCCTGCCCGAGGCCCTGGCGCGGCGTCTGGACGAGACCTTGCCCATCCTCGACGACTGCGCCGTCACCTACCACGCCCTGCTCGAGTCCACGCCGCCGTCCGTGCGGCGGAACCTCGACGCCCGCTTCCGGGCCGAGCCCGAGATCGCGATGCGGGTCTCGGAGGCGATCGACCAGCGCGCAGCGGACATCGGCATCTCGAGCGCGAGCCGCGTGCGCCTGCGCTCGGCCGCGTCGAACGTCGGGCGCCAGGTCCGGCGTCAGTCGACGAGCGCGCTGCTCGACGACTGCGCGCGCAAGATCGAGGTGGCGGTCGGTCGGGCGGGCGCCGACGTGCGCCTCGCGCGTGGGCCGGCGGCGATGGCGATGATCGACGCGATCTGGCAGCAGGTCGACGGAGCGCCCCAGAGCGGCGGGACCGGCACCAGCCCCTGGGGCACGTCCCAGTACGGCGCGAGCGCCCAGTACGGCTACGGCACCGCGAGCACCGGGGCCACGAGCACCGGAGCGGCCCCGACCCAGGCGACCGACCCCGAGCTCGTCCTGCCGGAGCCCTCGCACGAGTCGCCCGGCGACCCCGAGCTGACGGTGGGCGGCGTGATGCTCGGCGCGGGCCTCGTCGTGTTCGGCATCGGCGCGATCATCACGCTCGTGACCGGCGACCCGTGGCCCCTCATCGCCGTCTCCACGCCCTCGGGCGTCGCCATCATCATCGGCATCATCCTGCTCATCGTCGGCGCCGTGCAGAACGCCAGCGGCTGAGCCCGCAGCATGCGCGCGTCGAGCCACGCGGGCGGGATCGTCGTCACCGGCCTCGGCGCCACCTCGGCCCTCGGTGCGGGCGTCGGCGCGATCCTGCGCGCGATGGTCGAGGGTCGCGACGGCATCCACGAGATGACGCGCTTCGACGTGAGCGCGCTGCACCCCGTCCGCTACGCCGGCTGGCTGCACGAGGCCTGGGCCCGGGGCGAGCCCGCGTCGCTCGACGCGTGGGCCCGGCTCGCGGCGCGCGAGGCGTGGGACGACGCCGGGCTCGCTGGCGCGGGCGTCGCGCCCGAGCGCATCGCCGTGGTCTCGGGCACGACCCTCGGCGAGGAGGGCGCCCTCGCGCGCTCGGCCGACGCGGTCGCCGAGGAGATCGGTGCGCGCGGGCCGCGCTGGACGATCACGACGGCCTGCGCGTCGAGCGCGAACGCCATCGGGCTCGCGCGCGACCTCGTCTCGCACGGCGATGCGGACGTGGCGATCGCGGGGGGCGCCGAGAAGCTCGTCATCCAGATCATGGCCGGGTTCGCGGCGCTCGGCGTGCTCGGCGCCCACAAGTGCGCCCCCTTCGGTGACGAGATCGGCACGACGCTCGGCGAGGGCGCAGGCTTCGTCGTCCTCGAGCGCGCCGGCGCGCGCGGTGTGCGGGTGCGTGCTCACCTGCTCGGCTACGGGCTGTCCGGCGATGCGTGGCACGAGACGACGCCCGACCCGCGCGGCGAGGGAACCGCGCGCGCGATCGCCGGCTGCCTCGCCGACGCGGGCGTGCGCGCCGCGGACGTCGACTACGTCAACGCTCACGCGACGGGGACGGCGGCGAACGACGACGCGGAGTGGCGCGGCATCCAGAAGGCGCTCGGCCCGCGGGCGCGCGCGATCCCGGTCAGCGCGAGCAAGGGCTACCTCGGCCACGCCCAGGGCGCGGCGGGCGTGCTCGAGACCATCGCGACGATCGCCTGCATGGAGCGCGGGCTCGTGCCGCCGAGCGCGCGCGTGGGCCGCGGCAGGCCACACGGCCCCGCCGACACCGTCGGCGAGACGGGTCGGGCCCGCGAGGGCGCCATCGACGTGGCCCTCTCGAACAGCGCGGCGTTCGGTGGCGCGAACGCCGTGGTGGCGGTCGGCCGATCGGCGCGCGCCATGCCGGGGTCGGCCGCACGGACGGTCACGATCGATGGGATCGCCGCGCTGCGCACGGCCCGCGGCGTCGCGCGCGACGAGGCCGCGATCGCGCGCGCGTGCGGCGACGTCGACCTGCGCACGACGGATCCGTCCTCCCGCTACGTCATCGCCTGCACGGCGAGCGCGTGCGCGGTGAGGCGCGCGATCGCACCGGGATGTTCGGCGGCTGTGGCGGGCCGCCGCGAGCCAGCGTCGAGGAGTTCCGCCGGAGCCTCGAGCGCGGGATGGACCGCGCGAGCGCGCCAGCCTTCGCGCGGACGGTCGCGCACGCGCCCTTCGGCGCGGCGGCCGTCGCGCTCGGCGCGCGGGGCCCTGCCACCGCCGTGGTCGGCGACGGGGTCGCGGGCCTGCTGGCGATCGCCTACGCGTCGCGCTGGCTGCGCGATCGCGACGACGCCGATCGGATCCTGGCGGGCGGCCTCGACGAGCGGCCGCACGACGGAGACGAGGAGGAGGGCGCCGCGTTCGCGGTCGTGTGCGCGGGCGGGCGTGGGCCGCGCGTCCTGGGCGTGTCCACGGCGGGCTCTCACGACGAGGCCGTGGCCCGTGCGCTCGTCGAGGCCGGGGTCGAGCGTGCCTCGGTCGCGGCGTGGTGCGCGCCACGGTTCGAGGCGCCGTCGAGCGGCTCCGCGCTCGTGGTGCTCGACGCCGTGCGCGCGATCCGCGAAGGTGCGCGCGTCGCGGTGGCGAGCGCGTCCGGCTCGCAGGGTGCGGTCGCCCTCGTCCTCGCGGCCGTGACGGAGGAGAGGAGTCGATGAGCGACGCGCTGCCCGAGGCCCTGAGAGCGCACGTGGAGAAGCACGAGGAGGCGCTGGCGCGCGTCCGCAGCGTGCTGGTGAACCAGCTCAAGGTCTCGCTCCCGCCCGAGCAGATCGAGCTCGACGCCCCGCTCTTCGGGACGGGCCTGGGCCTGGACTCGGTCGACGCGGTCGAGCTCGTGGTGGCGATCGAGACCGAGTTCGGCATCCACCTCCCCGAGGGGGCAGCGGGCCCCGCGCAATTCCGGACGGTCCACTCGCTGATCGAGCTGGTGCTGAATCCGCCGGCGGTCGCGCCCGCCTCGCCCGCGCCCGCGGAGGCGCCGTGACGAGCGCGACGCTCGCGGCGCAGCACGCCGCCATCCGCACGGCGACCGCGATCGCGCGCGGCGGCTCGACGCGCGTGGTCCGCCTGCGCGGCGAGGACGCGAGGAGCGCCGCGCTCTGGCTGCTTCCCTCGCGCCTGCACCTGCGCGACGCGCAGGCGCGACAGTCGCTGCTGCTCGACGAGCGAGGCCACCCGGTCGCGGACGTCGTCGTCGCGGTCGACGACGAGGACTTCCTGCTCCTGATCGACGGCCCCGGCGATCCGGTCGCGCACGTGCGGGCGAACGTGTCGGGGGACGTCCAGGTGGAGGTGCTCGACGAGACGCACGCGGTGATCGACCTGCACGGCCCCTGGGCCTGGGAGCTCGCGGCCGAGGTGCTCGGCAGCGACCTGCTCGCGCTGCCCTACCTGAACTTCTTCCGCATGGACGAGGGGATCTGCCTGCGCGCGGGCCGAACGGGCGAGTTCGGCTACCACCTGATCACGCCGCGCGCGGGCGCGGACGCGGTGTACGCGCGCTTCCTCGAGCGCGGCGCCGAGCTGGGGCTCGTGGAGGTCTCCGCCGAGGCCGTGTCGCTCGCGGGCTTCGAGAACTGGTTCTTCGACGCGCGCGCGATCCCCGAGGACGCGACGCCGGTGGAGCTCTCGCTCTCGTGGCGCCTCGCGCCCGACCGCGACTTCCTCGGGCGGGCGGCCATCGACGCGCGGCGCGCGGGGGCGCCGAGGCGCCAGGCCTGCGTGCTCGCCGCCGCCGAGGTGAGAGCGGGAGAGCGCGTGCTCCTCGAGGGGCAGGACGTGGGCGTGGTCACCCGCGCCGCGCGCTCGCCGTCGCGCCAGCAGTGGTTCGCGTCGGCGCTCGTCGAGCCGCGCCTCGCGTTCGCCGGGATCTCGCTCGCCGCCTCGAGCGGGGTCGCGCTCCGCACGATCGCCCCGCCGCTCGTCGACAACCAGAGCCTCTACGTCGATCCGCGGCGGCACACGTACCGTGCGCGCGACGAGGTGCGCTTCGGGGCGCCGCGCACGGCCGAGAGGCCCGCGTGACGCGCCTCGAGGGGCGCGTCGTCGTGGTCACGGGCGGCTCGCGGGGCCTCGGCCGGGCGATCGCGCTCGACGCGGCCACCGAGGGCGCGCGCGTGGTCGTCGGCTTCCGGCGCCGCGAGCGCGAGGCCCAGGAGGTCGTGGCCGAGGCGGGGAAGGGCGCGCTCGCGCTGGCCCTCGACGTGCGCGACGCGGCGAGCGTCGACGCCTTCTTCGCGAGGGTGCTCGAGGCCTGCGGGACGATCGACGGCCTGGTGACGTCGGCCGGGATCGTGTCCGACGGCTGGCTGGCGACCTTGCCCGTCGACCAGTTCGACGACGTCGTGACGACGAACCTCCGCGGGACGATGCTCGCGGCGCGCGCGGTGCTGCGGCCCATGATGGCCAAGAAGCGCGGCTCGATCGTCGCGCTCACGTCGGTCGCGGGCGTGCGCCCGAGCCCCGGGCAGGCGGCGTACTCGGCGAGCAAGGGCGGCATCCACGCGCTCGTCCGCACGCTCGCCGTCGAGGTCGGCAAGTACGGCATCCGGGTCAACTCGCTGGCCCCCGGCATCATCGACGCCGGGATGGTGAAGGCGACCGCGCCCGCGCGCATCCAGCAGACGCTCGCGCACGTCCCGCTCGGCCGGCTCGGCGAGGCGCGCGAGGTGGCGCGCACCGCCACGTTCCTGCTGAGCGACGACGCGAGCTACGTCACGGGCCACACGCTCCTCGTCGACGGAGGGCTGGGCGCATGACGGCCGAGGGCTGGACCAAGCTCGCGCTCGGCGCCGACGTCGTGCAGATGCTCCTGCCGCACCGGCGGCCCTTCTTGCTGGTGGATGCAATCGACGCGATCGCGCTCGGGCCGCGCCCGATGCTGCGCGCGCACAAGATGGTGTCGGCCAACGAGCCGGTCTTCGAGGGCCACTTCCCCGGCCTCTCGCTCTGGCCGGGCGTCTACACGATCGAGGGTCTGGGGCAGACGACGAACCTGCTCGACCTCATCCGAGGGCTGATCGCCGCGGCCGCGACGGAGAGCGCCACGCCCGAGCAGGTGCTCGAAGCGCTCCGCGGGCTCGAGAAGCGCTCGCGCCCCGGCCCCGGCAAGCCGAGCGCCGACGAGGCGCGCCTCGTCGCGGCGCTCGGCGCTCCGAAGAGCCGCATCGGCTACGCAGGGGCGATCGACGTGAAGCTGATCGAGCCGGTCTTCGCAGGCTGCGTCATCGACTACCGTGTGACGCAGACCCACGTCGTCGCGAACGCCAAGCGCTTCGAGGTCGAGGCCTGCGTGGACGATCGCCCGGTCGCGCGCGGGACGGTCACGAGCGCGACGCCGTGAGGCGCCTCGCGCTCTCGCTCGCGCTCTCGCTCGTGCACGCGGGCTGCGCCCCGGGCGTCGTCTGGGTCGGCCGCAGCCTCGATCGGCGCACGACGGTGTCGGTCTTCGAGGACGGCCCGCGCTTCCGGCTCGCGATCGAGTCCGGGCCGAGCCGGACGTACGACACCATCGCCTTCGATCGCCTCGCGTGGACGCGGCGCGGGCTGCTCGTGCCCGCCCAGCGCGAGGGATCGTGGTGGATCGTCGACGGCGCCGAGGAGCGCGGGCCCTTCGAGGCCGTCGGCGAGGTCGTGGTGCAGGGCGCGCACGCGGCGTTCGTCGCGCAACGCGCCGACGGATGGCACGTGGTCCTCGATGGGGCGGAGGGCGCGGCGTACGACGCGGTGGCCGAGCCGCTCCTGCTCGACGCCGAGCGCGGCAGCGTCGCCTTCGTCGTGACGCGGCCCGACGGAGAGCACGCGGTGCACGACGCCGCAGCGGGTCCCGCGTGCGCGCTGGTCGCGCTCCTCACCCTCGGCGCGAAGGGCCGCATGCTCGCCTACGTCGATCGCGGCGCGCAGGATAGGCTCTTCGTGGACCACGCCGACGCAGGCACGTTCGAGCGCGTGCTCGAGCTCGTCGTCGCGGCGGACGAGCCGCGCTGGGCCGCGCTGGTCGGGGCGGGCGACGACACCACGCTCGTCCACGAGGGGCGTTCGCTCGCCACCGCCCACTACCTGACGCACCTGCGCATCAGCGACGACGGCGCCCACGTCGCGTGCCTGGTCCCGGCCGACGACGGCGGCTCGATCGACGTGATCGTCGACGGCGCGCACGTCGCCCATCACCGCCGCGTCGACGGCGAGCGGCTCGCGTTCGTCCCCGGCGACGCGCGCGCGATCTTCCTCTTCGAGGACAGCCAGGGCATCCGCGTCTCGCTCGCGGGCGCCGAGGGCGAGCGCTACGAGGACGTGGAGGGCCCCGTGCTCGCGCCGCACCGCGCGGGCTGGATCGGGCGGCGCGCCGAGCAGAGCGAGGTGGTGATCGAGGGCAGGGTCGTCGCCACCGAGCCCTGGGCGGGCTCCCTCGCCCTCGCCACGCACGGCGAGGGCTACGCGTACGTCGCGCGCGTCGAGGGGGAGCGCTTCGTCGTCACCTCGCGCGGACGCTGGCCCGTGCCCCGCCTCTTCGTCGACACGCTCGTCCTCGACGACGAGGGCCGGCACTGGGCCGCGCTGGTGCCGGACCTCGGCGCGCGGCGCCTCGAGCTCTGGATCGACGGGCGTGCGAGCCTCGTGCTGGACGACCACGAGCTCGGGGGCGCGATCTCGATCGAGACCGACCGGACGCTGCGCGAGGTCGTCCGCGCGGTGGTCTCGGGCGCGCTCGCGCGGTGGTCGGCCGAGCACCCCGACTGATATGCTCCGCCGCGTCATGCGACGGAGCTCCTCGCCCGCAGTCCTGTTCGCCCTGGTGGTGCTCGCTTGTGGGCCGACGCTGGGCGTCCACGGGCAGCTCGTCGTGCGCGCGAGAGAGCAGATGGGCTGCGAGCAGCTCACGCGGGTCGTGCAGCTCACCGAGAACGCGTTCGAGGTCGACGGCTGTGGCCGCATGGTCGAGTACACCGACTCCGTCGCGGGCGAGGAGCGCGACTTCCGCGCGATGACGCCCGCCGCGACGCTGGCCGCCGAGGACACGCACTGCGCGGTGGAGCAGCTCGCGCCGGTCGGCGAGCGTGCGCCGACGCATCGCACCTACAGCGGCTGCGGCAGCACCGCGAGCTACGTGCTCGCGTGCCAGGACGCGGGCGGCTGCCACTGGGAGCGCGACGGCGCCGCCTCGACCGGGATGCTCACGGCGCCGGCGGTGCCGCCGGGATACGGCGAGGGCGCGTCGGATCTCGCCCCGGGAGGCACGTGATGCTGCGGCGCGGGTTTCTCACGGTCGCTGCGGCCGGCGCCGGCGCCACGGTCGTCGGCTGCGGCGCGTCGCAGCACCGTCCGGTGCTCGGGGCGGCCGAGTCGAACGAGCTCGCCGCGCGCCTCGAGCGCGGGCTGCGGCACCTGCACGATCAGCCCTTCGGCTCGATGGTCCGCGGCCGGCGCGAGACGCGGCCCGACCTGACCGAGCACGTGCTCCGGCTGACGCTCGAGTCGCTCATGGTGCTGGACGTGCTGCGCTCCGTCCCCGAGGGCGCGGACATCCCGCCCGCGCTCGCCGAGGTGCTCGCGCCCGCGATGCCGCGGCTCGACCGCGCGATCCACACGCACCACGCGCTGCTCTCGCGCATGCCGGTGGCCAGGCAGCGCCGCCTCGATCAGGCGATGCGCGAGCGGCCCTCGCTCGTCATGGACGTGGCCGAGTGGGTGGACGGGCACGCCGCCCGGCTCGGCGTGCCGCACGACAACCGCCTCCGCCTGCGCCAGTCGGCCGTGAGCGTGGGCACCCGCCTGCGGCGGCAGTCGGCGAACGCGGTCGTCACGGACTGCGTCGCCAAGCTCGACGAGGTCTTCGCGCGCCAGTCGGTCGTGCTGCCCGCGCAGCTCTCGGAGCGGACGGCGCGCGTCGTCGACGTGATGTGGCAGCAGGTCGACGGCGGCGATGCGAGCGCGCCACCGCTCGAGGTGTCGCCGCCGCCGCGCTCCGTCGCGTCTGCGTACTCCGATCCGCTCATCGTCCCCGATCGCCTCGGCGCGTCGGCCGGGATGGTGGATCCGACCGAGCCCGTGCAGTGGAACGACAGCTGGGCACGGCCCGGCGACGAGGAGATCCGGCTCGGCGCGATCATGATGCCGCTCGGTCTCGTCACCTGCGGGATCCTGCTCTTCGTCGGGCTCGGCGTGCTCATCGCGGGCGAGGTCCAGAACGGCAACTGGGACGGCGTCACCCACGCCGAGGACGCGACGGTGGAGTAGCGCGGCCGGGGGGCGCCCATTGACACGCGCGCGCAGGTGGGCGTTCGATAGCCGGGACGCGGGGGCTGGTATGCGACGAGCTTCGTTCGTTCGTTCGTTCGTTCGTTCTCTCTGAGCTTCGTCGTGATCGCCGGCTGTCTCGGCCATGAGCCCGGCTCGGGTCCGGCGAGCGCTGGTACCGGCGCGTTGAGCACGGAGACCATCGTCCTCGACAGCACGGGCGGCGCGGACGGGGGCACGGCAACCGGCGACGACACCTGGCTGGACGAGAACGATGCAGCGCGTTCTCACGGCCCCACTGGTCTCGGCGACGAGCCGAAGCGCCTCGAGGCCCGGTTCGACTCGGGGAGCAACACCGAAACACGTACTCTCGTGCGCTTCGATCCTGCACACATCCGTGCGGTCGCGGACGGAAGGACGCTGGTGACGGCTGACCTCCGCATGTGGTCGCAGAGTCTGCATGGGGGCTTCGAGATGCATCGCGTCGCGAGCGCCTTCGCTGGATGGAACTCCACGGAGGCGACGTTCGACTGTCCCGACACGGCGTGTGCGACGCCATGGTCGGGCTCGTGCGATCCGACGAGCGCGCTCACGTGTGCGATCTCGGCCGGCGAGGTCGATACCTTCAAGGACTACACGGGCGAGGCGGGCTGGGCCAAGTGGACGATCACCGACGTGGTGCGCGGCTTCCTCGAGGTTCCGCCCGGCGGTGGCCCGGACCCGGGCTTCGTGGTGTTCCCCTACCACCTCGCGGGCCCGTCGGGCTCGACGTTCGTCTCGTCCCGCGACGACGGCGACCCAGCTCACCGCCCGCAGCTCGTGCTCGTGTTCGCGGATGGGAACTTCGCGCCTGTGGAGCCGACGCCGCCGGAGATCGATCGCAGCGCGCCGACGCACGTGTACTCCGCGATGTCTTGGATGCTCGATCCGGACCTCGGTCTGCAGCTGGGGGTCACGCCCGGCACGTTCGACCCGAACCGCGCGTCTCTGATCCGTGGGCACGTGACCGACAGGTCGGGCGCCCCGCTCATGGGAGTGCGCGTCACGGTGCTCGGCCACTCGGGGGGTGACGGCATCGACTTCGGCGAGGCCCGCACGAGGCGCGACTCCGCGACGGGTCCGGCCAACGGCAACTTCGAGATCATGGTGAACGGCGGCGGCCCGATGACGCTGCGCTACGAGCTCGACGGCTACTTCCCGGCGGAGCGTCAGCTCGACGTGCCGTGGAACGACTGGATCCGCGCTCCCGATGTCGCCCTCTTGTCGAGCGGGCTCGTGCCGTGCAGCAACACCGTGGGCGGGCCTTCGGGTCGCTTTGCACAACCGACCACCGCCGATGCGTGGACGACGACGGATGCTCGCGGCACGCGCACCATGGCCGTGTGGGTGCCCGGTGGGACGCATGTGCGGCACGACGCCGGGACGAGCAGCACGTTCCAGATCTGCTCCGGCGAGTACACGGTCGGTCCGAACGGTTCGGGCACGATGCCGGCCGAGCTGCCGGCGACGACGAGCTACACGTTCGCATCCGAGCTAGAGGCGCGCGACGTGGGCGCGTCGGGGCCCCTCGCTCATCCGCACTTCGCGACGGCCAGCAGCACGTCGAGCGACGTGTACCTGTACCTCCGCACCGACCAGTTCCTGCACTTCACGCCGGGCACCGTGGTCCCGAACGGGAGCTACGACGCCGCGCGCGGCGCGTGGACCGGCGACGCGAACGGCATGGTGCTCCGGATCTCCGCGGCCGACACCGACTGCATCGACAGCGGGACGGCGGAGAATCCGGTCGCCGACCCGGAGGAGATCGCCGCGCTCTGCCCTGGCCGCGCGCTCCCGGCTGGAAGCTACATGCGCGTTCCGCTCGCGCACCTCACGCCGGTGGATCTGAACTGGGTCGCGCGCCTCCTCGGCCTGTCGGGCCGATTCGTCCTTGTAGGACTGGTTGTCCTGGATCGAGTGGCCGCACAGGCGCGGCACGACGAGGCGCAGCAGGCACGGCCCGGCGCCCGAGCGCACGTGCGTCACGGCGCGGTCGATCAGGCCGGCCGCCACCCCGGGGTCGGTGCCGTCGCCGTCCAGGAC
>JBGAQA010000145.1:0-12038 GCA_044220955.1 Sandaracinaceae bacterium
CCTGCCGGCGGAGCGCCTCCTCGGCCTCCGAGAGCTCGCGCTCCAGAGCGTCGTCGCCCGCGTCGGCGCGCGCCTCGTCGAGCGCCTCCCGCAGGCGTCTGCGCTCCTCGGCCGAGAGGGCTCGCTCTCGGACGCGGTCGGCCAGCGCGGCGAGGGCCTGCTGCGCGGCGTCGGCGTCGGCGTCGCGCAGCGCCTGCGCGAGCTCGGCGGTGGTCTCGCCGCGTCCGAGCCGGTCGCCGAGCTCGCGCAGCAGATCCTCGCGCGTCGTGAGCGACGTGGGGCGCGGACGGTCGAGCCGCGCGGAGAGCTCGCCGAGCCGGCGGAGCGCGTCGGTGCGGTCGATCGTCCGGTCCTCGAGCGCCTCGAGGAGCGCGTTCGTGTCGTCGATCGCAGCGCGCAGCTCGGGCGTCGGCTCGCCCTGCTGCTCGAGCTCGCGCAGCGCGTCGCGCTCGAGGGCGACGTCGTCGGCGTGCACGAGCAGGGGCGCGAGCGTCGGCGCCGGCTCGGGCGCCGGCGTCGGTACGGCGGGCCGATCGAGCGTCGAGGCGATCGCCAGGGCGGCGCAGGCGGCGACGAGCGCGCGCGCGTGCGCCGGAACGCGGAGCGGGAACGCTCGGGCCGGCGAGACCCGCGTCGCGTGCGCGAGCGCGTCCTCCACGGCCAGCGCGGCGAGCGGCGAGGCTTCGATCTGGTCTCCGAGCTCCAGCGCGGCCGTGAGGCGTCCGTGCAGCGCGTAGGCGCGATCGACGATCTCCGCCGGCAGGAGCGCCGGCATCGCGCGGGCGGCCGCAGCGAGCGTGATGCCGAGCGGTCCGAGCAGGCCGAGCGCCACGGCGACGCGGAGGTCGGCGTCCGCGATCCAGCCGAGCCTCGCCGCGGCGAGCGCGACCGCGATCCCGGCGACGCCCGGCGCGAACGTCGTCGCGCCCGCGCGGAGGGCGCGCGCGAGTCGGACGCGCCGGGCGACTGCCCGGACGCGGACGGTGATGGGCGTGAGGTCCATGCTCAACGCTTCCGGCCGCCGCTTCGGGTGGATCGTCCCCGGCGCGACCGGGAGCAGGTGGGCGCGGTGCCGCCCGCGATGTCGCCCACGCGCCGCGTCGCGAGCGCGGAGACCGCGGCCATGGTCCGCCCCGAGAGCGCGCGCATCTTGCCCTTCGCGGGGGCGGCGTCGGTCGGCATCGGCTCGGGGCTCCTCCTCGGAGCGCAGTATCGCATCCCCGAGGAGCCGGCGCCGGACGGCCCCGTGTCAGGCGCGATCGACCTGGCGCACGTGGCCGCTGATCCCCAGGGCGAGGTCGGCGCTCGCGTCCATCCCCATCACGGTCGATCGCGGCAGCTGTGCCGTCCACACGAGGCGCCCGTCGAACGCGAAGAGGTGCAGGTCGGCCAGCCGCGCCACGAGCACGCCGGCCTGCACCACGAGCAGCGTCGTCCGCGCGGCCGCGTCGCCCACGGGGACCGGCACGTGCGCGTGGAAGATCACCTGCCCGCTCGCCTGATCGAGGCTGAACAGGTGGCCGAGCGTCGCGGCGAACACGCGCCCGTCCACGACCTGCATGTCCCAGGGCACTTGAGCGCGGTTGAGCGGGAGGTCGAGCAGCGCCTGCGTCCAGCGGGTCGCGCCCGTGGCCAGGTCGATGCCGGTGATCTTGCCGTGGGCTGCGGCGACGACGATGCCCGTGGGGTCCGAGGCGAGCATCGCGGAGGGATACCACGGCGCTCACCGGCCGCGGTACGGCTCGGCCGGATCTCTCGGAATCTGTCCCGCCATCGACGACGCATCCGGCTCCGCCGGTGCGCCGAGGGGCCCTGGAAGCTCGAAGGCTGTCCCAGAATCGACGACGGCCCCGGGCACGCACCGACGGCCGCGCGCGACGAGCGGTGTGCCTCGCGAGGAGCGCAGCGACGAGTCGGAGCGAGGGGTGAGCCGCACCCGGCTCCGCCGGTGCGTCGAGGGGGCGGCTCACGCCCGCCGAATGGTCAGAGCAGCGAGAACCAGTTGCCCGTCATGGCCGCGTAGGTGACGTGGCTCGAGAGCATCGAGCCGCAGAAGCCGGCCGAGAACGAGTCCTGCCCCGTCAGCCAGAGGCCGGCGATGGAGGTCTTCGGGCGCAGCCAGTGGGTGTGCTCCACGAAGCGCGCGCCGGAGGGCTCGAGGCCGAGCGAGCTTCCGTGCCACGCGCGCGGGTTACAGCCCATGGGGATGCCGGCGCGGACCAGCTTCGGCGTCTTGCCCACGAGCGCGGGCATGTGGCGGTGCGCGATGCGCGTGAGGTTCTCCGTGAGGCCCTCGCGCACCTCGTCGCGAAAGGCGGCGTCGGTCTTGGCGCGCGCGACCCACGCGGGGATCCCCTCGGCGAGGACGACCACGGTCGACGTGCCGGGGTAGCGCTGCCCGTGGAGCGGGTCGCGCGCCGACGGGCTGAGCAGGTACCCGCCCATGTTCTTGAAGCGCGCCTCGCCCTTGTAGATGTGGTCGGCCTTGGAGAGGTCGTAGCGGTCGACGCCCTCGTACGTCGGCATCTCCCACACGATCTGCTTGGTGAGGTCGACGGACTCGTCGTAGCCGAGCAGCAGGTACACGTGCGAGGGCGAGGGCCCGATGTGGTCGAACTTCTCGACGTAGCCGTGCCGCGCGGCGACCTCGCGATCGAGGAGATCGAGGAAGGTGGTCGGCGCCGATGCCGCGCTGATCACGAGCTTCGAGAAGACCTTCTCTCCGTTCTCCAGCTCCACGCCGATCGCGCGGTCGTTCTCGACGAGGATGCGCTTGACGGGGCTGCTCACGGCGAGCTGGCCGCCGGCGCCCTCGACGATCGGGATGATGCACTCGGCGATCTGGCCGGGGCCTCCGACGGGGAAGTACGCGCCGTTGCGATAGTGGAACAGGTTCACCGCGTGGAAGGCGAACGGCGCCACGTCGGGCGTGCGCCCGTGGTTGCCGTACATGTAACAGAAGATCGCCGCGAGCCGCTCGGAGAAGCCCAGCTCCTTGCGGAGCACGTCGAGCACCGAGCGGCCCATGTACGTGCGCCACGCGCCGACGTACGCGGCGTCGCGCACGCCCTCGGGCACCCACGACGGCGCGAGCTTGGTGATCGCCCAGCTCGCGGCCCAGCGCTCGATCTTCTCCTCGAGCGCGTAGTAGCCGCGCACGTCTCCCTCGCCCGGGAACCGGCGCTCGATCCACTCGATGTTCTTCTCGGGCGAAGAGAACCACTCGTAGACGTCGTCGCCGAACGTGCAGATCTCGTGGACGTCGGGCATCTTCGCCCACTCGAGCTTGCCGCCCGTGATGAAGTCGATCGCGGGGCGGAACATCCCGCGACCGATGCGCGGATCCATGTCGCCGATGGAGTCGATGCCGCTCGCGAACTCGAAACCGTCGATCTCGTGGACGTGGGTGCAGCCTCCGGGCACGGGCGCGGCCTCGAGAAGCAGCACCTTCATGCCCTTCTTCTGCGCGAGGATGGATGCCATCCCCATGCCGCCGATGCCCGAGCCGATCACGATCGCGTCTGGCGACGCGAGCAGCTTCGTCGGGGCTTTGTACTTCGACTTCGCGGGCGCCGCGGCCGTGAGCAGCGGCGGGCCGGAGTGGGGCTTGCCAGGGGTGAAGAAGAGCTCCGCGTCGGTCTTCAAGGTGTCGTCGTGCCTCTGCGCTCGCGTCCCGCGTCGCGGGCACCACCAAGCGGTGGCGGACCCTACAGACCTCCCCTCCGCGTGCGTTGACCCCGGTCAACTCGACGAGCGGCGGGGGAGATTCCGTGCACGATCAACGAACGCCGCGGAGCACGACCCCGCGGTCGAACGCAGGGGAGAAGAGCGCGCCCCCGACGGCCCACGCCTCGCCCCGCGCGTCCGAGGCGACCGCGTGGAGATCGGGCGAGGTCGAGGGCACGAGATCCTCGGTCCACGTCCCGTCGCGTCGCTCGAGGATCAAGGCGTCGTCGCCGACCGCCAGCGCGGCACCGCCGCCCAGCGCGAACACGCCGTTCAGCGGCGGCAAGAAGGGCGGCGCCTGATCGGCGAGCGCGCCGTCGGCGAGCGTGAGGAGGATCGCGTTGCCGGTGCCGCCCACGACGAAGAGATCGTCGTCGGCGCCGTGGACGGTCGTGAGGCGCGCGCGCGTGCCGGTCTCCACGCGCGACCATCGGGATCCGTCGAAGTGCAAGGCCAGGCCCTCGTCGCCCGCGGCCCACACGTCGCGCTCGTTGCGTCCCCAGACCTTGAAGAGGAGCGGGTCGAGGAGCGAGGCCTCGATCCGGTCCTCGGGCTGCCAGGCGCCGTCCCTTCGGACCAGCATCGTGCCGCGGCTCGCCGTCCCCAGGACGTCGCCCCCCACGGCCCACGCGGTTCCGTCGGCAGCCACCCACGCGCCGAACAGCGTGCGGTCGGTGGGCGCGGGCGCGACCTCGGGATCGGCATCGGGCGTCGCGAGCGCCACCATCAGGCCGTGCTCGCCGACCCCGAGCACGCCGTCGCCGTCGCGCGCGAGCCACCAGAGGGCACCGCGGGCGCCGACGGGGACGCGCGCGAGCCCGCTCGCGTCGCCGCGCAAGAGGCACGGGCCGCTGCCGTCGTCGGCGCCGGCCACCAGCACGCGGCCGCCGTCGACGGGCAGCACCGTCAAGAGCGCGGCGCTCGGCTCCTCGTGCGCGACGCTCCATCGGAGCGGCGGGCTCGAGGCGGGCGGTGAGCACGCGAGCACGCCGAGCGCGAGCGCGAGGGGCACGTGGCTTCCGGCGGCGCGCACGTTCGTCGTCTCCTCAGCTCGTGAGCGCGGCGCTCACAGCGACTCCACGTACGCGGCCAGCGCGCGCAGCTGTGCGCCCGTCAGCTGCGAGGTGCCGCCGTGGGTGTCGGGCTGTCCGTCCCGCTCGTTGAAGCCTCGCGCGCCGGGCTCGAGCGCGGGATGTGCGGGCGTCGCGAGCACCTCGAGCACCGTGCGCGCGCCCCCGTGGTGCAGGAAGCGCCCACGGTCCCACGCGCCGCGCAGGCTGGTCACTCCGACGCGCAGCCCACCGTCGGTCTGCTGTGCGCGCGGGAAGGTGCCGAGGAAGCCGGCGGTGATCCGATCGACGTCGGCGCCCGTCGTCGGGTGCCGCAGCGGCGTCACGACGTAGGGCATCGAGAGCGGCGAAGCGAAGGGGGAGCCCACCGCGAGCGCCGTCAGCGGCAGCGGGTGGCAGCTCGCACAGCCCGCCTGGGGCGAGGCGAAGATCGCCGCGCCGAGCCGGACCTCCGCGCTGGGCGCGGCGGCGTTCGGGTTCGGGATCAGCCGGGAGTGCGCCCGCAGGAAGACGCCGAGCGCGCGCGTGATGCCGTCGAAGCCCAAGGGGATGGGCGTCCGCGCGATCGATCCGTCGTCGGCGACGTGCTCGGCGTAGATCACGTCGCCGATCGTCGTCTCGCGGCCCAGGACCCGGAGGGCGGCCGCGCGGAAGTGTCGGTCCCGGGTGAGCTCGGCGCCCCCATAGTGCCGCGTCGCGCAGCCGGCCGGTGGCGCGTCGAGGCAGTGGAGCACGGCGTCGCAGCCGGGTAGCGAGGGGTCCGCCTCGCACGCCGCGTGCGTCGGCAGCGCGCCGAACACGCGGGGGTCCGTCCCCTCGCAGCAGAAGTTCTCGCGCCTCGCGAACTCGTTGATGACGGGGAAGAAGTTGCCGTCGTCCATCCCCGCCTCGAGGAACCACGGGCGGGTGTCGCTGGCGCCGCGATACGACATCACCAGGCGCGTCCCGAACGCCGGGTCGACGAGCAGCGGCATCGACACGCCCTTGCCGATCGGGCTGCCGTCGCGGTGGCAGTGAACGCACGTCTGATCGCCGTCGACCGTGAACGGCGCGGTCACGGTGTTGAACGCCTCGCCGAGCTCGGCGTCCGTGGCGGGGAACGGGCCCGACGACACGTCGCCGATCGTGGCGCGCTCGGTCGCGCTCGCCGGGTCGGCGTCGAGGTCGAGAGCCGTCAGCGACTCCCCGAGCCGATCGACGACGACGAGCCGGGTGCCGTCGCCCACCGCGACCGCGTCCATGGCCCCGAGGCCCGTGCCGAAGAGGTGTCCCCCCGTCTCGCGCGCGGCGAGCGCGCCGCTCTCCGGATCGAGCGCGAAGGTCTGGACCTCGCTCGATCCACCGAAGACGACGGCGATGGCCGGCCGCTCGTCGCGACCCGCCACCGACACGACGCGCTCGGGCATCGCGCCGCCCACGATCCAGGTCTGGCGCGGAGGGAGGAACGCGACGCGGCTCGCGGGCCAGCGATCGCTGCCGATCAGCTCCGCGCCGGCCTCCGGCCGCTCGGGGTCGACGTCTCGGTAGTCGCGACAGCAGATCGTGTCGGACGTGTAGCGGTGCTCGAGCGAGAGGTCGGCCAGCGAGAGCACGTCGATCTCGTTCTGCACGTCCTGGAAGACGACGTTGGCGGTCCCGTCCCCGGGCGCGCCGTCGCCGTCGCCGTCGAGACCGACGTCGGGTGGGTGCCCGGTGCCCTGCCCGGTGTGCAGGATGACGACGTGCTCGCCCACGATCAGAGCGTCGGTGACGGGCGCGTTCGGCGAGTGGAGCGCGAGCTGCGCGCCGGTGCGCGCGTCGTAGAGCGCGACGGCGAGCATGGTCTCGCTCGTGACGAGCAGTCGCTCGCCGTCGGGAGTGACGAGCACGCGGCGCGGGTTGGCGAGCACCGGCATCCCGGCGCGGCGCCACGCGACGGTTCCGTCGTCGTCCGGGATCGCGGCGAGCGCGGCCCCGTCCACGGCCACGTCCCAGCGCAGGACGGCGTCCCGCCAGCGGTTGGCGACGTAGGCGCGCGTTCCGTCCGGCGCGAACGCGATCGCCTCCGAGTAGTACGGTGTGCCGATCTCGCCCACGACCTCCTCGTGCTCGAGATCGATGACCGACGCGTAGCGCGCGAAGCGGTTCAGCACGACGAGGTGGCGGCCGGCGGGGTGGATGGCCAGCGCGCACGGGAAGGGGCCCACCCGGAGGCGCCGCCGGACCGCGAGCGAGGCTGCGTCCAGCACGACGACCTCGTGGCCCGGGTCGGACTCCGTGCCCTCGAGAAGCACCCAGAGTCGATCGCGGGCGCGGTCCCATACGACCCCGGCGGGCCGGTCGCGGTGCGGCTGCGGGGCGTAGAGCGGGTCCTCTGGCGCGAGCGCGTCCGGGACCGGGTCGAGCTCGCGCGGCAGGGCGCTCGGCGCCGGGGTCGCGACGCACGCCGAGATCAGGGCGACCATCGCCGCGGGCGACCGTCCGATCACGGGGTGGCTCCGCACGCGAGAGAGCCGTCGGCGAGCCCCGCGTCGCGGGAGCCGACGTCGGGCACGCTCGCGTCGAAGTCCACGCACTGCACGTCGTCGACGAGGTGCAGCACGACGCGCACGCCGCCCGAGCAGGGGCCCGCGTGCACGATCAGCTCCAGCGTTCCGTCGTGGCCCGCGATCTGGGAGACCGGCGCGCCGTTGAAGAAGAGCAGCCACCCGTCGACCGCGAGCGCGTCGGCGCGCGACACCGTCGACACCGCGCGATCGGTGCGCCCCCCCTCCACGGCCGTGTCGGCGATGGAGACGGTCGCCGCGATCTCGAGCGCTTCGGTCCCCGCCGGCGCGCCGCGCACGCGCACGTCGAGCGGTAGCATCTGGAAGCCCTGGAATCCGAGCACGATCTCGGCTCGGTCTCCGGCCACGTAGGGGACGAAGGCGTCGCCCCCGCGGCCGACGACCACGGCGAGCCGACATGCTGCATCCGTCGATGCGTCCGGCGTCGTGCCCGGAGGTCCGCACGCGGGCGACGCGAGCGCCGCCAGGACGATCAGTGCTCGCTCGATCGATCGCCGTGCGTCCATGGGCTCACCTCGTGAAGGCCAGGCCGAGGCCCGCCGAGAAGGCGACGCGCTCGGGCAAGAGGGGCGTGTCGATGTACCGCGTGTAGGCGAGCTCCGCGTCCGCGAGGAGCGTCGCCCGCAGATCCTGGACCCAGCCCACGTCGACCTCGACGCGGAGCCCGGCCGCGGTCGTGCTCATCGGCGCGAGCTCTCGGTCGCGGGTGCGCAGGCCCGGCACGAGGGGCAGCGTCGCGTAGTGGCCGGAGTAGAAGCTCGCTCCGCGCTGGCCGAGGAACCGGAAGTCGAGGCTCGCCCGGAGCTCGGGGACGGGCACGATCGTGAGCGTCGCCAGCGCGGTGTGCCCCAGCACTCCCCAGTCGTCGGCGTGGAGGCGGTACGAGCCACGCAGGAACACCTGATCGGACGCGGCGATGCGCAGGCCGATGCGGCCTGCTCCGCGCGTCCGGTCGTCGGGCACGGCCTCCGGGACCGCCACGCGACCGAGCGGGTCGGCGGCGGCGTAGATGGACACGAAGCGGTAGGGGCTCTCGAGGTAGCCGTGCGCGTGCTCGAGCGCGCCGGACACGTCGAGCACGAGATCGCGCGTCAGCACCCACGACCACGCGAGGCTGCCCCCCGCGGCCCACGCCTCGCCCACGGCGCGCTGGTCTCCGACGCGGCCGACGCTGCTCCAGCTACCCGTGCCCGAGATCACGACGCGGTGCAGGTGAAGCGCGTCCTCGAGCGCCAGATGCGCCCCGCCCGTCGCGGACCCGTAGTCCGGCGAGAGACTGCCGGCGGCGCCGGCGCCGACGTGGACCGTGCTGGACGCCGCGTGGTCGACCTCGAGCGCCAGGCCGTTGCGCATCTCCGAGAACCCGCGTGGGCTCGCGCTGGTGCGCACGTCGATCGTGGCGGCGCTGATGACGTCCGCGTCCCAGCCCAGGCTCAGGGTGGTGTCGTCGACGGCCGCGCGGGCCACGACGTGAGGGTGCAGGACCTCGAGCGAGTCCGAGTCGGTGTAGCCGTGCACGCTCGCCGCGTAGCGCGTGTCGGCCCGGGCCGTCACCGACGCGAGCCCGAGCGTCACGGCGGCGAGCGCGACGGCGTGGACTGCGGGAAGGGGGCGATCAGTTGCAGCCACAGCCCCCGCCTCCGGCGCCGCCGGGATCGAGGGCGGCCTCGCGGGAGCCCGCGACGTGCGCGTCGAACGCGGCCCGCTCCGGCTCCTGCACCTCTGCCATCGCGGGGCTCGCGAGGCGCTCCCGCTCCCAGGGCTGCACGGTCGCGCACCCGTGCACGGGCAGCAGGGTCAGCAGCACGATCGCGGTCCTCACGACGCGCCCCCGTCGACGTCCGTCGCTCGGCACAGCTCCAGCCAGTCGCGGATCGCTTCGTACGCGGGATCGCTCGCGTCCTCGAACACGTCCCCGCCGCCGTGCCAGACCCCTCCGGCCGACACGGCCAGCGGCTTCCGAAGCACGAGGCAGTCGGCGAGGGAGCCGCCGTCGACGGCGAACGCCGCCACGCGCTCCGCGTTCGCGGCGAGCTCGTCCGCTCCGATCGGCTCGTCGAGGTACGTCCGCGCGGGGTCGCGCCGAAGAGCACCGGGCGCGTAGAGCGAGAAGGGGCGGTCCGCCCGACCATGGCAGCTGCCCTGCGCGCAGCGTCGCTCGAGCTGCGGCTCGACCTCTCGCGCGAAGCGACCGAGCTCCGCGACGACGATCGGGCGGCCGCCCGGAGCCGGTCCGTCGCAGCCGACGGCCAGCACGGCCAGCGTCGCGCCCATCACGAGCGCGCAGACGAGGGCACGTCGCGGGCGGTCAGTGCGCATCCGGCACCACGTCGGCGACGGCGCCGCTCTCGATCCACCGCACGAAGGTCCGGATCTCGGCCTCGCTCAGGCCCTCCGGCGGGCAAGACGGAGTCGGCGCCGGGCCCGCCGCGTCGAGCTCCGCGCCCGTGAGCCGCTCGAGAAGCGGGCTGCGTCGCGCGCGCAGCGCGGGATCGATCTGCGCCGCGAGGGCCTCGTACCCGCGGTCGAAGCGTGCCCCCGGACCGGCGGCGAGCACGACGCCCCCCGCGCTCGTCGCCTCGTCGTGACAGCGCACGCAGCGCTCGTCGAGGAGGGGGCGGAGCGTGCGCTCGAACGTCGGCACCTCGCCCGCGCCCGGAGTCGGCACGCTCGAGCGCGCGATCGGGCGTCGCGGGTTCCGGTCCTGGTGCGTCGAGAGCGTGATCGACGCGGCGCTCAGCGCGTCCGGCGCCGGCGCGAGCGCGTCCTCGGCGCGGCCGGTGAAGGAGCCATGGCAGCCGGCGCACGCGTGCGCGTACGTCGCCGGGTTCGTCCCGGCCGGGACCATCTCCAGGCCCTCGCCGTAGTACCAGCGGTCGAGCTGGTTGCCGGCGGACATCCCGTGTCCGTCGACGAACTGCAGCAGCAGCGGCGTCCGCGCCGGCACGTCGAGCTCCGCGGATCGATCGGCGGCGAGCGGGATCTCGGCGAGGATCTCGGCGCCCGGCGCGAAGAGGCCCGTCGTCGCCGCCGGTGCGAGGACGCGCACGGCCGCCAGGTCGGTCCGCAGCGCGCGCGCCCCCGTCGGGGGCGTACGGCCGTAGAGGGCCTCGAGCACGGCCGCGTCGCGGATGGCGATGCGCGCGCGCGACGCGCTCGCATCGACCCTGGAGACGTGGTCGCCGTCCTCGACGGGGCGCGTGATCACGAGGGCCGGGCTGCGCAGCGCGTGGCCTGGATCGGCGAGGATCGTCCGGACGTCGCCAAGCCGTGCGCCCCCCGGGCCGTCGACGATCTCCGCGATCACGAGGGCGTCCTCACCCTCCGCGCGTCCGTCGTCGCTCGCGGCGAGCACCGAGCCGTCGGGCAGCGCCACCGGGTCGCGCCAGCGCTCCCCGTCGAGCGCCGAGAGAGGCGCTCGGTAGCCGCCGACGCTGGGAGCGGCGTCGCCCGGGAGCAGGGGGCCGAGCGAGCGATCGAGGACCGCGAGCGCACCCCGGTCGTCTGCCGCGTTCACGTCGCCGAGCACGAGGAGGATCTGGCGCCCGTCCGGGAGGTCCCGGGCGACGAGCGGCGCTCGAGGCGCGATCGAGCCGCCGAACTGCACGTGGTACTCCGGCTCGCCGTGGAGCGACGGGTCGTGGCAGAGCGGGAAGCGGAACAGGACCCCCTCGCCGCGCGCGCGCCGGATGGCGAAGACCAGCGTGCCGTGCGTCTTGCCGCTCGCGAGCGCGGCAGGCCGCACCTCCGGTGCCCGCGTGAACGTGAGGCGCTCGACGGTGCCGTCCTCGGAGATCGCCGCCAGCTCGGGCGGCGCGCCCGCGCGGCCGTCCGAGCCCTCCTCGCTCGCGCCGTCCCACACCGCGATCACGCGACCGTCCGGCCCGAACGTCGGCTGCACGAACGATCCTGGCGAGGACGCGCCGGTGAGGCGGCGGACCGCGCGGCTCTCGAGGTCGAGCGCGTGCAGCGAGAAGGTCCGCTCGCCGCCCCGTCGCATCGCGAAGACGAGCGTGCGGGCGTCGTGCGACACCGCGGGGTCGCGGATCTCGGCGGGGCCCTCGGGGTGCGCCGCCGCGGTGAGGTTCTCGATCGCCCGCGGGTCGATGACGCCGTCGTCCGGCCACGGGCCGAGGAAGACGTCGCTGCCTTCGCTCTCGGGCGCGATGCGGTAGGGAGCGCGCGCGCCGACGGCCCCGCGCACCCAGACGAGCGCGCGCGGCGCGCGCCCCTCGCTCGTCCCGACGGCCGCGCGCTCGGCGTCGGCCCACGCGAGGACGCGCTGGAGGTCGGCTGACTCGAGGGGAGCCGTCGGCGGGGCCTCGGGGAAGAGCGTGCCCGGGTTCCCGCGGTGCACCAGCCCCCCGGCGATCTCGCCGAGCGCCTTGCGGATCAAGCGCGAGCGGCTCGCGTGTGCGCCCCACAGATCGACGAAGGCCCGCGCCGTGAGGCGCATCGAGACGACCTCGGCGGGGGACAGCTCGCCCGTGTCCGGATCGGGGTGCAGGACGAGGACCGCGTTGGCGACCTCGGTCGGCCCGTGGCACCCGGCGAACCCACACCGCCGGACGAGGACGGGGGCGACGTCGCGCGCGAACTGCGCGTCGAGCTCGGTGAGCGCGCGATCCTCGCCGCCGGTTCCATCGGGCTCGGCGTCGATCCAGCGCTCGAGCGCGGCGACGGCGGGATCGGAGGG
>JBGAQA010000145.1:12048-12327 GCA_044220955.1 Sandaracinaceae bacterium
CCCGCGGCGGCCCCCGCCGCCGAGGTGCGGGCCGCCTCCCCGCTCGGGGCTGGAGGGCACGCGCACGAGCGTCGAGAGCGAGGCCTCGGCCGTGGTCGTGACGCGCTCGAGCGCGATCGCTCGCGCGGCCTCCGCGTCCACGATGCGCCCGCGCGCGTCGACGCGCACGAAGAAGCCGACGCCCGGCATCTGCTCCTCCGGACCGACGCCGTGGCAGGCCGTGGTGAGGCAGCGATGCTCGAGCACCGGTCCCACCTCGTGCTCGAAAACCGCCGCAGG
>JBGAQA010000146.1:0-12307 GCA_044220955.1 Sandaracinaceae bacterium
GTTTGCCAGGGGGCGCGCGGGCGGGTATCACGCCGGCCTTCGCGCTTGTTGGGGGGGGTTCGGCCGCCGCGTGGGCCGACGCGTCGTCCGCGGCGGCATCGACCGGCGGCGGCGCGTCCGGCCCACACGCCGCACACGTGATGCAGAGGACGAGCGCGAGGCGCGTGGGCATCGTGAGAGGATCGACGAGCGCGCCTCGCCGGGCAACCCCGGGCCTCGCGGTCAGCGCTCGAGGAGCCGTGCCAGCGCGGTGAGCTGCTCCGACGCGGGCGCGGTCTGCGCGACGACGTGCCCGGCCAGCAGGATCGCGGCTCGCTCGCGGTGCACGGCCGTCCCCGCGGCGATCGCCAGCAGCTCGCTCCCGCCCGCCAGGGACAGAGCGCCGTCGATCATCGACGCGAGCGGCTCCTGGCGCGAGGCCTGCACGACGACGCCGGCCTCTCGCCCGATCCGGTGCAGCACGGCGTGCGTCCGCTGCGCCAGCGGCTCGACGGGCCCGCTCGAGCTCTTCGCGGGCCTGGCGCCGCGAAGCGGAGGGCGCTTCGACTCGCGCGCCTTGCCCGCCGGTGCCTTGGGGGTCTTGGCCGGCTTGCGCGACGCGTCCGGCCGGGCGGTCTCGGGCCGGGCCGCGGTCTTCAGCCCGAGCGCGAGCGCGAGGGCGTCCGAGCGTGTGATGGCGCGCGGTCCGAGCGCGAGCGCGAGCCGCTGCGAGGCGAGCGATCCATCGGCGACGAAGCGCGGGTAGCGCGCGAGCGCGTCGTCTTCGGCGCTCGCATCGAGCTCGTCGGGGTCGAGCACGACGACGGCGCTCTGCTTCGCGAGCACGTCGACGACGCCGCGCAGCGACCCGAGCGGACCGACGCCGAAGGGCATGGCCACGTCGGCCGGCAGCTCCTTGGCGTGCACGAAGCCGAGGGTGGCGCCGCGCACGAGGTGAGCGCGGTCGAGGTCGACGTCGGGGCTCTCGTCCTTCGCCACGCGCGCCGCGATCATCCCGAGCAGCCGCACGTACGCGGTCCGCGCGATGGCGTCGAGCGCGCCCTCCGCCTCGCCTCGCGTCGCGCCCCAGACCACGAGCGTCCCCTCGAGCGGGACGACCTCGGGCAGGTGCTTGGGAGCGGTCGCGCGCAGCGGCGACGGGGGCGCGTTCTCGGGGTCGTCCGTCGCCGCGTCGAGCACCCGGACGCCGGCGTCCTGCGTCTCGTCGAGCGGCCCGAGCGAGAGCACGCCCCGCACGGCACGGGCTCTGGCGACGTAGAGCCCCGCGACGAATGGCCGGTCGATGGTGATCGTCGGGAAGGGCCCGCGTGGTGCGGGGAGCGATCGGAGCACGATCTCCTCGGCGAGCTCGATCGCGCCTCGCTCGATGGCGAGCCGCGCTTCGTCACGGACCGCCCCGCTCCAGGTGCGGTCGGGCGTCAGCGCGAGCGAGCTCGCACGCGCGCGGGTCGCCAGCTCACCCTCGAGCTCGATCTCGCCGAGCGGCTGCATCCCGAGAAAGAACGTGAGGCCGCGTGCGCTCGCGTGCGCGGGCCAGAGCACCATCACCACGGTCTCCGTGCCGTCGTCCTCGCGCTCCGTCTCGATGCCGAGCGCCATGTCGCGCTCCTCGTCGGTCGGCGCGATCGACGCCACGGGGGGACGCGACCGGTTCACCATCGCGACCTGGTCGAGCTCGAGCTCCTTCGTCGCGTCCACGACCGGGATCGCGCGGCCGAGCGCCGCCGCGTGCGGCGGCGAGAGGCGCAGGGAGAAGCGCTCCGGATCCAGCGGCACGCGCCGCGTCTGCATCGGGGTCCACCACACGGGGCCGAAGCGCTCGTGCTGCGTCCGGATCTCCTCGAAGGAGACGCGCGCTCCGGCCGTGGTCGGGAAGAGCTTCAGCGCCCCGAGGCGCTCGAGGTGGGTCCTGCCGCCGAGCAGCGCCGCGTCGCGCTGCGCGTCGAGCGCCCAGTCGGGTGCGCCGTCGAACGAGCGCTCGTCCGTCAGGCGCCGCAAGAGCCTGGCCAGGGCGCGCACGAGCGCAGGCTCGATCTCTTCGCGCGCCGGGCGGCCGGACGCGCCCTTCGCGACGAGGGGCGACTCGATCGCCGCCTCGAAGGGCGGGACCAGCTCGACGGAGATCTCCGAGACGACCTCGCCCGCGTCGAAGAAGCGCACGTGCGAAGGGCCGCGCTCGACGAGGCCGATCACGCCGTGGCCGAGCGCCTGCTCCACGACGGTCGCGTCGTCGGTGCTCGTGACCAGCGCGTCGAGGGTCCGGCAGAGGGCTGCCACGTGCCCGGGGCGCAGGGTCGGCGGCAGGGTGAGCCCTCGCGCCCGGCGCCGCGCCGTGTGGAGCGCGCGCACCTCGCGGGTGACGTCGCGAAGCGCCGCGCCGGCGATCTTCTCCAGGAGCGCGCTGCGCCCGTCGCCCGTGGGCCAGGGAACGAGCGCGATGGGCCGATCGAAGGGCCCAGCAGGCTCCCCGTCGGCGGGGGGCAGGAGCGTGAGCGGCTCGGGGAGGAACCACAGCTCGTCGTCGACGGTCGCGCTCGCGATCGAGAGCGCTTGACCCTGCACGGCCCGGAGCGTGGGCGGCGCGCAGAGGGCGCGGAGCATCGCCCCGACCTCGCCGCGCCGGCGGCCTCCGCCGACCAGGTGCTCGGCCAGCGCGCGCAGCGCGGGGTCGCCGAAGAGCGATGCCCCGTTCTCGTTCACCATGGCCACGAGCAGCGCGCGCGCCGACGCGTGGATGGCGCCGCGCGTGCGCGAGACGGCCGCCTCGCCCGGCTTCGTGCCGGTGTCGTCCACGAGGCGTGGCTCGATGGACACGCGCGAGACCACGTGGGGCGGCAGGTCGTCCGCCTCGAGGTCGACGAAGGGACGCCGGTCGACGAGCAGCTCGACGCGCGGCCTCGAGACGTGGGCGCGGAACCCGAGCACGCCGTCGATGCCATCGCCCGTCACCCGCGCCGTCGCGCTCGCGCCCCGCACCTCGAGCGGCTCGGGCGCGCGCGCCGCGATGGCGGCCAGGCGTGCCTCGCGCCGGCGCGCGGCGAGCGTGCCGCGGATGGCGTCCGTGGCATCGACCACCTCGCGCGTGCCCGCGAGCGCCGCGAGCCCGAGGGCCTCCTCGCGGCTCCCGCGGAGCACGTCGAGCGCGAGCCCGTCCAGCTCGCGCGCGGCGAACGCGTCGCGCGGCACGAACGCGATCGCCCCCTCGTTGGACGCGCGGATGGCCGCGATGCTCGTGCGCTCGCTGCCGAGCCCCGGGAACAGGCGCAGCTCGGCGAGGGCCGCTCGCTCGTCCGTGTCGAGGGGCTCCTCGAAAGGCGCGCGCGCCTCGAGCATGACGGCGCGGACCACCGAGGGGGCGTCGAGCTCGATCCCCCGGACCAGGTCGTCGGAGACCGAGCCGAGCCAGGCTCGCAGCGCCGCGCGCGCGATCCGGCTCGACGCGCGATCGAGCGCGTGCCGCTGCTCGAGCGCGATCCAGTCCACGCTGGCGCTGCTCCACGCCTCGTCGGGCACGATGCGCTCGTCCTCGACGAGCGCGAGGACGGGGACGCGCGCCGAGCGCAGCCCGTGCATGCCCATGCGCACGCCCATGTGCTGGGCGACGATGCCCCCGTCGTCGTCGCACCAGGCGACGACCCTCGCGAAACCGTCACCGTCCGTCGCGAGCCCGAGCTTCGCTCCGCGCGCGAGGGCCTGCACCGTGAGGTCCGCCGCCTTCGCGGGTGGCCGTCGCACGCGCGCGTAGTCGACGAAGTGTGCGCGCGGCAGCAGCAATCGCAGCGCCGTTCGCTCGGCGTCGTCGACGACGAGCACCGGACGATGGGCGGGCAGCGCCTCCGGCCAAGGTCGGCCCTTCTCGACCAGGCCGATCGCGTCGGCGGCAGCCAGCGCGTCGATCGACGTCGTGCCGCCGATGCAGGTCCAGGCCGGGGCCGCTCCGAGGGGCTTGCCGAGCACGTGGCGTCGCGCGTCGTCGACGTCGGCCGCGATCGACGCGAGCAGGGCGTGGCGGACCAGGGCCCGCGCGCGCGGGTCGGACGCCACCTGCGCCGGCTCGACCGAGAGCGTCCCGTCCCTGGTCTTCTCGCCGCAGAGGATCCGCGCGACGCTCGTGCATCCGGCGAGGATCGCTCGCTCGACCGCCTCGAGCACGGCCCGGCTGACGTCGTCGTCGAGCGCCGCATCGTAGCTCGTGGTCGGCGTGAGCGCGGCACAGTCGGCGACGACGGCGATGCCGACGCCGGCCCGGCTTCGTCGCGTCTCGAGCAGTCGCCCGCCGACGCGCAGCTCGATCGTCCGGTCCTCGCCCGGCGCGCCGAGCACCACGTCTCCCGCGAGCGCGAAGTGGGGGCGGCCCTTCTGGCCGAGCTGCTGCGGGAGCGGGATGCGGGCGATCGCCCCGTCCGCTCGCTGCACACGCGGAGGCTCCACCGGGCGGGCGAGCCAGCGTCGCTCGTTCTCCTGCGTCCGCGCCGCGAGCTCGACGAGCGGCGCCGCCGACGCGGGCGCATGATCGCCGAAGAGCAGGTGCGTGGGATCGCCGGCGGGGGCCGCGAGCACGTCGCCGAGCCAGGGCGCCAGCTCCTTCGCCACGTACGTCGCCCCGTAGTGCACCTGTGCGTGGCTCGCGCCGGCGAGCTCGCGGGGGCTTCGGGCCCGGCCCGTCGCGTCGATCAGCAGCCTCGCGTCGAGCAGCGGCACGAGCGCGGGCGAGACCGCCGCGATCGCGAGCCGCGTCCGGAACGCGACGCCGCCCACCTCCGAAGCGAGCAGCGTCATCGCGATCGTCCGCAGCCACGAGCGGCGAGCGGGCTCCTGCGCCGTCCCGATCTCGGCGGCGAGGCGCTGGACGAGCGCCGTCAGCGCGGCGCCGGCCTGCGAGAGCGCCTCGGCGGCGTCGGGCTCGTCCCAGCGCACCGCCGAGCGTGCCGCGTTCGTGGGCAGCCGCTCGCGGTCGACGCGCAGGAGCACGGGCACGTTCGCCCCCGCAGCGCCGACACCGCAAGACCAGGGCTCGCGCGAGAGGACGACGCCGGCCTCGGCGGCCTCGAGGATCGCGTGGGTCCTGCCGATCCGCGGGGTGACGAGCGCGACGTAGCCGCCGCTCGCGAGTGGCTCGCGCATCACGATCGCGGGATCTTGCGCGACGGGGAGCCCCCCCACCGTCAGCGGTACGCGCACCTCGCGCGTGGCGTCGCGCACGAGCGCCAGCTCGCGCGGCTCCTCGCCGACCGCCCAGCGGGCGAGCGCACCGAGGCCCATGACGGCCCGCGCGTGGACGAGCACGCCCCGGCGTGGGCGCGGCGCGTGCGCGGGGGGCGCGGCGCGCTCGGTCGTCAGCGCCCTCAGGCCCGGAGCGATCCCGGTCTCGCGCTCCACGCTGAAGAGCTGGGGCGTGAAGCGCACGCGCTCGCTGCCCTCCGCGTCCAGCGCGTACACGTCCACGTGGCGCGTCGCCGTGCCGTCCTCCTTGCGTCCGAGGGCGGCGTTCACGCCGATCGCGAGCAGGCGCCACGCCCGCGCGTCGGGCGCGGCGGAGGGATCGAAGAGCTCCTCGAAGAGCCGGGGGAGCTTCGCGGGGTCGGGCTTCGCACACGCGATCGCGACGAAGACGTCGCCGCCGCTGCCCTCGACGGCGATCGCCTCGGTCTCGCGCATCAGCACGCCGGCGCGGACCACCTCGAGCACCCAGCCGAGCGGATCGGCGAGCTGGTAGCTGCGCAGCTTGTCGATCGCGCGGGCGGCGTCCACGCGCAGGCGCCCGCCCGAGACACGGATCCCGGCGCCGGGACGCGCGCGGCTCATCGCGCGCCCCCGCCGAAGAGGGACCGCAGGCTGGCGTCTGCGAGCGCGAGCGAGCGCGCCTCGGTCACGAGCTCCCGATCGGCGAGGACGGCGCGGGCCAGCACGTCGGCGGCGACGACGGGGTCCGGGTGCGCGCGCGCCGCCATGACGACGGGATGTCCAGCCGCGATGCCGAGCGGGGGCCGGAGGGCGATGCGGAAGGGGTCGGCTTCGTCGTCGCGGGCGCTGGCGAGGTGCGCGCGATCGACGTGCGCGAGCGTGAACGTGAGCCGAGTGTCGGCGCCGACGACGTCGACGAGGTGCACGCTCGAGGGCGCTCGCAGCACGACGCCGAGCAGCCGCGTGAGCTGAGCGAGCAGGTGGGCATCGGCCTCGCTCGTTCGCCCCGCGTCGAGCGGTACGAGCGCGGAGCCCAGGTAGCGCGGGTGGACGGGGCGGGTCCCCGTGAACGCCGCGAGCAGCGACTCCAGCGTCTCCTTCTCCGCAGCATCGCGCGCGAGGCTCGCGTCGATCACGGGCACGCCCGCCGCGGCGAGGACGTCCACGAGCGCGTCGCGCTCGCGGGCCATGCGCGAGGGCCCGCTCCCGCCGAGGCACGGCAGCACGCGGGCGCCGCCGACCGGGGCGAGCAGCGGGACGTCGATCCGGCGCGGATCGATCGCGAGCTCGGCGCGTCGCGCGGCGTCCACGATGCCGATCCAGCGTGAGCCGGCGGTGGCGTCGCCGGCCACGTGCGCGCGCGCGGCCTGGCCGATCTCCGAGAGCACCTCCTGCGTGAGCGGGACGGAGATGGCGTGCTCGACGAGGCGGAGCGCGCGCGCGTGCGCGTCGTCCATGCGCACGTCCTCCCGCGAGAGCGTGTGGGACAGGCGGGGGTCCGAGACCTTGAACGCGATCGACGCGCGCGTGCCGCGATCGCGGGAGGCGTGCAAGAGCAGCCCGCGGTTGTAGAAGGCGGCGAGACGGGCGGTCTCGGGCACGAGCCCGACGAGCGCGCTCGTCTCGTCGTCGTAGGAGACGGCACGCACGCTGACCAGCGCCTGGTCGAGATCGATCGGCCGGTCGATGCGCTGCTGCACGGACGGCGTGGCCTCGCTCGCCGGGACCACGTTGAAATGGATGGGAACGCTCGCGTGCCCGCACCAGCGCTCGAGCGCGGCCTGGCTCCGAGCGACGAGCTCCGCGCCATCGTCCTTCAGCGGGACGTGGAGCGTCACGGTCGTCCCGCGGGTACCACCCGGCTCGCGATAGAGGTCGTAGCTCCGGTCCGGGTGCAAGTGCAGCACGTGGCGCACGTCGTCGCCGACGCAGGTGGAGACCACCACGAGCGAGGGAGCGAGGGCCAGGACCGAGACGAAGCCGATCCCGAACTTGCCGATCGTGTCGCCGCGGTCCTCCTTCGTGGAACGAAAGAGCACGACGAGATCCTCCTCGAGCACCTGCTGCGTCATCCCGCAACCGTCGTCCGTCACGCTGAGGCGCGCCTCGTGGGCGTCGTCCGCACGCGTGATCACGATGCGCACGTGGATCTCGCTGCTCCCGGCGTCGATCGCGTTCTGAGCGAGCTCGCGGAAGAGGGCGTAGGGGTCGGCGAACTGGCGGACCAGGTCGCCGACGAGGCCATCGTTCTCGCTCGTCTCGGCCTCGGCGCGGCCCGCGCGGTAGGGGCCCGCGTCCGGCACGCCGTTCTCCTTCTTGCTCTTGTCCTTCTTGCTCACGCGGCCATCCGATCGATCTCCCGGAGCGCCGCCGCCGTCTCCTCCGGCGCCACGAGGCAGATCGAGGAGCCCGTGTGCAGCTCGAACCCGGCGTCGCCGCCCGTCCTCGGGAGGATCTCGATCGAGAAGAACGTACCGCGCGTCGCGAGCGCCGGATCGCGGATCAGCACGTTGTAGTCGGCCAGGCCCATCCGCGCCCGGAGGCAGCGCAGAGCCCGCCCGAGGTGGTCGGCCAGCGCGCTCACCCCCGCGTCCTCGAGCTCCGCGAGCCGCTCGACCCGCTCGACGGGCGCGATGCGCACCTCGTGGGCGCGCGCCGACGCGAACGGACAGAACGTGACGAACCCACCGCCCTCGCGCACGACGCGGCCTCCTGCGCGCTCGGCCTCGAGCGTGCGCGCGAGCAGACCCGGATCGGCCAGTGCGATGGCGTCGCGCGTACGGACGTGCGGGGGGACGTAGTCGAGCGCGGTGATCTGCGCGTGTGGATGAGGCTGCGAGCTTCCGGCGCGCCGCCCGCGGTTCCGGAAGGTGACGACGCACCCGATCCCCTCGAGCGCCGCGAGCGTGCGGGCGCGATCGCGGTACGTCGAGAGCACGTCGGTGAGCGAGCGCGCGTCGAGATCCGGCAGGTCGACGTCGTGCGCGCGCGACTCGATCACCACCTCGTGGACGCCCCGGGCGCCCGCCATCGACATCGACACGAGCGGGAAGCGATTGCCGACGACGCGCACCGACCAGGGGTCGCCGATCGCGGCGACGGTCGCCTCCGCGTCCGCCTCGTGGCCTGGGCAGAAGGGACAGCGCCCCGCCGGGGCCGGCAGGCCGCCGGCCTTGGTGGCCCCGATCGCGAGCCGCCCCGGGGCCAGGACGACCTCGGCGCCCGACCATGGATCGACGCGCACCTCGCTCGACGTCATCGCGCGAAGAACGATCGCACGAGCTCGGGCGTGATCTCGGAGAAAGGGCGCACGGTTCCCCGATGGTCGCGCGCGAATCGCTCGGCGTCGGCGCGCGACCCCAGCGAGACGAGGTCCGGGCCCATGGGGCCCGACACGTCCGAGCCGGTGACGAAGAACGCGCTCTCGAGCGCGACGTGCGTGCGCGCGTAGTAGTCGGTGACCCACGCGCCCGTGGCCGTGGAGTGCTCCAGTCGATAGCGCAAGAGGCACTTGTTGGAGTCGAACGCGATCGTCCGCCCGTCGAGGGTCGCCCCGCTCGTGAACGCGCCCGCCGGGTCGACGCGCATGCCGCAGTGCTCGCAGCGCGTCGACTGCGCCTCGACCGAGCACGCGACGAGCAGGAGGAGACCGAGCGCGAGCGGCGCGATGCGATCAGGCATCCGCGAGTCTTAGCAGGGCCGGGCCCGACGGGCTCCGGGCGTGGTACGCTCTGGCCATGGTGCGTGGTGCGGCATTCCGGTGCCTCCGCGCGCCCGGCGGCGCGGCCGCTGCGGTGGTCGTGCTGATCGGCGCGCTGAGCGCCGCCGCCTCGACTGCATCCGCACAGTCCGGACGTCCGTACATGCCCAGCGGCTACGGCGTCTCGGCGACCTACGTCGCGCCGGCCGTTCCCTACGTGGCACCGCGCGCGCCTGCGACCTCGAGCATCCGCGGCCTCTGGATCCCGGGGCTGGTCGGCCTGCCCGTCGCCTGGATCGCGACCTGGGCGCACGCGAGCCTCTCGCTCACGGCCGGCTCGGACGGCGTGAACGTGGCGTTCATCCCCATCGCGGGGCCCTGGCTGGTGCTGGCGGCCCAGAGCGTCGATGCGCCCTATTACGTGGTGACGGGCATCGTGCAGGACGTCTCGCTGATATGCCTCGTGCTCGGCCTCGCGATCCGCGTGCCCGAGCCGCGGGCGCGGATGGCGCTCGGGAGCGCGACGCTCGAAGTGCGGGCGGCGGGTAGCGCGCTGTCCGCGACGATCCAATTCTAGGCGCGTTGCTCGACAACCTCTTCCGACCCTGGCTCCTCGCGCTCGTCTTGCCCGAGCTCGTCGCGGCGGTGCTCGCCGTCGTCGCGATGGCCTCGGCCCTGCGCGTGCTCTCGCTCGGAGGCGCGCCGCGGACGAGCGAGCTCGCGCTGGCGATCGAGCGGCGCGCGGAGCTGGTCGCCACCCTCTTCGGCGTCGCGTCGATGGCGACGCTCGTGGCGCTCGTGGTGGAGGTGCTGGGCGCCGACCGGCTGCGGGCGTCCGTGCGCGGCGCGATGTGCGCCTGGGGCGTGCTCGCGCAAGCGGCGTGGGGCTTCCGCTCGCTGGGGCTCGCGCTGGCGTGCGCGCTGGCGTGCGCGGCCTGGCTCGGGCTGCACCGGGTCGACCTGGCGCTGCGCACGCCGGAGCTGACGCGCGTGAAGTTCGTCGCGGTGCTCCTGGTCGCTCCGCTCGTGATCGCGAACCTGGGCGCAGGGCTGCTCTACGCGCTGGGGCTCGACTTCCGCGTCGTCGCCTCCTGTTGTTCGACGGGGCTCGAGGGCGCGCGCGACGCGGTGCTCGGCGCCAGCGGCGGCGCGCGCACGTCCGCGTTCGCGGCGTTCGCCGGGCTCGGCGCGCTGAGCGCCTCCCTGGCGCTGGTCGCGCGACGGAGCGGCTCCGTGCGGCTCGGAGGCCTCGCGGCGCTCGCTTCCGGCCTCGCCGCCATCGCCGCCGCGCCCGCGATCCTCGGCTACGTGGCGCCCTACGCGTACGAGTCGCCCGCGCATCTCTGCCCCTTCTGCCTGCTCGACGACGACGGCCACCACATCGGCTGGCCGCTCTACGCCGCGCTCTACGCCGCCGTCTCGCTCGGCCTCGCGGCCGGCGTCGGCGCCCTCGCTGCCACCCGCGTTCGCGAGCGCGACGCAGCGTGGTCGGTGACCTCGCGCTCGCTCGGGCGCATGGCCGCCGCCTGGGCGCTCGCGCTCGCGGTGGCGCTCTATCCGATCGTGCGCTTCACGATCCTGACGAACGGCGCTCCGCTCTTCGGGTGACGCGCCGCCGGGGCGCAACGCCCGCCGTGCTCGGTCGAGAACGCGGCGGAGGCCCCATGTACAGCATCTCGGTCCGCGCTCCGGGCGCGTTCGTCGATCCGTTCACCCGTGCCACCTATGCGCTCGTCGATGCCTACGCGCGGGACGGTCACATCCCGCGCCCCGACCCGGCGTACTTCGTCGGCGACGCGAGCGCGATCGTCCTGGCGAGCGACGCGCTGCTCGCCATCGGCACACCCGCGTGGGAGCGCTGCGACGCGCCGCTCGTCTGCGGCGCGCTCGAGGCCGCCGCGCTCGAGGAGCTCGCGAGCGAGCTCGCGGCGGTCGCCGCCGAGAGACGGGCCTCGGCACCGGCCGCCCGCGCGAGCCGCCGCCGGGTCGCGCACCTCGCGCGGCGCGGGCGACGACGCCCTCGCGCACTCGGGAGGTGACAGTCGCCGCGCTGCGCGCGAGGATGCGCGCGATGAGGGCTCCGGATCGTGCGGACGTGCTCGTGGTGGGTGGCGGCCCGGCCGGCCTCTCGGCGGCGCTGCTCCTCGCGCGCGGGTGCAAGAGCGTCATCCTGTGTGACGCGGGGACGCCGCGGAACGCGCGCTCGACGGGGGTACACGGCTACCTCGGCTGCGACGCCGTGCTGCCGAGCGAGCTGCGGGCGCGCGGGCAGGCCGAGCTCGCGCGCTACCCGTCCGTCTCGCAGTTGTCTGCGCGCGTCGTCGGGATCGAGCGCCGCGGAGCCGACCTCGTCGCCACGCTCTCGCCCGGTGGGGAGGTGAGCGTCCGGCGCGTGCTGCTCGCGACCGGGATCGTGGACGCGCTCCCGAAGACGCCCGGATTCGCCGAGCAGTGGGGCAGGGGCGTCTTCGACTGCCCGTACTGCCACGGCTACGAGCACAGGGGCGAGCCCTGGGGCTTCGTCGCGCCGAAGGTCGCCGGCCTTCGTGCCGTCCTCTCCTACCTGGCCTGGACGCGCGACATGATCGTGTTCACGGACGGGTTCGCGCTCGACGTCCCGGCCGACCTGAAGCGCGAGCTCGACGTTGCGCGCGTGCGCTTCGAGCCGCGCAAGATCTTGCGCGTCGTCGCGGAAGGGGAGCGCCTGACCGGTCTCGAGGTCGAGGGGGGTGACGTCGTCGCGCGCGGCGCCCTCGTCTATCACCCCGCGGCGCGTCCGAGCGATCTCGCGCTGATGCTCGGCCTCGCGCAAGACGGCGGCTACGTCCGCGTCGAGCCGCGCACCCGGGAGACCAGCATGCGCGGAGTGTACGCGGGCGGAGATCTCGCGGCGGGTGGGATGAAGGCGCTCCTCTCGGCCGCGGACGGGATGGTCGCCGCGCAGTCCATCACCGAGGCGCTCACGCTCGAGGATGCCCTCTCGGCTCGCTGATTCTTTCCTGCGCGGACCGCTTTCGGTACGATGGCGCACGTTGGGGCCTATGGGGTTCGGAGCATGACGATGAAGACGATTCTCGTGTCGTTCGTGGCAGCGTGTGCGCTCGTGGCGTGTGGCGGAGGCAGCTCGGAGTCGGGCGGCGGGACGGCGCGGCAGGGCTCGCACCCGGATCAGGGAGCGGCCGCGCCGCACATCGAGTGCGGCTCGAGCGCAGGACACCACGGCAGCGGCTGCACGGACTCGACCTCCGGCGGTGACACCACCGCCTCGGACGGAACGACCGCGCCTGCGACCGACGCCGATGCGGGCACCGCCGCTCCGCAGTGACGGCGGCTCCGGAGTGAGCGAGCGCTAAATGACCGATCACGATTCTGGGACAGAATCGTTGACGGGCAGTTAGCGTCGCGACGGACGTCGCGACGGAC
>JBGAQA010000147.1:0-11784 GCA_044220955.1 Sandaracinaceae bacterium
AGCCTCGCGGCAGCAGGCGCCGCAGGCGAAGCAGTCGAGCGCGCGGCTCCCAGCGCTCGCACGCGGGCTCGGCCTCGGCGGGGAGCACGCGGCTCACCCGGCAGCGCCAGGTCTTGCCGGGGCCGAAGCTCCAGGCGTATGAGCCGCAGGTCTCGCTCGCGGCGCGTGAGCCGGCGGCCGACAGGGCAAGACCGCGCACCAGGACCCCGAGCGCGACTCGGATCACGACGCAGACCGGTGGGCGGGCCTCATCGATGTGCGCGTGGACGGCATCGATCTGGAGTGAGATGAAGGGACCCGCGCGCCAACGGTCACGCGGAGGACTAGGTCTGCAGCCCGGCCGCCACGAGCGCGCCGCGCAGGACGACGAAGCGCGGGTCGGTTCATCCAAGTTCGTGGTGCGCGCGCACGACCGCGAGCGCCTTGAGCACCTGTGCGGACACCGGCAGCAGGGCCCGTTGACAGCCAGAGCGGACGCGAAGAGCATCGATCGCGGTGATCGATGCGAGCGAACCGAGAGGTTCACGCCGCGAAGGTGGCGTTTGGACGGGCTACCCTCCCGTACCACCCAGGAGCGCCATGCGACCGACCCTGCCCTTGCTCGCCGTGTTCTTGTGCGCCGGCCTCGCCGGCTGCGACACCCCCCCGCCGAGCACTGGGTCCGACACGGGCGTGCCACCCGGCACCGACGGTGGGCTCCCCGACACGAACGTCACGCCGGGCGTGGACTCGGCGGTCGATGCGAACGTGGACGCGTTCCTCGCGGGCGACACCGGCATGGTGGCGGTGGTGGATCTCGACCGCGACGACGACGGCATCCCCGACGCGGAGGACGCGCTCCCCGACGACCCGCACGAGGTCTACGACGACGATCGCGACGGCATGGGCAACCTCGCGGACCTCGACGAGGACGGCGACGGCGTGCCGGACACGACGGACCTGCTGCCCTTCGACCCGGCCGGGAACGACTACCCGGAGGAACGCGAGACGGAGCCCAACGACGTGCCCTCGCAGGCGAGCGCTGCGACGCGGCTTCCCGTCCGGATGCGCGGCGCGCTCGACACGCTCGCCCCCGTGGGCGGCGACGTCGATGTGCTCTCGGTCCCCCTTACCGGCGGCGGCGGCGTCTCGTTCGTCGTGCGGGGCGCCGCAGGCGCGCGCATCGATCTGCAAGAGAGCACGCTCGTCACCCGCTTCCCCGTCGCCGAGCGCGTGCGCAGCGACGGCGCGCGCGTCCTCACCGTACTGATCGACGAGGGCCCGGCCGTGGTGGTGATCGACGACACGGCGTCGGCGACGGGGCGCGCGAGCTGGTCGGTGGAGGCGTTCCGCGACGACGACCTCGACGGCGTCGATGACGACCGCGAGCGAGCGCGCGGCGCGCGTTCGCCCGACCCCGACTCCGACGACGATCTCGTGGGGGATTTCGACGAATGGGAGGCCGGCGACCCGGACTCCGACGGCTTCCCGGCCGTCCTCGATCCCGACGCCGACGGCGACGGGATCCCGGACGACGTCGATGGCATCGAGGACGACGACCGGGACGGCGTCCCCTCCTTCCTCGACCTCGACGCGGACGGTCACGCACCCGACGACGCGACGTCGGCGGCGTTCTGGCCCGAAGACCTCGACGCGGACGGGCGTCCGGACTTCCGCGACCTCGACGACGACGGCGACGGCCTGCGCGACGACGAGGATCCCGCGCCGACCGTGCCTCTGGCGACGCCGACCGACCCGACCCAGTGGATCGTGATCACGAGCCTGGAGACCGAGTTGGGCGCCGATCGCGCACCCGGCGCGCTCGTGCCAGGCGAGCTCCTGCGGATCGAGGGCAACGGCCTCGGAGCGGCGAGCACCCGCGTGGTGTTCGACGTGGGCGCGTCGTACCCGGTGTCGGTGACGCCCGAGAGTGCCACGGGCACGTTGCTGATCGTGCGCGTCCCCGCCGAGGTCGAGACGGGGGTGTTGCGCGTGATCGACGCAACGCGCGTCTCCGACCTGGTGCGCACCGACCACGTCGACGTGTCCGGCGGCGAGCCGCTGCTCTTCGCGCCGACCGCCTTCACGAGCACCACCGGCGAGGTGCTCCGCGGCGTGCACCTCGATCGCGTGGTCTCGGTCGAGGCGGACGGCCTGCCGCAGGCGGTGGCCGCGAGCGACCTCGCCACGGCGGCCTGGCGAGCCAGCGAGATCCGCGTGGAGACCCTCGCGGGCTTCAGCAACACGATCACCCTGCGCACCACGGCCGACGTGAGTATCTACGTCGGACTGCCCGCTGCCACGCCCGCGCGCTGGGCCGCGCTGCGCGTGAGCTCCCTCGTCGCCGACGGCACCGTGACCGGCGTCGGCGTGTACCGAGTCCCCGTGCTCGTCGACACCGCGAACCTGCCGCTCGTGTTCGCGACGACGACCGACGGCCGGGGCGTGGGGCACGACTGCGTGACGATGGAGGGCTATGGCGATCACGTCGATCCGAGCAGCACCGCCACGGCGCTCGCCATCCAGTACGGCAACCTGCTCTCCGCGGTCTCGGTGAACAGCCAGCAGTCCGTGCCGGGCGTGGTCTCCCCGCTGCCGGAGGTCGCCGCCCTCGCCTCGCTGCTGAGCACGCGGCTGAACACCACGACCTGCCCGCTCGAGTCGCCCGACGCGACGCTCGTAGCGGCCATCGTGGCCGCCATGAACGCCGCGCACGTGGAGGTGCAGGCGCAGCTCGCCGCGCACATGCTCGAGCCCGCGGACCTGCCCTCGCATCCGGCGGTGGTGCTGCCGATCCGGGCCGCCATCGTGACACCGCCCGAGGCCTACGACGTGTCGGTGTACCAGCGCGCCGGCACGGGCCACCTCACGGTGGAGAACGACACCAGCCTCTCGCTCTCGGCACGCATGACGTCGGCCAGCGGCGCGGTGCTGGTGCCGCACATCGCCTCGTACTTTGATCCGCTCGTGGTCGGTCCGCAGAGCGGGCTGCTCACGGGGTACCGCGCGAACACGCAGGACTACGAGGCGCCCAACTACCGCAGCGTCACCGTCCAGGTCGTCACGCCGGGCCACGC
The DNA here is from genome assembly GCA_044220955.1 of Sandaracinaceae bacterium. Lineage (GTDB taxonomy): Bacteria > Myxococcota_A > Polyangia > Polyangiales > Sandaracinaceae > JBBSAT01. The sequence continues at coordinate 3,057 of JBGAQA010000147.1, forward strand.
CGCCCCGCAGCCCACCGAGAGCGACGCGCGCGACGCCCAGTGGACGCTGGCGATGCGCTCGGCGGTGGAGGGCCTCTTCATCCCGATGATCGACGAGATGCTGCCCGGGGGGCACCTCGACGCCGGCGCGTTCACGCAGCTCCTCGTGCAGCAGAACTACATGGCGGTGCAGGATCTGCGCGCAGGCTGGGCCTCGGGCGGCGCGAGCGGGTTCCTCGGCGGCGTCGCGGCCATCCTCGTGCGCGACTTCGACAACTTCGGGCCCATCACCCAGTACCTCGCGACGACGCTCGGACGGCAGGCGGTCGGCGCCGTGCTGCGACGGCTGAGCGAGCGCATCGTCACCTGGCTCATCCCCGTGCTCGGGCAGGCGGAGGCGTTCTTCGACGCCGTCGCAGCGGGGAGTACCCTGAGCAACCTGGCGAAGGTGATGATCGACTTCGGCAGCGCGCCTGGCGTCATGGAGTTCGACGTGAACTTCGGTCTCTCGCTCGACGCGCTCGAGCCGCTCTACGTCGAGCGTGCCGATCACCCGCAGCGCTTCTCGCTGACGGGCACCGGATTCATCTCGCGCGACATGTCGGGACGCCCGGTGCAGCCGACGGTGACCGTGCGCGACCTCGGCCGCGGCGGCACGCCCCTCACGCTCCCGGCGACCGCCGTGCGGCAGGGCACGATGCTCTGGTTCGAGGTGCCGGGCTCGTTCCTCCGCGCGTCCGTAGGGGGGCTCTCCGTGACCGTGACGAGCGGGGCGCAGACCGAGGAGCACCCGGCGCGCGTCGAGGTGGGCCAGACGCTGCGCCTGAGGGCCGCGACGCCGGACACCGTGGGCCCGAGCGAGCGCATCGCGCTCGACGGCGCCGGCTTCGGAGCCACGTCGCGCGACACCATCGTCTACTTCCAGTCGACCGACCTCGGGATCCTCCGGCGTGGGCGCATCACGTCGCACTCGCCCACGCACATCGAGGCCATCACGCACTTCCAGCTCGAGCCGGGCACCGGCTGGGAGGTCTACGTCGAGGTGGACGGTCTCGAGAGCAACCGGCTGCCTCTCAACGTGCCGCCGCTCGACGTGGACAGCTGGGCCCGCGGCACCACGTGGACCGTCACGAACTTCTGGAACGCCTGCGGGCAGATGCGCCGGCACCGCTTCGTCGCGGTGTTCGCCCCGCGCACGACCGCCTCGAGCATCTTCGCACCGGCTGAGACCTGGGGTGGCTACGAGTCGGGCAACTTCTACGCGTACGACGCCACGCGCGGGTACCGCATCCAGTCCAATGGGTACCTGGAGCGGAGCGTGTGGCTGGGAGGGCGCATGCAGTTCGGACCCATCTCGGGCGGCCGCACCGGTCTGGTGATCGGCGTGCGCGACAGCCTGATCTTCCTCAACGACTGGTTCCCCTTCAGCTACCTCTCGTCGACGCACGACGCGGATTGGCCGCCGCCCGCCATCAGCCCGGACCACCGCACGGTCCGCTGGTTCCACACCAACTCGGCCTGTCGCATGCCGGAGCGCGCGGAGATGACGCGCTGAAGGGGCGTCCTCGCGCGGTGCCTGGTCCTCTCGACGGTCTCCGCATCCTCGATCTCTCCCGCATCCTCGCCGGCCCGAGCGCGGATCTCTCGCGCAGAGACCCCGAGCAGACGGTGCATCGCATTCTGGGGGATCGATGCGGGCGACGACCTCGGCGTGATCATCCAGGACGCGTTGACTAGTGGGACACGGCACCTTCATCCTCATGATCGGGAGGACGTCGATGCACTTCTTCGCGAGCTGCGCCCGAAAGGCGCCCATAGCCCTCCTCTCGCTCAGCCTTTCGGCGTGCTGCCTCGGGGGAGGCGAGCCGGCGCCCAGCTACGAGCCGCGCGTCTCCGACACGATGTTCCCTGCCGGGCTCGGGTGGGTCCGCTTCGGCGAGACGACCGAGGCCGACATCGTCGCCCACTACGGCGCGAGCGGCATCAGCGAGACGATGCACGTGAGCGAGTTCCAGGTGCCGAACGACAGCGTCAACCGGATCCCTCGCCTTCCGAGCACGCTCCCGATGATTCACGTCCTGCTCGCGCGCGCAGACGATCCCTACGCCGACCACGTCGGCCTCTTCCTCGCATCGATTCCCGACCACCCCGCGCCGGTGCTGGTACGAATCGACGTGAGCGGCATGGAGCGCTCCGAGCGCGAGGGCCGCCGCTCGCCCTCTCGGTGTGACGTCGTACACGCCGTCGAGGAGTCCGCCGCGACTCGGTGCGACCACGAGCTCGGCCCATTTCACTTGCCCTCGGTGACACAGGATCTTCGCTGCGTCGGCAGCGCCGATGGTCGCTATCCGCTCGTGATCTCGTGCACGCGAAGCCGGGTCCTCTCGTACGAGATCGCTGTGCCGCGCGCTTCGGCGGCGCCCTGACCTCCGTCGCACCGAGCGGCCCTTCCGAGATCGACGCGAGCCCCGGCGACGAGCGACCGCTCGCGAGCGCACCGCGTCGAGCAGAGGCGCACTTCGCTCGCTACGAGGTCCGCGTCCGACTTACTCGACATCGCGCGTGGACGGCTTCGACCTCGAGTGAGATGAAGCGACCCGCGCGCCAACGGTTACGCGGAGGACTACGTCTGCAGCCCGGCCGCTACGAGCGCGACGCGCACGACGACGAAGCGCGGGTCGGTTCATCCACGTTCGTGGTGCGCGCGGACGAGCGCGAGCGCCTCGAGCACCTGTGCAAGTACGTGCTGCGCCCGCCGCTCGCGGACCGGCGCCTACGACTGCTCGCGACGGGTGAGGTGGCCTAGGAAGTGGGAGCTCGCCCCCGTCGAGGCAATGCATCCGTGGCGTAGATCGCCGCCGCCACCGCGGAGATGGAGTTTCTCCCCGGACTGGCGATGGCCGCGACTGTCAAGAACGAGGCCGACATGGACGTTCACCACCAGGTCAACATGAGCAAGGTCTCCGAGCACGCACTCGAGATGGACGGCGCGTTCCGCTACCTCCTCGACTGCTGTCGCCACCGGTGAAGTTCGCGCCCGCTTCCATCGAGATCACCCGGATCCATGCGCCCATCGGTGGCGCCGGTGGCGCACCTCGGCCGGCACCACTCGCCGCGTGATCGCGTCGGGCGCTCGCGCCGGCTCAGTGCCGCGAAGGGGATCACGAGGCTCCACGTCCCGACGACGAGGACCGTCGCGAGCTATCGGAGGCGCCGCGGCGCCCGCTGGGTCGGCGGTGCGGGATCGCGCGCGAAGCCGTGGTGCCTGCCCATCGGCGTCGTGCGCAAGGATCGTTCGGCCGTCGACTCGCTCCGAGGGCCGCGCCGGACACCGTGCTATCGTGTGCCCGTGTGCAGGGCGATCTCCGCATATCGGCCGCGCTCTCCCGTCGCGAACAGGCGCTCGCCTCGCGCGACGGGCAGGACGTGAGTGCACTACCGGACAAGCTCGACGCGATCCGCGCCGCCGAGCGCGCGTTCGACCGGATCGGTTGTCCGCACGCGCTGATCGGCGGGCTCGCGGTCGGTGTCCGCAGCGGCGTGCCGCGCGCCACGCTCGACGTCGACTATGCGATTGCGAGCAACGCGGACCCCGAGGCCATCGCGACCGCCTTCGCCGTCGAGGGCCTCGTGCGGACTGGGACGTTCGCCCACAGCGTGAACTTCCGACATGCGAGCGGGGAGCCGGTGCAGCTCGCCCTGGATCCTCGCTTCGATACGATGGTCGCGCGCGCCGAGGTCATGGTGTTCGGCGACCTGCGCGTCCCGGTCGTGACCAAGGGCGATCTCATCGCGATGAAGCGCCTCGCGGCCGCCGACCCCGGCCGTCGCCGCAGCAAGTCGCTGCGCGATCAGGCGGACATCGCGCTGCTCGAGGGCGACGTGCCCGAGCCGGACGAGGGTTGGTGAGTCCATAGCTCGGCGCCCGGCGCCCGGCGCTGTGCGTTCCGGAAATTCTGAGCCGTCGATTCCAGAAGTTCTGAGCTCCTCAGGTTGCGGATCGGACTGGTCGTTCAAGCTCGGGTCGCGCCTGCGAGGCACCGTCCGCTACCCGGAGGCCACGTAACGCGTCGGCCCGAGAGACCGTCGGCAAGCCGTGTGCGGGAATCCGCACGCACGGTTTGAAAGGGGATCCCGCCCATTCACCGATGAACTTCATCAGGTGAAAGGGCAGGATCTACCAATGCTGGTCGACCCCGTCGCGAGCGCGTCGCTCGCCGAGCGCTTGCTCGAGCCCGCTCGGCCGCGGCTCGACGACGCGTGCGCGATCGCCGAGTCCGAGACGGACACGAGCGCGGTGTGGGCGGCGCTGATCGCGCGCGGACTCGTCGACACCGATCGGGCGTCCGCGTGGCGATTCGAGCACGCCACCGCGCCCGGGCGTGTGCGCAGCGTGCCGCACTGGACGGTGGAGGCGATCCTCTTCGCCGCGAGCGCCGCCGAGATGGCCGTGGTGGAGCGGCTCGCGTACGAGGCGCAGCGCCGGCTCGCGCCCTACGGGTTCGCGCCGGTCACTCGCGTGACGTGGCAGACGCTGCGCGCACGCGTCACGACCTGGCTCGACTCGTCGCGGGATCCGGGCCTGCCGCGGCCGCACCGGCCGGTGAGCCGACGCTGCGTCGCGGCGCTCGAAGCCTCGCTCGACGCGGGATCGATCGCCGAACACGACGCGCGCTACCCGACGTACGACGACAACCCCTTCGCCCCCGTCTACTGGGACGAGGTCGGGACCTCGGCCTCCGCCGCCGGCGGCCCCGCGCGGACCACGCCGCGGCTCGGCACCTCACCGGCGCGCGCGCTCGTGGCCGAGGCGCTCGTGGGTCGACGCGCAGAGTGGGCGGGCGCGTTCGGCGACTCCGAGGTCGCTCGCGAGAGCCCCTTCGAGCCGATCTTCGAGGTGTGGGCGCGAGGCTTCACCTTCACTCCCACGGCGACCGGCGAGATCGTGCTCGGTCTGCCCGAGACGGACTACGAGATCCTCGCGTGCGTGGGCTGCGGCCGGATCGTGCGCGTCGCGACGCCCTCGCGCTTCGGCCTCGTTGCCGGAGAGTGGTGCCCCGAGCACGGCCCCGTCTGCGGCGAATGCGTCATCGATCCCGGTGCGTGGTCGAACGACGCCCTCTGCTGCGTGTGCCGCGGCGGCGTCGTGGGCCACGCCCATCGGCCGGATCCGTGACCCACGGGAGGAGCGTGAGTCGATCCTCGCCAACACCGCGCCCTTTCCCCTGTCGTTCGGCCGCCCCCGCACGTACCCGCGAGGCACGCGGCGCCGCGTTCTCCCGCTCCCGCTCCTCCCGGGAGCTCGTCGAGAGGTCGATCGTCACCACCGGGTGAGGATACGCAGGCGAGCCGGTGGACGCTCGGGGCAAACGCGCTAAACGTACGTTTAGAACGACCGTTGAACATGCCGCCCCGCAGCACGACCCGAACCGCGACGACCCGATCCGCCACGACCCGATCCGCCACGACCCGAGCGGCGGCGACCGGAGCCCCCAGCGCCCCCGACGAGAGCGTCGTGCGGCTCCGGGTTCGCGAGGCGGCCCGCGGCGAGTTCGCCGCCCACGGCCTCGACGCGGCGTCCGTCCACACGATCGCGAAGAGCGCCGGCGTGACCGCGGCGATGATCAACTACTACTTCGGCGGCAAGCGAGCGCTCTACGACGCGGTCGTCGAGGAGGCGCAAGGCAGGCTGCTCGCGCGCCTCGCGGAGGCGATCGGCAGCACCTCGAAGGGCGGGGCGCCGGCGCGCCTGGCGGGCGCCTACTTCGACTTCCTCGCCGAGGACGGTCAGCTCCAGCGACTGCTCCTGCGCCAGATCCTCGATCGTGACGACCACGTGCGCGAGCGCTCGGCGCTGTTCGTTGGCCCGCTCCGCGCGTTCCTCGAGCAGCACTTCGGCGTCGGCGACCCAGCGGTGCAGGGCGCGATCAGCCTCTTCGGGGCCGTCGCCGGCTACTTCCTCTACGAGCCCGTCCTGGCGCCCTTCCTCGGCGACGACCCGCTCTCGGAGGAGAGCCTGGCGAGGCGCCGCGCTCACGTGATCCGACTGGCCACCGTCCTCGAGAAGGAGAGCCGAAGATGACCCCCCGCAGCAACCCGTTCGAGATCACCCGCCTCGTGGTCGGCGCCCGCCTCCGGTGGAAGCACCCCCTCTATCTCGTCCACGCGATGACCGCGCGCTGCAACGCGCGCTGCGGCTTCTGCGCGTGGAACCCGGACTTCTACGACCCCCGTGCGCAGCTCTCGACGGACGCCATCAAGCGTCTCTACACGGACGCGCGCCGCGCGGGCTTCATCGGGCTCTCGGTCTGGGGGGGAGAGCCGCTCGTGCACCCGGACTTCGGCGAGCTCGTGCGCCACGCCCACGCGACCGGGCTCATCACGCACATGGTCACCAACGGCTTCCTCCTCGAGAAGAAGCTCGATGCGGTCGTGCCCTACGTGGACCGCATCTGCATCTCGCTCGACCATCCGTCGAGCAAGCACGACGAGCTCCGGGGCATCAAGGGGCTCTTCGACAAGATCGTCTCCGCGACGCGGGCGATCCGCCGCGAGTCCCCGAAGAAGCAGATCGTGATGGTCTACACGCTGCTCTCGCAGAACGTGGACGCCGAGACCCTGCGCGCGGCCGCGGAGCTCATGAAGGAGCTCGGGGTGCTCGGCGTCTTCAACGGCTTCCGCGACGAGGCGGCGACCAACGATCCCGGCGCGACCCTCTCGAAGTGGGCGCCCTCGCAGGAGCGGCTCGCCGACGCGTTCGGCACGCTCTCGGAGCTCAAGCGACGCGGGTACCCGATCCTCAACTCGTTCACCTACATGGACATGATGCGGAAGGGGCCGCCTACCTACCGCTGCCACTGGCCCAAGTTCATGCTCCCGATCGAGGCCAACGGAGACGTCGTCGACTGCATGCACTGGGGCACCCGGCCCCTGGGCAACGTCGGCAAGACGCCGTTCGCGGAGATCCTGCGGAGCCCGCGCCTGCGGGCCCTCGCGGGAGACGCCGGCGAGAGCTGCCACAAGTGCGCCTCGATCCATCGCGTCGAGATCTCCGAGGTCTGCTCGGGGAACCCCGAGCCGCTCCTCTCCTGGCGGATGCTGCGCAAGACGCCGCAGCCGAGGGTCGGGTGACGCATGACGACCTTCTCCGATCGCGCGCAGTTCGAGCGGGTCATGGGCGCGCTGTTCGAGCGCCTCATGGCGGCCCCGCTCGTGGCCGAGCCGCTGTGCCGCACCGACATGGTGGTCCGCTTCCGCTACCCCGATCTGGGCTCGGTCCTCACGTTCGACTTCAAGAGCCGACCGGCGGCGCTCCGCCGCACCGACGAGCTCGAGGCGGACGTCGAGCTCGTGCAGTCCTCCGACACCGCGCACGAGTTCTGGCTCGGGCGGCTCAACGCCGTGCAGGCGATCGCGACGGGCAAGGTCCGACCGCGCGGCGACGTGGCCAAGGCCCTCAAGCTCCTCCCCGCGATCAAGCCGGCGTTCGCCATCTACGCGGACGTCGCGCGAGCGCACGCGCTCGGCGGCGCAACGCCGGAGGGGCCGGCGGACCCGCGCCCGACCCAGCGGCTCCACCCGACTCAGCGGATCTGGCGCAGGCTGCGCGCCCTCGTGCGTCCCGGGCCCACGATCGAGCGCGGGCGACTGCCTCAGGACACGTTCCCTCCGCTGCGGGACGAGCAGCCTGCGGTCGCGACCACGCTCCTGCCGCTGCCCACGGAACGCTCGGACCTCCGCGCGGAGATGCTCCACCGCATGTGCTTGATCCGCGAGCTCGAGGAGCAGCTCGCGGCCTCCTGGGAGCGGGGCGAGCTGCCGACGAGCGCGATCCACCTGAGCAGCGGCCAGGAGGCGACCGCGGTGGGCGTGTGCTTCGCGCTCCGTGCCGACGACGTCGTGGCGAGCACCCACCGGGGGCATGGGCACATGCTCGCCAAGGGCGCGCCCGCGGATCGCATGCTCGCCGAGATCTTCGGCAAGGCCTCCGGCCTCTGCGGGGGCAAGGGGGGCAGCATGCACGTCACCGACGCGAGCGTGGGCGGTCTCGGCGCCAACGGAATCGTCGGGAGCTCGCCCGTGCTCGCGGTCGGCGCGGCGCTCGCGTTCGCGCACCGAGGCGAGGACCGGGTCGCGGTCGCGTTCATGGGTGACGGCGCGACCAACCAGGGGATGTTCCACGAGGCCCTGAACCTCGCGTCGGCCTGGCGGCTCCCCGTGCTCTTCGTCGTCGAGAACAACGGCTACGGCGAGTTCACCTCTCAGGCCCGCTCGACGAACATCGCGCGCCTCGCGGATCGGGCCGCTGCCTACGGGATGCCTGGGGAGACGATCGACGGCAACGACGTCGAGGCCGTCTGGACGGCCGCGAGCCGGCTCGTGGAGCGCGCGCGCGCAGGCGCTGGCCCGGCGCTCCTCGAGTGCACCACCTACCGGCTCCGGGGTCACATGGAGGGCGACGCCCAGACCTACCGCGCCGCGGACGAGCGTCGCGCGTGGGCGGCCCGCGATCCCATCGCTCGCCTCGCCGTCGTGGTCGGCGAGGAGGTCGCGGCGCAGGCCAGCGCGCAGGCCAGCGCGACCATCGAGTCGGCGCTCGCGATGGCGCGTGCGGCGCCCGAGCCGGGCCCCGAGGCCCCGCCGCCGCCGCCGGCGTCCCCGCCCGCGCGCGCCGCCTCGCTGGCCGACACGATCGGGCTGGCGCGCCTGCTGGGCCTGCCGCGCCTGCCCGCGCAGCGCGAACGCGCCT
>JBGAQA010000148.1:0-11562 GCA_044220955.1 Sandaracinaceae bacterium
CCGGAACGTGCTCGGCCAGCTGCGGAGGGCCGTCAGCAGCGTGCCCCTCAACCTGGCCGAGAGCGACGGCGTCAGCGGCGGGAACCGGCGGCAGCGAAGGCTCACGGCGCTCGGCTCGGCCAGGGAGGTCGGCGCTTGTCTCGACGTGGCCGAGGCGCTCGGGTACGCGAGCGTGGACGCCAGCGTGACGAACCGCCTGAACCACGTGATCGGCGTGCTGGTGAAGCTGACGCGGTAGGGGGGGCCACGAGGCCCGCGGCGACGAATCGCGGGCCTCGCTCGTCTCAGGGCAGCCGATTCAGCGTCCGCGCGATCCGGTCGAGCGTATCGATCATCGTCGCGTCCGCCGCGATGTACCCGAGCGCGTCCGCCGTCTCGATGCAGGCGCGGACCTCGTTCGCGCTGCCCATATGGCGGTCTGGAACCGAACCTGGGCGTTTCCGTTCCGTCGTCCCTCGCCCTCGGCGATGTTGAGCGTGATGCTGGTGAGCCCGGCGCGTCTGCCGACCGAGATCCGCCGTGGTCAGAGCGAGGTCGAGGTCGAGGTCGAGGTCGAGAGCGAGAGCGAGGTCGAGAGCGAGGTCGAGAGCGAGGTCGAGGTCGAGAGCGAGAGCGAGTTCGAGAGCGAGAGCGAGAGCGAGTTCGAGTTCGAGTTCGAGTTCGAGTTCGAGTTCGAGTTCGACAGCTGACTTAGCCCGAGATCTCGCTCGTCTCGCGCGCTCCGGGTGCGGGCGCCACGTCGAACGACGACTGCTCGGTGCCGCCGAAGCCGAGGATGAACGCGCGGGCGCCGTGCGCGCCGAACGTGACGAGCCCGTCCTCGGCCGGCGTGAGCAGCAAGGGGCCGTAGTAGCCACTCGACGCAGCCCAGAGCGCGGCGCCCGGGCGCAGGCAGTGCTCGCTGCAGCCGTCCCGCGGCATCGGGTTCCCGTCGTCGCACTGCTCGGGATATTCCGTCGTGCCGTCGCCGCAGACGGGCGCGCTCATGACACGGAGCGTGCAGTCGGAGAGGCAGCCCGGCCCCGCCCAGTCGCACTCCTCACCTGGGTCGAGGTGGCCGTCGCCGCAGCGAGGCGCCGCGCCACCCGCGCAGGCCGCAGCGCCCCCCGGCGAGCGCGACAGCAAGCGCGAGCGGGACCCGGCCGCCGGCCGGCACGCTCAGTACGGCATCTGGGCGGCGAGGTACGCGCCGATGGCCCCGATGATCGGGATCGCCACCGTGAAGAGCACGAGGGAGAGTCGGTAGCCGCCTTCGTCGTTCTGTTCCATCGCGGGAGCACCATACCAGATCTCGGAAGACCGGAGCGAGCCGGCCCGCCCCCGCTCGGGATTGAGCACATCGCCTGGCGCTCTCCGGCTCCCTCGCCTCGCCCCGTACGACCCCGTCCGAACCGCACCGAGATGTGCAGGATCGCGGGCCGTGTCCGCCCCGCCCGATCCGCGTGGTCGCGTGAACACGCCCCGCGCGAGATCCGCGCGAGGTCCGGGGCGTCCGCGGCTGGCGCGCGGCGTGTTCCTCCGCGGCCGCGATGCACACCTCCACGCCAGGCTCCCACGGTGCGGGTCCCTACCGAACCTCCGCCGCCCCGCCGCCCAAGCCGCCTCCCTCGCGGGTGGCACCGATCGCCGTCGCCCTCGCGGTGATCTCGCTCCCGGTCTGGATGCTGCTCGGCCGAGCTCGGTCGCAGCCGCTGCCCGCGAGCGCGCTGCCCGCGATGAGCGACACGATCGTCTCGTTCCCACCGTCCGACCCCGAGCTGCCGATCGCGACGCCGCTCGCGCCGCTGCTCGCCGCCGACGCGCCCGAGGCGCTGGCCGTGCTCTCGCCGGCCGCCGAGGGTGCCGTGCGGGTGCGTCGCGGGGAGAGCTTCACGGTCCGCTTCAACCGTCCGATGGTGCGCGGCGTCGACGTCGGCCGCGCGCTGCCGTCGAGCCCGATCGTGTTCACGCCGGCGATCCCCGGCACCGCGCGCTGGCTCTCGCGCTCGACCCTCGCCTTCACGCCCGACGCGCACGCCTTCGATCGCAACCGCGAGTCGCGCGTGACGTTCGCCGAGGGGCTCTCGTCCGTCGACGGGGACTCGCTCTTCGACGAGACCCCGCGCGTCGCCGTGCTCGACGGCACGCCGCGTCTGATCACGCACGAGTCGACGGCGCCCGTCGGCGCGCCGCTCGTGCTCGCGTTCGACGCGCCGGTGAGCACCGCCGAGCTCGGACGCGAGCTCTTCGTCTACGAGCGGGGCGGCGGCTATCGCGCCTTGCCGGTTCGCATCACCAACCGCGGCGCGGGGACCGAGGAGGGACAGTTCCTCGTCTCGCTCCAGCCCTCGCGCGCGCTCGAGCCCGGCGCGCGAATCGCGATCGCCATCGCACCACGCTGGATGTCGTGGGGCGGATCGAGCCCCTCGGTCATGGAGGTCGACCTCGAGCCGCGTCCGCGGATCGACGGCGTCGTGTGCACCGAGTACGAGTGGGGCGGCTCCGAGTGCGCGTTCGACGCCTCGCCGGGCGAGATCCTCGACATCGAGACCGAGCTGACGCTGCGCGCGACGCACCCGCTCGGCGAGGTCCTGGCGAGCGCGGTGCGGGTGACGCCGCCGGTGGAGGGTCTCCGCGTCGAGGTTCGCGGCGGCGGGGGCGAGCAGCGGCGGCACCTCGCCGTGACGGCCGAGTGGGACCCGGATCAGACGTACGAGGTCCGCCTCGGCGAGCTCTCCACGGAGCGCGGTGTCCGCCTCGTCGGGCTGGGTCCCCTCGCCGTGCGCGCCGCCGGGCATGCGCCGGCCGTCGTCGTCCAGACGGGCCTGCACGCGCTCGAGCACGACGCGACGCTCGCCTGGCCGTTCCGGGGCATCCACCTCGACCAGGGGCGCGTGCTTCGCCGGGCGGTCGCGGTCGGCGACGAGCACCGGGCGCTCGCCCATCCGGACGCGTACGTCATCGCGGCGCCCGACACGACAGCGCCGCTCGCCCCGCTCGCGCCGACCTCGCGCGCCAACCGCTGGGGCGCGGGCACGATCGCGATCGCCCACGGCGGACCGCACATGGAGGTCGTGGCGCTGCAGCCGGGAACGGCGGCGGAGCCCAGCAACCTGCACGCGGCGCTCTTCGTGACGAGCGACATCGGCGTCTCGGCGACGGCCGTCCCCGGCGGCGTGCTCGTGTGGGCGAGCTCCATCGAGCACGGCACGCCGATCGCCGACGCGACGGTCACGCTCCACACGCTCGACGGTCACCTGCGCGGCGAGGCGCACACGGGCGCGGACGGCGCCGCGTGGATCGAGGTGGACGACGCCGTCTACCCGCCGCTCGAGAGCCCGACGGCCGTGGTGGTCTCGAAGGGAGGCGACCGCGCGGTGATCGAGCTCGACCCGCGCTCGGGCGTCGGCCCGGCGGCGCTCGCGGTGACCGGCGGTGCGGGCACGAGCGCCGACGGCGTCGTTCGCGCGACCGTGATCACCGATCGCGGGGCGTACCGTCCCGAGGAGTCGCTGCACGCGCTCGCGCTCGTCCGGCGGGTCGAGGGCGCGACGCTGACGACGACGCCGCGCCGCGCCGTCGTGCTGCGCCTGATGAGCCCGACCTCGGCCACCCCTGTCGGCTCGGAGGCCGCGACGCTCTCGGCCGCGGGCGTCGCCAGCGCGACGTTCACGCTCCCCGACGACGCCCCGCTCGGCGACTACACCGTCGAGGCGGTGCTCGACGACGCCGTCATCGGGCAGGCGAGCGCGACCGTCGCCGAGTACCGCGAGCCGCGCTTCCGCGTGGACCTCGACGCGCCCGCCGATCGCACCGTGTCGGAGGGCGATCCACTTCCGGTCACGGTCCGCGGCCGGTACCTCTTCGGCGCGCCGCTCGCGGGCGCGACGGCGCGCTACACGATCGTGCGCGGCAGCGTCGTGCGCCACGGCGCGCGCTGGCACGAGGTGCTCTTCGCGCCGGTGTCCGCCCACGCGGCGCGTGCGACGCTCTCGGAGGGCGCGATCGACCTCGACGAGCACGGGCAGGCGCGCGTCGACGGCGTGGTCTCCCTCGGCATCCCCACGCGCACGAGCCTCGAGGTCGAGGTCGAGGTCACCGACGAGAGCGGCGAGAGCACGACCGCTCACCGCTCGATCGTCGCGCGCCCTGCCGAGGTCGAGGTGGGGGTCCACGCGGGCGACGGCTGGGTCGCGCTCGGCCGCCCGCTCACGGTCGAGGCCCTCGCGCTCGACGCCGCCGACGAGCCGATCGTGGGCGCGGCGCTCGAGGCGCGCGTCGTGCGCGAGTCGCAGCAGGGCTACTACGAGTGGGAGGAGTCGAGCGAGGAGGGCGGCGGCTTCCGGCTGCGCCACACCGAGGGGACCGAGGTCGTCCACCGCTGTGCGCTCCGCTCGGCCCACGACTTCGTCCGATGTGCGTACACGCCCGATCGCGCCGGCTCGTACGTGCTCGAGGTCGAGGCGCGTGACGCGCACGGCCGTCGCTCGCTCGCCTCGCGCCGCGTATACGTGAGCGGCCCGGACGGTGCGCCGGACCGCGATCCGCCCGGCTCGCCGGTCGAGCTCACGCCGGACCGCGAGAGCTACGGGGTCGGAGACGAGGCCGAGATCGCGTTCGAGAGCCCCTTCGCGGGCCGCGCGCTGCTCTCGGTCGCGACCGACCGCGTGCTCTCGCGCCAGCCGATCGAGCTGGTGTCGGGCGGCAACCGGGTGCGCGTGCGGCTCACCGACGCGATGGTGCCCAACGCGTTCGTCTCGATCGTCCTCGTGCGCCCGCGGACCGGCCCGCCGCCGGCCGCGGGGACCGCGCACCCGCTCGATCTCGACGCGCCCGACCTGCGCATCGGAGCCGTCGAGCTGCGCGTGACGCCGCGTCCCGATCCGCTCGCGGTGACGATCGTCGCGGCCGCGAGCGCGCTGCCCGGCAGCGAGGTCCCGATCGACGTGCAGGTCGCGGGTGGCTCCGGCGCGGCCGAGCGCGGCGCGGAGGTCACGCTCTGGGCCGTCGACGAGGGGACGCTGCGCGTCACCGGCTGGTCGCTCCCCGAGGCGACGAGCGGCCTGTTCGTGCGGCGCGCCGCGCGCTTCTCGATCGAGGACGTGCGCCGCTCGCTCGTCTCGCGCCTCTCGGGCGCGCTCGAGCCGGGGCCGAGCGGCGATGGTGGCAACGTCGACGCCGTGATGCAGCTCGCGAGCCGCGAGCGCTACGAGCCCACGCCGCTCTTCGCGACGCGCCTGATGACCGACGCGCAGGGCCATGCGCGGGCCACGCTCACGCTCCCCGATCGCGTGACGGAGTACCGGATCGTCGCCGTCGCCGTGCAGGGCGCCTCGCGCTTCGGCAGGGCGGAAGCGTCCGTCGTCGCGACGCGGCCCGTGATCGTGCGACCTGCGCTCCCGCGCTTCCTCACCGAGGGCGACGAGGTCGAGCTCGCGGCCTTCGTGCACGACCAGGCGGCGGCGCCGATCGACGCGACGGTCACCGTCCGCGCGTTCGGACAGGAGCACGCGCTCGGCACCTTCCACATCGCTCCCGGTGCCGACGTACGCGTCACGGCGCGCGTGACCGTCCCGGCCGGCGCCGAGCCGACGCCCATCGAGATCGTCGCGCGCACGGCCGGCGGCGACGAGCACCGCGTCGCGCGCACGCTCGACGTGATGCCGCGCGGCCGCTGGGTGCGGCGCCGCGCGCTGGTGATGGGCTCCGCGGGCGTGCGCGAGCTCCCGCTCTCGTTCCCGGCCGGGACGTCGGCGCGCGGCGCCATGCGCGCCGTCGTCTCGCTGCACCCCTTCATCGCCGCAGACGGCCTCGCAGACGACCTCGCGAGCCTCTCCTTCGGCGGCGGCGAGATCGATGCGGCGGTGATCCAGGGCCTCGCCGCGCACGCGCGCCTCGGCGGCTCGCTCGTGCTGCGTGACCGCGAGACCACCGAGCGCGAGGGGATCATCCGCACGCGCCTGCGCCGGCTGAGCCACTACGCGACGGACACGGGGGGGTACTCGACGCAGGGCACGTGGGCCAGCCCGGACGCACGCCTCACCATCGCGGTGATCCGTGCGCGCATCGCCGCCTCGGAGGCGGGCCTCTTGCCCGACGAGGGACCCGCGCACGAGGCGACGGAGCGCGCGGGCGACGCGCTGCTCCAGCTGGTCCGCAGCGGCCAGGTGGGCGCCAACTACTACGGCTACGGCCAGGGTGATCGCGATCTCCTCGCGCGCGCCCTCTACGCGCTCTCGCTCGTGGATCGCCGCGACGATGCGACCTTCACGCGCGAGTACGAGGGCCGCGATCTGCTCTCGCCGCTGGCGCTCGCGTACCTCGCGCTCGCCACGGAAGAGGGCGATCGCAGGCGTGACGCGCTCGTGGTGCTCGCGCTCGGGCGCTTCCACACCGATCACGGCATCACCTTCGAGTCGGCGGACACGACGACGCTCGCGGCGCTGCTCGTGGCCGCGGCGAGCACGCCCGCCGGTCACGCGTCCGTCGCGCGGATCACGGGGGTGCTCCTCGATCGCGCCGCGGACGGCCGCGCGTCGCTCTCGAACCCCTTCGCCACCGCCGACGTGATCGACGCGTTCGCGCACGTGGCCGACCGCTTCGTGGTAGAGGACGCGGAGCCGCCGACGCTCGCCCTCGACGCCACGCGAGTGAGCGCGGCGGAGACCTCCGGCGTGTCGGCGCGCTTCGCTCCGGCGTTCGCGAGCGCGCTCGGCGGTGCTCACTCTCTGGTCGCGCGCGGCACGAGCGACCGGCCGGTCTACATGGCCCTCGAGGCGCGCTGGGCCGAGCCGCTCACCGAGGCCGACGAGCGGGCGCGCGGGCGCGCGCTCACGCTGCACCGGGTGCTCGAGACGCCCGCGGGCGCTCCGATCGCGAGCGGGGCGCACGTGGCGCTCGGCGCGCTGGTCCGCGTGCGCATCTTCATCCACACCGAGAGCACCACGCCCGAGTGGGCGGCGGTGCGCGATCCGCACCCGGCCGGGCTCGAGCCGGTGGACGACGGGCTCGAGAGCTCGCCCTCGACGGAGATCGCCTCGCTCGTGGGCATGGGGCCCGACGACGACGTGGTCGACGTGCGCGCGCGGCGTGCGCTCGACAGCATCGCGTACATCCGCAGCCACGAGCATGCTCCGCACGCGAGCACCTACCAGCTGACCGCGCTCGGCGCGGGACTCTACGAGCTGACGTACGCGCTCCGCGCCTCGACCCCGGGCACCTTCGTGGCGCCGCCCGCGACCTTCGAGGCGCTGCGGGATCCCGACGTCGTGGCGCGCTCGGCGGCGCTCACGCTGACGGTCGATCCGTGAAGCGGCTGCTCCGGCACGCGCTCTGGGCGCTGCGCGCGGTGCTCGTGGCGACGGGCGTGCTCGTGGTCGTGTCGTCTGCCGCGTTCGCGTCGGTGCACGACTCGCTGATCGACGAGGCGCTCTTCGCGCGGCCGCTCGATCCGGTGCTCGCCACGGATCGCGGGGGGATCCCGCTGCGACACACGCTGCCGGACTCGGTGGATCGCCGGTGGGTCACGCTCGACGAGGCGGGGCCGAACGTGGTGCGGGCGTTCCTCGCGGCGGAGGACGCGCGCTTCTACGAGCACGGCGCGGTCGACCCGATCGCGATGGTGCGGGCGGTGCTGGTCGACGTCGTCCCGGGCGGGCGCGTCTCGGGCGCCTCGACCATCACGCAGCAGGTCGTGAAGCTCGTCTACGGTCGTCCGCACGGCCTCTGCGAGAAGCCGCTCGAGATCGCGCGCGCCGTCGAGCTCGAGCGGCGCTTCACCAAGGACGAGATCCTCGAGCAGTACCTGAACCGCGTGCCGATGGGGAACGGCATCGTGGGCGTCGAGCGCGCGTCGGAGGCCTATTTCGGGCGCCCGCCCGGGCAGCTGAGCCTCGCCGAGGCGTCCCTGCTCGCCGGGATCCCCCAGGCGCCGAGCATCACCGAGCCGCGGCGGCACCTCGCGCGGGCGCGCCGCCGACAGGCGTACGTGCTCGATCGCATCGAGGCGCTCGGCTGGCGATCGGCAGAAGAAGTGTCGCGCGCGCGCGCCGAGCCGATGGAGGTCGTGACGCGTGTGCCGCGTCCGTTCCGCGCGCCGCGCTTCGTCGACCGTGCCCTCGCCGCGCGGCGCGATCACGGCATACCGTCGACGACGGTGGTCACGACGCTCTCGTGGCCGCTCACCGACGAGGTGGGCCGCGCCCTGCGGCAGGGGCTCGAGCCGCTCCGCGAGCGCGGAGCGGCCAACGCCGCGGCGATCGTCGTCGCGAACGCGAGCGGAGAGATCGTCGCGTACGTCGGGGCGGCGGACGAGGGCGGCGAGGGCGGCGCGCTCGATCTGCTCGCAGCGCCGCGGCAGCCCGGCTCCACGCTCAAGCCCTTCGCGTACGCCCTCTTCTTCGAGCAGGGCGCGACGCCCGGGACGCCGGTGGACGACCTGCGCCGTCCGATGACCGGGCGCGGGGGCGCGCTCTATCTGCCCGGGGACTTCGACGGGCGCGAGCGGGGTCCGGTGCCCGCGCGCCTCGCGCTCGCGAGCTCGCTCAACCTCGCCGCGCTCGACGTCGTCTCGCGCGTCGGACCGGAGCGCTTCGTCGATCGGCTGGTCGACCTCGGTCTCTCGCAGGCCGCCTCCGCCGATCGCGAGAGCGCCGCGATGGTGCTCGGTGGGATCGACACCACGGGGCTGGAGCTGGCGGGCGCGTACGTCGCCCTCGCGCGTGGAGGGACGCGCGTGCCGCTGCGTGTGCTCCCGGGCTCGGCCGACGAGGGCACGCGCGTGATCGAGCCGACGGCGGCGCGTCTGGTCACGGATGTGCTCTCCGATCCGGAGGCGCGTCGCGCGGGGTTCGGCCGGGACCTCTCCGACCTCGGAGGCGAGGGGCCCTTCGCGCTGAAGACGGGGACCTCGCAGGGCTTCCGCGACGCGTGGGCGGCCGTCTACGACCGCGACTTCACCGTCCTCGTCTGGGTCGGTGACCCCTCCGGTGAGGCGATGGAGTCGGTGACCGGCTTCGAGGGCGCGGCCCCCCTCGCGGTCCGCGCGCTCGCGCTGGCTCGCGCGCGCCGCGCCGAGCTGGTGCAGGGCGAGGTGGCGCCCGAGATCGCGCTCGCGACGGTGTCGGTGTGCGCCGAGACGGGCCTGCTTCCGGGGCCGCGCTGTCACCACCTGCGCCGCGAGCGCTTCGACCCCGCCGCGCTGCCGCACGAGACGTGTCGCGGGCACGCGGCCGACGGATCGCTGGAGCTCGCGCCGCGCTACGCGGACTGGGCGCGGCATGCGCAGCCGGCGGGCGTCGTGATCGCGGCGTCGGCGCACGCCGAGCATCGCGCTGCCCCGCGCGTCACGTACCCGAGTGACGGGGCGACGCTGCTCGGGTCGGCGACCGCGCCGCCGGAGATCACGCTGCGGGCGAGCGAGGACGGCGTGCGCTTCGAGCTCGACGGCCATGCGCTGCGCGGGGAGCGCTGGCGGCTGGCCCCGGGCTCGCACGTGGTCGTCGCGGTTGCCGACGGGCAGCGGAGCGAGCCGAGCGGCTTCGAGGTGCTGACGCGCTGAGCCCTCGCCCTCGCTCTCACCCTCGCCCTCACCCTCGCCCTCGCCCTCACCCTCGCCCTCACCCTCACCCTCGCCCTCGCCCTCACCCTCGCTCTCGCCCTCGCCCTCACCCTCGCCCTCGCTCTATCGCACCCGCCGCCGCCCGTGCCGCGCTCTGGGCGTCCCGGTTGTCCCGCCGGTCCCGCCCGTCGCCCGCCGGCGCGTCGGCCCCTCCTCGGGGCAGCCGTCCGTATCCTGGAAGCGGTCGAGATCTTCCGCCTGATCGGCGCACTCGTCGCTCGTGTCCGGCACTCCGTCCTGATCGGCGTCGTCCTCGGGGCAGCCGTCCTCGTCGGCGAGCCCGTCGGTGTCCTCGGCCTGATCCGGGCAGCGATCCGCCGAGTCCTGCACGCCGTCGCGGTCCCGATCGACGTCGGGGCAGCCGTCGTCGTCGCGGTCGCCGTCGCGGTCCTCGGCCTGCTGCGGGCACGAGTCGTAGCCGTCGAGGATCCCGTCGTGGTCGTCGTCGGGATCGGGGCAGCCGTCGTCGTCCTCGTGCTCGTCGAGGTCCTCGGCCTCGTCCGGGCAGCGGTCGCTCGCGTCGCCCACGCCGTCCTCGTCGTCGTCGTCCTCGGGGCAGCCGTCCTCGTCGAGGCGGCCGTCGGCGTCCTCGGCCTCCGAGGGGCACGAGTCGACGTCGTCGCGCAGGCCGTCCGCGTCGGTGTCGCGCGAGACCGAGGGCGCCCACGCCCCGCCGAGCGTCACGCGCACGACGGGGACGCCGATCGCGTAGGCGACGCCCGCGCCGAGCCCGAGCGCGAGCGTGAAGTCGTCCAGGTGGAGCAGGCCCGCGGCGCGGATCTCGGTCGGCGCCTCGTCGTCGAAGGCGAGACCGAAGGTGGTCTGCCCGGTGATCTCGGCCATCACCGAGACCAGCGTCCCGAAGTCGTACGAGCCGGCGGCGCCCCACGTCATCTCCGAGGTCCGGCGGCTGTAGATCAGCTGTGCGGGATCGTGGAACGCGCCGCCGAGGTTGATCGAGCCGCGGAAGTGCTCGACGTGCGCCGACAGGATCAAGTGGCCGCCGGCCGAGACGCTCGGGTCGCCCGAGTAGTGCTGTGGCGCGAGCGCGTGCGCGACGGGGGCGGTGGCCCACGCGGCCGCGGCGAGGCCGAACCAGCCCGACTCGTCCGGGTCGACGATCGTGACGAGCACGTGCAGCCGCGGATCGCCGAGCGTCGAGGTGCTGCCGCCGGGGATGCTGCGGGGAATCGGCACCCCGCCCGTCGGGTTCGCCTGCGCCCAGCGGAACGACTCGCCGGTCTCGAACAGGATGATCGGCACGTTGAGGCCGATCTGGACGCGCCGCGCGATGGCCAGCGCGCCGGTGATCTGCGTCGTGAGCATGCCCGCGACGATGTCGGTGTGCTGGCCGGTCGGCGCGAGGACGGTCGGCGAGCCCGTGTAGTACGCGAGGTCGGCGATGCGGAAGGGCTGGTGCGCGTAGTCGAGCGTCACGTCCACGTAGGGCGTCAGCTCGCCGGCGACCTGCGCGTCGTCGACGAGGATGAACCCGTGGCCAGGTGCGCGATAGAAGCGAAACGCCGACGGATCGCCGGTCGGGAGCGCGTCGCTCTGCGCGAGCGCGAGCGAGGGGACCGTCGCGAGCAGGAGAGCGGCGAGGGCGGCGCGCACGGGGGCGACTGTATGCGAGGGCGAGGGCGAGGGCGAGCCGCGGGCGTAGCCCGCAACAGGCAACCTCGGTGGAGCGCAGCGCCGCGCAGGTCGCCGACGTGCGAGCCGGTGGCGCGGAGCTGCTCCGGGGATCGCAAGAGCGCGAGGGCGAGCGCGAGGGCGAGGGCGAGGGCGAGGTCGAGGTCGAGGTCGAGGGCGAGGGCGAGGGCGAGGTCGAGGTCGAGGGCGAGGGCGAGGGCGAGGTCGAGGGCGAGGTCGAGGTCGAGGTCGAGGGCGAGGTCGAGGTCGAGGTCGAGGTCGAGGTCGAGGTCGAGGTCGAGGTCGAGGTCGAGGTCGAGGTCGAGGTCGAG
>JBGAQA010000149.1:0-11425 GCA_044220955.1 Sandaracinaceae bacterium
GCCGGGGCGTACGTCGAGCCCGGCGCCTCGCGCTACCCGAAGCGGTACCAGTGCATGCGGCCATCGAAATAGGTGATGCGGCCGCGCGTGCCGCGCGGAGCGCGCTCGCCCGCGTGGACCTCGTCCGGCGTGAGGCCGCCGTACGACGAGTGCGGGCGGTCGCGGTTGTAGAAGACCACGAAGTCCCGGCAGGAGCGGTCGATCTGCGCGAGCGACGCGAAGAGCCAGACGTGCGCGAACACCGTCCGCTTGAACGTGCCGAAGAGGCGCTCGATGCGGCCGTTGGTCCACGGGTGCCGCGGACGCGTCGTCGTGTGGTCGACGCTCCGCTCCACGAGAAACGCCCGCGTCGCGAACGAAGTGAACTGCCCGCCGTTGTCCGTGAGCAGCCGATCGGGTCGCCCGTGGCGCTCGAACGCGCGGTCGAGCACGCCGATCACGGCGGCCGAAGTCGGCGCGAGCACGCGCTCGAGCGCGACGAGGCGGCTGCCGTGGTAGTCGACCACGCACACGAGCCACACCGGGAAGAAGCCGAGCAGCCACACGAGCGTGAGGTCCGCGCCCCAGAGCTCGAGCGCGCGCTTCACCCGGATCCGGCGCCGCGATCGCTGGCGCTCGCGCGCCATCTCCGCGATCCGCACGCGCTCGCGGCGCAGGATCTTGCGCACGGTCTCCCGGTGGAGGCGGAAACCGCGGACGCGACGCAGGAGCTGCGCGAGGCTGCCGGCGCCGAGCTCGGGATGCTCGGCGCGGAGGCGTGCCACCTCGTCTTCGACGTGCGGCGGCGTGCGATTCCAGGGCGGCCTCCTGGGCACGGAGAACGGGTGCCGACGCGCCGCGGGGCCGACGACGCGGTCGAGCAGGCGGCGCAGCGAGGCGAGCAGCCGCCGTCCCTGCTTGTCGGCCCACCGACGGTGGTCGTCGATCGCGATGGCGACGCGCAGACACGCGCGGATGACCGCGAAGCAGAGCCACGAGTGCGCGCGAAGGGCGGGCTTCATGTGGCGAGGATCTCGCGCGCCCGCGCCAACGGGCTCGAACGTGCGGCGCTCGCGCGCCGCGCTGTTTCCCGAGAGGCGCGGCGCCTGCGGCGCCGCGCGGATGGCACCGCCGCGGTCGACGACGACGGCGACGGTCTCGTCGACGAGGATCTCGCCTTCGTGACCCCGGCGTCGGTGAACGTCCCGGCGACGACTACATCGACATCACGACCTGCGGCGCGGAGCCGTTGACCCCCCAGAACATCACCACGCCGTCGGCCCGCACGACCACCGACCCGTTCTGCGCGACCGCGACGTCGACGACCGCGTCGACACCGGCCACGGCCGCCGGCGTGGGGTGCATCATCATGTCGGTGGTCCCGAGGCCCAGCTGCCCGTGGTCGTTCATGCCCCAGCAGCTCACCGAGCCGCCGGTGTGGAGCGCGCAGCAGTGCCGGTCGGCGCACGCCAGGTCCACCGCGTCGCTGATCCCGGTGACCTCCGAAACCGTCCATGCCGCCTGCCGCCGGACTTGCTGCACGTGCCCGTCGGCCAGCCGTACACCACCCACGAGGTCGCCGAGCTCCACCTGCGCTGCCCCGGCGACTCCGGGGATCGTCTCCACGGCCTGGAAGTCCAGGGTCCCGGCGAACGTCGCGCACTGCACCTCGCCCGTGGCGACGACGGCGCAGCCCACGAGGCCGTGCGTGGTGCCCTGCGTGGCTCCCGCGATGCCCGCGACCGGGGCGTACGTCGGCGAAGACCCGCGCCACCGGACCGAGCCGTCGGTGCCCACCGCCCAGTACACCCGCTCGTTGTCGAAGCGCGCGACGCCCGCGAGCCCGCTCACCGGCGTGACCGGCATCGCCGCATCCGGGTTGAGCGCGACGACGGTGCCGTCGTCGAGCACGGCGTGGCGCGCGTTCGGCGCCAGCAGCGCGACGGAGGTCAGACCGGCGAGCGGCGCGAGCTGAGGTGAGGCGAGCTGGGTCGAGAAGCACTCGACGGTCCCGCCCGAGCGACGGACGCAGGCGAACTGGTCGTGCATGCCCACCTGACCGTCGCGGGGCGTCCCCGAGGGCCGGCCGCCGTCGGTGCCCGTGTCCGGCGAGCTCACCGCGTCGATGCCCCCCGAGCCGGCGTCACTGGGACTGGCCGGACTGCTGCACGCGACGACCAGAAGCAGCGCACCGAGAGACATTCCTTCGCGCATTCCCCGATTCCTTCCCACGCGCCGCCGGGCGCGACTCGAGCTCCGACCCCGTCGTACGGGACGGGACACGGCAACGGGTACGCCGGCTCCGATGGCGCGAGTTGATGCGCCACAAGGCGCGCCCGCTTGCCCAACAGGACAAGAGCGAGGGCGAGGTCGAGGTCGAGAGCGAGGTCGAGAGCGAGGTCGAGAGCGAGAGCGAGAGCGAGAGCGAGCCCGAGCCCGAGCCCGAGCCCGAGCCCGAGCCCGAGCCCGAGACCGAGACCGAGCCCGAGCCCGAGCCCGAGCCCGAGCCCGAGCCCGAGCCCGAGCCCGAGCCCGAGCCCCGAGCTCGCTGGCCCGGTCCGTGCTCTCTCCGGCACGCACGGTTCCGTCGCGGCACGCCACGACACAGCTCCGAGGTCGTCTTCACCATGCGCCCCGTCCTCGCTTCGCTCCTGCTCGCGCTCCTCTCCTTCCCCGGGTCGCCGACCCCTGCCTCCGCGTGCAGCTGCTCCATCACGCCGGGCCCACAACAGAGTCCGGCCTCGCCCTGGTTCGCCGCCGACGGGTTCCCGACCAACGGCCTCTTCACCTCCTCCCTGGAGTGGCACGACGCAGGGGGCCGCCGCTTCGCCCTCGTCCGGGACGCGTCGCTCAGCGCGTCGCTCGGCTTCGAGGTGCGCCGCCCCACGAGCCCGCCCGCCGAGGGCACGACGCTCTTCCCGGACGACGACTGTCCCGCCACCGGCACCTGCCGGCACGCGCTCGTCTTCGGGCCCGCAGACACGACGCCTCCCTCGGTCGCAGATCTCGTCGACGTGACCGTCTTCCTCTCGGACGACGCGCCCGCGACGGGCCGCAGCTGTCAGGTGGATGCGCTCGTGCTCGAGGTCGCCGGCACCGACGACCGCACGCCGATCGAGCAGCTCGTCACGGTCGTGTTCGTCGGCGCGACGGAGGCCGAGGCGACGGCGAGCACGACGCCCGCGCTCGGGATGGCGTACGACCGCGGCGCGCCCGGCCGCACGCTCGTCTCGAGCGTCGTGCTCGGCGGCGCCGAGGGGCACCAGCGCGACGGCGGACCGCTCCGCGCGACCGGCACCTTCTGCTTCACCGCCGCGCTCATGGACACGGCGGGCAACATCGGCGCGCGTAGCGTGCCGCGCTGCCTCGACACGACCGACACCGCGGACCCCGCCGCGATGGTCGTGCCCTACGATCCTCCCTGCTCGGGCGCGTTCTGCGCGGTCTCGGCCGGCCGGCCCGCGTCGCACGGGCTGCTCGGCCTGCTCGGGCTCGCGCTGGCGGCCGCGATCGTGCGCGTTCCGAGCCGCGTTCGACGTCCTCACGCGCGGACGTGCGGGACCACGGGGAGCGGCGGCGGGATCGGGACCGGCCCGATCGAGAGTGGCGTCCACGCGCCTCCGTCGAGCCGGGCCGCCTGCGGATACGCGCGGCGCTCGGCCGACGGCTCGATCGGTTCCGCGCCGGCGGTCGAGACCACCACGAGCGCGCTACCCGCGAAGGCCGCGGCGACGCGCCCGAGGTAAGGCCACGGCGCCGCGACGTCGATCCAGTCGCGCCCGCGGAGCTCGACGACGCGGACGTACCCGCCACGATCCCAGTAGCTGACCGTGTCGGTGAACGCGACGCGCGGCCGCGCGCCCCACGTGACGGCGAGCACCTCCGTGTGCGCGTAGGGGCTGCTGGCGACGATCTCGGGGCCGACCGGCCGGACGTTCGCGCCGACGGACTCCAGCACGACGACGTGTGGCAGCGGTCGCGGCGCTCCGCGCGCCAGCGCAGCGTCGACCGCCCGATACGTAGGCTCGGCCGCGACGGCGAGCAGGAGGCGGCGCCCTGACGACGCGATCGTCCACGAGAGGTCGTCCGCGTCGTAGCTGCGCCGGGAGGACAGCGCGAACGAGCCACGGGCGCGCAGCTCCGCGCCCACGCTCTCGAACGCGTCGAGCGAACAGCCGCCCTCGTCGTGCGCCGCCTCGTCGTCGCAGAGCACGACGCCGAGCGCGATGTCTCCCGACACGAGCCGCAGGGCAGCTGCGCCCGCCGGCGTGCGCGCCCCGGTGTCGAGCGCGCGCCTGGCGCCGTCGTCACCCACGCGGATCGTCACTCGCCCGCGCCCCTCCGCCTGCGCCGTGGACACGAGCAGGGCCGCCGGGCCAGCGCTCGCGTCGCCCCCGCCGACTCCGGAGGCCGTCCAGAGCGTCAGGCCGTCGTCGGTCTGGACGCTCGCGGCCGGCTGCGCGGCACCAGGCACGAAGCGCGGTCGCTCTCCATCGGTCGCGCCGTGTGCCGCCGTGACCGTCGCGCCGAGCGACCAGGCGTCGCCGCGCAAGAGACCCGGGACGTGCGCCCCCGAGTACCCGAGCACCACGCCCAGGGTGCCGTCGGACGTCCTGCCCAGGGCCACGCTTCCGCGTGGCGGCGAGGCGCGACCATCGGGCCCGTGCGCGACGACGCTACATCGCACCGCGAGGACCCCCGCGGGCGACACGAGCGTGCCCGCGAGGCCTCCGTCTCCGATCTGCACCTCGAGACCTGCTCGATCGAGGTCCGTCACCGGATCGTGCGCGCTGCGCACCTCGCCCACGACGGTCGCTCCGCGCAGGCACGCGCTTCCGTCCGCGGACAGCCGGGTGATCGGGCTCGCCACCGCGTCGTCGTCCACGCCGGTGTCGATCGCGACGAAGGCGGGGTCCGGCGCGCTCTCTTCGAGCCAGCCGGCGAGCTCGACGTCCCACGGGTCGCCGGCGCCGCACACGCGCGTCACCCACGCGGGCGGCCGCGCGAGCGCGAGCGGCGCGCTCGCGTCGATCGGGAGAAACGCGAGGTCACCCGCGAGGCGCGCCGTCACGATCCCGACGCGCCCGGCGCGGTCGACGGCCAGCGCGCGCGCGCTCGAGACGGGTCCCGACTCGAACGCGCGGTGGCGGACGCTTCCGTCCGGCCCGACGACCAGGACCAGGTCCGCGCTCGCATCCACGAGGAACTCGCCGTGCGCGCCGTCGGCCACGCGGACGGCGATGGAGCCGTCGGCCAGCGGCAGCACCTCGCGCACCCGTGGGCGCGCGACCCAGCTCGTCACGAGCTCGGTCGGGAGCGGCAGCCGGAGCGGGGCGAAGCCGGCGCCGAGGGCCACCAGATCGATGGCGAGCGGCGGGTAGGGACCGTCGTCGTCGCGCTGCCGCTCGAGCAACGCGACGCCCGGCGTCACGGCGAGCAGGCGCGTCGTCACGCGCGAGGGCGAGCGCTCGTCCGTCGGCGCGGCCATCGGCGCGACGTCGCCGGCGCGGAGGCGCACCTCGAAAGGCGCGCCGGCGTGGATGCCGCCGGCCCGGCCGGCGAGCGGTCCCGCGGTCCACGCGTCCGCGCTCGGGCCTTCGATCGACACCCACCCGTTCGCCACGAGCAAGCGCGCCGAGGGAGCGCCAGGCGCGCCCGGGAGCGGATGTCCGCTCCACCGATGCGGCACCTCGCACGAGAGCGCGCTCCGCGCGAGCGGGAGCGACGGGTCGGCCACGTCCCGACCGTCGGTGTGGCCACGAACCACCACGCGCGGGAACGGCGAGCCCCCGGCCGGCAGCCAGATCCCGGCTCCGAAGAAGCACGACCGGCCGCGGCACCGCGCCGCCGTGCCCGCCGAGAGCGGCCAGGGCGCGTCCGCGATCTCCCAGGTGCCGCCGCCGTCGCTGCTGAGCCAGAGCGCTTCGTCCTCGATCCACAGGTGCGCGCGATCGAGCGCGCCGGCAGATCGGATCTCTTCCCGGGTGAGCGCGGGAGGCGTGATCTCCGTGGTCCCGGATCGGGCGCTGCCGACGAAGAGCCTGTGCGTGCCGCGCTCGGTCACGAGCAGGGTCCCATCGACGGCCGGCTCGCGGAGCAGGGATGGGTGCACACCCTCCGGGGTGCCGAGCGGCGCGCGTGCCCCGGTCTCGGGGTCGATCACGACGACCGCGGGCTCGTCGTGATCGCGCTCGAGGCCGGCGACGAGGAGCCCCTCCGACCAGCCGAAGCTCGCACCCCGGAGATCCGCGACGGCCTCGTCGTGCGCTCCTCGCGGCGAGCCGACGCAGAGCGCGCCCCGCTCCACGCCGCCGTCGTCGCCAGCGCTGCACGCACCGAGCACGGCGAAGGAGTCGCTCGTTGGATCGATCGCGAACGCGCGCACCCTCGTGACGCCGCCGATCCGCTCCCAGGAGGAGCCCGGCCCTTCGGTGCGGTACAGACCGTTCTCGCACCCGATCACGATCGCCTCTCCCCGGAAGCGGGGGTCCGTGCACGCCTCGCCCGGTGGCGGGAGCGCGGCCCCTCCGGGGAGCACGACCAGCCCGTCGCCGCGTCGGACGACGATGCGTCCGCCGTCCGACATGCCGCTGACGATCTCGTCGGCGTCGTCGACCGCATCGAGCACCCGCCGCTCGATCTCGGCGGCGAGCGCGGCCGGCGCGGCGCGCGGCGGCGGCGGACGGCCCGTGTCGCGCACACTGCCCTCTTCGGTCACGGCGAAGCAGCGCCCGAGCGAGGTCACGACGTGCGGCACGCCGTCTTCCGAGAAGACACGGCTCGCGGTGCCCGCGTCCTCGGGGAGCGTGATGAGCTCGAAGTGCGCGCCGCCATCGTGGGTCACCTGGACGCCGCCCCCGGCATCGACGTAGAGGCCGAGCGAGGCGCTCGCGAACGTCGCGTCGACGACGGGCAGCGCCGACTCCACCCGGCGCACGTCGATCTCGCCCGCGACGAAGAGCCGCGCGTTCACGTCGAGGATCGCCAGACGCCTTTCGCGCGACAGGACGCGCCCGAGCGGCGATCCCCCGAGGTCCCCGACGGGCGCCAGCGTCCCGAGCGGGCTCGCGGCCCGGAACACCTCGCCCGCGCGAGTGAGGAAGACCCACGCGTCCTCGATGCGCGCGATCGCGGTGATGGGCGACGCGGTGAGGTCTCCGGCAGAAGCGACCTCGGTCCCCTCGACGCGCACGCGCATGCCGCACACCGTGACGACCCAGCCCGCTCCGTCGGGGTGTGCCGCCTCGACCGAGCAGGCGTCGTGCGAGGGCAGGAGCGCGAGCTCCCACGCTGCCGGTGCGGCGGCCGGCGGTGGATCGGCCGGCGTCGCGCTCGTGAGCGACGTCGCGCCACAGCCAGCGAGCAGGAGCAGCGCGACCAGTCCGCGGGAGATTCGCATGCGCGCCGAGGATACGCGGAATGCCGAGGGCGACGGTCGTGGGCATGCGCGTCGGCTCCGCCGAGCTCACCGAGACGAGGCGGGCGCGCGGGTCGCGCCGGGCTCAGCTGCTCAGGGGAAGCACTCGCGCGATCGAGAGTTGAAGCAGCTCTGATAGGCGGTCATGTTGGCCAGGAGGCAGTCGTTCAGCGCGCTCGTCTGCGTCGAGCACGGCGTCGGATCTCCCGGGTTCGCCATGAGACACGACTGGTGTGCCGAGACCTCGGACGGGCAAGAGGCCTCCTGGCACGACAGGCGCTGCCAGACGTTGCAGCGCTGGCAGTCGAAGCCCTCGGCTCCCGCCGTGGTCGCCACCAGCGCCATCGGAGTCGAGTCGAATATCTCCGCCTCCGTCTGGCAGGTCTCCGTCCCGCACGCGGCCACCGCGGCGAGGGTGTCTGCCGAGCACCGGGGAAGGCAACTCGTAGGCAACGGCGGGAACATCACGCTACCGACGACGGAGCCGCACGGGGTGGCCGCGTCGACGCCGGGGCCACCCGTGTCGGTCAGGCCACCTCCGGTGTCGGGCGTGTCGCCCGCGTCGGTTCCCGACACCGCCGCGTCGTTCGCGGGTGCCGGCGTGCTCGAGCATCCGAGCAGGACGGAGAGCGAGAAGGTGACGGTCAGAATGCGGTTCATGGCGTCGAGGATGGACGGCGTCTCAAAGGCCCGCAATGATTCAGCGTGGGTATCGCTCACGTCTCTTCGTGGAGCCCGACGCGCTCGGCGCTGAGCTTCCAGAGGCGCGCGGCGACGAGGGGATCGTCGACGACCCGCGCCGGCTGCGCCTCGCGCGCGCTCGCGAAGTAGCGCCCGCTGACGCCCGCGAGCGACGGCTCGCACGCGACGTGGACGCTGGTCCGCGCGCCCTGCTCGGGGGTCTTGAGCACGCGGCGGGCGAGAGGCGCGAGCGCGGCCAGCACACGATTGTCGCGGGTGACGTCGGTGGACACCGAGCCGGGATGGACCGCGTTCGACGTCACGCTCGTCTCGCGGCGGGCGAGCTCGCGCGAGAAGATCACCTGCGCGAGCTTGCTCCGGGCGTAGGCCTCGATCCCGCGGAAGCCCTCCCGGCGATCGATGGCATCGAAGTCCAGGCGGGCGCCGTGTGCCGCCACCCGCAAGCCCAGGACGTTGGCGAGGTGAACCGCCCGGCCCGTCAGAGACGCCGTCTGACCTGCCTGCGCGTGGAGGCGGGAGCTGACGTGGACGATGCGTCGATCGCCCGTCGTCTCGCGCATCCGCGGGAGCAGGAGCCGGGTCAGCAGAAAGGGCGCCAGGTGGTTCACGGCGAACGTGTCCTCGTAGCCATCGCGCGAGAGCTGGAAGTCGGGGTGCCAGACGCCCGCGTTGTTCACCAGCACGTGCAGGGGCTCGCCTCGGGCGAGCAGCCGCGCCGCGAGCGCGCGCACCTCGTCCAGGGAGGAGAAGTCCGCGCGGAACGAGACGACGTCCTCGCCGCCGATGGCCCGGACGGCCGCGGCCAGCTTGTCCTCGCTGCGTCCGACGATCCTCACCCGCATGCCGCGGCGCGCGAGCTCGCGGGCGGTCGCCAGGCCGATGCCGCCGCTCGCTCCGGTGACCAGGCACGTCGTCGGCTCCATGCCGCATGCATAGCGCACGGCACCACGTCCTGGATCGGGCGGACGCGTGGCGCGGTCGTGACCCCTCAAGGTCGGCGCCGTACCGGCCGATACCCCTCGTGGCGCCGCGACGCTCGCGCGGGCTATTCTAGGGAGGCGGGGGACCGGCATGCGTCGCGACGCGACCGAGGTGGCAGCGCTGCTCGGCTCCGCGGGGCAGGGCGGGGAGGAGATGCGCGAGTTCCTCGACGCCCTGCCCGACCTCGTCACCCGCTTCGACCTCGAGCTGCGGCCCGTGTTCATGAACCGCGCGGCCCGCGAGATGACGAGCTGGTGCGCGGCCTGGTACGCAGCCCACCCCGAGGAGGCCGCGGGCCAGGCGAAGCTTCAGGCCACGCTGCGGCGCGCGCTCGAGACCGGCGAGCAGGTGGACGTGGAGGACTCGCTGCCGGGCTCGGAGGGCAAGCGCTGGTTCCTGACCACGGCGGTGCCCGTGCGCGGCCCGGACGGCGCGCCCCAGGGCGTGCTCGGGCTCAGCCGCGACATCACCGATCGCAAGGCGGCCGAGCAGGCCATGCGCGAGAGCGAGGCGCGGTTCCGCGCCACCTTCGAGCAGGCCGCGGTGGGCATCGCGCACGTCTCCACCGACGGGCGCTTCGTGCGCTTCAACCAGAAGCTGTGCGACATCGTCGGCTACACGCGCGACGAGCTGGCCGCGCTCACCTTCCAGGACATCACCCACGAGCAGGACCTGGAGGCGGATCTCGCCTACGTGCAGAGGATGCTCGAAGGCAGCATCCAGACCTACTCGATGGAGAAGCGCTACCTGCACAAGGGCGGCGGCGTGGTCTGGATCAACCTCACGGTCTCGCTCATCAAGAAGCCCGACGGCACGCCCGACTGGTTCGTCTCGGTCATCGAGGACATCAGCACGCGCAAGAACGCCGAGGAGCAGCGCCACCGCCTGGAGGAGCAGCTGCACTCCTCGCAGAAGCTCGAGGCCGTGGGTCGGCTGGCGGGCGGCGTGGCCCACGACTTCAACAACCTCCTCTCCGTCGTGCTGGCCAACGCCGAGTTCGCGCTCGACGCCGTGCGCAGGGGCGATCCCCTGTTCCGGGACCTCACGGAGATCCGCGCCGCCGCCGAGCGTGCCGCCTCGCTCACGCGCCAGCTGCTGGCCTTCAGCCGTCGGCAGATCCTCGAGCCCGAGGTGCTGACGCTCAACCACGTCGTCTCGGGCATCGAGGGCATGCTCAAGCGCCTGATCGGAGAGGACGTGGAGGTGAGCCTCGAGCTCGAGCGCGAGCTCGGCAACGTCGTCGCCGATCCCGGGCAGATCGAGCAGGTGATCATGAACCTGGCGGTCAACGCGCGCGACGCCATGCCCAAGGGCGGCACGCTCAAGATCCTCACCGCCAACCGCGAGATCGACGAGCGATCGGCCGCGCGCCACGAGCCGGTGCGCCCCGGTTCCTACGTGATGCTCGCCGTCACCGACTCGGGGGCCGGGATGGACGCGGCCACGCGCGAGCGAATCTTCGAGCCCTTCTTCACCACCAAGGAGAAGGGCAAGGGCACCGGCCTCGGGCTCTCCATGGTGCACGGGATCGTCAACCAGAGCGGCGGCACGATCTCGGTGCACAGCGAGCCGGGCCGGGGCTCGAGCTTCCACGTCTACCTGCCGCGCGTGGACGCGCCGGTCGCCGACGGCCGGCGGCGGCCCGAGCCGGTCGACGCGACCGGGCGCGAGACGATCCTGCTCGTCGAGGACGAGGAGGTCGTGCGCCGCGTGACCGAGCGCATCCTCAAGAAGGCCGGCTACACCGTGCTCTCGGCGGCGAGCGGCGGCGACGCCCTGCTCCTGTGCGAGCGACACACCGGGCCCATCGACCTGATGCTCACCGACGTCGTGATGCCGCACATGAGCGGGCGCGAGCTGTCCGAGCGCGTCAGCGGCCTGCGTCCCGGGCTCAAGGTGCTGTTCATGTCGGGGTACACCGACGACGCCATCCTGCAGCACGGCGTCATGCAGTCGGCGGCGCGCTTCGTGGGCAAGCCCTTCTCGGCGGCCGAGCTCACGGCCAAGGTGCGCGCGCTGCTCGACGAGGCGTAGCCGGCGCTCCGTCCGGGCGGGACGCACGTCGGACCCGACCCCTCGACCCGCCGCGCCGTCAGCGCTCGTCCGACCCGGTCTTCGCCATCGGGTGCGCCGTGTCGTACACGGCCATCAGGCGGTCGATCGTCACGTGCGTGTAGCGCTGCGTGGTCGAGAGGCTCGCGTGGCCGAGCAGCTCCTGGATCGCGCGCAGGTCGGCGCCCGCGTCGAGCAGGTGGCTCGCGAACGAGTGGCGCAGCGCGTGCGGGGTCACCCCCAGCCCGGCGGCCACGGTCGCGAGGCGCTTCGCCACCACGCGCTGCACGGTGC
>JBGAQA010000014.1:0-106541 GCA_044220955.1 Sandaracinaceae bacterium
CGCACGCCCTCCGCGGACCCCGTTCCGGCGGCGCTCACCGCGCTGGCGCGCGGGGCGCCGCGCGTGGCCGTGGCCCTGCTGTCCGCGCGCTGGCCGGATCTGCGCGCGCGCGGCCCACGTCGCGCGCGCGCGCTGCTCGGACGCGCCCTCGCGGACGCGGGCGAGCTCGCCTCGGCCGCGGACGTGTTCAGCGCGCTCGAGCGAGCTTGCCCTCTCTCGACCGCCGACTTCCTCGCGCTCGGCCGTGCGCTCGAGCGACTCGGGCGGACCGACGCGCTGGTCGCGCTCCGCGATCGCGCAGGGCTGCCGGCGGCAGAGCGGGCCGAGCTCTCCGCGCTCGTCGCGGCAGCGCTCTTCACGCAGGGCAGGCTCGCGGAGGCGCGCTCGCTCGCGGAGGCGGCGGCGGCGGAGCCCGACGCGACGCCGGCGACCGTCGTGCGGCTGTGGTGCGTGGCGAGCGACGCAGCGCTCCGGTCCGGCGACGTGGGCGCCGCGCTCGCGCTCGCCGAGCGCGCCCTCGAGCGGGCGAGCCAGAGCGGGGAGGCGCGCCCGCTCGCGCAGTCACACGCGCGCGTCGCGGGCGTGCACGCGATGTCGGGCCGATGGAGGGAGGCGCGCGCGGGCTACGTCGAGGCCCTCGCCGCCGCCGAGCGCGCGGGCGACCGCAGCGCACTCTCGCCCCACCTGATGAACCTCGCTGCCGCGGAGCACGCGCTCTTCGAGGTCGATCTCGCGATCGGCCACTACGAGCGCGCGGTGGCGCTGGCGAGGGACCTCGGCCGGGGCCCCTCGGAGGCCGCGGCGCTCACGAACCTCGGCATGCTGCTCGAGCTCGTCGGCGCCGGCGCCGAGGCAGAGCCCCTGCTCGAGCGCGCGGAGCGCGTGGCGGAGCAGGCCGGCGCGATCGTGGCCGTCGCGCAGGCGCGCATGATCCAGGCGGAGGTCGCCCACGCGGGCCGCGATCGCGCTCGCGCGCGCGCGCTGGCGGAGGCGGCCCACGAGGCGTTCGTGGGTGCCGGCGCGGAGCGTCAGGCGCTCGAGTGTGCGCTGCTGCGCGCGGAGATGGCCGCGGAGGATGGCGAGCTCGCCGAGGCCGAGGTCTTCGTCGTCGGGCGATCGAGCGCCGCGCGTGACGCCGGGCTCGGCGCGCGAGTCGCGCTCCTCTCGGCGCGGCTCCGGGACGCGCGGGGCGACACGGCGGGCTCGGCGCGCGCGCTCGAGGTCGCGCTGGCCGACGCCGAGGGTGCCGGCGAGCGCGAGGCGGCGCTGCGGATCTTGCTGGCGCTCCGGGCTGCTCACGAGCGTCTCGGGACGGGCGCGGCGTCGTCGTTCGAGGCGCGCGCGCGAGCGCTGCGTGGATCCCTCGCGCTCCACGTGCCGCCGGGCCTGCGCGAGCGCTTCCTCGCGCGCCACTCGCTCCCGGACGTCGCTGCGTCGTCGGCCCGTGGGTCCCGCTTCGACCCGGCGGCGCGCGCCATCGCCTCGCTCTTGCGCCGCACGCTGCGCACGACCGACGAGACGCTCGTGCTCGAGGCGGCGGTCGACGAGGCGATCGCGCTGACCCACGCGGAGCGCGCGTTTCTCCTCGCGCGGCGACCCGGGCGACCCGTCGTCAGCGTCGCCCGTAACCTGGATCGCGAGACCATCAAGAACAGCCGGTTCCGCTTCAGTCGATCGGTCGCGGAGCGCGTGCTCTCGACGGGCGAGCCGCTCGTCACCGCGAGCGCGTCCGACGATCCGGACCTCGCCTTCGCCCGCAGCATCCTCGACCTCGGCGTGCGCTCGATCCTCTGCGTGCCGATCCGCGGCCGGAGCAACGAGGTGCTCCACGCCCTCTACCTCGACCATCGCTTCGAGCGAGCGCGCTTCTCCGACGCCGACCTCGAGGTCGTCGAGGCCCTCGCGGACGTGATCGGGCTCTGTCTGGAGAACGCACGTCTCCACGCCGCTGCGGCCGAGCGCGAGCGTCAGCTCGTCGTCGCGCAGGAGGAGCTGCGCGCCGACGCCCAGGCGCGTGCGCTCGAGGTCGAGCGGCTCTCGCGCTCGCTCGCGTCACGCGAGGAGGCGAGCGAGGCGGCCGAGGGAATCGTGGGGCGCAGCCGCGCGCTCCGCGCGGCCGTCGATCTGGCACGTCGCGTGGCGCCGAGCGCGATCTCGGTGCTGGTCGAGGGCGAGTCGGGCACCGGCAAGGAGCTCCTCGCGCGCCTCGTGCACCGCGAGAGCCCGCGCCGAGAGCGGCCGATGCTCTCCGTCAACTGCGGCGCCCTGCCGGAGCCGCTGCTCGAGAGCGAGCTCTTCGGGCACGTGCGCGGTGCGTTCACCGGGGCCGTACGGGACCAGCCCGGTCTGTTCCGTGCGGCCGATGGCGGGACGCTCTTCCTCGACGAGATCGGCGAGATGCCGCTCTCGATGCAGGCGCGCCTCTTGCGCGTGCTCTCCGACGGCGAGGTGCGGCCGGTCGGGGCGACGCGCGGCGTGAAGGTGGACGTGCGCATCGTCGCGGCGACCAACCGGGACCTCGCGGCGGAGGTGAAGCGCGGGACGTTCCGCGAGGATCTCTACTTCCGCATCGCGGGCGTCCGCGTCGGGCTACCCCCGCTCCGCGAGCGGCGCGAGGATCTCGCGGCCCTCACGGCGTCGATCCTCGGGCGGCTCGGTGAGGCGCGGCCGCTCGCGCCCGATGCGCTCCGCGCGCTCGCGGTGCATGCGCTCCCGGGCAACGTGCGCGAGCTCGAGCAGGCCCTGCGGCGCGCGGCCGTCGTCGCGGACGGCGACGCGCTGCACGCGGCCGATCTCGGCCTCGCGGGCGCCCCGCGCGCAGCCCGCTCGCGCGAGCCGACGCGCGCGGAGCTCGAGGCGGCCCTCGCCGAGCATCGAGGCAACCGGAGCCACGCGGCGAGGGCGCTCGGTGTCCACCGCACGACGATCCATCGGCTGCTCGCCAAGCACGGGCTCGAGAGCCCGGCGCGGCGTGGGCGGCCCCGACGCGTCGGGTAGCGAGCGCCGCCGTCTACTCGTGCCGGACGCCGTCGGCCGGCAGGAGACGCGCGGCCCACCAGCTCGGGATCAGCGTGGCGCAGAGGCAGATCCCGAGGGCGATCGCGACGGTCCAGGCGAACACGCCGCCGTCCGTCTGGATGGGGAGGTGGTCGATCAGGTACACGTGCGGATCGAGCGGCAGGCGATAGCGCTCGAGCAGCACGCACACGCCGCCGCCGAGCACGAGCCCGATCGCCGTGCCCAAGAGGCCGATCGCCAGCCCCTGCACGACGAAGAGCGAAAGGACGTGCGAGTCGCGCGCGCCCATGGCCTTCAGGATCGCGATCTCCCGCTTCTTCTCGAGCACGATCATGATGAGCGTGGCGATCACGTTGAACGCGGCGACGAAGATGATGGTCGCGATGACGAGGCTGAGCATGACCTTCTGGATCTCGAGGGCCGTGAACAGGTTGTGGTTCAGCTCCTCCCAGTCCATCGTGTGATAGGGGCCGCCGCCGAGGAGCCGCTCGAGCCGGCGTGAGATCATCGCCGCGTCGCCCGGGTCGTGGAGGCGGATCTCGACGCCGTCCACGCTGTCGCCGTTCTGGAAGAAGCCCTCGACCTCGTAGAGGTCCGCGTAGACCAGGTGGGTGTCGTACTCCTCGAAGCCCGCCGAGAAGATCCCGATGACGCGGAACTCGCGGCTGACGGGCGTGGTGGGCCCGTGGTGGAAGAGGGACGTGTCGAGCCCCGCCATGGGCGAGATGACCCGGACCCTGTCGCCGACGTGGATCGAGAGGTTCTCCGCGAGCGTGACGCCGACGACCAGCCCGGGCAGCGACTCGGTGGGCAGCGCGTCGGGCGCCGTCGTTCCATCGAGACCGGCCTCTTCGCCTCGCGTGACGTCGTCGAACTGCATCCGCGCGAGCGCCGCCTCCGCTTCCGCAGGCGTCGGGACGTCGACGATGGGCAGGGGCACGATGACGCCGGGCGGCGGGCCCTCGGGCTCGGTCGCGGGCGGCGGGGCCGGCGCGGGTGCATCGGGGGCGCGACCCTCGAAGCGCGCGCTCACCCCCTCGAGATACGCGTCGAGATCCTCACCGCCGTCTCCGTCGTCGCGTCGATCGCGGTCGGAGGCGTCCTCGGGCCGACGCGGCGGCCGCGCGCCCGGGATGCGGATGCCCTCGAGCGAGCCCTCGACGATCTGGTCCGGGAGATCGAGGACGGTGGGCATCCGCTCGGGATCGACGCCCTTCACGAGCACGCCGCCGATGCGGTCGCCGTTCGCGAGCATCATCTCCTTGATGAGGAAGGGCCCCGCCCCCGCGACCTCCGGCATGTCCTCGGTCCGCGCGATGACGTCCCGGTACTCCTCGAAGTCGCCGTAGCGCATCACGAGGACGTGCGCGTTCACGCCGAGGACCTTGTCCCGGAACTCCTCCTGGAATCCCGACGTGATCGACATCACCGCCAGCAGCGCGGCCACGCCGAGCGCGACGCCCGAGACCGCGATGAAGGAGATCACGGAGACGGTCTTCGTCTTCTTGCTGCGGAGGTAGCGCAGGCCGATCGAGAGCGCCCAGTTCACGGGAGGAGGGCTCGCGACGAGGGGCCGGGGCGCCGGCCATCGGCGCGCGGAAGGAAAGGACCGGTGGGGCGAGCCGAGCAATCCACGAGAGCGCTGCTTCTAGCCTTCTTCTTCTTCCTCTGCGAACCGGAACAGCGCCGTCATGCCGATCGCGTGGGCGCAGCGTTCGCAGAGCGGCTTGTCCTCGTGGGCGACCGCCTCGCCGCGCACGGACACGATGACGCCGTGCCCCGCCGGGGCCTCTGCGATGATCTCACCGCAGGCGTCGCACTTCGTCTTCCGCTTCCGGAGCAGCCCGGCCATTGGGCGATGTTAGCGCGTCAGGCGGGGCGCGTCCGGTCGGTGCTGAACGCGCCTTTTCGCTCGCCGACGACGTTGTAGATGCGGAGCGCCTGGCTCTTGCCCTTCACGTTCACGGGCGGCAGCTCGACGCACTCGAACCCGTCGCCGAGGTGCTGGTACGTGTTGTGGCTGATGATGACCTCGCCGGCCTTCGCCACCGAGCACAGGCGCGCGCCCGTGTTCACCGTGTCGCCGATGACCGTGTACTCGAGCGCCTTGCTGCTGCCGAGGTAGCCCGCGACGACCTCGCCGGTGTTGATGCCGATGCCGATCTTGATCTCGGGGTCGCCGCGCCCGCGCCGCTGGTGGTTCAGCTGGCCGAGCACCTCCATCATCTCGAGCGCCGTGCGGACAGCGCGCTTCGGGTCGTCGGGGTGGCCGACCGGCGAGCCGAAGAGCGCCATGATCTCGTCGCCGACGAACTTGTCGAGCGTGCCCTCGTACTTGAAGATCACGTCGACCATCAGCTCGAAGTACTCGTTGAGCATGTCGACGATGATCTGGGGCGACTCGCTCTCGCTCATCGACGTGAAGCCGCGGATGTCGCTGAAGAGCACGGTCGTCTGCCGCGCCTCGCCGCCCTTGGCGATCTCGACCTTGCCGTCGAGCACTTGCTGGGCGATCTGCGGGGAGAGCAGGCGCTGGAACTTGTCGCGGGTGATCGCCTCCTGCTCGAGCTTCCTGGCGAAGAGCGAGTTCTGGATGGCGATGGCGGCCTGGTTCGCCACGTTCTGGAAGAGCTGGAGGTCCTTCTCGGTGAACGCGTTCGTGGCGATCTGCGAGTCGAGCAGCATCAGACCGAAGAGCTCGCCCGAGTGGAGCAGCGGCACGGCCATGCTCGAGCGGATGCCCTGCATGATGATCGAGTGCGCGCCCTGGAAGCGCGAGTCGACCGTCGCGTCGCTCGAGAGCACGGCCTCGCGCGTGCGCGTGACCTGCTCGACGATGGTCGAGGAGATGAGCACGCTCTCGTTCGGATCCTGGTTGCCCTGACGGTTGCGCACGCAGCGCGGCTGGAGCGTCTTGTTGTCGTCGTAGAGAAGGATGATGCCGCGGTCGGCGTTGAGCGTCTGGAACGCGCCGACGAGGATGCGCTCGAGGACCTTCTGCACGTCGAGCTCGGCGCCGATGGAGCGCGCCAGCTCGTACGACACGCGGAGCTTCTCGTAGTCGCGGCGGAGCGTGTCGACGTCGTAGATCAGCTTCTCGGGCATGAAGTTCTGCTCCATGCCGAGCCGCGTCCGGATGTGGCTCTCCACCATGCCGGGCGCGATCGTCACCTTCGAGATGTTGGGAGGCTGGGCCGTCGGAGGTGCGTGCGCCGTGTGCGGTGCGTGCGGCGCTGGTGCCTGCGGCATCGGCTGCTGCCAGGCACCCCCGGCGGGCTTCCCCATCCCGGGCGGGCCGAGGCCGACCGCGGTCCCGGCGGGGAAGGGCTGGGCTGGGGCGCCAGCGGCCGGGAAGGGTGCCTGCGGCGCGGGCGCCTGCCCGCCGAAGGGCGCGGTGATGGGCGTCGGCGCGGGGGCGCGCGGGCGGTTGGCCGCCCCGTCCGGATCGAAGACGATGCGTGTGGAGCCGATGGAGATCTCGTCGCCCGGGTTCAGCGCGCGCTCGGTGATCCGCTCTCCGTTGACGAAGCTCCCGTTGAGCGAGCCGAGATCCCGCAGGAGCCAGCGGCCCTCGACGAGGTCGATGTGGCAGTGCTCCTTGGACACGATGCGATCGAGGATCTGCACCGTGTTGTTCGGGTGCCGGCCGAGGGTGTTGTGCGGCAGGAGGTCGGCTTCCGCGCGTCCTTCGGGCGCGATGATGGAGATCCGCGGCATGAGTACGTCGAGCTACCGAGCGCGATGCTAATCCAGGGCTCGAAACCGAGTAAAGCGCCGACTGCGTTCCCCCTGCGCGTCCCTTGAACGCGGGCGGCCCCGGGTGGATCCTCGAGCGGTGCTCCGCTCGTCGCGTCGTGCGCTGCTCCGCCGGATCGACGACGAGATCGGGCTGATCGCCGCGCTCCCGGAGCTGACGCCCGACGTGGCGCTCCGGGCGCTGCCCGCCATCGAAGAGGCAGGGGACGGCGCCCACGCGGCCGAGGCGATCCGCCCGCCGACCTTCGAGGGCGTGGCCAGCCGCCGCTTGCACGCCGTCGCCGTGCTCGAGTCGGTTCGCTTGCGGGCCGCGCTGCGCCTCGGCGGCGCCCAAGCCGCGCTGGAGGCGAGCGCGCTCGCCTCGATCCGCGCGTGGGCCGCCCTCGCGGAGCGACGGGAGTATCTCGCCGTGCTGGCGGGGCCGATCCTCGGGGCGTCCGCGGCGTCGACGCCCGCGATCACCGCGCGCATCGGGCTCGACGCAGTCGTCGAGGCGCTCGAGGCGCGCGCGCGCGACACGGCTGCGGACGTGGGTCCACTGCTCCGCGCGCTGAGCGCGGCGGAGGCGCTCGGCGGGGAGCTCGCGCCGAGGGCCGCCCGCGCGAGGCTCGACGCGATCGATCGGGCGATCGAGCCGCTGCGCCGGAGGCTCGACGAGCTCGCCACCCGTCGTCCCGAGACCGCCGAGATCTCGGCCCTCTTCGCCGACGTGCGCGCGGCCTGGCGCCGGTGCGATCGCGACGTGGATCTCGAGATCCTCGCCGTCGAGCGCCTGGCCGACTTCGCCTGGGACCTCTATCGAGAGCGGCGTCTGTCCGAGCTCGGCCGGTGGATCGACGAGCTCGCCGAGCTCGGGAGCTCGCTCGCGTCCCGCATCGAGCGCGGCGAGGCGCTGGCCTGGGCGGCTCCTTGCGCGCAGCTGCTGGTGTTCCGCGCGGAGCTCGCGCCGCGCTTCGACGCGCAGATCACGCTCGCCGAGCGTGCGTACGCGGTGTGCCCGACCTTGCGCAACGCGCGCATCGTGCTCGGCGACTTCCTCCTGACGCGCGCGGAGCGCGCGATGGATCGGGGCGCGGACCGGACGAGCGCGGGCACGCGCCCGGACGACGACGTCGCACGGGCGGCGAGCCTTCACCCGGAGCTGAAGCGACTCGCCGCCGTCCGTGAGAAGCTCGCCCGCCGAGGCGCGCTGCGATGAGCGACGAGAGCAACCCCTTCGTGCGCTACGGGCTCGACCCCGCGATGACGCTCGCCGAGCTCACCGAGCGGATGCGCGAGCTCGCCGAGGAGGCGAGCGAGGAAGAGCGCGTCGCGCTCCGGGCCGCGTGGGACGCCCTCACGCGCAGTCCCGCGCGCCGGCTGGAGCTCGTGCTGATGGCGGGGCCCGCGCCACGCGCGATCGACCTCGGGCCGACGTCCGCGCCGCCCGCGGCGTGGCCGGAGCCCACGCTCGCCGACCTCCTCGCGCCCCCGCCTCTCGGGCCCGCGCTCGCGCCGGAGACCGACGCCGAGCGCAGGGCTCGGAAGATCGACCTCTCGTCCCTGGTTCGGGACGACGAGGCCGAGATCACGGGCGCGCTCCGCCCGAGGGGTGCGCGATGACTCGAGACACGTCCAGAGCCCGCACGATCGTGATCGTCGATCGCGCCGTCGGGATCGACCTCGGCACCACGAATTCCGAGATCGCGCTGCTCGACCCGTCGGAGCGCGAGCTGGTCGTGCACCAGGATCGCTTCGGGCGCCGCACGGTTCCCTCGGCGCTCGCGTGGGATGCCGCAGCGGGACAGTTGGTGGTGGGGCGGGCCGCGCGACAGCGCCGCGGGCACGAGGATGCGCCGGTCGAGTCGATCAAGCGGCGGATGGGTCAGACCGAGCGCGTGCAGCTCGGGCCGCATTCCCTCTCGCCGGCGGAGGTGAGCGCGAAGCTCCTCGGGGAGCTGCGTGCGCGCATGCTCGCGGACCTCGTGGCGCGCACGCCCGAGGGGTTCGAGCCGCGCATCGAGCGTGCGGTGATCACGGTCCCGGCCTACTTCGATGCGCACCAGGTCGCGGCGACCCGCGAGGCCGGGACCCTCGCGGGCCTGCAGGTGCTGGCCGTCCTCCAGGAGCCCACGGCCGCGGCCATGTACCACGCGTGGCGCGGCGAGATCGGAGACGGCGTCTTCCTCGTCTACGACCTCGGCGGTGGCACGTTCGACGTGTCGATCGTGCGCACGGCGCTCGGCGAGCAGCAGGTTCTCGCCATCGACGGCGACAACTTCCTCGGCGGCGACGACCTCGACCGCCGCTTCGCCGAGCGGCTCCGCGCCATGCTCGTCGAGCGTGGCTACGCGCTCGTCCAGGGCGACGCCGCCCGGACGCAGCGGCTCGTGCATCTCGCTCAGGAGATCAAGGAGACCCTGTCGACCGAGGAGGTCGCCCACGTGTCCCGGGAGAACCTCTTCACGGACGACGCGGGCGAGGCCGTGTCGATCGATCTGGAGATCGGGCGCCGAGAGTGGGAGCAGTCCGTCGCCGACCTCGTGGAGCAGACCATCTCCTGCTGCGAGCGCGCGCTCGCCCGGGCCCAAGAGGTGGCGCAGGTGTCCGCGAGCGACGTGGATCGCGTGATCCTCGTCGGAGGATCCACGCGTACTCCGCTGGTCATCGCGCGCGTCCGCGAGGCGATCGCTTCCCGCACCAAGAGCCGGCAGCTCGCCCAGGCCGAGGTCGACACGTGCGTCGCGCTCGGCGCCGCGATCCACGCCGCGCAGCTCGGTGGCCTCCGTGTCTCGGACGCGCACGGCGCGGTCACGTTCCTCTCCCCGCTCGTCAGTCGCACCGGCGAGCTGCGTCTCGGACTGCGCGTCGAGTCGCCCGAGCAGACGCGGCGCGTGGTGATCGTCTCCGACGCGGCGGAGCTGGCGCGCGCGGACGTGACGATGTGCAAGCCGGCGCGCCTCACGGTCTCGATCGGCGATGCCCCCGAGACCGCGCTCGCGGTCTCCCTGCGCGACGCGGCCGACGTCGAGCTCGCCCGGCTCCCGTTCGCGGCCTTCCGTGGGGATCTGCGGCCACGCGCGAGCGCGCTCTCGCAGCCGACCGTCGTCGCGAAGGACGTGGCGCTCGAGGTCGTCCGCGGCGGGCGTCGCGAGAGGAAGGTGCTCGTCCCGCGGGGCGCGAGCCTGCCGCTCGAGGTCATCACGGAGCTCGCCACGGCCGATCGCAGCGGAGCGGTGGTGCTGCGCATCCTCTCGAACCGCCTCCCGATCGAGACGCTCGTGCTCGAGGTCGGGACCGAGCTACCGGTCGGCACGCCGGTCCGGCTCACGCTGCGCTGTGACGCGGCGATGCGCCTCGACGCGCACGCCGAGATCGCCGGTCGCACCCTCTGGGCGAAGATCGAGGCCGCCCCGACGCTGACGCCGAGCGCCGCCGAGGTCGAGGCGCTGATCGAGGAGGTGGAGCGAACGGAGCGACGCCTCTGGGGACGCGACGCCGACGCCTTCCGGCGCGCGACGGCGCCCCTGCTGCACGGGCTACGCGAGGCTGCGTTCGTCGAGCCCGCCAAGCGCAGCGCGATCGTCTCGCAGCTGCGCGTCGCGATCGACGAGATCGCCGGAGGGGAGGGCGAGCGC
The DNA here is from genome assembly GCA_044220955.1 of Sandaracinaceae bacterium. Lineage (GTDB taxonomy): Bacteria > Myxococcota_A > Polyangia > Polyangiales > Sandaracinaceae > JBBSAT01. The sequence continues at coordinate 10,392 of JBGAQA010000014.1, forward strand.
CTCTCGCCGCCGCTCGCGCGCTTCGAGGACACGCTCGATGCGCTGCGCAGAGTCGTGTTCGTCAGCGAGACGGGGCTCCTCGGCAAGCCCATCGAGCACTGGGAGGACCGAATCGCGGATCTCGACGCTCGCGGCCGCGCCGCGTGGGACGCGATCGACGACGCCGCCTGGAGACGCGCGACCAACGAGGCCCAGGCGCTCTACGAGACGGCATCGACGCAGGCTGCGGGCGCGCGCCGCTCCGACGACCCGGCGTACCTCGCGCTCCGCGTGACGGCGACCCGAGCCTGGGGCGACCGTTTGCTGCGGGCGCTCGACGACTTCGTCGTGTCGCGCGCGCCGGAGATCCGGGCACTGCAGGAGCGCGAGCGCGACTCGCTCCGCGCGTCGGTCCGGGGCGCTCTCGTCCGCATGATCGCCGACGCAGAGGGGCGCGAGCCCGCGGACATCCGGCGCGCTCTGGATGCCGCGGCGGCCGACCTCGAGCGTGTCGAGCGCGCGATCGATCGGCTGCCGGCGATGGGGCTCGTGACCGAGCGCTGACGCGGGCTTGCCAAATAGCACGAGCGTGCTATTCATCGGGCGTGGGCAAGGGCGACCTCACGCGCGGCGCGATCCTGGGGCACGCGCTCGCGCTCGCGAGCGAGACGGGCCTCGAGGGCGTCTCGATCGGTGCGCTCGCCGAGCGCGTCGGCATGAGCAAGAGCGGGCTCTTCGCGCACTTCCACAGCAAGGAGAGCCTGCAGGTCTCGATCCTCGAGACGGCGATCCAGCACTTCGTCGAGCGCGTCGTGTCGCCGGCGCTGCGTCAGCCTCGGGGCGAGCCCCGCGTCCGGGCGCTGCTCGATCGCTGGCTGGCTTGGTCGGGTGCCGACATCATGCCGGGGGGCTGCATCTTCGTCTCGTCGATCGCCGAGCTCGACGATCGCCCAGGAATCGTGAGGGACCGGCTCGCGTCGAGCCAGCGCGACTGGCTCGACACGCTCGCGACGGCCATCCGCATCGCCGTCGAGGAAGGACACTTCCGCGGCGACCTCGTCCCCGAGCAGCTGGCGCACGAGCTCGTCACGCTCTCGTACGGGCACCACCTCGTCTCCCGCCTGCTCCGCGATCCCCGCGCGGAGAAGCGCACGCGCGCCGCCATCGAGCGCCTGCTGTCCGAGGCGCGTCCCGACGCCGACAGGCCCTGAGACGCCGGCGAGCCGGCGAGAAGGAGAGGAGCCATGCCCCAGATCGCACCCGAGAGCCCATCCACCGAGAAAAGCACGAACGTTCGAGCTAACGAGCGGCCGCCGGCGCTGCGCGCGCTGCGCGGAGGGCTCGGCATGCTCTCGCGCGTCACGCCCGACGGCGCGGCGCTGCTCGCGGAGCGCCTCTTCCTCTCTCCGCGCCGGCACGCGCGCCCGGCGGCCGAGCACGAGCTGCTCGGCGCCGCGCGTCACCTCCTCGTCCCCTCCGAGCACGGCCCGATCGCGGCGTGGGAGTGGGGCGAGCAGGGGCCGCGCGTCCTGCTCGTGCACGGATGGGAGGGGCGCGGCGCTCAGCTCGGCGCGCTGGTGCCGCCCTTGCTCGGCGTCGGCTTCCGCGTGGTCGCGTTCGACGCGCCGGGCCACGGCGACACGGCCGGGTCGATCTCGTCCCTGTTCCACTTCGCGCAGGCGATCCACGCCATGGCGGCCGCGTTCGGTCCCTTCCACGCGGTGGTCGCGCACTCGATGGGCGGCGCGGCGACCACCTGGGCTCTGCACACCGAGTCCTTCGCGCGCCGCGTCGCGATGGTCGCGCCACCGATCGACGTGCGTGACTTCACCCGCCACCTCGGCAGCCTCCTCGGGCTCGACGACGACGTGCGCACACGCCTGCACCGCCGGCTGGGCGTCCGCTTCGGCGTCGCGGTCGAGGATCTGCGCGCGGAGGCGCTCGCGCCGGGGATGCGGGCGCCGCTGCTCGTCGTGCACGACGAAGACGATCGCGACGTGCCCATCCGATGTGGCGAGCTCTACGCGGCCCGCTGGCCGGGCGCGACGCTCGTGCGCACGCGAGGGCTGGGACATCACCGGATCTTGCGCGACGACTCGGTGGTGCGTGCGTTGGTCCGCTTCGTCGCGGAGGACGCGCCACACCGCCTGCGGACCGAGGAGGTCGCATGAGCGACGCGGCGCCCACCCTCGACCTCCACTTCGACTTCATCTCGCCCTACGCCTACCTCGCGTGGACGCAGATCGAGCGCATCGCCGGCGCGCACGGCCGTCGCGTCCGCCTCGTCCCGGTGCTCTTCGCCGCGATGCTCGACTCGTTCGGCACGGTCGGCCCGGCCGAGGTCCCCGCCAAGCGCGACTACGGGTACCTCGACGTCCATCGGAAGGCGGCCCTGCTCGGCGTGCCGCTGACCATGCCACCGCGCCATCCCTTCGCGCCGCTGACGTCGCTACGTGCCGCGACGTCGTTCACCGACCCCACGGAGCGTGCGCGCGCGGTCGGGGCGCTGTTCCGCGCGGCGTGGGTCACCGGGGACGGCGTGGACACCCCCGCGCTCGTGCAGGAAGCGCTCGACGCCGCGGGGCTCGACGGGCCAGGAGCCGTCTCGCGCGCCGCGGCGCCCGAGGTGAAGACTGCGCTCTTGCATGCGACGAACGACGCGATCGCGCGGGGCGTCTTCGGCGTGCCGACGATCGCGGTCGGCACCGAGACGTTCTGGGGCACCGACGCCCTGCCGACGCTCGAGCAGTTCCTGCGCGGGCGCGATCCGATCACGCCCGAGCTGCGCGAGCGCCTGCGCGCGATCCCGGTCGGCGTCGAGCGCAAGCGCGGCTGAACAGCGGCCGAACCACGCGGGGCGCACCCGGCGCCACGGAGGCTAAATTAGAACGGCGTGCCGAGGTTGCCGTAGACCTGATCGATCCCGCCCTCCATCAGCCCGCGCGCGTACCCGACGCGCAGCGTGAGCCCGATGATGTAGAAGAGCGTGAAGTCGATCAGCACCTCCGCCCCGACGCCGAGGCGGAAGCGCGAGATCTGGAACGTGTCGGAGAACGCGTCGCCGTAGTCGGCGAACACGCTCGCGTACATGCGGTTCAGGAACACCGGGAGCGTCAGGACGCCCTGGTTGAAGCGCACGATCGGGAAGCGGTACTCGGCCTGGACGAGGTGCATCTGCGTCCCGTAGCGGCTGTTCGTCGGGTAGCCGCGCAGGACGACGCCGCCGAGCGTGTTGGGCGAGTAGAGCCCCGAGATGGGCGAGACGTTCGGGAACCCTCCGACGCCGAACACGCCTCGCTGGTCCAGGTCGCCGCCGCTGATGCCGCCGCCGTAGCGGAGCGCCAGCACGTGGTGCTCCCAGAGCGGCACGAACTGGGTCGCCGACCACGTCATGGTCACGACGCGGTACGCGCTTCCGATCAGCGGATCGGCGAGCCCGACGCCGAGGGCGATCGAGCGGCCGTTCGAGGGGCTGATGTCGTAGAGGTAGCGCTCGACGTCGCTGTAGACCCAGTTGAAGCGGAGGACGGAGTAGTAGCCGAGGTAGGGCAGGATCGGCGGCGGTGTGTTCGGGTCGAGCTCGTAGAGCCAGGGCTCGGCGCGGCTCGTGTACGTCCCGGCGTAGCTGAGCGAGATGGCGTCGTAGCGGAACGCGCGCGGGAACACGTACGAGAGATCGAGCGAGCCGCCGTACTGGTCCTGCACCCAGGTCCGGTCTTCGCCGCCGACCTGCAGGCCGCCCGCGTAGGTCAGATAGCGGAACCCCGCCACGCTCACGCCGAGCGGCGAGCGCGTGTACGCGTAGCTCGCGTCCACCTGCAGGTTGCCGCGCACCAGGCCGAAGCCGAGGCGGATGAGGTACTCGTGCTGGCCGACCACGTCGGCGCCCTGCGTGGTGACCCCGAGCTGCGGCCCGAAGCTGTCCTGCGCCAGATCGAGCATGTAGTGGCGCGGGTAGAGCGTCGGCAGCGGATCGTAGGCCTCGCTCTCCGCGAAGAGGTACTCGCCCGTCGCCGAGCCCGCGGGCCGCGAGTCGCGGTAGGCGGGGGCGTCGCGGAAGCCGTCGGGGTCGAGGTCGTCGAGGCGGAACAGGTCGAAGCCCCAGCTCGTGTAGCCGAGGTAGACCAGCGTTCGCCCGTCGGGGGACACCGCGGGCGTGTAGGCGCCCGACACGACGTTCGTGATCTGCCTCGTCGTCCCCGTCGCGAGCCGGTACGCGTAGATGTTCGCGATGCCGGTGCGATCCGACGAGAAGTACACCACCTCTCCGTCGGGCGAGAACACGGGCCCGGTGTCCTGCGCGCGATCGTGCGTGAGCCGGTCGACCCGACCCGTGTCGACGTCGACGATCGCGATGTCGCGGTACCCCCCGTCGGACCAGGTCGAGAACACGATCGATCGACCGTCGGGCGAGAAGCGCGGCGTGTACACCAGGCCGAATCGCTCGTGCGTCGCGAGCTCGCGCATGGTGCCGGGCACGTCCTCGACGCTGGCGATCATCAGGTGGCTCGTCCCGGCGCGCGTCGTCGTGAACGCGACGTGCCGCCCGTCGGGCGAGATGTCCGGCTCGCGCGCGCGCAGGCCCTCGGTGATCCGGCGCTCGTCGCCGCTCGCGAGGTCGCGGCGGAAGAGGTCCGCGTAGGCGTAGATGTCGCGGTACCAGTCCACGCGCGAGAAGAGGACGTAGCTGCCGTCGGGATGCACGGCCCCCTCCCCGCCGGCGTTCAGGCGAGCGAACGTGTCGCTGGTCTGGCCGGTCGCCGGGTCGACGACCATCAGCCGCGTCCGGCTCCAGTTGTCGGCGCGCGCGTAGACGAGCCGCCCGTCGCGCAGGAACCGGGGCGCCCGCGTGCTCTCGCCGTGCGTCGTGATCCGAACGCCCTCGACTCGCCCGATCGCGTCGACTGCGTCGCGCACGGCCTCGTCGTGGACGCGCCGCTCCTCGAGGAACTCGCGCCAGAGCTCGGTGAACGTGTGGCCGGTCGCGCGCTGGGCCACGCGGTTGAAGCCGTAGGGCAGGATGGAGTCGCCGTAGTCGCGCGCCATCGCCGCGATGCTCTCGCGACCGTAGCGGTCGGCGATGAAGCGCATGAAGTGCGAGCCGTAGAGATACGCCGCTTCGCCGTGGGGCCAGCGGTCGGCGTCCGTCGAGACCTGATCGAGGTGCCACGCGCGGTCCTCGAGCACGTCCATGCGCAGGTACATGTCCCACATGCTCGAGCGCAGGCGCCCGCCGCTCGTGCGCTCCGTCTCCTGCCAGACGGCGATGCCTTCGATGATCCAGCGCGGCAGGACGTGGTTCGGCATGTAGACCTTGCCGAGGATCGCGTTGAGGATCGACGGAAGGCCCGAGGCCTGGTCGAGGTGCAGGATGTGCGTGTGCTCGTGGGACACGAGCGTCGTGAGCCAGTCGTCGTAGTCGCCGAGCGTCGAGAGATCCTCGGGGGGCTCCGCGTAGAGGCGGATGGTGTCGAAGGGAAGGGCGGTGGCGGAGCCGTTGGCCGAGTCGCTGTCGTCGGTGAGCACGATCTGGATGCGCGTCTGGCCCGGGGTCGGCGTCGGCTCGAACCCGAAGATCTCGCGCAGGGTCGTGTGCGCCCGCTCGGCCACGGTGCCTACGCGCCGGGCCACGAGCGCGAGCGGGTCGTGGTAGTGGATGTCGAAGTGCTCGGTCTCGATGGACCGCCACTCGATCAGGGGGTCGCGCAGCTGGGCCGACGCGGCCGCGGGGGCGCCGAGGGCCAGCGCGAGCGGCAGCGCGAGGAGCGAGGCGGCGGCCAGGACGCGCACCGGCGGAGCGTTCGCGCCTCCACCGTCGGGGGTCAAGCGTTCCGGGCCGATCCGGCCGCCAGCGGAATTCTCGCCCCGAGGTCATCGGCTTCCTTGACCGGGTGAGCGTGGGTTCTCTAATCTTTTCGTGCGATGGAGCCGAAGATGACGCCCCCGCCGACGAACAGGTCGGCGAAGACGTACGCGCTCCGCTTCATTTCCGGCAAGTACCAGGGCGGCGAGTTTCCGCTCCCGAACAACAAGGAGATCGTCGTCGGTCGCTCGAGCGAGCTCGACATGGTCCTCGTCGAGGACATGGTCAGCCGCCGCCACGCGAAGCTCACCGTCACCGGTGATCAGATCTTCATCCAGGACCTGGGCTCGACGAACGGCACCTTCGTCAACGGCGAGAAGATCAAGCGGGCACGCCTGACCGAGGGCGATCGCATCCTGATCGGCACCAGCATCATCAAGCTCGTCGCGAGCGACGGCGCCGCCGGCAGCAGCGACGCCAAGGCGAAGCTGGAGGACGTCGCCCAGGGGCGCCGCACCTCGCAGGTCCGCACGATGAGCGGATCCATCGCCGAGATCCCGCTACCCGACCTGCTGCAGCTCTTCTCGGCCTCGAAGAAGACCGGCACGCTCGTGATCCGCACGGAGCACGACGTCGGCAAGATCTACATCGACGGCGGGCGGGTCCAGTTCGCGGTGGTGAACGAGCACTTCGACGTCCCGCCGATGAAGAGCCTCTTCCGCATCCTCACGTGGGCGGTCGGCAGCTTCGACATGGACGCGGCCGAGGAGCGCGAGTTCCCGACCAAGATCGAGATGAGCACCGAGGGCATCCTCATGGACGCCATGCGGCAGATCGACGAGATCCGCCGCCTCGGGCCCGAGATGCCCGCCACGAACGCGAACGTCTCCATCGCGATGCCGCTCGTACCGCCGCTCCGCGAGCTCTCGCAGGAGGAGCTCGACGTGCTGCAGCTCGCGCACAACTACGGCCACGTCGAGACGATCCTGAACAAGAGCCTCGCGAGCGACCTCGACACGAGCACCATCCTCGCGAAGCTCGCGAAGAACGGCTACCTCCGCACCGAGTGACGCGCGGCCGGCGGGGCTACTTCGCCGTCTCGGCCACGCGCAGCACGCTCGCCTCGGCCTCCGCGGGCTGCTCCGCCTTGGCGACGAGCGCGCTGCCGACCTCGACGAGGCGCTCCGCGAGCGCGTCGACGACGAGCTGGAGCAGGATATCCGTCTGCGGCGAGACGTCCCCGAGCTCGCTCGACCACGCGAACTTCGCGTCTCCGCGCGCGAGGTTCTCGGGCCCGAGGGGGAAGCGCGCCGTCACGAGGTCGGCGCCGCGGTCCGGCGCGTCCGGCGGAAAACGCCGGACGAGGATCGGCGGGACGCCCGGCGTGATCTCGCCGCTGTTGCCCGAGTAGCGGTAGATCTCGACGCACGCGAGGCCGCCGGCCGAGCGCACCCACTCGAGCACGTCGAGCACGCGCTCCTCGGTGTCGGCCGCCTCGAGGCGCGGCCCGAGATCGCGGACGAGCCGGCGCAGGTGCTCGGTCTCTCGCCCCCGGATGCGCTGCCGCTGCCGGCGCGCCTGGTTCATCTGCTCGAAGAACCCGGCGAAGCGCATCAGCCCGCCGAGCACGCCGATGATGGCGACGAGCGCGACGCCGACCTCCCAGCTGCGGCCGAGCGCGACGACGATCGACGCGATGGTGAGGCAGATGCACGCCGCGTAGATGATCAGCACCGCGCGGCGGTGCGTGAGCCCCATGTCGAGCAGCCGGTGGTGCAGGTGGCCGCGGTCGGGCGAGAAGATCGGCCGCCGCTCCAGGATGCGGCGGAGCATCGCGAAGAGCGTGTCGATGATCGGCACGCCGAGCGCGGCGAGCGGGGCCAGCACGGACACCGTGAACGAGGCCTTCTGGAACGGACCGGAGATCGACGTGACCGCGAGCACGAACCCGAGGAAGTACGATCCCGAGTCGCCCATGAAGATGCGCGCGGGGTTGAAGTTGAAGAACAGGAACCCGAACACCACGCCGAGGAGCACCGACATCCAGACCGCGACGAGCGGCGAGCCGGACAGGATCGCGACCACCAGGTTCGTGATCGACGCGAAGAACACGACGCCCGCGGCCAGGCCGTCGAGGCCGTCGATCAGGTTCACGGCGTTGATGATCCCGGCGATCCAGAAGACCGTGACCGGGAGCGAGAAGACGCCCATCGAGATGGCCGGCAGGAGCGGCAGGTCGATGCTGTCGATGCGGAAGCCGCAGGCCCACGCGAGCGCGCCGACCGCGAGGTGCGTCAGCAGCTTGTGCAGCGCTCGCATCTTCACGAGGTCGTCGTAGAGGCCGACGCCGAACATCGCCGTGCCGCCGACGAAGAGCGCGGCCATCCAGCCGACGTGCTCGCCGGCCAGCTCGCGCGCCTCCGGCACGAGCGCCACGAGGCCGCCGAGCGTGCCCACGAACGCGACGAACATCGCGATGCCGCCGACGCGGGGCGTCGGCGTCGTGTGCACGTTGCGCCCGCCCGGGTTGGCCACCCAGCCGCGCGCGAGCGCCAGCCGCCTGACCAGGGGCGTCAGCCCCGCGCTCGCCGCGGCGGCGACGAGGAAACCGAGGACGTAGGTCTCGTAGGGCATCGGTTCGGAAGCTACGGTTGCCTGCTGCCCCGCTCGGGTTCAGCCGGCCAGACCGCGGTGTACACCGCGAACACGCTCTGGACGATGCGCCGGAGGTCGAATTCACGCTCCGCGAGGGCGCGTCCGGCCCGGCCCATGCGGGCGCGCAGCGGCTCGTCCCGCAGGAGCGTGCCCAGCTGGCGCGCCAGATCGTCGCCGGAGCGGACTCGTGCAAGCAGAGCGGTCTCCCCGGCCACGACGGCGTCCCGGCATCCCGGCACGTCGGTGGTGACGACGGCACGCCCGGCCGCGGCGGCCTCGAGCAGCGCGCGCGGCGTTCCCTCGCGGTACGAGGGCAGGCAGACGACGCTCGCTTGCGCGAGCACAACCGGCATGTCCGAGCGGTGTCCCCACCACTCGACGGCGCCGTCGGCCACGAGCGCGTCGAGCTCGGCCGGGCTGAGCGCCGCCGGGTTCTCGTGGGAGCCGCCGACGAGCGCGAAGCGCGCCGCGACGCCCTCGGCGCGCAGCGCGCGCGCGGCGTGCACGAACTCGACGACGCCCTTGTCGCGAAGCATCCGAGCCGGGAGCACGACGAGCGGCGTCCCCGCGGGCGGAGGCTCTGCGCGATACGACGCCACGTCCACGCCGGAGCCGCCCCGCACGACCACCGCGCGCGCGGGCGAGACGCAGCCGAGCGCGACGAGCTCCCGGCGGTCGTCCTCGTTCTGGAAGATGACGCGCGAGCGCCGGTGGCCGAGCGCGCGCCGGTACGCCGCGACGACCAGGGCCCGCCGCGCGCGGGCGCGCGCCCCCTGCGCGATGAACGTGTAGCCGAGCCCCGAGACCGAGCTCACGAGGGCCGGGACACCCAGCATCCGCGCCGCCAGGCCCCCGTAGAGGACCGGCTTGATGGTGACGTCGTGGACCAGCGTCGGACGCTCTCGCCGCATCACGGCCGCGATGGCGGCGAGCGTCTCGAGCTCCTTGCGAGGGTCGGTCGAGCCGCGGGCGAGCGGGATCGGGACGAAGCGGATCCCCGCGCGCTCGATCGCCTCGCGCGCGGGCCCTTCGGGGGCCGCCACCGCGACGTCGAGCCCGAGCGCGAGGCCGTGCTCCCCGAGCGCGAGCCGGTGCGAGACGAAGAACGCCGGGTCGTTCACGACGAAGAGCAAGCGCTGTCCGGGCTTCATGGGCGAACGTTCCACGTGGGCGAGGACACCATACTGCGCCCGGGCGAGGTTCGGGCTACACAGGCCGAGCTTCGATGTGTGGTGTCACCGGCGCCTGGGATTCGACCGCGGAGATCGGCGCGGTGGAGGCGGCCGTCCGGCGCGCCAACGCCTCGCTCGCGCACCGAGGGCCGGACGGCGAGGGGGTGTTCTCGGAGGCGTCGAGCGGGGTCGTGCTCGCGCACCGCCGCCTCTCGATCGTCGATCTCAGCCCGGCCGGCGCGCAGCCGATGACGAGCGCGTCCGGGCGCTACGTGATCTCGTTCAACGGTGAGGTCTACAACCACGTCGCGCTGCGTCGGGAGCTGCTCGCGCGGCGCGTCGTGGAAGGGGCTTTTCGCGGCCACTCCGACACGGAGACGATGCTCGGGTGGATCGACGCCGACGGACTGCGCGCCGCGCTCGAGCGCTTCGTCGGGATGTTCGCGCTCGCCCTCTGGGATCGCCGTGAGCGGACGCTGACCCTCGTGCGGGACCGGCTGGGCATCAAGCCCATGTACTTCGCGCGCTTGCCCGGGCGCCGCCTCGCGTTCGGCTCGGAGCTGACGGCCATCCTGGCGCACCCCGGCGCGTCGCGCGCGCTCGATCCCGACGCGGTCCAGGAGTACCTGCGGCGCGGCTGCGTCCCGGCTCCTCTCTGCATCGCGCGAGGCGTCTCCAAGCTCGAGCCCGGGACGCTGGTGCGCTTCGATGCGCCCGACGCCGAGCCGCGGGTCGAGCGCTGGTGGTCGCTCCCCGACGTCGCGCGCGGGGGGCTCGAGCGGCCGCTCCCGGCGAGCATCGACGCGGCGGCGGATGCGCTCGAGACCGCGCTGACGGACGCGGTGGCGCTGCGGATGGAGGCGGACGTGCCCGTCGGTGCGTTCCTGAGCGGCGGCATCGACTCCTCGACCGTGGTCGCGCTCATGCAGAAGCAGTCGAAGAGGCGCGTGCGCACGTTCTCGATCGCGAACGAGGACGCGGGCTACGACGAGGCGGACGCGGCCGAGGCCGTCGCGCGCGTGCTCGGGACCGATCACACGGCGCTGCGCGTCCGTGGCAGCGAGGCCGCGACGCTCGTTCCCGACGTGGTCGCGCGCCTGGACGAGCCGTTCGCCGACTCGTCGATCGTCCCGACCTTCCTCGTGAGCCGGCTCGCGCGCGCGCACGTCACCGTCTCGCTCTCGGGCGACGGAGGCGACGAGCTCTTCGCCGGGTACAACCGGCACCTCTGGATCGCGCGCATCGAGCGCCTGATGCGCGTCGCGCCGGGGCGCGCGCTCCGCCTGCTCGCGCGCGGCGTGCTGCGGGTGCCGGTGCCGCGGATGGAGCGCTTGCTGGCCCCCGCGGGCCGCTTCGTGAGGCGGCCGGGCGCCCAGGCGCACAAGCTCGCGCGCGCGCTCGGGGCAGCGAGCCCGGAAGCGCTCTACGAGACGCTCGCGTCGGTCTTCCCGTCCCCGCCGGTGCCCCCGCGCCGCGTGCGGTCCTGGACGGCGCCTGCGCTCGGCGATCCGACGCTCGACGCGATGCTCCGCGACGCGGTGGGCTACCTGCCCGACGACATCCTCACGAAGGTCGACCGCGCCTCCATGTCCGTCGCGCTCGAGGCGCGCGTCCCCATCCTCGACCACCGCGTCGTCGAGCTCGCCTGGCGGCTGCCGCTCGACGCCAAGCTCCATCGCGGGCGTGGCAAGGAGGTGCTGCGCCGCGTCCTCTACCGCCACGTGCCGCGCGTGCTCGTCGATCGCCCCAAGACGGGGTTCTCGGTGCCCATGGGCGAGTGGATGCGCGGGCCGCTCCGCGCGTGGACCCACGACGCGCTCTCGCCGAACCGACTGAAGCTCGTCGAGGGGCTCGACGTCGCGAGCGTCCTGACGCTGCTGCGCGAGCACGAGGCCGGGGTGTCGGACCACTCGCCGCGGCTGTTCGCCGTGGCCGTGCTCAGCGCCTGGGTCCGCTGACGGCCGCCTCGCGCAGCACGCTCGCGACGACGTGGGCCTGCTCCTCGACGCAGAGCCGGCTCTCGACCAGGGCGCGGCCGCGCGCGGCCAGCCGCGCCCGCAGCCCGCCGTCGGTCAGGAGCCGCAGGAGCTGCCGGTACCAGTCGTCCTCGGTCTCCGCCACCAGCGCGTTGACCTCGTCCACCACGAAGTCGCGCGCGCCGCCGACGAGCGACGAGACGCAGGGCACGCCGACGGCCATGTACTGGATCTGCTTGAAGCCGCACTTGCCCTCGTGCCACGCGGAGCGCTGCATCGGGGCCAGTCCGACGTCGAGATCGCGGAACGCGTCGATCTCCGTCGCGAGCGTCCAGGGGCGGATCTCCACGTCGACCCCGTCGAGCCGGAAGCCCTCGCCGGCGCCGACGACCACGAAGCGGAACGCGCGCCCCTCCGCGCGGAGCCGCCGGAGCGCGGGGGCGACCAGCGCGAGCTGGGGCGCGGTCGAGTGCGTGCCGATCCAGCCGACCACGAGCGGTCCGGGACGCTCGGCGTCCGTTCGCGGCGTCCACGCAGCGCGCTCCACCACCGTCGGGACCACCGTCGTCGCGACCCCGAGCGCGCGGGCGTGCGCCGCCAGCTGCGTCGAGCCGGCGATCGCGTGCGTGGCGCGCCGCAGCACCCAGTCGAACTTCCACGGGAGCTTCGCGGCGCGCTTGATCGCGTGGCCCTGGGCGATCCAGACCGCGTCGTCGTAGTCGAGCACCAGCGGTGCACGCGCCAGCGCGAGCGCCTCCACGATCGGTGGGCCCGCGAGCACCGCCTCGCGCTGCACCCACACCGCGTCGTGCCCGCCGCGCGTCACCGCGCGTAGCTGCCGCAGCACGCCCCGGGAGCCAGCGACGCTGGCGCGCGGCAGGCCTCCCTTCCGATAGAGCGCTGCCGCGCCACCGTCGTCGAGCCACGGGACGAGCTCGACGTCGATGCCGAGCGCGCGCAGCGGCTCGACGTAGCGGCAGATGCGGAAGCGGGTGGACGCGATCCGCTCCGGGTATGCGGCGAGGGCGAGGATCTTCATGACGCGCTCACCGCAGCGTCGCGACCAGGGTGTCGCCGAGGCGGAGCGCGCTCGCGAGCCCGTTCGCGACCCGCATCCCCGCGAGCAGCGCGGGGGAGCCGTAGATGCGCCTTCGCAGCACCTGATCCGCGTCGCGCGTCGCTCCGGCCGCGCCGGCATCCGCCTGCCCGTGCGTTCCGGCCCGAGGCAGAACGCGCGCCCGAAGGCCGCGTACGATCGAGGGCAGCGCGACGTTCCGCGAGCTCACCTCGATGCGCAGGTGCGTGGCCTTGTTCACCAGGGTCTCGAGCGAGCGCTGGTTGAAGTATCCGAGGTGCTCGAAGTGGATGTTCGCCCAGGCGCCGCCGAGCGCGCGGCGGGCCAGCGCGTCGAAGTTCGGCGTCGTGAGGTAGACGAGGCCGCCCGGCGCGAGCAGCGACTCCGCCCGCCCGAGGAAGCTCCCCGGGGTCGGCACGTGCTCGACGAGCTCGGACATGTAGATGACGTCGAAGCGCTCCTCGTCGAGGCTCCGGTCGAAGAAGTCGAGGCGCGCGCAGGGGATGCCCCACGCCCGCGCGACCTCGATCGCGCCCTCGGCCATGTCGATGCCGCGCGCGCTCCAGCCGCTCTCGTTCGCGACCGCGACCAGGTGTCCGTCGCCGCAGCCGACGTCGAGCAAGCGCCGGCCCCGGACCTGTGCGCCCCAGGAGGCGAGCAGCTCCCGGTAGCGCCGGGCGTTGAGCTCCGTCTGACGCAGCGCGCGGGGCTGGGTCAGGAGCGAGCGGTAGTACTCGTAGCGCTCGCTCTCGAAGTGCTCGGGCTGGTGCGAGAGGAAGCCGTGCGTGCACCGACGGCAGCGTCGGAGCTCGAGGGACTCGCCCCCGAGCCGCTTCTCCAGGGCCACGGCGCTGTCTCGCGACTGGCAGACCGGGCACGGAGGGACCATCGCTGCGAAGCTAGCCCGCGGACTCGTTCGTGGCGAGCGCCTCGAGGAGCTGCGCGTAGCGCGCCACGCCCGACGCCAGCGAGAAGTGCGGCGCCGTGATCGCGCGCGCGTGCTCGCGGACCCCGAGGGCCGGTGTCTGGCAGATCTTCGCGGCCGCCGCGTCGAGCGCGTCGTCGCCGAGGCCCTCGAGCACGATCCCGCTCCCGGCCCGCGCGACCCAGTCGCGGACCTCGGGGTTGCAGCCGTGGGCCACGGGCCCGACGCCCGCCGCGAAGAACTCGGCGAGCTTCGTCGGCATCATCGCTCGCTTGGCCACGGTATCGGGTGTGAGCACCAGCAGGCCGAAGTCCACCAGCGACAGCCACGCGGGCATCGCCTCGTGATCGGCGCGCGCGAGGACGGTCGCCTCCGCGGGGACGCCGCACCCGGCCAGGCACGTGCGCCACGCGTCGCTCTGACCGCTCAGGACGAGCAGGCGGGCGTCCGGATCGCGCGCGAGCACGGCCCGCATCAGCCGGCCGGCGTCGCGCCCGAGGTACGCGCGGTTGAGCGAGCCGACGATCGCCAGCACCCGTCGCCCGCGCAACGCCTGACGGACGTCCATGGGCACGACTTCCACGCTCGGGGTCGGAGCGATGCGGAACTGATCGTAGTCGGCGCAGGTCGGGATCACGAGGGGCGGGCGGGCCCCGCGGGGCAGGTGATCGCGCGTGACGTCCGCCGCATGCAGCTCGGTCAGCGTGACGATGCCGCGCGCGTCCCGGTAGAGGCGGTGTTCCACGCGTCGCGCGACGCGAAGCCGGCGGGGCGTCGTGAACCAGCGCCCCTCCTCGAGGCGCTCGTCGATCCAGAAGCCACGTGCGTCGAAGAGATAGGGCACCCGCAGCGTCGCGCGCAGCGCGCGCGCCACGAGCGCGCCGTGGTAGCCGCGCGCGTGCACGAGGCCGGCGCGCGCGACGACGGCGACGCGCGCCGCGAGCGCGGTCAGCCGTCCCAGGTTCTCCGCGACCGTCGCGGCGCCGCCCTCGTGGTAGGGCGCGCTCTCCCACGCGATCCCCGCGGCCCGCAGCCGCGCCCGCACCGCCTCGACGCGCGCGGTGTCCCCGAGGTCGCGCGCCCGCTCCATCGACACGAGCGAGTACGGCACGCCGCGCGTGGCGAGCGCCTCCACGACGCGCAGCACCTGGCTGAACCCGATGTGGTCCAACACGCCGTCGATCGTGACGTACAGAACGGGGCGCACGCGCCGCGGATAGCACGCGGGTCAGGTCACCGGTATGTCGGGCGCCCTCGGCTCGGGGCTGCCGCGTGCGACGAGCGATGAGCGGTGAACCCAACCTCGCCGGAGCAGGAGACGTTGCAGCGCCCCCCTTGCGACCCGTCCCGCGATCATCATCGCGAGCAGGACGCCCCAGAGCGCCGCGCTCAGCGCGTGGGGGTTCTCCATCCAGTATGTGAGAGGTCCCATCTCGAGTCGGACGCGCGAGACGAGCCATCCGAGATGGAGGCGGCGCAGGTTGAGGGTGTAGTAGTCGTCGTACTCTGGGCGGAGGATCACCTGATCGAGCGGCTCGAGTTCCGGGATGAGCGGCGGGCTCTGTGCATCGACGACGAGGCGCTCGTGGGGCTCGAGCTCGACCTCCGCCACGACGTGCATCACGCGCCCATAGAGGTTCACGCGTTGCGCTTCGATCCCGATGGAGCGCGCCAGGTTGATGAATGCGCGGGAGTCCTCGCCGCAGTACCCGAGGCCGGAACGCAGGGTCTCCTCGGTCGTGGCGCGTAGAAACGGTCGCTCGCCCGCTCCCGGCGCCCCGTCGGAGCGGACGTGCGCGCGCACGTGGTCGCGCAAGGCGATCACGCGCTCCCGTGGGGTGCGCGCGTGCGCGTCACGGACGATCGCGAGCGCGGTCTGACGGACGAACGCGTCCTCGCGCGCTTGCGCCCAGGCCTCGAAGCAGAGGGGGGCACTCAGCAGCCCGAGAGCGACGAAGAAGCTCGATGGCCGCGGTCGCTGCATGGTGGACAGGACACGTAGCAACCCCCGGTCGAGCAGTCGATGCTTGACATGCGGTGACGCTCGCATAGACCGCAGCCGTGCCCGAGGCCCGTCGCGTGGTGGGGTCGCGCCGTGACAGGCTGCAGCGCGAGAAACGCACCTCCGCCGCATCGAGGGCCGCGTCGAAGGTGCCGGAGGTGCTCCTGGTCGTCGCGGCGACGGTGCCGCCACTCTGTCTCGGCGGTCGTCCTGCGTGGGCACCGGCGCTCATCGCTTGCATCGGAGCAGTGACGAGCGCGGCTGCGTTGTGGGGACGCGAGCGGTTCGCGTTCGGGCGCGCGCCAGCCCTCGTGGTGGTAGCGGCTGTCACGCTTGCGTGGACGGCTGCTGGGCTCGTGCCGATCCCGGTCCGGGCGCTCGAGCTTCTGACCTCGGGCTCGGCTCCGCCGCTCGCGCGGGAGAGCTGGCTGATCACGTCGGCGCTCCTGGACGAGTCCGCTCCGAGCTGGCTTCCCTGGAGCACGTCGCCGCTCGACACGCGGCAGGCGGTGGTGGTCGGAGCGGGGATCCTCTCGTACGTGCTCGCCGGGGCGATTGCGGTCGTTCGCGGCCGTCGTCGCGCGGTGCTCCGTGCCGTCGCATTCTCGACCGTCGCCACGGCGCTCGTCGTCGTCGGTCACGTGCTCGTCGGAACGAGCCTCGTGTACGGGGTCTTCGCTCCGCGAGGCGACGTCGCGCTACCGAGCCCGCTCTTCAACGAGAACCATCTCGCGGGCTTCCTCGCGCTCGGAGCGCCCATCTGTCTCGGCCTCGCCCTGAGCGCAGTCGATCGGCGCAACGCCGCCGGGTGGTACGCTGCGGCGGCGCTGGACGCGGTAATCTGCATGGCCGCCATCTCGCGGGGCGGCACGCTCGGTCTGGTCGTCGGCGTCGTCGTGTTCGTCGTGCTGCTCGCCGCCTTTCGGGTCGACGAGCCTCGACGCTCGGTTCGTTGGCTCGGCGGGGTCGCGTTGCTCGTCTTCGCTGCGGGGCTGGCCGCGTTCATCTGGCTGGAGCGTATCTGGGCAGATTTCGCGTCGACGACGCTCGACAAGGTCCGCATCGCGCTCCATGGGCTCGATCTCGCGGCACGGAGCCCATGGGTCGGCGTCGGCCGAGGGGGGTACTCCATCGCGTTCGTGCGGATCGCGGGGATGGACGTCCGCTACGAGTATCCCGAGTCCTTTCCGGTCCAGTGGGCGAGCGAGTGGGGCGTGCCATTCGCGCTGATCCTCGGTGGCACGCTTCTGGCGCTCGGTGTCCGCGCGCTTCGCCGGCCTCTCGAGATCGAGCGCGCGAGCGCGCTTGCCGCGCTCGCCGGACTGGCAGTGCACGAGTTGGTCGATTTCGCCACGGAGATGCCCGGGATAGTGGTGGTCGCGTCACTGGTCGCGGTCGCGGCGCTGGGGTCGTCGGACGTAGGGACCGTCGTGACTCGGGTGGGAGGGAAAGCGTCCCCGCTGCTCTGGGTGCCGGCGCTCGCGCTCGTGCTCGCTGGCGTCGGGATCACCCTCGTCGGGACGGCGAAGTCGGACCGACGTTCGCGGATCGAGGAGGCCATCGGACGTCGCGACTGGGCGGCGGCCGACGCCGCCATCGCGAGCGCCCTGCGCGAGCGCCCCGGCGAGCCGGAGTACGTCTTGCTCGGCGCGCACGCCCGCGTACTGCGTGGCGATCGGTCCGCCATCGCATGGCTGAACGCGGTCATGCGCCTGGCCCCCCACTGGTCTTCACCCCACCTGGTCGCAGCCAGGTGGATGGCCGCTCACGGCGCGATGTCGCAGGCCTGGCTCGAGCTACGCGAGGTCGAGCGCCGTGACCCCGGCCGGTCCGTGGGGGCCGCGTGTGCGCTGCTCACGTCACGCGCGAGTGCCGACGAGGCGTTGCGCGTGATGCAGAACGAGACCGGTGCGTCGGCCTTCTTCGAGGTCGTCGTGGAGAACTGCCACTCGGCGGATACCGACGCGGTGGCGACCGTCGACGCGATGCTGTTGAATGGGGGCGTCCCCGCCGCGCGCGTTCGAGCGGCGAGGCGCACGCTGGCGCAACACGACCCGACCGCAGCGCTAGCCCTGCTCGACGGGCTACCGCGGGCCGACCTGGCGACAGCCTATGTCCGGGCCGACGCGCTCGCCGAAGCTGGGCGCCCGGACGACGCGATCCGCGCCCTCGAGGGCCTGCGCGTTTCGGGTGCCGACAGGGCCCCGTACCTCGTTCGGCTGGCGCGAGCACACGCGGCCGCAGGAGACGCCCCGCGGATGCGGGAGACGGTCCTGTTGCTACAGGGCGAAGCGGCTGGACGGGCCCCGGCCCTCGCCGAGGCG
The DNA here is from genome assembly GCA_044220955.1 of Sandaracinaceae bacterium. GTDB lineage: Bacteria > Myxococcota_A > Polyangia > Polyangiales > Sandaracinaceae > JBBSAT01. Next base: position 28,303 of record JBGAQA010000014.1, read on the forward strand.
ATGATCCTCCTCGGAGACCTCGAGGCGGGGCTCGGCAACCGTGAGGAAGCGTACCACGCGTACGAGCGCGCCGAGCCACTCGACCCTCGGAGCGACAGCCTGGCGCGCGCGCTGGCCCTCGCGGAGCGTGAGGGTGACGTGCATCGCGCATCCGCCCTCCGAGCACGAATCTGTCGCCGCGACCCGGCGGGTTGCCCCCACGACTGAGGACAGCACGCTTCTGACGTGCATCGGCTCGGGCTCGGCCTCGGTGCCGAGCCCCGCGCGGTCGACTCACGGTTGAACACCGCGGCCGGGCGGCGCAACCACCTGCTTGACTCGCCCCCCCGCCAGGGGAAACCTCCACGATTCCGCGCGATGAGCGAAACGCCCACCACACCGAACGCGGCCGACCTCGACGAGGGCGCGCCCGACTTCAAGGAGTACCTCCAAGCCCTCCGACGCTACGTCTGGCTGGTGGTGCTGTTCGTGGTGGCGTCCGTCGGCGTCGCCGTCGCGGTGACCTCCCGGCAGCAGCGTCTGTACGAGGCCATGTGCACGATCGAGTACGACCCAAACCCGCCGCGGCCGCTCGGGGCCGACGTGGAGGACGTGGCCGAGCCGCTGCAGAACTTCTGGATCACCCGCGAGTTCTTCGAGACGCAGAATCGCATCATCGCGAGCCGCCTCGTCGCGGAGCGGGTGGTCGAGCGCTTGGGCCTGCACCACGACCGCGATTTCGTCGGCGACTCCGAGCTCCCCGAGGACTGGCCCGGCGTCACCGTCACGGAGGCGGCGCTCATTCTCCAGAGCCGCCTCACCGTCGTTCAGGTCGAGGACACGCGCCTCGTGACCATCCACGTGCGCGACGGGAGCCCTGAGCGCGCTGCGCTGCTCGCGAACACCGTCGCGGACGTGTACATCGACAAGACGCTCGAGGATCGCATGGCCTCGACCGTCTCGTCTCTCGAGTGGCTCGGGACGCAGCTCGACTCGCTCCGCACCGAGCTCGATGACTCAGAGCGGGCGCTTCACGCGTTCAAGCAGGACCACAACATATTGTCCGTCTCCCTCGAAGACCGTCAGAACCTGGTGGCTGCCGAGCTCGAGCACTTCTCGAGCGCGCTCGGCGACGCCAGGACCGAGCGGATCCAGCGGCGGGCTCACCTCACGAGGCTACGTGCGCTCCGCGACGCCGACACCGACGGTATGGGCGCTGGTTTCGATGACGTCCCCGTCGTGGCAACCCTCCAGGCATCGCTGCGGAGCGCGCTCGCGGAGCGGGAGACGCTCGCGCTGCGTTACGGCCCGGAGCATCCCGAGATGCGCGAGGCCGAAGGGAGGATCGCCACCCTGCGTGCGCAGGTGCGTGCCGAGATCGACGGGTTGGTTCGCAGCGCCGAGGCGGACGTGACCGAGGCGGCCGAGATCGAGGCGAGCTTCCGCCAGGCCGTCGCGGACGCGAACACGGCCGGTCTCGAGGTCAACCTCCTCGAGATCGAGTACACGCAACTGAGCCGCACTCGAGAGAACAACGAGAAGCTCTACGGTGTCGTCCTCGAACGCACGACCGAGACCGATCTGACGCGAATGCTGCGCGTCACGCACGTGCGGATCGTCGACCGCGCGCTCGATCCCGGTGCGCCGGTCACTCCCCGAGTGACCATCAACCTCGCCGTCGGCGCGGGCATCGGTGTCCTGCTCGGGCTGCTCGTCGCCATCGTGCTGGGCCGTCTCGATCGGAGGGTGAAGGGCCCGCGAGACGTCGAGCAGCAGGGCCTCACGCTGCTGGGCGTCGTGCCGATGATCGACACATCCAATCCCACCGCGTACGCCCGCAAGAGTCGCAGCAACAGGTCTCCGCCGACCACCGAATTCAACCCGGACGTCATCACCCACACGCATCCACTCTCGGCGATCGCGGAGAATTGTCGAACGATCCGGACCAACCTGATGTTCGCAGGCGCGGCGCCGCTCCGGGCGATCTGCATCTCGAGCGCGAGTCCCCAGGACGGCAAGACGACCGTGACCGCGAACCTCGCAATCTCGATCGCCCAGAGCGGCAAGCGGGTCGTCGTCATCGACACCGACATGCGCCGTCCGCGCGTTCACAAGGCGTTCGGCGTGTCGGGGAAGCGCGGGATCACGTCGGTCATCGTCGGTGAGGCCACGCTCGACGACGTCGTCCAAGAGACCGCGATCCCCAACCTCTCGGTCATCGCCTGCGGTCCGATCCCGCCCAACCCTGCCGAGTTGCTGCACCGGCAACGCTTCATCGAGAGCATCGCCGAGGCACGGGGCAAGTACGACATGGTCATCTTCGACACGCCTCCGCTCAGCGCGGTCGCCGACGCGGCGGTGCTCGCGCCCCAGACCGATGGGATGCTCGTGGTGGTCCGGGCGAACTCGACGACGCGCGACGCGATCCGGCTGGTGCTCCGTCAGATGCGCGACGTGGGCGCGCGAGTCATCGGCGGAGTGATGAATGCCATGGATCCGCGCACCGGCGACCGAGACCAGTACTACTACTACTACGGTCGCGGCGAGTACTACGCCCAGGACGACCCTCCGCCGCCGCCTCCTGCAGCGCCCCCGAGCTCGGCCGAGGGCTCGGCAGAGTAACCGTGTTCGTCGCGGCCTTCGTCATCCCCGCGCTCGGAGCCGCACTCCTGGCGCTCTCCACGGCCGCCGTGAGCGAGTCGCGCGAGCGCGCTCGGATGATGCAAGTCCAGATGGCCGCGTTCGGTGTCCGTCTCGTCCTCTTCGAGGGCGTCATGCGTCGTGTCGCGTTCTTCAGCCACGGCGTGGCGGGCGGCGATTGCCTGGGATACCAGGCCAACGGATCCGTCATCGCGCAGCTGTGGCACTTCACGCACGTCCACTTCGTCACGGAGTCGGAGATGCCGCAGCTGGGGCAGGCCTCGCTGCCTTGCAACCTGCTCGCACTCTTCGAGTACCTCGGCGGCGAGCCGGCGCCCTTGGCCGGCACCGCCGTGAACGCTTTCCTGGCCGGGTGGACCACTCTCCTCGTGTACCGGTTCATTCGCGACCAGGGTGCCGATGCGGTGATCGCCGAGCGCGTGATGCTGCTCGTCCTCTTCGGTCCTTCGTTCCTCTATCACACCTCGGACACCTACAAGGATGGGCCGAACGCGTTCCTGGTCATCGCCAGCTTGCTCAACGCGGTTCGCCTGGCGCAGCACTTCAGCCTCGCGCGGCTCGGCTACCTGCTGCTCTCGCTCTTCTTTCTGTGGTTCGTCCGACATTACATGGTGTTCCTCTGCCTCGCTCCGCTGGCGCTGGGGTTCGTGGGTGTCGGCCGGGCGACCCTCCCGCGACGCCTCGCGGCGGCGGCGTTCCTCGTGGCGATCGTCGCCGCGCTCTTCTACACGGGCTCTGGCGTTCGAGCCGTCGATGCGGCAGCGGAGACCTACGCACACGCCACGAGTGCCAACGTTCTCGCGTACAATGCCGGCGGGTTCGATCGCCATCAGGTCGCCGGATCGGGCGTCATGACGTCGAACTACTTCGAGGCGCTCGTGTACACGATCGCGGCCCCCTTCCCGTGGCAGCTCGGCTCGTTCGGCATGCAACTCGGCAAGATCGAAGCGCTGATCCTCTACTGGTTCATCTACACCGTGTACAAGAACCGGGCGCGCCTCTGGGCGGACCATCGCGCGATCGTGATCATGCTCGCCGCGTTCATCGTCCCGTCCACCCTCGCGTATGCGGCGACCATGTCCAACGTCGGCCTGATCGTCCGGCAACGGATGCCGATCGTGATCGCCGTCGCGATTCTGGCCGGTATCGCATATCAGAAGGAGACGAAGAAGGTTCCGCTGCGCCAGCCGGTGCGGCCAAGCCGTGGCGGGGCAAGAGGATGGACCTGAAACAGCGCTCCCGTCGGACCGCGCTCGTCACCGGTGTGTACGGTTTCGTCGGTCGTCACCTCGCAGCGCGGCTGCGCGAGTCGGGCACCACGGTCGTCGGAATCGATCTGCTGGGCACGGACCGGGTCGACCTGCTCGATGCGCCTCGTGTCGCCCAGGTGGTGCGGGAGCACCGTCCCGATCGCGTCTTCCACCTCGGTGGGCTCCTGCGCGGCGATCCCCGCGCGGTCTACGACGCGAACGTCGATGGCACTCTGCACATCTTGGAGGCCGTCGCGATCCACGCGCCACGGGCGCATGTGGTCGTCGTGAGCTCGAGCGCCGTGTACGGAACCCGCGACGAGGGAGCGCTCGACGAAGATCGCGCGCTGCGCCCGTCGTCGCACTACGGTGCGAGCAAGGTAGCCCAGGAGGCGGTCGCCCTGCGCTATCACACGGCTTCGGACATGCGGGTGATGGTGGCGAGGCCGTTCAACGTCGTCGGCCCAGGCCAGCCCGTGGGACTGGCGGCGGGTGCGTTCGCGTCGCAGATCGCGGCGGCCGAGCGGGTGGGTGGGGGTGACCTCCACGTCGGAGACCTGTCGGCCACGCGCGACTTCGTGGATGTGCGTGACGTCGCGCGCGCTCTCTGCATCATCGCCGAGGCCGGTCGCGGCGGCGGCGTCTACAACGTCTGCACGGGAGAGGGCACCTCGATGGAGGACTGCGTCGATGCGTTCGTCCGCAAGTCGCGCGTACCCGTACGGATGGTGCGCGCCGCCGGGGCGCCGAAGAACGGCCACGACCGACAGGTCGGCTGCCCGAGGCGTGTCTGCGCGGATACCGGATGGCGTCCCGAGGTCGACCTCCATTCATCGATCGAGGATCTCTTGGAATTCTACCGATCCTCCAGCCAAGAGGGTGCATCGTGACGCTGCGCGGAATGACCGTTCTCGTGACCGGGGCAGGGGGCTTCATCGGGAGTCACCTGAGCGAGCGGTTGGTCGAAGAGGGCGCGCGCGTCCGGGCCTTCGTTCGCTACAACTCGCGCGGGGACATCGGCAGCCTGCGGTATGCGTCACGCGCGCACGTCGCCGCGATGGAGATCATACGGGGCGATCTCCGCGATTCCGAGGCGGTGCGCGGTGCGGTCCGGGGAGTCGAGTGCGTCTTCCACCTCGGGGCACTGATCGCGATTCCGTATTCCTACGTGAACCCGCGCGAGGTCGCCGACGTGAACGTGATGGGCACGTTCAACGTGCTCGCCGCGGCGCGGCACGAGGAGGTGCGGCGTTTGATCCATACCTCCACGAGCGAGGTCTTCGGCACGGCGCGGTACGTCCCCATGGACGAGCAGCACCCGCTTCAGGGCCAGTCTCCGTATTCGGCCACGAAGATCGCAGCGGACAAGCTGGTCGAGAGCTTCCATCGCTCGTTCGAGCTGGCGACGGTGACGGTGCGCCCATTCAACACGTACGGGCCGCGGCAATCGGCGCGTGCGATCATCCCGACCATCATCTCCCAGGCGCTGACCCGAGACGAGATCCGGCTCGGGAGCCTCGCCCCGTCGCGCGATCTGACGTTCGTGGCCGACACGGTCGATGGCTTCGTGCGGGCGGCTGACGCCGAAGGGGCGGCCGTCGGGAGCGAAGTCAACCTCGGCACCGGCGTCGGCGTGACGATCGGCGAACTCGCGGAGCGGATCTTCGCGATCGTGGGAAAGAAGCCGCGCATCGTCACCGATGAGCAGCGCGTTCGACCCGAGAAGAGCGAGGTTCTCCGGCTTCTCTCGTCCAACGCGCGTGCCGCGGAGATTCTCGGCTGGCGTCCGCGCGTGGGCCTCGATGACGGTCTGCTGCAGACGGTCGCGTGGATTCGCGAGAACCTGTCCGACTATCGGCCGGACGAGTACACCGTCTAATCTGGGAGTCAGCATGCGCGCGGTCGTTCTGGCAGGGGGAAAGGGCACCCGTCTTGCCCCGTACACGACGGTGCTTCCGAAGCCGCTCATGCCGATCGGGGATCTGCCGATTCTCGAGGTCGTCCTGCGACAGCTCGCGGCGCACGGCGTCGATCGCGTGTCGCTCGCCGTGGGCCATCTCGCCGAGCTCCTGATGGCGTTCTGCGGCGACGGCAGCCGCTTCGGAGTGCGGCTCGACTACTCGCGCGAGGAGCGGCCCCTCGGGACTGCAGGGCCGATCGGGCTCGTGGGGGACCAGCCGGAGACGTTCCTCGTGATGAACGGCGATCTCCTCACGACGATCGACTACACGCGCATGCTCGAGGCGCACCGCAGCTCGGGCGCGATCGCGACGGTGGCGACGTACCAGAAGACGGTCAAGATCGACCTCGGCGTCCTGCGGTTGGCGGACGACGGGCTGATCACCGACTACATCGAGAAGCCCACGATGCAATACGACGTGAGCATGGGCATCTACGTGTTCGAGCCGCGCGTGGTGGCGTTCATCGAGAAGGACCACCGGCTCGACCTGCCGGACCTCGTGAAGCTCCTCCTGGCGCGAGGAGAACGTGTCTCGTCTTACCGCCACGCCGGCTATTGGCTCGACATCGGGCGTCCCGACGACTACCAAGAAGCGGTGCGTGAGTTCGAGGCGCACCGCGAGGACTTCCTACCCCGAGCGCGCTGATGAGGGACGAGACCGTATTCGTCTCCACGGGGTCCTACCCGTGGGACGTCGCCGCCGAGCGGACGTTTCTCGACCTGGAGGTGGAGGTTCTGCGCGAGCGCTTCGGCCACGTGGTGCTGGTCCCCGAGAGCACCCAGGGGAACCGTGCCGCGACTCATGCCGCCGTCGAGGTGGACGCTTCGTACGCACGCGAGCGGGGCTCGCTGACCAAGCGTGATCTTGTGCTCCGCGCGTTGCGCACCAAGCTCGTCGTCGAGGACGTCGCCCACCGCGGAACCCTCGCGCTCGGCCGCCGGCCGCTGCGGGAGCTGGTGCGTCACGCCGCCCTCGCTCACCACGCGCGCGACTGGGCGGTCCGCGCCGTGCGGCGTCGGGGTCTCACGCCGGAACGAGTGGTGTTCTACTCGTTCTGGTGGACGGCCTGCGCTACGGGGTTCGGGCTGGCACGCGCCGCGCTGCCCCGACTCCGCGTGGTGACGCGCGCCCATGGCTTCGACCTGTACGAAGAGCGGCACAGCCCCCCGTACATCCCGGGGCGACGGGCCGCCCTTCGGTTGCTCGACGGTGTCTTTCCCGACTCGGACCGCGGCACGGTCTACCTCGCGGCGGCGGCGTCGAGGGCGGGGACGTGGTGCGAGACGGCGCGTCTCGGCGTGGCCGACCCACGTGTCCTCTGCTCACCCTCTGGCGATGGGGTCCTGCGCCTGGTCAGCTGCTCGTTCCAAGTCCCGGTGAAGCGACTCGATCTCCTCCTCTCGGGCGTCGCGGCGCTCGCGCGGCAGCGTCCGTCGCTGCGGGTCGAGTGGACGCATTTCGGCACGGGCAAGCTGCAGGACGAGCTCACGACCGCGGCGCATCGGATCTTTCCGCCCAACGCGACGGTCCGGTTCGAAGGATACGCGACGCAGCGCGCGCTCTTCGACTGGTACGGGGCCCACCCGATCGACGTGTTCGTGAACGTGAGCGCCAGCGAGGGCACTCCGGTGTCCATCATGGAGGCGATCGCGTGCGGGATCCCGGTGCTTGCCACGGCGGTCGGGGGCAATCCGGAGATCGTGGAGGCGCGCAACGGCCTGCTCTTGCCCGCTGACCCGGGGCCCGAGGAGGTCGCACGTGGACTCGCCGCGTTCGCCTCCGGAGGCGGATCTCTCGGCGCGCTGCGAGCGGGGAGCCGCGCCGTGTGGGCCGAGAAGTACGACGCCAGCCGGAACTACGCCGCGTTCGCGGACTTGCTCGCGTCCTGCCGCCGCCCGGAGGTGTGACCGTCTCGTGACGCCGCGCGGTTCATGCGCCGGTCGCTGGCGCGGCCGGCGGCCCATCTGCCACAGGGACCCATGACGGCCAGTCCATGTTCCCGTCGCCCTTCGTGACATGCATCCGCGAGAGGTCGTCGCTCGGACGCGACCCATCGTGCGCGCGTCCGTAGAACAGGACTCCGGGAGGCGCGCAGTCCGGGTCCCATGGCTGCAAGAGGTGTGGGAGGCGGATCGACTCCTCCTCGTCGCCATCGAAACCGCCGACGGAGACGAGGCCATGGACGAATCGCTCGGAGACTCCGAAGGCATCCGCGTAGGCACAGTCGGCGCCGCGACCGAACGCGACGATCGCCGACGCCAACGCGCGCTCCTGGCCGGGCTCCGCAAGTAGCTCGAGCACTCTCAGCACTCGGCCAGGTCTCTCGCGGACCGTCTCGACGCGTACCACGGCGACCCCGCGCGGATCGTCCGCCGTGCCCAGGTGGAGGAACTGGTAGTCGAGCAGTGGATGAGTCACGTACCTCCAATCGAGGAACGCGTGGTCCCGGACGAAGCCAGTCGCGCCCGCGAGCGCGCGCTGGGCGAGCATGGTGGTCCCCGAGCTCGCGCCGCGAGCTACGTGGAAGCGTTCTGTCGGCTCGCCCCGCGCGACGCGCGCGCGAAGTCGAGCCGAGGTCGCCGCGTCGGGCGCCACGGCGAGGGGCTCGGACGCCGCGGGGTCCAGGACGAGGAGCCAGCGCTTGCACCGATGCAGATACCGGAATCCGAGCTTCCGGTAGATCGTCAGCGCGGCGGGCGTCACCGAGCGGCCGAAGAGGAACTCGTATTGTGCGGTCGCGAACTGCATGATCGCCATGCCGACGCCGCGTCCCCGCGCCGCCGGTGGGGAGAGCCAAGAGATCAAGTGCGCACCTTCGATCACGCGCCCGGCGTGCGTGGCCTTCATCGGCACGACGCCGAGGAACGAGAGCAGCGTGCCGTCGTCGTCGAGGGCGACGATGCTGCGATCACGTCCGCCAGCACCCGGGGCCTTCGCGAACTGCCAGTCGTAGAACGCGCGGTTCAGCAGAAGGCAGTGTGAACGCCAGTAGTGCTCGCGGTGCAGTCGCTCCACGAGGGCGACGTGCTCCGGCTCGACCTCGAGGACGCGAATGCCCAAGCGGTTCCCGTCAGCGCACGAGACGCTTGAGGTAGCCGTCTGGCCCAACCGTGAGCAGCAGCTTGGCCTCGAGGTCACGATCGATCTCGAAGTCGGATCGGCTCTGGAGGAACTGGTGGACCGCCGTCTTCGGGTTGTTTCCGCGCCCCCACGGCCGGTCCTTGAAGAAGCCTTCGGGCATGTCCTCGACGATGGTGTCGAGAACGACGAGGTAGTTTCCGGGGGTGACGAGCGGCGCGTAGCACTCGAGCTCGGACAGCACGTGCTCGTGTGTGTGGTTCGAGTCGAGCACGACGAGGACGCTCGGCTGCCCCCTCGCGGCGTCGCGCGCCCGAGACACGATCGAGGGGTCGACGGACGAGCCCTGCAGCAGGGTGATCTTGCTCGCGAGGGGATGGGCCTCGATTGCGGCTCGATTGTGCGGGCGGATGTCGATGTCGATGCCGAGGACGCGGCGCTCGCCCCCGAGCATCGCGAGCAGCGAAGCGTAGAAGACGAGGGAGCCGCCACGTGCGACGCCGGTCTCGATCACCAACGTCGGGCGCGTGGCCCACACGATCTCCTGGAGGGCCATGAGATCCTGCGGGAACTGGATGACCGGAAGACCCAACCATCGGAAGTTGTACGTGTATCTGTGCTGGGACGTCCGCACGATCCAATCCATGGTCTCGCGCTTGAGCTCCGCATCGGCAGCCATCGCGCGTGCGTTCTCGCGACAGACCCTGTCGAATTCGTCGATGTCGGACATGAGTTCCTTTTCACGAATGGAGTGATCGATCTCGTCATGGTCACGAGACTGCGGATCGCACCGCAGACGCGACGCGCTGGACGTCGGCGCGCGTCAACTGCAGACCGGACGGCAGGTTCAGCGCGAAGGGCGCGATCGCATGCGCGACCCGATTCCGCTCGCGGCCGGCGGCGGCCTCGTGGGTGGCCTCGTACGCGGGGAGCGTACTCAGTGGGTGGAAGAACGGACGAGTGTCGATCCCGCGGGCATCGAGCCGTGCGGCGAGCACCGACTTCGTGATGCCGAGCTTCGGATCGAGCACGACCGTCACCATCCAGAAGGTGCTCGTGGCGCCCTGCGGCTCCGCGTTCAGCGAGAGACCGGTGACTCCTTCGAGCGCCTCGCAGTACCACTCGAAGATCCGGCGTTTCTGCGCGACGAGTTCCGGGAGCCGCTCGAGCTGGGCCAGTCCCAGCGCGGCCTGCATCGAGCTCATCTTGTACTTGAACCCGACCTCCACGTTGTAGAAGTTCTTGTCGCCGGGCTTGCGACCGTGGTCCCGCAACTGCTGGACCCGCGCGAGCAGGGGCTCGTCGTCCGTCGCCAGCATCCCTCCCTCGCCCGTCGTCAGCGTCTTGGACCCGTGGAAGCTGAACACGGCGGCGCGGCCGAAAGAGCCCGCTGGCTTGCCGTGGTAGGTGGCGCCCACGGCCTCCGCGGCGTCCTCGACGACCTCGACTCCGTGCTCTCGCGCGATCCCGATGAGCGTGTCGTAGTCGGCGACGTTGCCATAGAGGTCGACGGGGATGACCGCCCGGGTGCGAGGCGTGATGCACGCGCGGAAGGACTCGGGCGACAGGCACCACGTCTGCGGGTCGATGTCCGCGAAGACCGTCGTCGCGCCCACGTACGTGATCGGCGCGGCCGACGCGATCCACGTGCAGTCGGGCACGATGACCTCGTCGCCAGGGCCGATTCCGAGACCGGCGAGGGCGAGGTGAATCCCGGACGTGCACGACGGCAGGGTCACGGCTGCGCGGACGCCGAGATGCGCCGCGAACGCGCGCTCGAAGCGTTCGTTGAACACGTTCGCGTTCCCGAACCATGCGTTCGTGACGGCGTCGGTGACGTAGCGGATCTCGCGCTCGGTGATCGAGGGCCCGGAGACCGGAATTCGCTGAGTGTCGCCCACGGAGTTCGTTCCGGATCCTGCGTTGCGCGAGCGGCGGGCGGTATTCGACGCCGCCGCTCGGCTGGCTCACGACCGGGCTCCATGTACTACGTCACGTCATCGACGTCGAGGTGCTGGCATGGCCCGGTCGGGCGCCGTCAGAGCAGCGGATGGCACCGGTCGCGATCGGAGACGATCGGCGAGACCGGGTCGGGCCAATCGATCGCCAGCTTGGGGTCGTCCCAGCGGAGGCCGGCGCTGAGGTCCGGCGCGAACGGGGCACCCATCAGGTACGTGAGCACGGTCTCGTCCTCGAGCGTCTGGAATCCGTGCGCGAATCCCGATGGAACGAAGAGCGAGACGGGCACGTTCGCCGCGAGATCGACCGAGACCCACCGGTACCGCGTGGGCGATTCCTCTCGCACATCGACGACGACATCGTGGACCGCGCCGCGGACGCAGCTCACGATCTTCGGCTCTTGGCTGGGAGCTCTCTGGAAGTGCATGCCGCGGAGCGTGCCGCGGCGCGCGTTGTAGGACGTGTTCGCCTGATGGAGGTGGAACGCGTAGCCACGTTCCGAGAGCTGCCGCTCGCAGTACGTGCGAACGAAGTGGCCCCTGTCGTCGGCGATCGGCTCTCCGACGAGCAAGGCGGGCCCGGGGAGGGCGAGATCCACGATCCTCACGACCCACGCGTACACTCCGACCCGGTGGATCGCAACCGGCTCCCGTTGCGCGCGGGGTAGCGCCTTGGTAGACGGCCGTGCGTTCCGCGCCCTCATGTCGTCCTCCGAGAACCTCCGCGTGCGCATCCTCGGCAGCCCGGTGAGGGTCGTCCGGTTTCTCGGCAGGGGCACGGCGGCCTGGTTGCTCGCCGGGGCGACCGGCGCGGTGATGCTCGGAGTCGTCGAACTCGGCATCGCCTTCTTCCTGCAGCTCTTCCTCCAGAGCCTCGGTTTACTCGGTGATCTCGCGACTCCGGGTCCGTTGCGGGACCTCGCGCTCGCGCCCCGGAGCGTGCTGCTCGTCCTCGTGGGCATCGGCGTGCTGCGCGCGCTGGGCCAGTTCGTCGTCGCTCATAGCTCGAACGAGTCGATGGACCGGATCAACGCGCGGCTCCGGAAGATCGCGACGTACGACCTCCTCTACGATCCGCTGCGACGCCTGCCGTCCGCGGCGCGTGTGCACGGTCAGCTGAGCGAGACATTCCCGAAGGCGTCGCAGTTCTGCTTCCACACGACATCCCTGGTGTCCCAGCTCTTGCAAGTGGCGCTGCTGGTGACGTGGCTCGTGTGGTCTGCACCCGCCGAGGCATGCGCGGGTCTCGCGGGTCTCGGGATCGTCGCGGTGATCGTTCTCCGCGTCGGGCGCCACGTTCGGGCGCTCGGCGCGCAGGTTCCGATCGAGCACGTCGTGCTCACGGAGGGCGTGGAGCGGGTCGCTCGGAACATCTTGCTCGTGCGCGTTCTGCGTACGCAAGCCCGCGAGCACGATCGCTTTCTCGCCAGCATCGATCGATACATGCGCCACTCCCTGCGTGCGGCACGCCTCGGGAACACCGCCATGGCCATGACGCCGTTCCTCGGCCTGGTCCTCTTGGCGCTGATCGTGTTCGTGAGCCAGGCGCTCGGCGCGACCTCGAGCCTGACGCTCGTCTCGTTCCTGTATCTGTTCGTCCGGCTCGTGCAGGGGCTGGCGACCACGGCCGCGATCTGGTCCGCGATGAACACGGTCGCCACGCAGTTCGCGTCGGCGCTCGCGTACTTCGAGTCCATTCCCGTGGCGCTTCGTGCCGAAGCCCTCTCGAACGGCCGACCCACGCGCGTCGCGTTCCCGGGCCCCGCGGACGCTGCTGCCCCGCGCATCGAGGTGCGCAACGTCGCGTTCTCCTATCCGGGGCGCAACGAGCCGATCCTCGCCGATCTGAGCTTCGAGGTGCCCGCCGGCACCCAGCTCGCGATCGTCGGCCCGAGTGGATGCGGCAAGAGCACGCTCCTGTCCCTGGTGTTGGGCGTGCTCTCCCCCACGGCCGGGGAGATCCGGGTCGGCGGGCAGGAAGCGCGCGAGTTCTTCGAGCGATCGGACTCGCGCGTGGGCTACGTGGGCGCGGAGCCGTTCCTGATCGCCGGCACGATCCGCGAGAACCTCCACTATGGTCTGGCCGCCGTGAAGAGCGACCAGGAGTGCTGGTCCGCGCTCGAGCAGGCGCGGCTTCGCGACGTCGTGGAGAAGCTGCCTTCCGGCCTCGAGCATCCGATCCCGGAGGACGGTTCCGGTCTCTCCGCGGGACAGAAGCAGCGCCTCTGTCTCGCGCGTGCGTTGCTCGCCCGCCCGCAGGTTCTGGTGCTCGACGAGGTCTCGGCGAACCTCGACGAGGCGACCGAGATGGAGGTCGCCGAGAGTCTGCGCGAGCTGCGCGGGAGGTGTACGACGGTGATCGTGTCGCACCGACATGGCATCCTTCGCTGGGCCGACCGGAGCGTCGACCTGGGAACCGGACACTTTGACCGTCCCGTGGCGGCTTCGTAGAGTCGAGGGCGTGAGTTCTCCTCGCGTGAGCATCGGCATGTTCGCGCGGAACAGCAAGCCGCGACGGTTCTGGGCGGCGTTCGAGTCCCTGCGGTCACAGACGTTCGAGGACTTCGAGCTCGTGCTCTCGGACAATGCATCGGACGCCGAAGCGGCGAGCCTGTACCGAGCGGCTGCCGCGAGAGACAAGCGGGTGCGGCTGCATCGATTCGAGCAAAACGTCGGGGCGCTCGACAATTTCCGGTACGTGCTCGGAGCGGCGCGCGCCCCGTATTTCCTCCCCGCTGCGGACGACGACGAGCGTGCGCCCACATTCCTCGAGCGGACCGTCGCGTTGCTGGACGGCGACCGTGACGCGGTGGCCGCCGGCTCGGGAGCCTGTCTCATCGACGACGACGGGAGGTACGTGGCCCCGGCGCGAATGGAGTCGCCCTACAACGCGCTGTCACCGCGGGTGCTACGGCTGCTCCAGCTCTCCGCGCCCAACGCCATGATCGATTTCTACGGCCTTCATCGCACGTCCGTGATCCGTTCCGTCAAGGACGACGGGTTCGACGTCCCCGAGGGGTTTCGGGGGCTCGACTGGTTGATGATGATCCAGGTCTATTTGATGGGACGCGTCCTGCGCGCCGACGGAGAGCTGTTCCGATACCACGTCAACGTCGTGCCTCGCGCGGCCGCCGACGTCGCGGGTCATGGGGCCACGACCCCGCGCGGGCTGCCGGGGGCGCGCGAGACCGCGCTGACGATCGTCCGGAACGTGGACCGCATGCCGGTGCTCGAGTCGAGGTCGGAGGTCGCGCTGGTTCGGGCCGTCTTGCTCTCGATGTTCACCTGGCAGGGATGGCTCGTCTCCGATCGCCTCGCCAGGACGCGACGCGACCTCGATGCGTGCGTCGGCGAGAGCGACTACCTGCGCGCCGCGTGGCTCGGTGCTCAGTACGCGGCGCTCTCGCCGACGACCCTGCTGCGCGCAGGTCCGTGGCGGTACCTCGCGAGACGTGTTCGCGGAGGTTCAGAGCCCGTGCCGTGAGCGTGATCGAAGGCTCGTCGCGCCGGCCATCACGGCGCCTTCCACGGCGCCTTCCCGGTCGACCACAGGTGTTCCAGGTAGTGCTTGTCGCGGAGCGTGTCCATGCACTGCCAGAACCCGTGATGGCGGTAGCCGGCGAGCTGCCGCTTCGCGGCGAGCGCCTCGAGGACCTCGGCCTCGAGGCTCGTGTCGTCGCCGCGGATGTAATCGAGCACACCGGGCTCGCAGACCATGAAGCCGCCGTTGATCCAGCCCTCACCCGTCTGCGGCTTCTCGGTGAAGCTGGCCACGCGGGGGCCGTCGAACACGACGCCGCCGAAGCGGGCCGGCGGCCGAACCGCCGTCACCGTCGCGAGCAAGCGCTGCTCTCGGTGGAAGGCGATCAGCTTCGTGATGTCGATGTCCGAGACGCCGTCGCCATAGGTGACCAGGAACGTCTCGTCGCACAGGAGGTTCCGCAGCCGACCGACCCGGCCGCCGGTGAGCGTGTTCGTCCCCGTCTCCATCAGGTGGACGGTCCAGTCCTCGCATTCCGCGTCGTGCCCGACGATCCGGCCGGTCCGCATCTCCACCGTCATGCTGCCACTCAGCGAGTGCAGGTCGAGGAAGTGGCGCTTGATGACGTGGCCCTTGTAGCCCAGCGCGATGACGAACTCGCGGATCCCGTGCGCCGCGTAGCCCTTCATGATGTGCCAGAGGATGGGCTGTCCGCCGATCTCCACCATCGGCTTCGGACGAACCTCGGTCTCCTCAGCGAGGCGCGTGCCGAGGCCACCGGCCAGGATGACTGCCTTCACGATCCACCTCCCTGCGTCGATAGGGTGCTCGCCGCGCCGACGGCGTTCAGGCCGGCCGACGTAGCACGACCTGGGCGCCGGTTCACTGCCTCGAGCGGCCTGGACGGGTCGACGGGGCCGCGGTACACCGCCGTTCCTCGCGCCCGATGAACCGCCACCCGCACGCAGGCAACGGTGCTTCCGCGCCCGCGAGGGCGGACGGAAGACGGTGCGAACGATGACCTTCTGGCGTGACCGACCGACCTTCGTGACGGGCGGAACGGGGCTCGTGGGGGGCTGGTTGATCCGGCGGCTGGTGGAGGCAGGCGCGGACGTCGTCTGCCTCGTGCGTGACTGGATCCCGACGAGCGAGGTCGTCCGCAGCGGCACGATCGAGCACGTCAAGGTCGTCCGAGGAGACGTCCGGGACCAGGGGACGCTGGAGCGAGCGCTCGGCGAGTACGAGATCGCGACGGTGATTCACCTCGCCGCGCAGACCATCGTCGGCATCGCGAACCGCAATCCCGTCTCGACGTTCGAGACGAACGTGCAGGGGACCTGGGCCCTGCTCGAGGCCTGCCGCCGCAGCCCGACCGTTCGGCAGATCGTGGTCGCGTCGTCCGACAAGGCCTACGGCGATCAAACCAGGCTGCCGTACGACGAAGCGACGCCGCTCGAGGGCCGACACCCGTACGACGTCAGCAAGTCTTGCGCCGATCTCCTCTCGCAGGCCTACGCCACCTCCTACGGAACGCCCGTCTGCATCACACGCTGCGGCAACTTCTACGGTGGTGGTGATCTCAACTGGAATCGGATCGTGCCCGGGACGATCCGCTCGGTGATCCGCGGCGAGCGTCCGGTGATTCGTTCGGACGGAAAGTACGTACGCGACTACTTCTACGTCGAGGATGGCGCAGCCGCATACATGCACCTTGCCGAGCGCATGAGCGCGGATCCCACGCTACTCGGAGAGGCGTTCAACTTCTCGAACGAGCTCGAGGTGTCGGTGACCGAGATCGCGGAGCGCGTAGTGCGGGCGATGGGGTCCGACCTGACGCTCGACGTTCGAAACGAAGCGAGCAACGAGATCAAGCGGCAGAGCCTCTCCGCGGCGAAGGCGCGTGCTCGGTTGGGTTGGTCTCCGCTCTTCGACCTCGACGAGGGGCTTCGCCGCACCATCGCTTGGTACCGCGGGCTCCTGGCGACCGGGGCCGCGCCATGACGACGGAGCCCTGCTGCCGTGGGTGCCAGGGCACGCCCCTGGCGACGGTGCTCGACCTCGGGGAGACGCCGCTCGCCAACTCGCTCCTGACGGAAGACGATCTGGCCGCCGTCGAGGCGCGCTTCCCGCTGGTCCTCGCGTTCTGCCCGAGGTGCGCGCTGGTGCAGATCACTCACTCGGTGCCCCCCGAGAAGCTGTTCCGCGACTACCTCTACTTCTCGTCCTTCTCGGACACCATGGTGGAGCACGCCAAGCGCGTCGCCGAGCGCCTGGTCGCCTCGCGGCGCCTCGGCCCCCAGAGCCTGGTGATCGAGATCGCGAGCAACGACGGCTACCTGCTCCAGCACTATCTGGCCGCAGGCGTACCCGTGCTCGGTATCGAGCCGGCGTTGAACGTCGCCAAGGTCGCCATCGAGCAGCGTGGAGTCCGCACGCTCACCGAGTTCTTCGGCTCCGCGCTCGCCGATCAGCTGGCTGCGGCGAACGAGCACGCCGACGTCGTGCATTCCAACAACGTCCTGGCGCACGTCCCCGATCTGAACGGATTCATCGGCGGTGTCTCCCGATTGCTGAAGCCCGACGGTGTCTGGGTGATCGAGGCTCCGTACGTGCGCGACATGATCGAGCACGTGGAATTCGACACAATTTACCACGAGCACCTCTGCTACTTCTCGGGGACGTCCCTCTCGCGCCTCTTCCACGGACACGGTCTCGAGCTCGTCGACGTCGAGCGCTTGCCGATCCACGGCGGGTCGCTGCGCTTGTTCGTCCAGCACCGAGGCAGCGCTACTGTGAGCGCTGCCGCACTGGCGCTGCTCGAAGAGGAGCAGCGGCTCGGGATGGACCGTCTCGAGTACTATGCGACGTTCGGCCGGGCGGTGAATGAGCTGCGCGTGCAGCTGGTGGCGTTGCTCGCGGACCTCAAGGCGCGCGGTAAGCGTATCGCCGCGTACGGCGCGTCCGCGAAGGGGAGTACTCTGCTCAACACGTTCGGGATCGGGCGCGAGACCCTCGAGTTCGCCGCCGATCGCAGCACCCACAAGCAAGGTCGCTACATGCCCGGCGTGCGTGTGCCGATCGTCCCGCCCTCGAGGCTGCTCGACGCGATGCCGGACTACACGCTGCTGCTGACGTGGAACTTCTCGGACGAGATCCTCCGTCAGCAGAAGGCGTACCGGGACGCCGGGGGGAAGTTCATCATTCCCGTGCCGGTTCCCCGCGAGGTGTGACGCGCGTCAGGGTACGGTGACCGAGGCCCCGAAGCGGCCGAACGCCGCGTGCGCGCCATCGCTCCCGACGAAGAACGTGGCGCCAACGAGCGAGCCCGGGGTCCCGGTGATCGTGCCGTCGCCCGTGGTTGCGCCCGTGACCGTGATGGTTCCGGCGCTGGGTCGGACGACGAAGGTCATGGGCTGGCCGCGCGAGAACGTGAGCGAACTCGCGGCGCCCACGGTCGTGCTCCCTTGTGTGACGAGGATCACGCGGACCGTCGTCCCATCGGGCTGCAGCACGAGCTCGTTCGACGCATCGGACCCCAGCAGGGGATGGGGGAGGCCCGATTGAGTCATCTCGAGGGAGCTGCAGTCTGGCGCGTACACGATCGTGAACCCGCCCGTTGCCAGCTCGGGCGGCAGCGATGGGCCGCTGAACGCGAGCACGTCCGGTGCCCGGGTCATGGGGGAGGTCGTCGTCCGGATCACGGAGGAGGGGAACACGTCCTGCTCGAGCTGATGCAGATCCACGAAGAGACCGTAGCCCGATGGCTCGTCGAAGCTGTTCGTCGCGAACCAGGTTCCGCCCGGTCCGAATGCGCGGTCGCGTCGCGTCCACGTGGTCGGTACCGGGCCGGACCACGCCTGGATTCGGTAGTCCGTGCGCCACTCGGAGCTTGAGCTGATGGCGCGGGCGTACGCGGAGATGCTGTGTGGGTTGGGGGCCACGCCGTTCAAGACCTGCCCCGCCGAGTACGTGTAGGGGCCGGCGGCCGTGCTGCGGTCGGCCTCCACGGCCGCGTCTGGGCCGGGCGCGGCGTCCGCCGTCACCGTCGCGGTGCCGGCAGACGACCAGACCGACGAATCCGTGATCTGACGGGACTGCAGCACGAAGTTCGTACGACTTCCTTCGATCAGAAGCATCGGACCGAGACCGTCCCCGCGGTCCTCGATCCTCCGGACGTTCGGCGGTGCCCAGGCCAGGAACGCCGTCGTGCCGTCCGTGGCCGGTCCCGTGAGGTAGCTACCCTCCGAGGCGCGACTGAAGGTGCCACCCGTGAAGAGGTCGAGTCGCGGGGAGCCGCCGGCGTCGTTCCCGCCATCGCTCCCACTGTCGGTCCCCACGTCGTCGCTGGCGTCGTCGCCCGCGTCGTCCACGATGCCCATGTCCTCGCCAGGACCTGCGTCTTCGACGCCCAGATCGAGCGCTCCGACGTCGGCCCTCGCGGCATCCCTGCCGCCGCCGAGTGCGCCGCGTGAGAGCGAGCATGCTGGGGAGCAGAAGATCAGGAAGGCCAGCACCGCCGCGGCCCCGCCGTCGCGATATCGCATGCGCGGAGCCTAACAGAAACGCGCATGCGTCGAGGCGTTCGAGCGCTCCAGCTCGTCGTACAGCCGTACGTAGTACTGGGCCATCGCTTCGATCGAGAACCGCACACGGAGCAGGCCGCGCATCGCGGCGATGCGGCGCGCACGTTCGGCCGGGGCGACAGACAGGGCGGCGTCGCACGCGCCCACGAGATCCTCCACGGAGAAGTCACGCGGAACGAAGAAGCCGACGTCCTCGGTGACCAACTTCCGCGTCGTGCCGACATCCGTGACGACCGGGATGCAGCCCGCGGCCATGGCTTCGAGCAGACTCTTCGACGGGTAGTTGTTCTGGCGCTGGAGCGACAGGAACACGCTGGCGCGCTCGAGAACGCGCTGCGGGTTCGGCTCGAGCCTCGCGCTCACGTCGAGGCGCGGGTGGAGCGCGCGCAGGATCGGCGTCATCGGTGGCGCGTCGCTGTCCCGGCCCATGAAGAGGTATCGCACGCTCGTGTGACCCAGCGCTTTCAGGCGCGCGTCGATCTCGGGCAGCTGTTCGGCGAGCCGATAGATGCCCTTCTCGCGCGTGAAAGTCCCCGAGAAAGCGATGGAGCCATCGCGCACCCCGTCTTCGGCGGGCGCGAAGAGGTCGAGGTCCACGTAGCTGCCGGGGGTCACTCGGAACCGCCCGGCGAGCCATGGCAGACGCTCTGCAACCGCGTCGCGGACACGCTCGTCGAGGAAGTCGGTCCTGTGCGCCAGGGCACATCCGACGTACACCATCGACCGCCCGCGCCAGTTGTAGAGCGAGAGATCCGAGAGCGGGACCGTGAACAGCGTCCGCGAGGCGTGGAGCCGCAGTCCCAGCTGCGGCGGGAGCAGCACGAAGTGGAAGATCGCCCCCGGATCCGCTCGCGCGAGCCGCCAGACGGTCGCGACGAGCGCCCGATCGATCGTCCCGCCGCCACTCTCGAACGTGTGGATCCCCTCGCCCAGCCTTCCGACATCGGCGAGCTCTTGCGTGTTGCGAGCCCGGTCAGCGAGCCCCCGCGGACAGACGAGCTCCAGCGGCCACGCGCGTTGCCGTCGCACATGGAGAAATAGGCCCAGGAAGCGCTTCTCGGCGCCGCCGAGCGCATCCGTCGAGATCACGATGTAGGTCCGGCGTCCCACGGGCGGGGTCAGCGGAGGGAGCGTCCCGTCACGCGGCTGGCGAGTCGCTTGAGCTCGAACGCAGCGTCGAGGACGAACTGGTCGGTCGCGAACGCGTCGTGC
Source organism: Sandaracinaceae bacterium (assembly GCA_044220955.1). Classification (GTDB taxonomy): domain Bacteria; phylum Myxococcota_A; class Polyangia; order Polyangiales; family Sandaracinaceae; genus JBBSAT01. The sequence goes on from JBGAQA010000014.1 coordinate 48,466, forward strand.
GGTCGCGGCGGCTCGCGCATGATCCGATCGAACTCCCTCTCGTCGATGCCGAACTTCTTGATCACGTACTCGCGATCGAGCTCGATCTGACGTGGGTCGTAGTGCGGGCGCGTCAGCTCTTCGAGCGCAGCTTCTCGCGTGATCTGCCGGGAGAGGATGAGCATCGAGAGGTGCAGACGGCGCTTGTCGATCCCGAACTTCGTCGGGAGGATGTAGCCTTGGTAGAAGCGTGTGATGATCGATTCGTGGTGCTTGCCCCCATAGGCGCGCCAGCCGATCGACGCGGCCATCTCGGCGATCGCCTCTTCTTTCACGTACCGGACGTACGAGAGCAGAGGGATCGTCCGCATGCGAAGCACACGCTGCTGCAGCACGTACGAGACCGTGCTCATCTGTGGGACGGTCGAGATCGGTGTGCGCGAGTATGCGCGATGGATCGCGCGTAGGTTCCTGAGGTCCGTCTTGCGGTGGTTCCAGGTCGGCGGGAGCGTCGTCTCGGTGCTCGTATTGTCCCCGCTCACCACCCAGCGAATGCGGAATCGGCGGGCGGTCTGCATCATTCCGGCGAGGATCGCGTGGTCCGACGCCAGCTCGAGATCGACGACCGATGCGCGGAGCAGCGAGAGTTGCAAGTCGCGGAACTGCGGCCAGTCGATGACGTGCGTGTAGAGATCGACCCCCGCGCCGCGCACCACGCTCTCGATGTTCATGACCGCGAGCTCGCTGTTCCAGCCGTTGTCGACGTGGACCGCCAGGGGGCGAAGGCCGAGGCGCTTCGCCAGCAAGACCGCGTACGAGCTGTCCACGCCGCCGCTGAGCCCGACGATGCAGTCGTAGTCGCGCCCGCGACCCTCGACCTTCATCTCCGCGACGCAGCGCTCGAGCTGGGCGTCCGGTGAATGCTCGGCGCTCCTCGCGGCGCGGGCCCGCTCGTCGAAGCGCCGGCAGTAGCGGCACTCTCCGTGCGCGTCGAGGTCGAGGTCGGGCGCGCTCGTATCCATGACGCAGCGGACGCAGCAGAGGCGGCTCATCGCAGCGACTCCGCGATCTCCCGGCGCTCGCCGGGCTGCAGGTAGCTGACGAGCACGGCACGGTGCGGACCGTACCAGACGAAGCGCCCACCGACGGCGACGCCCGAGAGCCCGCCCTGGCGCATCGCCTCGACCATGTCGTGCGTCGCGTTCGCGCCCCCCGCGAGCACCACCGGCACGGGCACCGCGTTTCGCAGGCGGCTCGCGAGGTCCAGGTCCATGCCTGCTCGCGTGCCATCACGATCGACGGATTGCACGAGGATCTCGCCGGCGCCCGCGCGGGCGAGCGCGGATGCCCAGCGTACGGGGTCACGCTCCGGGACGGGTGCGCCGACGTGCGAGTGCACGCGGGCGCGGCCCAGGAGATCCCGCCGCACATCGACGACGCCCATCACGCACTGCGCTCCGAAACGATCGGACAGGCGGCGGACGGAGCCCAGATCGCGCAGGGCTGCCGTGTTGACGGCGAGCTTCTCGATCCCGAGGCGCAGGAGCTGCCGCGCGTGGTCTACATCACGTACGGCACCGCCGTAGCAGACGGGCATGAACGCTTCGGAGACGATCTTCTCGAGGAAGGCGAGTCGCGGCGCGCGCCGCTCGCGCGAGGCGAGGATGTCGAAGATGACGATCTCGTCGACCTCTTTCTCGTTGAAGATGCGGACCACGTTGATCGGGTCGCCGACGTAGGTCGGAGTGGCGAAGCGCGTGGTCTTGACGAGCCCCTCGCCACGGAGGAGCAGGCACGGGATCACGCGCCTAGCCTGCATCGGTCACCACGTCGGCGAAGTTGCGGAGGATCGTCATCCCGTGCCGGTGGCTCTTCTCCGGATGGAACTGCGTTCCATAGAGGTTCCCCGCGTGCACCGCCGCCGCGAATCGCACGCCATATCGACACCACGCGGCCACGTCCGCGTCGCGATCGCACACGAGGTGGTACGAATGGACGAAGTAGAAGCGGGCCGGTTCGGTCGCGCGGCCCATCAGCACATCGTCCGTGATCTCGACCTCGTTCCAGCCCATGTGCGGGATGGGCAGCGACGCGTCTGGCGGGAGGCGGAACCGGCGGACGTCCGCGTCCAACCAGCCGAGGCCGCGCTCGGCGCCTTCTTCGCTCTGGCGGGCCATGAGCTGTACCCCGAGGCAGATGCCGAGCACGGGTCGGCGGCGCTCGCGCACCAGGTCCGTCAACAAAGCCACGAGTCCCCGAGCGCGGAGGTTGCGCATGCCCTCGTCGAAGTGACCGACCCCCGGGAGGACGAGACCGCGTGCGTCGGAGAGCTCCCGTCGATCGCAGCTGATGCGTGCGCGAACGCCGACGCGCCGGAACATGTTTGCGACCGACCCGAGGTTGCCGAGCCCGTAGTCCACGATCGCGATGTCGGCCGTCACCGTCAGCCCCGCAGGAACGCCACGATCTCGCGGACCACCCGCTCGAGACGAGCGGATCCCAACTCGGGAAACACGGGGATCGCGAGAACCTCGCGCGTCGCACGCTCGGCCTCCGGCATCGAGCCTTCGCGATAGCCCAGGTACGCAAGGGCGGGCTGGAGGTGCAGTGCGAGCGGGTAGTACACCTCGCTGGCGATGCCGCGAACGCCGAGGTGCTTGCGGAGCTCGTCCCGCCGGGGAGTACGGATCACATACTGGTTCCACACGTGGCCGACGTCGGGGGCGGGCAGGCGAAGCACCTCCGGCGGCAGCTGCGCCGCCTCGAATGCCTCGCGGTAGGCCTCGGCGTTCCGCCTCCGAGCCTCCGTCCAGGTCGTCAGGTGCGGCAGCTTCACCCGCAGCAGGGCCGCCTGGAGCGCGTCGAGCCGGAAGTTCCCGCCGATCGCGGTGTGATGGTACTTGGGGCTCATCCCGTGGTGGCGCATGAGGCGCATGCGCGCGGCGAGGGCGTCGTCGGTGGTCGTGACGAGGCCGCCATCGCCGAACGCGCCCAGGTTCTTCGATGGGAAGAACGAGAACGCAGCGGCCAAGCCGAGCGTGCCGACGTTTCCGTCACCGGCGCGCGCGCCGATCGCCTGCGCGGCGTCCTCGATCACCGGCAACCCGTGCTCTCGCGCGATGGCGAGAAGGGCGCGCACGTCTCCGGCCCGCCCGAAGAGGTGCACGGGCATGATCGCTCTGGTTCGGGGCGTGATCGCCGAGGCGATGCGGCTAGCGTCCAGGCAGTAGCTTGTCGGATCGATGTCCACGAACACGGGAGTCGCGCCGACCCGCGCGATCGAGCCCGCGGTGGCGAAGAAGCTGAAGGGCGTGGTGATCACCTCGTCCCCCGGTCCGATGTTCATCGCCATCAGAGCGAGCAGCAGCCCATCGGTGCCGGACGAGACGCCGAGCGCGTGGGGAACGCCGAGGATCGCTGCACACTCGCGCTCGAAGCTCGCGACCTCGTCGCCGAGGATGAACTGGCCGCTGCTCATGATGCGCTCGAAAGCGGCACGGAAGGCGGGCAGGAGCGGCTCGTGCTCCGCGGCGAGGTCGACCGCGGGGATGGGGCCGTCATCGCGCTCGTCCGCAGGGGACCGGACACGACACGCGTCGTCGCTGACGATGTAGGCCTCGCCGGTTCGGGGGCAGAGGGGACGCGGCCCCTCGGGTAGGCGCTCGCCCGCTCGCGACATCCAACCAATGCGCCGCGCTGGGTTACCCACGACGAGCGCATGTGGCGGTACGTTCTTCGTCACGACGGCACCCGCCCCGACGAACGAATAGGCACCGACGTCGTGGCCGCACACGATCGTGGCGTTGGCGCCGATGCTGGCGCCGCGGTGCACTCGCGTTCCGCGGAACTCTGTCTTCCGTTCCACGAACGCGCGGGGGTTGTTCACGTTGGTGAACACGCAACTCGGTCCGAGGAAGACGTCGTCGTCGACCTCGACACCCTCGTAGATCGACACGTTGTTCTGGACCTTCACGCCGTTTCCGACACGAACCCCTCGGCCCACGAACACGTTCTGGCCGAGGCTGCAGCCGCGGCCGATCCGTGCGCCGGAGGAGACATGCACGAAGTGCCAGACTCTGGTGTCGTCCCCGATCTCGGCTCCGGCATCGACGACGGCCGTGGGGTGTATGAAGGCTGCGCTCATCGAGCGCCCCCCGCGAGCACGAACGGATGCGCCAACGCGTCGTCGCGCGTCGTCGGCGTGTTGCGGAGCGAGTGTACGAGCTCGATCGACGGTCGCGCGACCTCGATGCCGAACCCGCGTCCGGCGAGCGTCTCGGCGTACACGCGTGTGTGCAGGTCGGTGAACCCCTCCGAGAACTCGACCTCCGTCCCATCGACGGTGATCGAACGAAACGTCGTCTTCGCCGCCGCGCGAGCCGCTTCCGGGAGGTCGTTTCGATCCACCGACAGGAACCACTTCACGCGCGCGCGTTCGAGCTCGACGAACCCCGCCATTCGGCGGGGCTCGTCGAGGTGGATGCGGCGGTCCGTTACCGGGCCGAAGAGCCAGCCCAGCAGATCGAAGAAGTGGATGCCGATGTTCGTCGGCACGCCGCCCGACTTTTCCGGCTGTCCCTTCCACGAGACGTCGTACCAAGGTCCACGGGACGTGACGTACGTCAGCGTGACCTCGCGTCGTGCGCCGACGTCGGTCGCGAGTTGATCGCGGAGCGACACCAGCGCGGGATGCACGCGGAGCTGTAGGAGATTGAAGATGCGATGTCCCGTCTCTTGCTCGACCTGCTGGAGCGCGTCGAGGTTCCACGGGTTGATGACGAGGGGCTTCTCGCAGATCACGTCCGCTCCGACCCGCAATCCCATCCGGCAATGCGCATCATGGAGATAGTTCGGTGAGCAGACGCTCAGCCAATGCACACGCGCGTGCTCCGGCCCGCGACGCAGCTTCTCCAGATAACGATCGAAGCGCTCGAACTCGGTGAAGAAGCGGACGTCGAACGAGTACTGGTCGAGGATGCCGACCGAGTCCTTCGGGTCGAGCGCGGCCACCAGCTGGTTACCCGTGTCCCGGATCGCCCGCAGGTGCCGCGGCGCGACGAAGCCTCCCGCTCCCGTGATCGCGAAGTTCTTGCGCACCGCGTCTCTCGTGTCCTCGGAGGAAGGGGAGGTGTTGCACGCGCGCAGCCGAGAGTCACGCGCAGCCGTTGGGTTGCGTGCGCGCGCCCGCTCGTTCGACGTGTCAACGCGAAACGGACGCTCGGGCCGGCGCTCGATCGTCACCCTCGGCACCTCTTCGGGGCCAGGCCGCGAAGAACCGTCGCTCCGTGGCCGCCGCCCAGCGTTCCGACGGAGCTCCGGGCGCGGCATCGCCCCGGGGCGGTTCCGGGATGCCGAAGCCTTGTTTGGGGCGCGCAGCGACGGTCGCGCCGACGCGTCGCTCCGCGGCGCGCCTGAGCACACGCTTGAACGTCCCTCGATGCATCTTGAACGCCAGCGGGAGGCTCATTCCGAGCTCGACGATCCGGTAGTCGAGCAGCGGCGCGCGCGCCTCGAGCGAGTACGCCATGGTCGCCCGGTCGACCTTCACGAGCACGTCGCTCCGTAGATACGTGACGAGGTCGAGCGCTCCGAGTAGTTCCGGCAGGCTCCTCGCCTGCGCGGCGTCCCAGGCGTACGCGGGGAACGTCGTGCGAGCGTACCGGAGCAGCGACGGGGGCAAGCGCGTCCGATCGACCGGCTCGAGCGCTTCGCGCTGCCGAGCCGAGTGGAAACGCTCGTACAGGTCGTCGGGGCGCTCGCTCCGGAGGGTGGCCTGCAGGATCGCCTTCTTGTTCTCGAGCGTCCCGACGTTCAGCCCCAAAGCGCGTACCGAGACCCGCAGCGCCGCAGACCCTGCGCGGGTCGACAGGAGCTTGCTGGCGATGGAGGGCCCGCCGGGGAACCAGGCCACGCTTCGCCGCATGCGCCACAGGCGCTCCGGGTACCCGAGCCATGGATAGCCGAGGAAGACCTCGTCTCCGCCGTCGCCCGTCAGCACGACGGTCACGCGGCGACGTGCGGCTTGCGCGTTCGCCATCGTCGGAATCTGCGAGACGTCGCCGAGCGGCTCGTCGTAGTACCAGGCGATCTTGGACACCTGTTCGTCGTATGCATCCAGCTCGAGCGAGAGCCGTTCGAATCCGAGCCCGAGGCGCCTCGCGGTATCCTCGGCGACGCTGGACTCGTCCAGTTTCGGGTCGGCCGATCCGATCGTGAACGCCGTCGTAGAGCGTGGCGCGGCGCGCGCGACACTGGCCGCCACCAACGACGAGTCGATTCCTCCAGAAAGAAAGACGCCTACTGGGACGTCAGCGTCCAGGCGAATTCGCGTCGCGTCGTCGAGGAGCTCGAGGACCCGGTCCACGCCGTCGTCGAGGCTCCCGTGGAACACGCGGCCGCACGCCGCGAGCGGATCCCAGTAGAGGCGCGGAATCACGCTCGGTAGACGCTCGCTGGCGAGCGAAAGGCGCGCGAACGAGGCCGCGGGGAGCTTGGAGATGCCCTGCCAGATGGAGCGGTTGTCCGGCACGTAACCCAGCCACCGGAAGAGCGACAGGGACGTCTCGTCCACGAGCAAGGGCGCGCCGAGCTCGACGAGTGCCTTGATCTCGGAGGCGAACAGAAGCCGCTGCTCGTCGCGGTAATAGTAGAGTGGTTTTTTCCCGAGCCGGTCACGCGCGAGCACGATCTCCGTGCGCCGCACGTCCCACAAGCCCAGGGCCAGCATCGCGTTGGTTCGCTCGAGGAACTCCGGCCCGTGGAGGAGCAGTCCAGCGAGAAGCACTTCCGTGTCGCTTCGCGACCGGATGGGCGTCAGGGGCTCCATCTCCTGCCGGAGCGAGCGATGGTTGTAGAGTTCGCCGTTGAAGGTGATCGCGCCCCCGGGCCGCTCCATCGGCTGCGCTCCCGCAGGGGAGAGATCGACGATCGCGAGTCGCGCGTGGCCCAGCCAGACCTCCCAGTGCGCCGTCCGCCCAGCGAGCAGCACGCCGCGCCCATCCGGGCCGCGGTGGCGCAGCGAGCCGACCGCGCGCTCGAGGTCGGGCGCCGTGAGCGCGCCCGGTCGCACCACCGCGCCCACGATCCCGCACATTGGAGCGCGCTTGGCTCTATTCCGAGGCCGCCGGCGGGATGTACGGGATCGCCTGATCTGCGATCACTGGCGTGAGCGACACGTCCCCCGTCGGCGCGTTCGGGTCAATCTCCGTCACGACGCGGGTCGTGCCCGTCTCGAACATCGACTGGCCGACGCAGAGGTTCGCGTCGCGCTCGAGCTGCTCGAAGGTCTGGCCGAGCACCGTGATGACCGTGTACTCGTGGTTGCGGCGCCCCACGTCCAGCAGCGTCACGGCCTCCTGCAGCGAGACGATGCGCTCGTCGAGCGTCTCGATGTGCGCGTTGATCTGCGTGAGCTTGTCGTCGACGCATGTGACGCGGACGACGTCCCCTTCTCGCCGCCCCTCGTCCAGCATCCCCATCACGCGGCGCTGGAGGCCGTGCGCGTTCGTCTGGATGTGCTCAGCTTCCGCGAGCTGTTCCTCGGGAGTCAGGTCGGCCCGCCGCTGGACACCCGTGGAGGCGTCTTCGCCGCCCTCGTCGTCCGACGGGCCGGACGCTCCGGAGCCCTGAGCGTAGGCGAAGCCCGCAGCCCCGACGAGCAAGACGGCACCAATTACCGCGATCTTTCGCATCATTCGAACCTCGTCCGACCAGACGCAGCCAACGTACCAGTGGCGGTCCGGGGGGTCAACGAGACCTGTTGCGAGGCGGGGCCGGTTGGTTCATCCATCGCGCTCCCGCCCACGAGGCGTACCGCGCGATCGACCTCGAAGCGCTCGCCTCGCGTGTCCGGCGCCGGGTGCTCGTCGACGGTAGGCGGGTGATCGACCTCGTCCGCGCGCGCCGCGCCGGGTTCCAGATCCGCGCGATCGGCCTCCCGCACGGCCCCCGCTGAGCGGGGTTTTCGACGTCGAATTGGCGCTTGCGATCGTGCTCCGCGCGTGCGTACCATCGCGCACGACGCAGCGGTGAGCTGCGCGAATTCGCCTATTTTTGCCTAGGATAATGCGGTTCGTCGCCGGAGCTCGGCGACAGCCGCTCCCGGTCGTTCGACGCATTCGCGAGAGAACGGAGACCCCCCGCGTGCTGACCGTATCGAACCTTCTCGGCGCCCTTCAGGAGGACCCGGACCAGGAGCAGACGATCGTCGATCTGCGCGACGCGCTGGCGAGCGGCGATCGTGCGCGGACGGGTGAGGCACCCTTGCGGCTGATCGCGCTGGCGCGCGAGCAGCACGAGGCGCGTCACGAGTGGACGGCGGCCGCTGGCCTGCTCTCGATCGAGATCGACCTGACCAAGGACGACGTCGATCGCCGCGCCGCGCTGCTCGTCCGCCTCGGGCGCATCCATCGCGAGGAGCTCCTCGACGACGAAGCCGCGAAGGTGGCGTACCAGGCGGCCAAGGAGCTGCGGCCGGGCGACGGGGACATCGAGGAGGCGCTCGAGGGGCTCGTCGCGGCCGAGGAGAACTGGAAGGACTTCGCGAAGCGCTTCGTGACCGAAGCGGAGACGACCAGCGAGCCTTCGCTCAAGACGTCGCTGCTGGTGAGCGCCGCGATGCTCGTCTGGAAGTACAAGAAGAAGGGGCGCGACAAGGACGTCGACCGCCTCTTCAAGCAGGCGCTCGAGGCCGACCCGGGCGATGCGCGCGCGGCGCGCTTGCAGGCGCACACGCTCCGCAAGCGCGAGAAGTTCGACGAGCTCGCCGCGGCGCTGCTGGAGGCCGGCGAGCGGACCAAGACACGCGAGGATCGCCTCTTCTTCTACCGACAGGCCGGCCGTACGTGCGCTCGGGTCCTCAAGCAGAAGGACCGCGCCGCCGCCTGCTTCGAGCGTGTGCTCGACTTCGCCCCGGGTGACGAAGAAGCGATGGGCTTCCTCGTCGAGCACTTCACCGACAAGGAGGCCTGGGATCACCTCGTCGCGCTCTACGACGACGCGCTGCGCTCGCGTCACAAGCTCGACAACGAGCTCGGGATCGTCCTGCAGATCGCCATGGTCCACTGGCGCTTCCGGCAGGCGCCCGCCGACGCCGAGCCCTACTTCGCGCGCCTGCGCAAGGTCGACCCCGCTCACCCGGGGATGATCGCGTTCTACCGCGACTACCTCAGGGCCATCGGCGACCACGCGAAGCTCGTCACGGTGCTCACCGACGCGCAGCGCGTCGCCAGCGATCCGAAGCAGAAGCTCGACCTCGCCGTCGAGCTCGCCAAGGCGGCCGCCTCGAGCGGCGCGACCGATCGCGCGATCGACGCGTGGAAGGCCGTCCAGCGCATCGACCCCCACCACGCCGAGGCGCTCCCCGCGCTCCGCTCGCTCTACCGCGCGGGAGGGAAGTGGAACGCGCTCGTCGAGATCCTCAAGAACGAGATCGAGGCGCTGCCGGAGGGGGCCGACGATCGCAAGGTCGCGCTGCTCCGGGAGACGATCCCCATCTACCAGAACGAGCTGAAGCTCGACGTGATGGTCATCAACACCTGGAACGCGATCCTCGCGATCCGTCCCCAGGACCACGACGCGCTCGACGCGCTCGCTTCGACGTACGAGCAGATGGGGCGCTGGAACGACCTGATCCAGGTGCTCGGGAAGAAGGCCGACGCCGGCACCGATCCCAAGCAGCAGGCCGCGCTCTACATGCGCGTCGCGAAGCTCTGGATCGACCGCTTCGCGAACTACAACCAGGCGACGCGCCCGCTCGAGCAGGTCGTCGAGAAGGATCCGACGCACCGCGAAGCGCTGATGCTCCTGAAGGACATCTACACGAAGAAGCGCTCGTGGAAGCAGCTCTACGACGTGCTCCGCGCCGAGTCGGAGCTCGCGAGCGATCCCGACGTGCGGCAAGCGCACCGGATCGAGCTCGCGCGCATCGCGGGTGAGCGCCTGCACCGCGCGAGTGACGCGATCGCGATGTGGAAGGAGGTGCTCGCGCACGCCGGTTCTGCCGGAGGCACGAGCGTGGACGAGGCGCTCGACTCGCTCGAGAAGCTCGCCGATCGCGAGAAGGACTGGGCGACCGTCGCGGAGGTCCTCGAGCGGCGCGTGGCGGACCCGAAGACGGACGAGAAGGAGACGATCAAGCTCCTGACGAAGCTCGGGACCCTCTACGGCGAGCAGATGAACGACGGCGCGAAGGCCGCCGGGGCGTGGAAGCGGGTGCTCGCCATCGAGCCGAAGAACGGGCGCGCGCTCCGCACCCTGCGCGAGTCGTACGTCTCCGCCGGCGACTGGCCCTCGCTCGAGCAGCTCTACGGTGAGGCGAACGACTGGGACGGCCTGGCCGAGGTCTTCGGCAACGCGGCCGAGAAGGCCGAGGATCCCGCCGCCCGCGTCGACCTGTCGTTCCGCGCGGCGGCCGTGTACGAGACGCGGCTCAACCAGCCGCACCGCGCGTTCCGCAGCTACGAGCGCGCCCTCGCCACCGACCCCAGGAACGACCGCGCCGCCCGCGCGCTGCTTCCGATCTACGAGAAAGAGGAGAAGTGGGGGCGTGTCCCCGCACTGTCCGAGGTGATCCTCGCCAACCTCGCCGTGGGCGGCGAGGCGACCCGGAGCGAGCGGCTCTCCATCCTCGAGCGCCTCCGCAAGCTCGCGAGCGACCGGCTGAACGACCCGCAGGCGGCCGTGCGCTGGGCGGTGCAAGCGTTCGAGATCGATCCCACCGGCGCGGGCACGCGCGAGACGCTCTTCGCGACGGCCGAGAAGGCCAGCACGCCCGCGGCGTGGTCGGACGTGGAGAGGGCGCTCAGCGCCCGCCTCGGGTCGGCGAGCGGAGACGAGAGCCGGTGGCTCCGCGCGCAGATCGCCGCGATCGCGGGCGACCGCCTCGGACAGACGGATCGCGCCGTCGAGCAGCTGCGGGCGATGCTCGCCGCCGACCCCAAGGACGCGGACGCGGCGAGCTCGCTCGACCGCGTGCTGAGGGGCGCGGGGCGGCACGAGGAGCTCCGTGCGCTCTACGCCCACCGCATCGAGCACGCGGCGGACGATGCCGAGCGCTGGCTGCTGGTGTCCGAGCAGGCGCGGCTCGAGGAGGTCGAGCTCGGTGACAAGAGCGCCGCCGCCGCGCTCTACCGGCGCGCGCTCGAGCTCGACGCCAGCGATCGGGAGGCGCTCGCCGCGCTCGATCGCCTGGCGACGGAGGGTCGTCGCTACGACGAGCTGGCGGGCATCCTCGACAAGCGGCGCGACCTGGCCTCGTCCGATGCCGAGCGTGTCGATCTCACCCTGCGCCTCGGCGAGACCCTCGCGGGGCCTCTCGGCAAGCCGGGGCCGGCGAAGGAAGAGCTCGCGAAGGTGCTGGCGGCCAGGCCCACGGACGCGAGGGCCATCGGCCTGCTCGAGGAGATCGCCGCCTCGCAGCCGACGCTGGGCGACGCGATCGGCCGGGTGCTGGAGCCCGCGTACGAGGCGACCGGCTCTTGGGAGAAGCTGCGCGGCGTGCTCTCCGCTCGGATGGCGACGAGCCAGGACGGCGAAGAGCGGCGGGCGCTGCGCCTGCGCTTCGCCGATCTCTCGACCGAGCGGGCCAACGATCCGAACAGCGCGTACACCGTGCTCGAGGGGGCGTTCCTCGACGACCCCAAGGACACGACCCTGTGGGATCGGCTGCAGCAGGCGGCCGAGCGCGCGGGCAAGCAGGCGGAGGCGGCGGCCGCCATGGCGACGGCGATCGATGCCGGCGATCTGCCCCAGGGGGATCAGGCGGCGCTCAGCAAGCGCGTCGCTGCGATCCACGCCGAGGTGCTCGGTCGCGCCGAGGACGCCGAGCCCTTCCACAAGCGCGTGCTCGCCTTCGACCCCTCGGACGAGGATTCGTTCAACGCGCTGAAGGAGCTCTACACCGAGAAGGAGCGGTGGAACGATCTGCAGACGCTCTACCGCACGCGCATCGCGCAGACGGTGGACGCGGAGGCCAAGCTCGACCTGCTCCTGCAGCTCTGCTTCCTCTTCGAGGAGCTGATCGACGATCCGTCCGCGGCGATCAGCGTGTACCGCGACGTCCTCGAGATCGATCCCCGTCACGTGGCGGGCCGACGCGCGCTCGACAGGCTCTACGTGCGTACGGAGCGCTGGGCCGATCTCGCCGAGCTGCTCCGCGGGGACCTCGATCAGCAGGACGGCGACGAGGCGACGGCGACGATGGTGCGCCTCGGCGAGGTCCTCGAGACCAAGCTCGCGCAGCCCAAGGAGGCCGTCGATCAGTACGAGGCGGCGATCAACAAGTCTCCCGATCACGACGGGGCGCGCGCGGCCCTCGAGCGGCTGCTGGCGAGTCCCTCGCAGCGCCAGCGAGTCGCTGCGATCCTCGAGCCGGTCCACGAGATGCGAGAGAGCCACGCGGATCTCGCGCGCGTGCTCGAGGTGCAGCTGGAGGCCCAGGACGACAAGGGCGCCAGGGTCGCGCTGCTCACGCGCATCGGTCAGATCCACCAGGGCAAGCTCGGCGACGCCGAGGCCACCTTCCGCGCCTACGCGCGGGCGGTCGAGCTCGATCCGTCCGACGCGGGCCTGCGCGCGGAGCTCGCCAGCGCGGCCGCGCAGCGCGGGGCGCACGCCGATCGCGCAGAGGTGCTGGAGAAGGCGCTCGCCGGCGCGGGCGACGACATGGCGCTCAAGCGTGATCTCGGCCGCGAGATCGCCCTGATCTGGGACGACATGCTCGGGGACGCCGCCCGCGCGGAGAACGCCTACAGCCGCCTCATCCAGGACGCCGAGGGCGACGCGGAGACGATCCTCGAGGCGTCGCGTGCGCTCGAGCGCATCCACGTCGCGAGCGGCGACCACGCCAAGCTCGCCGTCGACCTCCGCCGACAAGCCGACCTCGAGAGCGATCCCGAGCGCAAGCGCCAGCTCCTCGTGCGCCTCGGTGATCTCGTCGAAGAGCACCTCGGCGACCGCGCGCAGGCCATCGCGATCCAGGAAGAGCGCCTCGTGAACGATCCGAGCGACGCCGACGCGCTGCGGGCGCTCGAGCGCCTCTACGAGGCGGCCCAGAGCTGGTCGCCCCTCGCGGGCGTGCTCGAGAAGCTCGACGCGTTCGCGGCGAGCGACGACGAGCGCAAGCAGCTCGCGCGGCGCATCGGAGCGATCCGCGAGACCAAGCTGGGCGACCGGGACGGGGCCATCGCGGCGTACAACGAGGTCGTCCAGCGGTTCGGCACGGATCGCGAGTCGCTCACCGCGCTCATCCGGCTCTACGAGGCCGCCGAGCGCTGGACGGACCTCCTGGAGGTCGTCCTCATGGTGCGCGACCTGATGGGCGTCGGCGCCCCACGCACCGGGCTCACGTTCCACGCGGCGGAGCTGATGCGGACGCAGACGAACGAGATCGAGCGCGCGATCGAGGCCTACCAGGAGGTCCTCGAGGCCGACCCGCACCACGAGGGCGCGCTCGGTGCGCTCCACGACATCGCGCTCGACCCCGAGGCCTCCGAGCGCTTCGCCGCGGCGCGCGCGCTGCGGCCTCGCTACGAGTCGGGCGCGAACTACCCCGCGTTGATCGAGATCCTGCAGGTGCTCGCCAGCGGCGACGACCCGTCCGAGCGCCTCTCGGCGCTGCGTCGCGCGGCCGAGATCGCCGAGGGCCCGCTCGCGGAGCCGGGCAAGGCGTTCGATCTCGCGATGCGCGCGGCGCGTCTCGCGACCACCGAGCCCGAGATCGGCCCGCTGCTCGCGGACGGCGAGCGGCTCGCAGCCGCGTCCGACCGGTGGACCGACTTCGCCACCAACCTCATGGAGGTCGCGCCCGAGATCGCCGACGCCGACCTGCAGGTCGACGCCTACCGGAAGATCGCGACGATCGCCGAGAACCGCCTCGCGGACACCGACACGGCGCGCCAGTACTACGAGAAGGTGCTCACCGAGCGCGGCGACGACCGCGCCGCGTTCGACGCTCTGGAGCGAATCGCGACCGCCGGAGAGAGATGGCCCGCGCTGCACGAGCTGCTCGTCCGCAAGACGGACACCGTGACGAGCCCCGAGGAGCGCGTGCAGCTCCTCTTGCGGCGCGCCGAGCTCTCCGAGACGAAGCTGGGCGACGTCCCGGGCGCGATCGACACCTACGACTCCGTCCTCGCGGAGTCCGAATCGGTCGCCGCCTACCAGGGGCTCGAGCGCCTGTACCAGACGGCGGAGCGCTGGCCGGACCTCGCCGCGCTCTACGAGCGCATGCTCGAGCGCAACGTCGGCTTCCCGGTCGACGTCCGCTTCAAGCTCGGCCGCCTCTACCGCGAGAAGCTGAACGATCCGTTCATGGCGCTCGAGCAATTCCGCGAGGCGCTCTCGGGCGGCGCGCCGCACGAGCCGACCATCGAGCAGCTCGAGCAGCTGATGGCGTCGAGCGAGCAGCGCGCCGCGGCCGCGGCGGTGCTCGAGCCGATCTACCAGCAGCGCTTGCAGTGGTCGAAGGTCGAGGGGGCTCTCGAAGCGCGCCTCTCGGGCGAGGGGGACGTCGAGGTCCGCAAGGGCTTGCTCGAGCGTCTCGGACGGCTCCGCGAGGAGTACCTGGAGGATCTCGACGGCGCGCTCGGCATCTACGCGCGCCTGTTCCGGGAGGACCCTCGCGACGAGTCCACGTGGGACACGCTCGCTCGGCTCGCGAAGGCGATCGACGCGTGGCCACGCGTCGCGGAGATCTACAAGACGACGCTCGACGAGATCGGCGTCGACGACCCCGAGACGGCGAAGCTCGCGACGCTCGCGGCGCAGATGTTCGAGCAGCGCCCCGGCTTCTCCGGGCAGGGTGATCTCGACAAGGCCGCCGGTCTCTACGCCAAGGCGCTGGCGTTCTCGCCCACCGATCGGGGGGTGTTCCTGGCGCTCGAGGCGCTGCACCAGCGCCAGAAGAGCTGGGACGCGCTCCTGGCGCTCTATCGCGCGCAGATCGACGTCGCCGAGACCGACGCCGAGCGCGTCTCGCTCCTCGAGAAGCGGGCGGCGGTCCTGCGGGACCAGAAGGCCGACGCCGACGCGGCGATCGACGCGTTCCGGGAGATCCTCGACGTCGACCCGCAGCACACGGCGGCGAACGACGCGCTCGACGCGCTCCTCACCCTGCGCGAGCGCTGGAGCGACCTGGCCGAGCATCTGCGGAATCGGATCCAGTACGCGAACGGGGCGCAGGAGGTCGCGCTGCGACAGCGGCTCGGCGTGCTCCTCGCCGAGAAGCTCGACGATCGCGTCATGGCGATCGACACGTTCGAGGAGATCGCGCGCCAGAACCCCGAGCACGGCGAGTCGGTGGCGGCCCTCGAGAAGCTCGTCACCGATCCCGCGCATCAGGCACGGATCATCGAGATCCTGGAGCCCATCTACCAGGCGACCGATCAGTGGCGGAAGCGGATCGCGATCCAGGAGGCCAAGGCCGCGCTGACGGAGGAGCCCTCCGAGAAGGCGGCGATCCTCTCGGACGTCGGCCACCTGCACGAGGACCGCGGCCGGGACCTGGCCATGGCGTTCGACGCGCAGTCGCGCGCGATGGCGCTCGAGCCGGGCAACGAGCAGCACCGGGCCGAGGTGGACCGCCTCGCGGCGCTCCTCGGCGCCTACGACCCGCTCGTCGCGGCGTACGAGGCGGCGATCAAGGCGAGCACGGACCCGGTGGTCACGACGTCCCTGCTCAACACGATCGCGCGCGTCCACGACGAGAAGCGAGGCGATCCCCGTGCGGCCATCGAGACCTACGAGCGCCTCCTGGCGCACGACTCCGAGGACGCGAGCCCGCTCGACGCCCTCGAGGCCCTTCACACGATGGTCGGTGACTGGCGCGGGATGGTCTCGGTGCTGGAGCGCAAGGTCGAGCGCGCCTACGACCCCGCGGAGCGCGGCGAGCTCCTGCGGCGCGCGGGCTCGGTCGCGGAGGATCTCCTCGGCGATCGCGGCCAGGCGATCGCGCTCTATCGCAAGGCGTCGGAGGAGGACTCGGCCGACCCCGTGTCGCTCGAGTCGCTCGATCGGCTCTACAGCGAAGCAGCCGATCACGAGCACCTCGGCGAGGTGCTCAAGCGGCGTCTCGAGATCGAGCAGGACGAAGATGCGCGCGTCGACGCGGGTCTGCGGCTCGGCGCTCTCTGTCGCGACGCGCTGCGCGATCCGGAGGGGGCGATCGAGGCCTTCACGCGGGTGCTCGCGGACCGCGAGGGTGAAGAGACGGCCGTGGCTTCGCTCACGGAGCTCTACGAGCGCCAGGCCCGCTGGCCCGATCTGCTCGAGAACCTGCGGCTTCGCGCGGGGCTGGCCGGCGATCCCGTACAGCGCGTGGCGTTCCTGCACCGCTCGGCGGAGATCCTCGAGCGCGAGCTCGACGACGTGACCGAGGCGCTCGTGGTGCACGAGCAGGTCCTCACGATCGATCCGCGTCACGAGCCGGGCATCCAGGCGCTCGTGCGCATCGCGAAGCTCGACGAGCACCGCGCCGCCGCGGCGGCGATCGTGCTTCCGATCCTCGAGCGCGAGGGCCGGTACGCCGAGCTCGCCCAGCTGCTCGGCCTGGTCGCCGAGGCGTCGCGGGACCCCGTGGAGCGGAAGGAGACGCTGCGTCGGCTCGCGCGCGTGCGCGAGCAGGGGCTGCGCGATCTCGCGGGCGCCTTCGAGGCCGAGAACCGCGCGCTGGCCGAGGACCCGGGTGACGACGAGATCGCGGCGAGCATGGAGGCGCTCGCCGGGCGCCTCGGGGCCTACGACAAGCTCGCCGACGCTCTCGCGGCTCGCGCCTCGAGCGCCAGCGATCCGGACGCGGCTCGCCGGCTGTATGCGCGGCTGGCGCGGGTCGCCGAGGGCAACCTCGCCGACGACGCGCGCGCGATCGAGGCCCACAAGCGCGCGCTCCAGAACGCGAGCGACGACGCCGACGCGCTCGCTGCGCTCGACCGCCTCTACACCAAGCAGTCGGACTGGACCGCCCTCGCGGACATCCTCGACCGGCGCATCCAGCTCGCGGACGACCCCACGGAGCGTCGGGACATGCTGGTACGGCTCGGCTCGCTCCGCTGGGAGCAGTTCGAGGACGTGCGCGGCGCGTTCGCGGCGTTCTCGGAGGTGCTCGAGCGCGAGCCCGACGAGCCGCGCGCCCTCGGTGCCGTCGAGGGCCTGCTCGCCGACGAGTCGATGGCGTCCGAGGTCGTCGAGACCCTGGATCAGGCCTACCGCGCGACCGGCGCGACCGCGAAGGTCGCGGCGCTCTACGACGTGCGGGTGCGCATCGCCGACTCGGACGGCGAGCGCGTCCGCCTCCTCACCGAGCTCGCGCAGCTGCAGGAGAACGACCTGCACGACCACGCGGCGGCGCTCGCCGCGGCGATGCGGGCCTACGAGCTCGATCCGCGGGACGAGGCGCTGCTCGCAGAGGTCGAGCGGCTCGCCGGCGCGTCGGGCTCTTTCCAGCCGCTCGCAGGGCTCGCCGAGCGCATCGGCGACAAGGACGTGCTCGACCGCAGCATGAAGCGCGACCTCGCGCTCCGCGCGGCGAGCTGGTACCGCGACCGGATCGGCGACGTCGCCGCCGCCGAGGGGCGTCTCCGCGCCGCGCTCGACGCCGATCGGGAGTCGGGGGAGGCGCACGCGCAGCTCGTGGATCTGCTCCGCGCGTCCGGCCGACAGGCGACGCTCGTCGCCGCGCTCCGCGCCTGGGCCGAGGTGGAGTTCGACGAGGACGCTCGCAAGGAGCGGCTGCGCGAGGCGGCCCGCCTGGCGGAGTCCCTGCTCGGCGACATCACGCTGGCGGCCGACAGCCTCGAGCGCATCCTGCAGACGGACGGCGCCGACACGCACGCGCTGGACGAGCTCGTGCGCATTCGAACGGCCGAGGGCAAGTGGGCGGCCGTCGCGTCGCTCCTCGAAAAGCGCGTCGACGCGGAGAGCGACCCCGCCATGCGCGTGAAGCTGCGGCGGCAGCTCGCGACCACCTACCAGGGCCCGCTCGCGGACGATACGCGGGCCGTCGAGGCCTGGCAGGCCGTCGTGGACGAGGCACCGACCGACCTCGGGGCGATCGGCGCGCTCGAGACGCTCTTCGAGAAGGCGCAGAAGTGGCGCGACCTCGAGGAGCTGGTTCAGCGCCGGCTCGACATCGCCGAGACGCAGGCCGACAGGATCGCGGCGCGCGTGCGCCTCGCGCGCCTGGTCGAGCGGCTCGGCCGTCGATCGGAGGCGGCCGATCAGCTGCACGAGATCCTGGGCGAGGATCCGAACAACGCGGAGGCGCTCGACGAGCTCGAGAGGCTCTACGCGGCCGACAAGAAGTGGGACGACCTCTCCGAGCTCGTCCGGCGCCGCATCGACGACGCAACCTCGCGCGGCGACGCGGGGGCCGAGGTCGCCGGCCTCACCCGGCTGGCCGATGTCGAGGAGAAGCAGCTGAAGCAGCCCGAGGCCGCCACGGCGACCTGGGAGCGTGTCGCGGCGCGTGATCCTCGGAACGCGTCCGCGCTCGCGTCCCTGGCACGCCTCTACGCGGCGGGTGGCCGTCACGCGGACGCGGCCGACACCATCGCGCGACGCATCGGGCTGCTCCCGGCATCCGAGGCGATCGCGGAGTCCTACGGCCTCGCCGAGCTCGCCGAGACGAAGCTCTCGGATCCGGCGCGCACCGAGCAGGCGCTCCGCACGGCCTTCGAGCTCGATCGCGCCAACGCCGAGACGCGCAGGCGGCTCAAGGCGTTCTACGAGAAGGCATCCCGGCACCAGGAGCTGGCCGACATGCTCGCGCTCGACCTCGACGGGACCACCGAGAAGAGCGCGAAGATCGCCCTGCTCAAGCGGATCGCCGATCTGTACTCGCAGAAGCTCAAGGATCCGGCCTCGGCGGCGCGCTACTTCGAGCAGGCGGCGGCGCTCGACCCCGAGAACCGGGAAGTGCTCCTCCCGCTCTGCGATCTCTACATCGCCGCGGGACGCAGCTCGGACGCCGTGCCCGTCCTGGAGAAGATCATCGCCTCGTACGGCACGAAGCGGAGCAAGGAGGTCGCGGTGTACCAGCACCGCATGGGTCAGGCGCTCGAGGGCCTCGGTCAGACGGCTCAAGCGCTGGCCGCCTACGACGCAGCGTTCAAGATCGATCTCACGAGCGTGCCGATCCTCAGGGACCTCGGGCGGCTCTGCTACACGGCGAACGACTTCGATCGTGCCCAGAAGACGTTCCGCGCGCTCCTTCTCCAGAAGCTGGATGGCAGCAGCGGCATCACGAAGGGCGACGTCTATTTCTACCTGGGCGACATCTCGGCCAAGCAGGGGGACCCGAAGAAGGGGATCCAGATGCTCGAGCGCGCCGTGCAGGAAGAGGCCGGTCACCCGCGGGCGACCGCGCTGCTGGCGCAGCTCAAGGGCGCATGATCGGAATGACCACGGTCGGACGATGACCACGCTCGCGCTGATCGACGGCTCGCTCCGCACCGAGGAGCGGGCGTCGGTCTCCGTCTTCGACCGGGGCTTCCTGTTCGGAGACTCGGTGTTCGAGGTGCTGCGCACGTACGGCGGACGGCCCTACGAGCTCGGCGCGCACCTCGAGCGTCTCGGGCGCTCCGCGCGGGGGATGGGCATCGAGCTGCCGATCGACGCCCGACGCCTCGCGCGCGAGGTCGAGAGGGGCCTGGCCAAGGCGCAGAACGAGGAGAGCTACGTCCGGATCGTGGTCACTCGCGGCAAGGGGCCCCTCCACATCGATCCGCGCACCGCGATGCAGCCCTCGCGGGTGATCATCGTCTCGCCGCTCCTGGCGCTGCCGGACGACCTCTATGCGCATGGCGTGGAGCTGACGAGCGTGCGCTTCGGGCGATCGACCGATCACTCACGCGCGGCGGGCTCGAAGGTGTCGGCGTACGTGTCCAACATGCTCGCCTTCTGGCAGGCGCGCGAGCAGGGCGGCTACGAGGCGCTGATGGTCGCCGACGACGGCCACGTCAGCGAGGGAAACTCGAGCAACGTGTTCGTGGTGACGGCCGGCGAGATCCTGACGCCGCCGCTCTCCCTCGGGATCCTGCCCGGGATCACGCGCGGCCTGGTGCGGCGGCTCGCGGCCGACCTCGAGATCCCGTTCCGCGAGGCGATGCTCTTCGCGCACGACTTCGAGCGCGCCGGCGAGGCGTTCCTCACGTCCAGCCTGCGGGAGGTCGTGCCCATCGTGCGGATCGACGGCCGGAGGATCGGTGACGGCATGCCAGGGCCCGTCACCCTGCGGCTGCTCGAGGCGTACCGGGCCCGGACGCGCGAGCTCACGACGTTCGACGGCGTTTGACGCGCGGGGCTCGGCCTCGTACACCCGCGTCCTTCCAGGAGATCAGCCCCCATGGTTTCGTCCACGAAGCAGACCGAGCGTCGTCGCCGCATGAAGGCCGCCACGGGCGGTCGCGGC
The DNA here is from genome assembly GCA_044220955.1 of Sandaracinaceae bacterium. Classification (GTDB taxonomy): domain Bacteria; phylum Myxococcota_A; class Polyangia; order Polyangiales; family Sandaracinaceae; genus JBBSAT01. The sequence continues at coordinate 68,849 of JBGAQA010000014.1, forward strand.
AAGAAGTCCGAGCGCGCCAAGGCGGGGACGCCGAAGTTCCCGATTCACCCCGAGGCCGCCGCGCCAGCCGCCAAGAAGTGAAGATCCGCCTCGCGCAGCGATGCGCGGGGGAGTCTCCCTCGGGGCTCACTCCCGATGGCGGGACGTCCGCGGCCGGGACGCCTCCGGTGGATCAGCGTGGGGCGCGGCCTTCGGGGCGTGCCCAGGACGCCGCCAGGATCTCCGTGCGCTCGATCGCGTCGTAGCGATAGACGTGGCGCGCGTGCATGCTGGTGAAGCGGTCGAAGCGCATCCGCATCCGCAGCAGAGCGTCCGCGACCGCCGCCTGCGAGCCCGCGGTGGGGGGAGCGCCTTTCGCGCGGAGCTCGAGGACGATCGCGTCGATCGCGTCGTGGGCCTCCGCGGGGTGGAAGAGCGCGCCCGGCATCAGCTCGAAGGCCTCGTCGGTGGCGACGAGGCGCCCGTCGACGCGCTCGCCGCCCAGCAAGCGCGCGGCGACGCCGGTTGCGGGGATCCGGTAGCGGGCGCCGAAGAGCGACTCGCACACGAGCCCCGAGTCCGTGCGCTCGACGCGGAAGAGGCTGCGCTCCGCGCGCGTGACCGCCACCGCCAGCGCGCGCTCGCCGTCCGCGACGTCGCCCCGGGTCGCGAAGGCCCGCGCGAGCGCGCCGCCCTCGAAGCTCGCGAGCGCGAAGTCGAAGAAGGCGCCGATCCGCTCCTCGTACCAGGCGTCTCCGGAGGCGAATGGGCCCGTGGCGGCCTCGAACGCGACGCGCGCCCGCGCGACCGCCGAGGGGTTCGCCTCTCGCGCCATGCGCTCCACGACGTCGGCCAGGCCCACGGGTCCCGTGTGCCCGGCGCTCGGGGCGGCGTCAAGCGTGCTTGACAGTGCGCAGCCGCTCGGGCTCGATCGCGCGCGAGGAGAGCACATGAGCGACGACACGCGACGCGCGGTGGAGATGGTCGAGGCGACGATTCGTGCGCTCGGCGTCGATCCCGCGGCTGCGAAGATCCCGGGCGACGACAAGACCTTCGCGTACGCCCTGCGGCGCGGGAGCGCGCGCGTCGTCGTCGCGGTGACGCACGGCGAGGGTGGGGGGCAGCTGCGCGTGCTCGCGCCGGTCGTCCACGCGCCGGACGCCTCCAAGGAGGCGGCCGTCTACAAGCGCCTGCTGGAGCTCAACGCGCGCGAGATCTCCGGGGCTGCGTTCGGGCTCTTCGGCAACGAGATCGTCGCCGTCGTGGAGCGGTCCACCAAGGATCTCGATCCGAGCGAGGTCGAGGCGAACGTGAAGAACGTGGGCCGCGTGGCGGACCGCTGGGACGATGCGCTCGCGAAAGAGTTCGGGCTGAAGCGCTCCACCGACGCGTGAGATGACGCCTCCGGTCGCGCGTCGAGCCGCGGCGGTCGTCCTCGCCGTGCTCCTCTCGACGCGCGCCGACGCACGCGCGCTGGACGTGGAGCTCGACGCGAGCACGTCGTTCGCGGCGTACGAGGTGCGCGCGCCGGGGGCGGGTGCGTTCCTCGCGCGGCGCCGCCTCGTCGCGAACCTCGGTCTGAGGCTCGTGCAAGCGCTCACGGACCCCGACCCGAGCGGGCGCGTGGTCCGCGTCATGCTCGCCGGGCGCCTGCGTCTCGATCAGAGCTTCGGCGACGACTGCCTCGCGACGAGCGGGCTGTGCATCCAGGCGACCGAGCGCAGCGATCTCTCGGCCTACCAGCCGCTCGCGGCCGACACGCGGCTCGACGTGCCGATGCTCTACGCCTCCGTCGATGGCTTGCCCTACGGCATCGGTGCCCGCGTCGGCCGCCAGACGATCGCCGACGCGATCGGCCTCGCTCGCTTCGATGGCGCTCAGATCTCGGTCGCGCCGGCCGCGTGGGTCTCTCTCGACGCCGAGATCGGCACGCTCGTGCGGCGCACGACCCTCGCCGGCTCGGCGGCGTTCGAGCCGCAAGGGACGATGGTGCTCGACCTCGGCGGCATCGATCCGCGACGCGTCCCCTGGGCGGATCCGAGTCGAACGACCTGGCTGGTCGGCGCCTCGCTGCGGGGAGGGCCGGGCTCGTACCTGACGGCGGGTGCGTCGTTCCGGCAGCTCTGGGACGACGACGGCTCGATCGTCGCGCGCCGCCTCGGGCTCACGATCACCTCCGACATCGACACGATCGTGCGCCTCGAGGGCGTGGGCGTGCTCGATCTGCTCGACGCCACGGTCATCACCGGTCTGGCCGCGGCCGAGGTCCACGACGAGACGTACTCCGTCCGCCTCTCGTACGACCACCAGGTCCCACGCTTCGATCCGGGCTCGATCTGGGCCTGGTTCTACGTGGCGCCGATCGATCAGGCGCGGCTCTCGGGCAGCTACCGCTTCACGCCCGATCTCGAGCTGGGCGCCGCGCTGCGAGGCCGGCGGGCGCAGCTCGGCGCGCAGCTCCAGGACGACCTCGACGCCGGCGTCGAGGGCTGGATGCGCACGCGGATCGAGCGGCTCGCCGTGAGCGCGTCGGGCTTCGGCTGGAGCGGCTCGCTGGGGCCGGTCGCGGGTGTGTCGCTCGATCTCAGCCGGCCGATCATCCCGGAGCTGGCGCTCGAGGCGCACGTGTCGCTCTGGCACTTCGACGACGCGAATCGCGAGGACGGCTACGGCGCCGTCGTGAGCGAGTCGCTCGTGGGCGTGGCGACCCTCACCTCGCAGGCGCGCGTGCTCCTCGAGCTGAGCCATGCTCACAACCGCGTCGTCGGTGACCGGTTTCGCGGCATCGTCACCCTGCTGGTGGAGACCTGGCGATGACGCGCGGGGCGAGCATCCTTCTCGCGTGCGGGCTCTGCGCGTCGGCTCTGCTCGGCGCCTGGTCCGGTGCGCGCGGACAGCGCCGCGACGATCCGCCGCTGCACGATCGCAGCGGTGGCCGCTCGGTGGTGGTCTACCCGATGCAGCGAGTCGCGATCCGCATGGATCACTCGCTCCCAGAGCACCGCGCGCTCGCCTGCGAGGGCTGTCACGCGGCCGCGCCCACGAGCGCGCTCGCTTCCGACTCCCTGGTTCCGACGGAGGCGAGCTGCGGGCCTTGCCACGACGATGAGCGCGACCGCGCGCATCCGACGACCGAGCGCTGCGGGACGTGCCACCTCGGGTACGAGGCGGAGATGCCGGTCGACGGGGGGCCGCCGCTCCCCGCCGCGATCGTGCCGAGCTCGACGATGCCGGCGCCGCACCTGCGCTTCTCGCATGCGGCGCACGTCTCCCGCGGACAGACCTGCGAGAGCTGCCACGCGGGCATCGGCACCGCCCGGCAGGGCACCCGCCTGAACCTGCCGACGATGCGCGACTGCTTCCGGTGCCACGCGCCGAGCGGGCTGGCGGTGCCGGGCTTCGAGTCGCCGGTCGCGCCGTTCACCTGCGCAGGCTGTCACCTCACGGAGCCCTCGGGGCTGCTCCGCACGCACTTCGAGGAGGGCGACCTCTCCCCACCACGCTGGCTCGCGGGCATGGCCCACGATCACGAGTGGCTGGTGCGCCACCGCTGGGTCGCCGCCGACGAGGGGCCGCTCTGCGCCCAGTGTCACCGCGAGAGCGAGTGCGTCGCGTGCCACGACGGCCGCGTCCGGACGCTGCGCGTGCACCCTGGCGACTTCCTCACCACGCACCCGGTGATGGCGCGGCGTGACGAGACGCGCTGCACCAGCTGCCACACGATCACCCAGTTCTGCGCGGAGTGTCACGCCCGGCTCGGCATCGCGCCGCTGGCCGCGCCGGAGGCCCGCGCGGCGATCCGCTACCACCCGCCGGCCGCGGTCTGGAGCCGCGGCGCGAACATGCACGCGGTCGAGGCGCGGCGCTCGATGCAGTCGTGCGTGAGCTGCCACGCCGAACAGGACTGCGTCGTCTGTCACGGATCGACCACCATCGGCGGCGGCGGCGCGAGCCCGCACCCCCCCGGCTTCGCGGGGCAGTGCGGCTCGGCGCTCGAGACGAACGCGCACGCCTGCATCACGTGTCACGGCGACCTCGACGCCCTGCGCGCACGCTGCCGCTGACTCGGGCGCGCTCGAGCGCGCCCGAGCGCGGGTTGCCGGGGGCTCAGCGACGGCGCGGACGGGCGGGCCGGCGATGGAGGGTCCGCTTCGTCGGGTGCCGGACGGGGCGGCGGCCCGCGGGGTGGTCCGCGGCGGGCTCGATGCCTGCGTCCTCGCGGGCCTGGGCCGTGTCGCCGTCGACGCCCGCGTCGGCCCCGGCGTCCGGGCGCGCGCGCGGGCCCTCGACGCGCGGCGGGAGATCGAGCGCTGCCGGCGCGGTGCCCGCGTCGGACGCCGGGCTCGCGTCGGCCGGGCCCGCATCGCCTCCGCCGAGCGGGCCGGGCGAGAGCGGTGAGAACAGCCCCGAGCTCCCGGCGATGCCCACGCCGCCTGCGACGAGCGCGAAGACGAGCAGTCCGATCACCCAGCCGCCGCTCGATGCGCGCTCGCGCGGCATCGGGGACTCGGTGGCCACCGGTGTCGGCTTGGCGTCCGGGTCGTCCTTGGCGACGGCGAACACGCCGACCTGCTCGTCCGCGTTCGGGCTCCGCTTGGTCGAAGGATCGCGGCGCCGCGCGACGCCCCCCGACGCGTCCGGTCGCACGACCGCGTTCGGTCCCGTGATCGCCGCCGCGCCGATCGCGGGCCGCGCCGGGAGTGTCGGCGAGGCGCCTGCCTCCTCCATCTCCTCCACGGACATCCGGGCGATGAGGCCCGACGCAGGCTCGCTCGACGTGTACACGCCGCTGTCGAGGAGCGAGTTGCGCATCGCCCGCGCGTCGATGAACCGATGCTCGCGGTCTTTGGCCATCGCCGTCTCGACGACGAAGGCGAGCTTCTCGGGGACCTCGGGCACCCGCTCGACGAGCGGCGTCGGCGCGGTGTGGACGACGTTGGTGAGGATGTCGGCGAGCGAGTCGGAGTCGAAGGGCACCTGCCCGGAGATCAGCTCGTAGAGCACGACGCCCATCGCGTAGATGTCGACGCGGGCGTCGAGATCGGTGCTCCCCGCGGCCTGCTCGGGCGCCATGTACTGCGGCGTGCCCATCAGCGTGCCCTCGGCCGTCATGTCGCTGCGTCCCGCGCGGCGCGAGAGACCGAAGTCGACGAGCTTGGGGTAGGTGCCCTCCTCGGCGTCCTCGACGAGGAAGATGTTGTCGGGCTTGATGTCGCGGTGGACGAGCCCCGCGGCGTGGACTGCCGTGAGGCCGCGGAGCGTGCCTGCGACGATCGCGGCGGCCTCCTCGAAGGGAAGCCGGTGCTTCTCCTCGAGGTAGCTGCCGAGCGAGCGGCCATGGAGGAATTCCATGACCATGTAGGGGATCTCGCCCTCGGCGAACCCGAAGTCGACGATCTCGACGACGTTGCGGTGCCGCACCGACGCGGCCACCCGCGCCTCACGCAGGAAGCGCTGCGAGGCCTCGCTCTGCATCGGGCCCGTGCGGTGGAGGAACTTCACCGCGATCTTGCTGCCGAGCGTGAGGTGCTCGGCCTCCCAGACCGAGGCGAGCCCACCCTCGCCGATCTTGCGCACGAGCCTATAGCGCTCGCCGACGACGGTCCCCGGCTCTTGCACGCCGGGATGATACGAAATTCCCCTCAATAATATTGGTCGAACCCGATGTAGAACCCGACGGGCCCGTAGTGGGGGTCGGCGAGGCCGCCGTCGCGGATCCAGCGCGAGATCGGCGCACCCACGTCGATCGCGAGCACGCCGGGTGCGATGCCGCCGTACTCGTAGTGAACCCTTATGCCGGCCCCGGCCTCGAACGCTGCGTGGACGGGCAGGTGGATGTCGTCGTGCTCGAGCGTGTCGAAGGCAGCGCCTCCGCCGACCCACCATGCGAGCTGCAGCTCGCGCGCGAACACACCCCAGAGCACGTTCAAGTTGAGGTCCGTCGCGATCGTCGCGCGGTGCTCGATGACGCCGTAGAGCGCGCCGTTGCCGAGCAGCTCGCCGTTCGCGAACGCGCGCAGGCCGTACTGGCCGCCGATCGACTGCCGATCGGCGGGCAGGATGGGGTTCACGGTGAAGCCGCCGCCCGCCGCGAAGAGGAACGCGTTGAGCAGGCCGACCGGCACCAGGTACGCGGCGACGAACGCGCCACGAGCCGTGACGCCGAACGAGCCGTCCTCGCCGAAGACGCCTGCGAGCTGGATCGCGCCCGAGAGGATCAAGAACTCGCGGGGGTCCTGCAGGAAGTGCCGCGTGTCGACGCCGCCGAAGATCTGGAGGTCGAGCTCGTAGCCGCCGATGTTGCGCGCCCCCGGGGGGAAGTCGGGTCGCACGTAGTTGAAGCCGATACCGCCGCCGAGCGAGGCGATGCGGCGGTTGGTGTGCGCGCGCTCGCCGAGCCCTTGGATGTACCCGATGCGTCCGCCGGTGCGCGCGCCGATGCGGGCCAGCCGTAGCGAGACGGTGTTCTCGAGGTTGTAGCGCTGCCGCAGCGCCGTCTCGATCACGCCGTTCACGTCGGCCTGCGACGCCAGCACCGTGAGCGCGAACGCGGTGAAGATGGGCGGCCGCCACGGCGAGTTGGTCGCGTCGTCCGCCCGCGGGTGTCCGTCGGCCACGTGCGCGCTCTCGGGCAGGCGTTGGTGCGGATCGATGGTGACGCTCGATCGGTCGGAGGGCGTCTCGACGTCGACGTAGCCGCGCTCGCCGCGGCCGTCCCAGTACGCGGAAGCATGATGCCCCTCCGTGTCCTCGATCTCGACCTCGACGGGCTCGGGTCGCTCGTCGCCGTCGCGCAAGATCTCGACGCGCGTGTGGTACGAGCCCTCCTGGGTGACGTGGGTGACGATCGCCCCGAGCCGGTAGTTCGTCTCGAGCGACGCGTAGCGGAGCCACGCGGGGAGGTCGCGCGACACGTCGATCCCGGCACGCTCCATCGCGGCGCGCACGTCCCGATGCGCGCGCGCGAGCATCGACACGAAGCGCTCCATGGGCTCGTCCTCGAGCACGTCGCGCACGCACTCGAGCAGGCGTCGTCCTCGGGTCACGGGGAAGCGCGCGCGCACCGGATCGTCGCGGAAACGGTCGGGCTCGTCGATCGCGCCGAAGTAGGTGTCCTCGAACGAGATCTGCGGCGCGTAGAGGAGCTGGTCGACCGCGGGGTGGAAGGCGAAGAGGGAGAGGAGCTGCTGCGGCGTCTGCGTGGCGTTGTTTCGCCGCAGCTCGTCGAGGTCGACCAGGGCGGCGCTCCGGAGATCGTCGATCCAGCCGCGGTCGGCGCTCGCCTCTTCCGCCGCGGAGATCGGCTGCACGATCACCGAGAAGAGCGCGCGGCGCACGGCACGACGGTGGAACTCCTGGACCACGTCGAGCGGGAAGATCTCGAAGATGCGGTCCGACACGAGCGCCACGCGCGGCGCCGGCGCCGCGAGCTCGCTGCGCGAGTGCACCGCCATGACCACGAGATCGTCGGGGATCGGCAGGCCGAGCCACGCGCTCGTGTCGATCACGTCCGCGTACGCCTCGCCGATCAGTCGCACGCGATCGATGCCCACGATGTCCTCGAGCCCCGCGCTGCCGCGCACGCCCGCCGCGGGCGGCACGTAGATCGGGTCCGTCGTCACGTAGGTCATCCGGCGCCCGCGCACCTCGATCGTGCGCTCGTGGATCGGCCCGCCCACGAGCGCCGGGACGTACGGGACGTGCTCGACGACCGAGATCTCGGCGGCGTGCGCCGTGCGCGTCCGGATCTCGCCGCCGCTCACCACGGCGTGCAGCGCGTGCGGTACGTCGCGCTCCCAGTCGTCCCCGTCGACGACGAGCGGGTACCAGGGCGCGGCGAGAGAGATCGTGTGCCCGTCACGGCCGAGTCGGCCGAACCGATCGGGGACGTCGAGGTGCATGGCGAATGTCAGCCGCAGGGTCCGCGCCTGGCCGGGCGCGACGCGGATCGTCGCGTCGCTCCCGGCGAAGTCCCGGCCGCGGAGCTCGCCCTCCGGGTGGGTGGTGCGATCGACGTCGACGGGCGCCCCGTCGATCGCGACGTCGCTGAGCGTGATCCCGCCCCGATCGATCTCGCCCGGGTAGATCCAGCGCCAGCTGCGCTCCTCCATCGAGGACGGCGCCACGGCGAGCCGGTCGGGATAGAGCCAGAGCGTGACGTGGTCCTCGTCCACGCCGAGGCGCACGTCGATCGCGATCGTGGCGTCGATCGTGCCCGCGCTGGCGTCGATGCGCGCGTCGATCTCGTAGCGCTCGGCCTCCGCCGCCCGGGCACGTGGGGTGACGAGCCACGTGCACGCGAGCGCGAGCGATGCGATCGTGCGCACGACGCCGTGGCTCACCTGTCCCTCGCGCTCCCCGTCGCCGTCCTCGCGCTGCCGCTGGTGGCACTGGTCGTGCTGCGTGTGGTCGCGGCCCTCGCCGACGAGCGGACACGCGCCCGCAGCGCGCGCGTCCTGGCCGCCATCGAGAAGGGCGATCGCGCACGGTCCGAACGGGGTATGGCATCCGTGTCGTCCTTGACGGAAGAGGCGAAGCGCGACCAAGGTTGAACCAAGGCACCAGGTCGTCCCCTGGTCGGATCTCCGGGCGCTCCGAAACGCGCCGCGAGACCATCCCGCGCCTGTCCCGCGCGGAACCTTCCGACTCCTGTCAGCCGTATGAGGAGTGAACGCATGGGACGTCTGATCGGGTACATGGCGAACCGTGCCGACCGCCTGCCCGAGGCGCTCGCCGAGGAGAAGCTCGCCGTCGGGGAGACGCCGAGCGAGGCCGCCGATGCCTGGGGCATCGGTTTCTATCAAGGGGGCGAGGTCCTCCACAAGAAGCGCCCGCACTGCGGCGGCGATCGTGTGCGCTGGTCCGACATCGCGGGCAACGTGCGCACCGACGCCGCGATCATCCACCTGCGAAGCGCCACGGTCGGCGACTACCGCGCCGAGAACACGCACCCTTTCCGGATGCGGCAGTGGCTCTTCGCCCACGTCGGCACGGTGGCCGGGTTCGACGCGCTCAAGGACGCGCTGCTCGACCCGATGCCCGACTTCCTCCGCCGCAACGTGCGCGGCACGACCGACTCGGAGGTCGTGTTCCACGCGATCCTCTCGTTCTTGCACGACTCCGGCAAGCTCGACGACGTCGACGCCGAGCCCAAGACGCTCCTGAACGCGGCGCGCTCGACGATCTCCCTCGTGGATCGGCTCGGCCAGGAGGTCGGCGCCCCGGAGTCGACCCTGAGCTTCGTCCTCACGAACGGCCGCCAGATGATCGCGGTGCGCCGCGGGCTGCCCATGAGCTACGTCGAGCGCGAGATCGCCGGCGACGCGCGCACGCAAGGACGCGGCCCCGGCAGCGCGCTCCGCTACGTGATGGTCGTGGCCGGCGACGAGCCGGTCCACGCGCCGGAGCACCGCCCGCTGCAGCAGGGGCAGGCCCTCGCCATCGATCGCGAGCTGCGCACGGCGCTCCACAAGCTCTGATCGGTCGTCGCGCGAGCAGCCCTTGCCCGGGTCGCGGCGCTCGCCTATCCACGGCCCGTGAGCCAGCGCGAGCAGCGAGCGATCCGCGCGATGGTCATTGCCTCCGGGGCGCTGCACGTCGTCACGGCGTGGCAGAGCCTCGGCTATCACCAGCTCGACGAGCACTTCCAGATCCTCGAGATGCTCAGCTACCAGCTCGGCCACACGCCGCGGGCGGGGCTCCCGATCGACTTCTCGCAGCAGGTCCGTCCGTTCCTCGCGATCGCGCCGATGTACGTCGTCGCCCGTGGCGTGCAGGTGTTCAGCGACTCGCCCATCGTGCTCGAGCGCGCGCTCCGGCTGCTCGCCGCAGGCCTCGGCTTCGCCACGACGACCTTGCTCGCATCGCGCTTGCGCGGCGAGCTGAAGACCGAGCGCGCGCGCCTGTTCGGCACCGCGTTCCTGCTCCTCTACTGGCCCTTCCTCTACACGCACGCGCGCCTGTCGGCCGAGCCCTGGGGCTCCAACGCGTTCTATGCGGCGCTGCTCCTGCTCCCGCGCGGCGGCGAGCGATCGCCCTGGCGGGAGATCGGCAGCGGTCTCTTGCTCGGCGCCGCCTTCCATCTCCGCTACCACCTCGGCGTGGCGATGGTCGGGTGCGCGGGGCTCTGGGTCGTCGAGCGTCGCGCGCTGCCATTCTTCGGGCGCGTGGCGCTGGGCTTCGCCGGGACCTTCGCGCTCGGCGTGCTCGCGGACCGATGGGGCTACGGCGCGTGGGCCCTTCCGGCGTGGAACTACTTCCACTCGCAGATCATCCGGCGCGACGTCGAGCTCGCCGGTGTCTCGCCCTGGTGGTGGTACTTCCAGGAGATCACCCTGACGCTCGTCCCGCCCTTCGGGGCGCTCGTCCTCGGTGTGGTCGGCTGGTTCGGGTACCGGCACCCGAAGCACCCGTTCGTCGCGCCGGGCCTGCTCTTCTTCGCCGTCCACGTCGCGATCCGGCACAAGGAGCTGCGCTTCCTGACGCCGCTCTTGCCCCTGGCGCCCTGGGCCATCGCGCACGCGCTCGACACGATCGATCGCGCGTGGCTGCGCCGCACGGTGCTCGCCTACGCGGTCGTCTCGGCGCTCGTCGCGCCGGCGATGCTCTTCCGGCGCGCGAACTTCCCGCAGTACTACTTCGAGTACGTCGTCGAGCACTACTGGCACGGGGGCTACGACGTCGTGTGGCACGGCCGGCCGCCCATGCAGCTCGCCGACATCCCCGTCTACTACTATCGGCCCTCGCGGTACGTGGAGACGGAGCTCCGCTCGCTCGACGATCTACCGCTCGTGCTCGCGACGCGGCGGCGCGAGGTCCTGCTCTTCGAGGCGAGCTTCGATCCCGCGCCGGCGATCGAGCAGAGCTGCCGCCTCCTCGTGCGCACCGTGCCGGACTACCTCTATCGGCCGGAGATCGTGGGCGCGATCGATCCGACGGTGCGCTGGTCCCTGTACGCCTGCCGCGACGGCCGGGAGATCGAGTACGCCCGGGCTCCGACTCAGTCCGTGAGCTGTGTCGGCGCGCCCCCGCGGTCCCTACCGTCCGCGGGCGGTGCCCGCTCCCGTCCGGGCCCTCCGTGGCGAGCACTCCTGCCGAGTCAGGAGATCCAGACCCGCACGCCCGCCACGGGACCGTGGAGCGCGGTGCCCGCGCTGCCGAGCGGATCCACCGCGAACACCTGGTAGCCGACGTAGATCTCACCGCGCTCGATCTGCAGGCCGAGCGTCGCGCGCCCGTCGAGCATCGACGCCTGCCCGATCGAGCCCGCGCTCGCCTCGAGGTGGATGACGAGCGGGGCGATCGGGTACGCGTCGAGCTCGAGCAGGCCCGAGAGGCCGACCTCGATGCCGGCCGCGTCGTGATAGAGCTGGCCGGCCGCGCCGATCCGCAGCTGCACGGCGTCGTCCGCGACGAGCGCGTATGCGAACGCCGCGCGCCCGAGGCCGATGGCGTGGATCACGTCGTGCGTCTGCTCGAAGTACGGGGCGTAGCGGAGCTCGATGTCGAGGATGCCTGCGATGCGTACGCGGCCGGAGAGCTGTCCCCGCACCACGCCGTCGAAGACGTACCCCGCGCTGGCGTCGACGATGCCGATCACGTCGGGTCCCGTGAAGGCGCGGTCGGGCTGCATCGCGGTCTGTCGAAGGCCGACGCCCGCATAGCCGAGGTAGTAGGGGTAGAAGAGCGGTACCCAGGGCACTCCCACCTGCGCGCCACCGTAGGCGTACCCGTACCCGCCGTACCCGCCGGAGGGGCGGTATCCGCTGCCGCTCGACCCGCTCGACCCGCTCGACCCGCGCGACCCCCCGCCGTGCACCGCCGAGCTGACCGCGCCGAGCCGCTGCGCCAGCGCCGGCGCGGGCGCGAGCGAGAGCAGCCCGAGGACCAGCAGCGGAGCGAGGCAGCGCGTGCGCATGGGAGCGACCACGCGTTCAACGACTGCAAGCCCGACGCCATTCACTTCGCCGCCGGAACTCGCGGGATCTCGCGGCGGAGCGCGTGGCGCGTCGCCACACCTCCCCCGACGCTCGTTCACACCTCGGCGCGCCTGGGCAAGCCGTCGAGGGTCTGGAGCATCAGCGGAAACCACACCGTGGTGGACAGGTACGTGAGCCCGACGCCGCACGCGGCAAGGTAGGCGACCGAGCGCAGCCCCTCGTGGTGCGTGACGACGAGGGCGCCGAAGCCGAACAGGTTCGTCGCCGACGAGAGCGCGTTCGCCACCGTCGTCTGGCGGAGCACGATCGGGATCGACCCGCGCCCTCCCTCCCGCCAGCGGTGGTAGACGTGGATCGCGTTGTCCAGGCTGATCGCCACGCAGACCGGCAGGATGGTCGCGTTCATGAAGTTCAGCGTGAGGCCCGTCGCGCGCATCGCGCCGGCGATCGCGATCACGCCGAGCGCGACCGAGCCGAGCACCGCGAGCGTCGCGCCGAGCCGCCGGAAATCGATCAACAGGACGAGGAACACCGACGCGAAGGTCCCGAGGAAGAGGAACCGCGCGTCGCGCGCGATGCGCTCGAAGATCTCGCCGGCGACCCAGTTCTCGCTGAGCATGGGCGCATCGACGTGCGCCTCGCGCAGAGCGCGCACGATGTCGCGCGCCTGCTCTGCCCACGACGTGAGAACGGCCGTTCCGCTGTCGTCGCTGTCGGGGGCGTTGAGGTGGGCGATGGACCCGGTGCCGTCCGACGTCAGCAGGTGGCCGACGACGGAGTAGGGCAGCTCTTCGAGCGAGAAGGGGTGCGAGGCGGCGACCATGCGCCGCGCGTCCGCGAGTTGCTGACGCTGCTCGTCGGTGTCGAGCATGCTGGGCCGGATGCGCGCCAGCTGCTCGCCGATCTCGACCGCGAGCGCTGCGCGCGCGCGCTGGTCCTCGGGCGAGGGAAACACGTCGTCGAGGGTGCGGATCATCACCACGTCCCACGCCTGGCCGCGCGCCTCCCGCTCTCGTCCCAGCGCGTCGATCGCGCCGCGCAGCGGCTCGAGCTGGGCGTCGTCCCGGACCCAGAGGGCGCCTGCCTCGCGCGTGCCGCCGAGGTGGTGGCGCAGGTACTCGCCGAAGCGGCTGACCTCGGTGTCCCCCGCGAGCAAGCGCCAGTTGCCGTCGAAGCGCACCCCGCCGGTCGCGAGCACGTACCCCGAGGCGATCGCGAGGAGGGGGACGGCGATCACGATCGGCCAGCGCACCCACGCAGGCACGTTCACTCCCGAGGCCGGGCCGTCTTCGCGCCGCGGGAACGTCAGCGGCCGGATCCGCTCTCCGAGCACCAAGAGCGACGGCAGCCCGATCACCGTCACGATCAGCGTGAGAATCAGCCCGACGGCCGCGATGAGCCCGAACTCGCTGAACCCCCGGAACTGCGCCGCCGCGATCACCGCGAACACGCCCGCGTTGGTGATGGAGCCGCTGATCAGCGCGCGGCCGGTCGAGGGGACGAGCTTCTCGATCGCGGGCTCGAGCGCCAGGCCCTCCTCACGCAGCTCGCGGTACCGGTGCAGGAAGTGGATCCCGTACTCGATCCCCAGCCCCGAGAGGATCGAGAAGAGGAAGCCCGAGATGATGTTGAGGTGGCCGACGGCGAGCTGCGCGAACGCGAACGTCCACGCGAGCCCGGCGAACAGCGGCAGCGAGAGCAGGATGAGCGCGCGCGGCGTCCGCAGCGCGAGCACGATGAGGAGCACCACCCCGACGAACCCGATCGTGCCCGCGATCGAGAGATCCTCGCGCAGCGCGCGCTCCGCCTCGACCTGGGTGGGGATGCCGCCTGCGTAGTGCACCTCGAGATCGCGCGGGAAGCGCGCCCCGTCGCGCAGCCGATCGACCACGCCCCGGACCTCGTCCCACGAGGCGCGCGCGGCGCCGAGATCGCCGCTCGGCGTGGAGAAGAACGCCCAGATGCAGAGGAAGCGCCCGTCGGTGGTGACCACCCAGTCTTCGTCGCCGAGGACGTCGCTCGTCTCCTGCACGGCCGCGAGCATCGCGCCCGCGCCGTCGGCGCCCTCGTCCAGCTCCTCGTCGTCGAGCCCGAGATCGAACGGGCTCGCGCGCATCACCTCCCGGTCGATGCGGTCACGGACCTGGTCGCGGATGCGCTCGAGCTCGGCCTGGTCGGCGAAGAGCAGCCTGCGATCGCGGAACCAGGCGAGATCGACGTGGCCGCCCACGCCGCCGATGTTCGGGTCGCGCTCGAGCTCCTCGAGCAGCGCCGCCCCGAAGCGCTCGGCCTGGTCCCGATCGGTCGTCGGCACGGCGACCACGAGATCGCTCGTGGCCCGGACGTGCCCGAGGACGTCGCGGAGCTGCCGGACCGGCTCCTCCTCCTCGGGCAGGAGGTCGAGGAACGACGCCCGGACCTCCAGCTGGCTCGCCAGCCACCCGGCAGGCACGAGGGAGAGGAGGATGGCAGCGACGAACGTGCCCGCCCGCCGATGAATCCGCCGGCCCAGCCAGCCGAGGCCCCGCTCGAGCAAGCCTTCGGACTCTTGGGAAGGCTCGCTCACGGGCGCGCCACGAATGCCACGTACACCCACACCTGTCGAGCCACGTCACGACGAGATCTCGGCACTCCGGGCCGGCTCAGGCATCATCACCAAATGGACGGCCAGAGGGCCGGGTCGGAGCTAGGCCGGCCCCCGCCGCTGTACGGATCGTGCGCAACGTCGTTGACCCCGTTCTGGCACCGCCCTTAATCTGCGCCGTCGAAATTGGCGCCGGTCGACCCCTCGGAGACTCGTAGTCGGTGAAGAAGCCCATCCCCTTCGGCAAGTACCTGCTGCTCGAGCGTGTGAACGTCGGCGGCATGGCCGAGGTCTTCAAAGCGAAGGCCTTCGGCGTCGAGGGATTCGAGCGCCTGGTCGCGGTGAAGCGGATCCTGCCCTCGATCGCGGAGGACCAGGAGTTCATCACGATGTTCATCGACGAGGCGAAGATCAGCGTGCAGCTGACGCACGCGAACATCGCCCAGATCTTCGACCTCGGTAAGGTCGGCGACTCGTTCTTCATCGCGATGGAGTACGTCCACGGCAAGGACCTCCGCGCGATCTTCGACCGGGCGCGCAAGCGCGGCGAGACCGTGCCCGTCCCGATGGCCTGCTACCTCGCGATGAAGATCTGCGAGGGCCTCGACTACGCGCACAACAAGAAGGACGCGTCGGGCCGCGAGCTGAACCTCGTCCATCGTGACGTGAGCCCGCAGAACATCCTCTTGAGCTACGACGGCGAGTCGAAGCTCATCGACTTCGGCATCGCCAAGGCCGCGGGCAAGGCCGGCAAGACGCAGGCGGGCATCCTCAAGGGGAAGTTCGGGTACATGTCGCCCGAGCAGGTCCGCGGCCTGCCGCTCGATCGCCGCAGCGACATCTTCGCCGTCGGCATCGTCCTGTACGAGCTGCTCACGGGCGAGCGCCTCTTCGTCGGCGAGAGCGACTTCTCCACCCTCGAGAAGGTGAAGAACGTCGAGATCATGCCCCCGAGCACCTACAACCGGAGGATCCCGGAGGAGCTCGAGCAGATCGTCCTGAAGGGACTCGCGAAGGACGTCGACGATCGCTACCAGACCGCGATGGACCTGCACGACGATCTGCAGTCGTTCATGTACACGAGCGGCAACTTCTTCTCGCGCAAGGATCTCGGCGCCTACATGCGCAAGGCGTTCGCCGAGGAGATCGCGAAGGAGTCGGCGCGCGAGGAAGAGTACCGCCGCATGGAGGCCGAGGCCGCCAAGCTCGGGGCGGGCCTCGACCAGTTCGACGACATCGAGGGCGAGGCGCCCGCGGCGGCGGCCAACGTTTCGGCCCAGCCGGCGCGCCACGTCGCCGTGACCGCCGCGCCGCCGAAGCCGCAGCGCAAGCCCACGATGATGGGCATGCCCGCGGCCGCGGTGCCGCCGCCGCCGCCCCGCATGAGCTCGCCCGGTGCGCCGCCGCCGCCACCGCCGCGGATGAGCGCGCCGCAGCCGCCGCCTCCCGCAGCCGCCCCCGCGCCCGCGCCACCTCCCGCAGCCAAGGCGAGCGGTGGCGCCGCGCTCGACATGGACTGGGACGAGGAGGAGCTCTCCACCCAGATCTACGACAAGCCCGAGGGCAACCTCATCGCCGACATGCCCGCGCCCCCCGTGGCGCCCGGGCCCGCGCCGGCGCCGCGGCCCTCGCTCGGGCTCGGCAACATCCAGGCGATCGCGCCCCCCGCGGCGCCCTCGATGTCGTCCCCGGGGATGTCGGCGTCTCCCGCGATGTCGTCCCCGGGCATGCCGTCGCCGTTCGGCGGCGGGCCCGCGCCGTCGTCGCCGGGGATGCCCTCTCCGTTCTCGTCGAGGTCTTCGCCGGGCATGCCTGCCCCGGCCCCCGCGCCCATGCCGGCGCCGATGGGGTCGCCGTCGCCCTTCGACGCGCAGCCGATGGGCGCGCGCGAGCCCACGGCGGTGACCCGTCAGCGCGAGGAGCCGAGGCGGTCTCTCGCGCCGATCATCGCGGCCGCAGCGGTGCTCTTGATCGTGCTGCTCGCGGGCGGCGGGTACATGCTCTTCGGGCGCTCGTCCCCTGCGACGATCCACCTCACCACGACCCCGACCGACGCGGTGGTCTACCTGGACAACCAGCCGATCACGACCTCGACGTCGAGCCCCTTCGTGGTGCCGAACGTCGAGCCGGGCTCCCACCTCGTGGAGGTGCGCAAGCACGGGTACGAGACCTGGGCGATGCGCGTCGATCTGACGTCGGGGCAAGAGCTCACGCTGCCGGCGGTCGCGCTCGAGCCGGAAGGGGGCGCCGTCGCCGGATCCGGCCCCGGACCCGTTCCGACGACCCCGCCGCAGGGCACCGGCTTCACCCTGGACACGGTCCCCTCGGGGGCGCGCGTGTTCGTCAACGACGTCGAGCTGACCCAGCGGACGCCGGTGGTGGTCACCGACCTGCAGCCCGGCACGTACCAGATCCGCGTCGACAACGGCGCCACGTATGCCCCCTGGCTCTCGCAGATCACGATCCCGGCGAACCAGGTGATGGCGCTGCCCGCCGCGGTGCTCACGCTGCGGGCGGTGACGGTGGCGTTCTCGTCCACGCCCACCGGCGCGGACGTCTCCCTCGTGCGAGGCACCGAGCGTCGGTCGATCGGCGCGACCCCGGTCTCGGCCGACGTCGACATCTCGGGTGGCGCGTGGACCGTGGAGATGGAGCACGCCGGCTACCGCGACTACTCCGCGCCGCTCGTGGTCGCGACCGGTCAGGCGAGCGCGACGCACGCCGCGACGCTCGACGAGATCCCGCGCGGGACGGGCGTGCGGCCGCCGCCCCCGCCGCCTTCGACGGGCCCGCGCATCGGTCCGCGCATCGGCCCGCCGCCCTCGACGGCGAGCCCCCCGCCCACCGCGACCGCCAGCGGGGGCAGCGGGACGCTGCGCATCAACACGCGCCCCGCCTCGCAGGTCTACGTCGATGGCCGCCTGATCGGCTACACGCCGCAGCTGCACATCGAGCTGCCGGCCGGCAACCACACGGTCACGCTGGTGAACAGCGAGTTCAACATCCGCGAGACCATCACCGTCACGATCCACGCGGGTCAGACCGAGACACGCTCGCTCACGCTGACCCCCGGCTGACGCCGAGGGCGCTTCGGCCCACTACTCCGTCCGGTCGCGGACGTAGAGGATCCCGACGGGCTCGAGCACGTCCTCGCCCTCGAGCGCCCGGTCGCGGCGCTCGAAGAGCGAGCGCTCGCCGTCCCCGTCCAGGTCGCCTTCCGCGCGGTAGGTCACGACGTAGGTCCCCTCCGGGGAGTGCAGGTCGCAGCCGCTCACGGTCGGCGTCATCGAGTAGGAGAAGCGAACGGGCTCGTCGATCGTGAAGCCGATCGCGGTGAAGCCTGCCCGCGCGAGATCCTCGCCCTCGAAGTCGAGCTGGCGTGGGTCCTCGGTCGGCTCGGTCGGGAAGGGCCCGGCCGCGACCGGGAGACAGCGGTGCAGGCTCTCCCCCTCGGCGGGGTGCGGCGTGGCGAAGTAGGCGGCTGCGCTCGTGTGCATGCGCTCGAGCTCGCGCGACGCCTCGGCGACCTTGCTGAGCCGCAGCTCCCGCAGGAACGCGGGGACGAACGCCGCGAGCAAGCAGCCGATCAGCGACGTCGCGACCGCCGCCTGCAGCAGGGTCACGCCTGCCTCCCTCGACCGTCCGTGCCGGGCCCTTCGCTCCACCGGTCGGAAGATACGTCTCGGTTGCGTGCGCGCCACAGAACGGGTAGCGACGCGCCGTGCTTCGGACCCCGAGCCGCGCGTCGATGGAGCGTGCGAGCGACCTCGTGCTGGTCGCCGCGATCACCGTCGCGAGCGCGGTGCTCATCGATGCGGGCGTCGTGTCGTCGAACGACGGCTCGCACTACGCACTGGTTCGTGCGATCGGCGACACCGGCAGCTTCGTGATCGACCCCTACGTCGAGTACACGTACGACGTCGACATCTCCGAGTACGGCGGGCACTTCTTCACCGATCGCCCCCCTGGCACGGCGATGCTCGCCGTGCCTTTCTACCTCGCCGCGCGCGTCGTCTCGGGCGATCCGCGCGCCTGGGAGTTCGGCGCTGCGTTGCTCTCGGCGGTGATGGCGGCCCTCGCGTGCGGCGGCGCCTACTGGATCGCGCGCGAGCTCGGCGCCTCCCGCGGTGGCGCGCGCGCGCTCGGGTTCACGCTGGCCGTCGCGACCCCGCTGCGATCGTACGCGAGCACGCTCTTCCACCACGCGACCGCCGCCGGGCTCGTCACCTCGTGCGCGGCGCTCGCCCTCGACCACGCGCGGCGCCCGCGCCGCGCGACGCGCGTGATCGCCGCGCTGATCGCCGGCTACGCGTGCTCGGTCGACTACACGAGCTGCCTGGCGACGGGCGCGCTCCTCGCCGCCGCCCTCTGGCCGCTCCGCAAGACCCCGGGTCCGCTCGCGCTCGCGACGCTCGAGGTCGTGCTCGGCGGCGTCCTCGGCCTGGTCCCGCTGCTCGCCTACGACCAGGCCTGCTTCGGCAGCCCGTTCTCGCTCGGCTACGACCACCAGGTCCACTTCGGGATGATGCACTCGATGAGCGGCATCTACGGCGGCAGCATGCCGGACGGGCTCTTCGGTCTCTTCGTCCACCCGCGCGCCGGACTGTTCTTCTGGAGCCCGGTGCTCGTGCTCGCGCCGGTCTACGCGGCCCACGTCGTGCGTGCGGACCGCCGTACGGCGCTCGTCCTCGCGCTGGCCGTCACTCCCTTCGTGCTGCTGATGTCTCGCTACTACGAGGTGGGAGCGGGGGCGAGCCGCGACGCCCGCTACATCACGCCCGTCGTCCCGATGCTCGCGGTGCCGCTCGCCTTCGCGTGGGACGCCGCGGTCTCGCGCCGGGGGACGACGGGGAAGGGCGATCTCGTCGCGATCTTCGTGGTGCTCGGCGCTGCGTCCGTCTGCCTTCAGATCGGCAAGCACCTCGCCCGCTGGGTGCGCAACGGTGAGTTCTGGATCCCGCTCTTTCAGAGCGGCGAGCACCTCGCGACGACGAGCGTCCACTTCCTCGCGTGGGCGTTCCCGCACCCGATCGCCGCGCTCGTGGTCGCCGGGATGGGGATCGCGGGCGCTCGGGCGCTCGATCCGGACCGCCGACCGCAGCCTGTCCGCTGACTTCAGATCACGAGCGGCGTCGAGCCCGCCGGGACGACGATGATCACCTCGTGCGAGTCCAGCTCGGCCACGCCGTTGCCCCGCACCACGATCGTGGCGCGGAAGATCTGGGCGCTGCGCGCGGGGGGCACGACGTCGTTGAAGAAGTGGACGTTGAAGTAGACGCGCCCGCCCGGACGGACGTCGTAGAACGCGAGGTCGTCGCAGCGCGTCGCGTCGGGGCAGCTCGTCGTGCCGCTCGGCTCCTCGAGCGTGGTCGGCGTGATCGACTTGATGAAGTTGCGCGCGTCGATCTCGGTCGCGCCCATGGGGAAGTCCGGGCCGTCGCGCACGATCGTGGTGATGTCCTGCGGCGTCTCCGTCGCGATCTCGCGCACCGCGTCGACGAGCCGGTTGCCCAGGCCGCTGCCGTCGCAGCCGATCGTGAACGCGATCGGCCCGCCGGTGGCGTCGACGGTCCCGGTGTCGTTCGCGTACACGGCGTACTGCTGCATTCCGGTCGGCGAGCTGATCTGCGGACCGCATCCGCTCGAGCTGCCGTCGATGCTCGCGATCCCGATCACCCGCGCGCCGATCGAGACCAGGGCGTCGCGCGTCTGCTCGTAGGTGTGCGGCGGGGGCCCCATCGTGAAGCCGGACGCGTCGTAGGTGCCGCTCGATCCCACCAGGGGCCCGTTCTTCGAGGAGGAGTCGCTCACCACCACCATGATCGGCAGCGAGCCCGGCCGGAAGCAGGGGTAGCCGTAGCGAACGCCGGGCGCGTCCGGCTCCGGCAGGCAGTTCTGGGGCGGCACCCAGGGCGCGATGCCCTCGCCGGTCGCCGCTTGGTAGAGGGCCTCGTTGAACGACGCCCAGTTCGCGCCGCCCTGATCGGCCGCCACCGGCATCACGTCCGCCACCATCTCGCTCGGGCTCGTCGTGATCGTCGAGTAGAGGTGGAAGGGCGTGTCGCCGTCGGGGCCGTCCGGCCCGCTGCAGATGCCCAGGATGCAGGTGACGTGGCCGGCCGCCGCGCCGCCGAACCCGGCGAACCCGCCGAAGCCGACGCCGATGTTGGGGATCTCCCGCGCCATTCGGCTGACGGTGTCCGCGAGGCCCGACTTCAGCGCCGAGATCTCGTCCGTCATCGAGCCCGTACGGTCGACCATGATGAACACGTCGGCCTGCTGGATGTGCGTGCTGAACGAGAGGGGACGGTCGACCATGTCTCGGTTGTAGGGGAGCACCACGTAGAAGTCGTCGGTGGGGATCCCGATCGTCGGGTCGAGCGGGTTGGCCGTGCTGCTCGCGATCTCGCCGAGGTCGGTGAAGCCGTCGCCGTCCGTGTCGGGGTTCAGCGGATCGGTGTGGTAGGTCCCGGTCTCCTCCTGATCGGACAGGCCGTCGTTGTCCGAGTCGGTGTCGAGGTAGTCGGCGATGCCGTCGTGATCGGTGTCGCGCGCCGCGCACCCGCCGACCGCGCCGCTCTCGTCGACGTCGAGCAGCCCGTCGCCGTCCGAGTCGGTGTCGTGGTCGTTGGGCGTTCCGTCGTGGTCCCAGTCCGTGGTGGCCTCGTACATGTCGTAGAGCCCGTCGGAGTCCGCGTCGTCGGTGTTGGTGCACATCCCGCTCACGTAGGCGGAGTCGGGGGTGGTGCTGCCGCCGCCGTCGCGTCCCGGCTCGACGCGGCCCGCGGTGCACGCGGGCGCGGCGAGGGCGAGCAGGGCGGTGAAGAAAGAGAGAACCGAAGCGGGGCTGCGCTGCATCGAGGCCTCCAAGCGGGCGAGGGTATCGGTACCGGACGGCTTCGCGATCCGAGCGCAGTGAGGGGCATCACCCGCGCCCGGGGGGTCAATGCAGGGTGTGCTCGCGCCCCTCGTGCACGACCCGGGGCACGCCGTCGTCCCGGAGCGCCACGTTGGCCGCAGCGGGGTCGTCGCTCGTCGCGCGGTCCGCCTCGGCGTCGGCCTCGCGCCACATCTGGTCGAGCTCCGCGCGTGTCCGCGCGAGCCGCGCCGCGTCGTCGCGCGCCTCCTCGGCCTCCCAGCGCGCGAGCGTCCTGGCGTCGTCGCGTCGCTTGCGCCGATACGCCATCACGAGCAGCACGAGCACCACGAGCCACGCGAAGCTCGAGCCGAGCAGCAGCGGCAGCGCCGCGTAGCGCCGCCCGAGCTCGCCGCGCCAGTCGACCTCGAGCTGACCGATCCCCGCGCTGTACGTCTGGGAGATCGCCTCCTCGAAGTCCTGGCCGGTCCGCATGCGCTCGACGAGGCGCGTGACCTCGCTCGCGCCGCCGTCGCCGCGGCTGAACAGCCAACCGACGAAGTCCGCGCTCTCGGCGTAGGCCAGGTCGACCGCGTGCGGCCGGTCGGGGAAGCGCGCGTCCAGATCGTCGAGCGGGATCAGGCTCCCGCGCACCGTCGCCTCCCAGAGCGTGCGCACGCGATCGAAGCTGCGCTCGCGCGCCTCGTGGATCGCGAGCCCCTCGTCGAACCAGAGCGGCGCGTGCCCCGGACCGAGGGCTCGATGGAGCGCGAGGTGGCTCCACTCGTGCACGAGGACGCGGTCGACGGGCGGGCGCTCCCAGGTGCTGGGCGCCGTGAGCGTCAAGAGGATCAGATCGAGGCCCGGGTACGTGACGCCGACCGCGTAGGCCGGGGGAGGAGCCTCGGGCGGGGCCAGGGCCTGCATCTCGTCGGGGTCGCGGCCCACGCGGACATAGAGCGGTCCGGCGGGCGCGCCGAGCTCGCCCGAGACGCGGACGCGGTCGGCCGCCGTCTCGTCTCGCACCAGCTCGACCAGCTCGCGCGCGGCGGCCGGGAACTGCCACGTCACGTCTCCGTCCCGCAGCTCCTCGAAGCCATCGGGCAGCGCGGGCAGCGCGGTCGCGTCCAGCAGGTCGACGGGCTGTGCGCGCTGCGCCCGCGCGAGGTGCGCACCGAGCGCCCACGCGAGCAAGAGCGCCATCAGCGCGAGGAAGCGTGTCGTCAACTACGAGCCTCCGCCGGCCTCGAATCGTAGCACTGGCGGCGGCGTGGAGCTGGTCTGGGTCGTGAGCACGATGAAGACGACTGCCCCGACGAGCAGGGCGCCTGCCGCGAAGTAGGGCCAGTACTGCTCGAAGAAGTCGGGCTCGTGGGGAGGCGGCTCGGGATCGGGTGCGATGGCCTCCGCCGGGACGGCCGTCGCCGGGTCCACGCTCGGGGAGGCCTCGGGGGCGCGGGTCTCGCCCGGCGCGAGCGGTCGGGCTGCGCGGCGCGCCCGGCGCGCGACGAAGCGGGTCGCCACCGCGACGTCGATCGGCTCGAGCGCCAGCTCGCCGTCGTAGAAGGAGCGTCGCAGCACGTCGAAGGCGCTCGCCGTGACCGCGCCGTGGCCGCCGCGCACCACGACGACGAGGTCGGCGCTCGTCACCTCGCCCAGCACGCTCAGCACGCTCACGTCGCGCGCCTCGCCGAGCCCGAGCCGCCGCCGCTCGGCGCGGACGTCGTCCAGCCCGTCGTCCGCCCCCTCTCCGCGGAGGGCGGCGCGCAAGGCCGCGTCGCTGGGCAGCGCCAGGCGTGCGTCCTGCGCGATGAGCTCCTCGAGCGCTCGCGCCGCGGCCAAGGTTCCCGGGTCGGGGTCGCCCGCGATCACGATCGCGACCTTCGGCGTTCGCTCCGCCGGGGCGGCCTCCGATCCGGGTTCCTGCGCGCCCGCGCGCGGCGCGAGCGCGAGGGTCACGACGAGCGCCAACGCGAAGCCACGCATCGAGGCGCCGACTATGGCGCGAACGCCTCAGACGTCGAGCAGAGGTAGCCCTGCCAGGCGCGCGACGTCCCCGCGGGCGCGCGCGATCAGCGCCTCGAGGTCCAGGCCTGCCACCTCGATCGGTGCGCCGGCCCGCAGCGTGACCGTGCGCTCGGGCAGCGGCGTCGGCTCCGAGCGCGGCCACGCCTCGAGACTGCCGCGGATGCCGATGGGCACGACGCACGCGCCCGCGCTCTTCGCGAGGCGGAAGGCCCCCTTCTTGAACCCTCGGACGACCGGCTCCGTCGCGCGCGTGCCCTCTGGAAAGATGGCGAGCGGCTGGCCGGCGCGCAGCTGTCGCGCCGCCTGCTCCATCGAGGCCATCGCGCGATCGTGCTGGCCGCGGTCCACGAACACGTGCCCCCCGAGCCGCATCGCACGACCGAGCAGCGGTGCGCGCTCCAGCTCGCGCTTGGCCAGGAACACGGGCGTGACGGGCATGCACGCGAAGAGCGCGATCACGTCCAGGTAGCTCTGGTGGTTGGCGACGACGACGCAGACGCGATCGCTCGGGACGTTCTCCATCCCCTCGGCGCGCAGGTCCATCTGCCAGCCCCGGACGAGCACCTCCGCCCAGCGGCGCGTGTGTCGCACCATGGTCTCGGCGCTCGGCCGGATCGTCTGCGCGACGATCGCGCGCGAGCACACGAGCGCGGTCCAGCCGTAGGAAAAGGTGGTCCGACCCACTCGCCCGAGCACCACGGCCACGAGCGTACGCGATCGCGAGCCACGTGCGCGCGGCGATCGCGGGTGCTACACGGCCCGTCGCTCTCGAGCCGTTAGCTCAGCCGGTAGAGCAGCGGGCTTTTAACCCGTCGGTCGCGGGTTCGACCCCCGCACGGCTCAGCGACGCTCCGGCGCGGATCCAGAGTCCCCATCGTCTAGTGGCCCAGGACTCCACCCTTTCACGGTGGCTACGGGGGTTCGAATCCCCCTGGGGACGTCGCCACACGCGCGCGCGCGCCAGACCGCGCGCCTTCGTGGCGAAAACCTACGGGTTCAACCAGCGGTGCGTTGCCTCACGAGCGCGGTGCGGGCCGTTTCGGGCCTGGTTGACATCCTGTCCCGGCGGCTATAACCCCGGGGCCTCTGGGGGGTGGCTCACGCCACCGTCCCACGGGCCTGTCTACCAACAGAAGGACGTGTCGGATGATGAGATTGAATACTCGCGCAGCAGTAGGCTGTCTGAGCGCCGCGATTGCCCTGACTTTGGCCGGCTGTCCGGGCGGGTCGAACCCCCCCGGCAACGACGCAGGTACGGATGACGCCAACGTGATGCGTCCCGATGCGTTCATGGGCTCGGCGACGTTCACGATGACGCCCGCGACGCAGAACTTCGGCGACGTCGTCGTCGGGCAGACGAGCACCGCGTCCACGTTCACCGTCACCAACACGGGGACGGCCGCCAGCAGCGCCGTCACGGTCGCCCTCAGCGGCGGCAACTCGGCGGACTTCTCGATCGGCGCCAGCACGTGCACGGGCACGCTGGCACCGGCCGCGACCTGCACGGTCTCCGTGACGATGGCTCCGCCGAGCACGGCCAGCCCGCACAGCTCGACCGCCACGCTCACGGCCTCGGCCGGCACGGCGACGGCGAGCTCGGCGCTCACGGGTCGCGTGGTCGCCGACGTCGGCTTCACGGTCACGCCGACCCCGTTCAGCTTCGGCACCACCGCCGTGGGCACGCCGACCGCGTCGCACACGTTCACCGTGACGAACACCGGCGGCGTCGATAGCGGCACGCTCGCGGTCAGCCTGGGTGGCCTCGACGCGACGCAGTTCGCGATCGGCACCGACAGCTGCGACGGCATGATCCTCGCGGGAGGCGCGACCTGCACCATCGAGGTGACCTACTCGCCCACGTCCGCCGGCGACCACGCGGGCACGCTCTCCGTCGCGGCAAGCCCGGGCGGCACCGCGAACGCGTCCCTCACGGGCCGCGCACAGTTTCCGGCGGCGCTCCAGCTCGTGCCGGCCGCGCGTAACTTCGGCTCGGTGGTCGGGGGTTCGGTCAGCACCGCCGTCGACTTCACCCTCCGCAACACGGGTGGCGTCGCCACGGCGAACGTCGCGGTCGCGTTCGGGGGCGCCGACGCCTCCGAGTTCTCGATCGTCTCCGACCTCTGCTCCGGTGCGCCCCTTGCGGGCGGCGCGACGTGCGTCATCACGGTGCAGTACACGGCGGGCAGTCCCGGTGCGAAGGTGGCCACCATCACCGCCACCGCCGGCACCCTCACCGCGACCTCGAACCTGACGGCGACCTCGCTTCCCCCTGGCGCGGTCACGATCATGCCGAACTCGCACGACTTCGGCCGCTCGACGGTCGGCATGGCGACCGGCGGCACGACGTTCACGGTCACCAACACGGGTGGTGCGTCCATCGGCCCCATGATCGTCGGAGTCGCGGGCGCGAACCCCACGGACTTCCCGATCGGCAGCAACACCTGCTCGGGCGCGATGCTCGCCGCGGGCGGCACGTGCACGGTGGCGGTGTCCTTCAACCCGTCGGCGATCGGCGCGCGCGATGCGACCCTGACCGCGAACGGTGCGGGCGCGAGCGCGGGCGGCACGGCGGCCCTCAC
This sequence comes from Sandaracinaceae bacterium, assembly GCA_044220955.1. Lineage (GTDB taxonomy): Bacteria > Myxococcota_A > Polyangia > Polyangiales > Sandaracinaceae > JBBSAT01. The sequence continues at coordinate 94,814 of JBGAQA010000014.1, forward strand.
CGGAACTGGTGACACGGCGCCCCTCATCCAGGTCACCCCGACGGCGGCCAGCTTCGGCTCGGTCGCCACGGGTGTCACCCTCGATCTGCCGTTCACGGTCACGAACGCCGGCACCGCGCCGACGGGCGCGATCACGGCCGTCGTGACGGGCGTCGCCGCGACGCAGTTCAGCGTCGTGTCGGTCGGCACGTGCTCGGCCCCGCTCGCGGGCGGTGCGTCGTGCACCGTCACGGTGCGGTTCGCGCCGACGATGCTCGGCTCGTTCACGGCGGTCCTCGACGTCAGCTCGCCGGTCGGCGGGCGCGACACGTCCGACCTCAGCGCCACGGGCATCTCGCCGGCCGCGCTCATCTTCGATTCGGGCACGCCCGTCACGTTCGGGTCCGTCGCGGAGACGGACACGCCGACGCGCACGGTGGTCCTCCGCAACACCGGGGCCGCGATGGTCACGGGGCTGACGGCCACCATCTCGGGCGCGGACGCCGCGGCGTTCACCATCCTGCCCGCGAGCACCTGCGGCGCGACGCTCGCCGGCGGTTCGACGTGCAACCTCGTGATCCGCATGAACGCCCACGCGCAGCGGGCATACGCGGCGCAGCTCGACGTCACCGGCACGCCCGGCGGCACGCTCAACGCCCCGATCAGCGCGACCGGCATCGCGGACCTCCTCATCACTTGCATGCCCGACCTCGCGTTCGGCGGCGCGACGATCGGCGGCCTCTCGGTCGCCCGGCCCTGCACCATCCTCAACCAGACCACGCGCGCGCTCACCCTGTCGGCCCTGCCGACCGTGAGCACGGGCATGGGCTTCTCGGCGTCGTTCGGCGGCGGAACTGACTGCACCGCGACGAGCATGCTCGCGGCCGGCACCGGCAGCTGCACGATGACGGTCACGTTCGCTCCGGCCGGCACGGCCGGCGCGCGGACCGGGACGATCTCGGCCAGCGCGACGCCCGGCGCCGCGATGGACAGCGTCAACCTGACCGGCACCGCCCTCGCGCCGCTGCGCTTCATCAGCTGGGACACCGGCGCGGGCTCGCAGCCGACCTTCCCGGCGGACTTCGGCAACCGCGCGGTGGGCTCGTCGTACGACGTCACCCTCACGGCTCGGAACTTCGCGACCAGCGGCTCGACGTCCGCCGTGCAGACGTCCTCGATGTTCACGGGCGACCTGAACATCATCTCGGACAGCTGCACCGGCAACGCCATCCCGAACGGCACCACGTGCGACGTCGTCGTGCGCTTCTACCCGCGCACGGTCGCGGCCGCGACCGGGTCGGTCACCCTGACCACCGCGGGGGCGAACACCTCGACCGTCACGGTCAACGGCAACGGCGTCACGGGCCCGAGCATCAGCATCACCGGCTCGGGCGCGTTCGGTAACGTGATCGCGACGCGGACCGTGGATCGCACCTACACGATCACGAACGCGTCCTCGACGTTCCCGACCGCGACCGTGTTCTACGGGTCCGGCGGCACGGACTACTCGATCGTGACCGGTGCGGGCGGCGGCACGTGCGCCGCGTCCGGCACGTTCACGCTCCCGACGTCCGGCAACTGCACGGTCGTGGTGCGCTTCGCGCCGCAGCCGAGCGACACGACCGGGGTCGACATCACCGGTGTGTTCGCCGCCGCACAGGGCGCACAGCCCGTCCAGGTCGTGAACCTCACTGGACGCGCCACCTCGCAGCTCACGCTGACGCCCGGCACTGCGTCGTTCACGACGGGCGCCGGCACGACGAGCGCCGCGCAGACCTTCACGGTCACCAACGTGGGCGCGACCCTGATCGGGTCCATCGTTCCGCAGATTGGCGGCGGCCTCGGCGGGGAGTTCCCCATCGTCAACTCGTGTGGCTCGTCGCTCGCCTCGGGCGCCAGCTGCACGTTCACCGTCGCTTTCGCCGCAGGTGGGAGCAGTCGCACTGGCGTCGAGGTGCAGGTCGCGAACGGGACGTACTTCGCCAACACCGCGCGCGTCGCGGTGGCCCTGGTCGACGGAATCTCGCGCTCGCAGCCCTCGCTCTCGATCCGCGGCGTCACCGCGCCGAACTTCTCGAACCGGCTCTACATGGGCTGGGTCGTCGAGGGGGCGAACAGCGACAACTACACGTTCACGGTGACCAACGACGGACAGCTGCCGACGGCGGCGCTCTCGGTGGGCGTCGACGATGCGAACTGCAACAGCGCCGACATCGGCTTCGGCATCACGCCCTCGGTCAGCTGCATGGCGGCCGCGAGCTTCGACGTGCTGAACAACACCTGCACCGGCACGCTCGCGGGCGGCGCGAGCTGCACGTTCGACGTGCGGTTCAGCCCGATCGTCGGCTCGGCGACGCCTGGCTCCCCCAACGGAACCGACCAGTTCGGGGCGGTGCTCGTGAGCGCCGGCGCGACCTCGACGCGCGCCTGGATGTACGGCGGATCGCTCGTCGCGGCGAACAACATCACGATCGCGCCCACTCCGACCGACTTCGGTTCGATCCCTGGCGGCACGACGTCGAGCGCGCGCAACTTCCTCGTGGCGAACAACCTCGGGACGCCGGTCACGATCGGCGCGATCACCATCAACTTCTTCAGCACGGCGTACACGTACAGCGTGGGCACGTGCACCAACGGCCTGGTGTTGATGCCCGGAAACACCTGCACGTTCACGGTCACGTTTGCGCCCCCGGCCTCCGGCACGGCGGTCACGTACAACGACTACGTCAGGGTCACGGCGGGCGGCACGGCTCTCGGCCGCGCCTACGCGGGCGTCACGGGCATCGGTCTCGCGCCCGCGGGTCTCACCCTCGCTCCCGGGCCCTCGTACGCGTACGCGACGACGGTCGCGGGCCGCACCACCACGCGGAACTTCGTCGTGACGAACACCGGTGACGTCGCGACGGCGGCCCCGCTCGCCCTGGCGATCACGGGCGCCGACCCGAGCCAGTTCGTGCTGGTCCCGGGCTCGTCGACCTGCCCGACGGGCGTCTTCCCGGCGCACGCCACCTGCAACTTCGACCTCAACTTCGCGCCCACCGGCGCGGGCGCGCGGTCGGCCACGGCGACGATCTCGGCGGGCTCGCTGACGGCGAGCACCGCGCTGTCGGGCTCGGCGGTCGCGGCGCCGCTGCTGGGCATCAGCCCGAGCGCTCCGCAGACCTGTCCGGCCCACTACGCGGGCACGGGCACGAGCTACTCCTGCGTCACCTACACGATCACGAACGGCGGCGGCGCTCCGGCGCCGGTCGCGGCGACGGTGACGAACGACTTCGCGATCGATCCGTCCTCGACGTGCATCGGCGCGACCCTCGCCACGAGCGGCCCGAGCAGCACCTGCTCGGTGATCATCCAGCACACGCCGACGGACGTCGGAACCGACTCGGGGACGCTGACCGTCAGCTCGCCCGGCATCGCGTCGGTCACCGGGACCATCAGCAGCAGCGGCATCTCGGCGCTCACGTGTACCCCCGCGGGGAGCTTCGGCTCCGCCATGGTGGGCAACCTCGCCGGCATGGTGACCTACAACTGCGTCAACCAGACGGCGCCCAGCACGGGCATCCTCACCTACACGATCGGCACGCCCGGCTCGGCCGGTGCGGACTTCGACGTGATGAGCGACACGTGCACGGGCAACTCGCTCGCCTCGGGCGGTAGCTGCTCCATGACCGTCCGCTTCATCCCGAGCGCGACCGGCACGCGTACCGCCACGCTCACCGTCGCTGGCGACTCGTCGGCCAAGACGGCGGTCATCAGCATGAGCGGCACGGGCACCTGATCGGCTAGGGCCGGCACCGCCGGCCCGCACTGGACGGCCCCCATCTCCTCGCGGAGGTGGGGGTTTTCCTTTTCCGTCGTCGTCAGTCGTCAATCGACGGGGGGATGTCCCGGAGCCAGCGAGCGACAGGGCTCTCGCGGCGCCAGAGGACGAAGTCCATGAGGTAGTGGTGCACGTTGATCACGACGTAGAGCGCCGCGGCGAAGGGGGTGGGGCCGAGGTCGCCCATCGCGACCTCGCCCCCGGACCGCGCGACGTAGAGCGCGTCGAGCGCCGAGGGACCCCCGCGGAACAGGAGCCAGCCCAGCGCCACGGCGGAGGCGGCGAGGACGGCGACGCGGGTCGCGGGCGAGGGGCCGAACGGCCCCGCGTCGCGGGCCTGGTTGCGGCGGACGAGCCAGACGAAGAACAGGTATTGGACCGAGTGCAGGGCGGGGATGGCGTAGCGGACGAGCGGGTCGAGGCTCGTCGCCACGGTCCAGAGCCACACGGTGACGACGAAGCAGGCGAGCTCGGGCCAGGGCAGGGCGCCGCCCCGGCGCGTGCGCCCCCCCAGGACGACGGCGAGCGCGAGCGCGGTGAGGGCGAAGGCGGTGCCGGTCGCCAGCTCGAGCCACGCGGGCCGGGCGGGCGCCCAGTACACGACGCCCTTCTCCTCGAGCTCGCCGGCGGGCGCGGCGGGGTTGGCCCAGGCGAACGCCCAGGCCGCGTAGCAGTGCCCGAGGAGCGCGGCTCGCTCGTGTCGGGCGAAGGTGATCCCGCGTCGGGCGCAGACCACGATGAGCGCGCCGAAGCCCTGCTTGGCGTAGTGCCAGCCGACCAGCAGGTACATCAGCTGCGCCATCCAGCCGATGGCCTGGGCGTCGCGCGCGGTGAGCGCGTACGCCGCCCACGCCACGAGCGCCACGGGCGCGGCCACGCCGGCCAGGATCCAGCGCGCGTGCTGCGCGGGCCCGAGGCCTGCCCCGCGGAGCTGCTGCGCCGCGTCCGAGTAGAAGAGGAGGTAGGTGACCGAGAAGTGCGGGTCGTTCAGGAAGTGCGCGGCGTGGAAGAACACGAAGCCGACCGCGAGCTCCGCCTCGTCCAGCCCGAGCCAGGACCGCAGCGCCCACGAGAGGGGGAAGAGCACGAACGTGACGCCCCCGATCGCCAGCAGCTCCGCTGCGCGCGCGAATGGCGGAGCGGCGGGCGGAGGCGCCGCTGGGGCCGCTGCCGAGGCGCTCACGCCCGCGATGGTATTCGATCGGCCCGCCCCGGTGGCGAGCGCCGCTCTGGAGGCTAGGGCGCGACGCCGGCGTCGTCGGTCGGGCGCGTGAAGCGCGGCGGGCTCGTCGGGAAGTAGCGCACGCGCGCGCCCTGGAGCGCCCGCCACCGGCCGTACGGCATCGGCTGCGTGTCCGGGAAGATCACCTCCGCGCTCGGCGCGTCCTCGGCCAGGAACGTCGTCGCGCCGTCGCCGATGGTGCGCGGTGTCTCCCCGTCCGGCGCGACGCCGACGCCGCCCTCTCCGACGAGGGCCAGGCGCGTCTCGTCGAGCGCGATCGCGTCCTCGACGCCGGCCCGGGCCAGGAGCGCCACGAGGTCGGTGCCCTCGGCGTAGACGAGGAAGCCGTCGCGGTCGACGCCGAGCGCCGCGCCGCTGCTCGGGAGCTGCGCGAGCGTCCGCCCGCTGGCGATCACGCGGTCGCCGGCGCGCGGCGCACCGACGACGAAGTCCCAGCCCACCGAGGCGCGCCGCGCCACGACGCTCGAGAGCCCCGCGCGGGGAGCTGCTACAGCCGTGAGGCCGGCGAGGACCTCGTGGTGCCGGTCGGCTCGCACCGCGTCGGGTATTGCACGGCGCGGGTCGATCCGGACGATCCAGCTGGCGCCCGCCTGCGCGCGGGCGAACGCGTAGGGCCAGCCGGCGTGCGGCAGGCCCGCGACGGAGAAGCGGCCCTCGGTGTCCGTCGCGCCCTCGAGGGCCGGGCCGGGCAGGGTGGGGCGCAGCACGAGGTAGAAGAAGTCACGCGGATCGCGCTCGACGTAGCGCGGGAAGCGCATCTGCATCGAGCGGACGGCGCGCCGGGCGCGCAGGTGGTAGCCCCGCGCGCCGGGGAACGCACCGTCGTACTGGTACTCGGCGTCCACGCTCGCGACCGGCGGGGGCGCCGCGTCGAACGCCGTCGGCGCGTCGGGCACGGGGCGGTAGAGCTCGAGCCCGGTGTGCGTGTTGTTCATGTCGAGGTGCATGGCTCGCGTGCAGCGCGCGGCGATCATGGCGGCCCCGAGCGCCTCCGGGCCGAGCGAGCTGCCCCAGAAGAAGGCCATGAAGCCCTCCTCCGTGATGCACACGCCGCTGCGGTACGTGAACGTCTGCTCGCTCGCGTCCTCGGGCGCCGCGCCCCACCACCAGCGCTCCCACGGGTTGAAGCGGCCGTCCTCGACGACGCTCGTGAGGTTCTGGCGCATCTCGATCATCCCGGCCGGGATCTGGGCGATCGCGCGCGTCTCGTCGTACTCGCCGCGCCAGTCGGGCGAGGGCCAGCTGCCCATGCCGACGCGGCCGTCGTCGAACACCGCGACCGTCGCGGCCCAGGGCTTGGGCGGCAGGTAGACCTGGCCCTCGCTCATCATGCCGAACTCGCCGTGCATCGCCTGGAAGCCGCCGTCGAAGGCGCCCACCACGAGGCGGCTCGTCGCCGCGTCTCGCGGGATGTAGCCATCGCCGCGCTGCCCGGTCGCGCTCTCGGGCTCGCGCGTCCCCGGCATGATGCGCAGCTGCACCTGGCGCGGGTCCCAGAGCGTCACGAAGACGCGCGCGTAGGGGCGCTCTTGATCGGGGCGGATGAACGTCTGCGCGAAGGCGGGCGGCGCGCCCGGGTACTGGTTCACGAAGGGATCGTCGACGATCGCGATCCACTCGCCCTCGCCCTCGGCGTCGGCGACGTCGTGCAGGATCGGCCGCATCGGCGCCGGCGGAAAGCCGATCTCCGCGGCCGCGGCCGTCAGGAGCGCCCGGCGCTCCTCCTGCGCCTCGGCGCTCACGGGCGTACTGACGACGCCGATGTCGTCGACCGCGCTGGTCTCGTCCTCGGCCGGGCCGAGGTAGGCGTAGCGCGTGCGGTCCCACCAGTCCTGCACGGCGAACACGCGGCTCTCGAGCCACTCGATCGGCGCCGGGCCGACGAAGGGGAGGTTTCGGACGGTGTCGACGACCCACGCGACGCCCTGCGGGACGCCCTTCACCGTCGGCTGGGTCTCGACGAGGTCCCCGCCGTCGACGGGCGCTTCTTGCTCGGGATCGATCGTCACGCTGGCGCCCGCCGGCAGCCCGACGACGAAGCGATCGCCCTCGGCGCGCAGCGTGACGTCGGGCGCCGGCGCTCGGAGCTGGTAGCGCACGCGCCCGAAGCCCACGCGGCGACCCGTCTCCTCGAGGTTCGTGATCGCGTTCTGCTGGCGCTGCGTCCACGTCCAGCCCTCGGTGTACGACGCAGGCTCGCCGCGCAGGTCCAGCACCGTGATGGCCTCGACGTTCGCCCCCGCCCGCGACGCGAACGCGACGAAGTCGCCCGCGCGGACCAGCTGCTCCTCGGTGGCGCCCGCGCTGCGCGTCACGTCGGTCGTGAACGACACGTAGATGGCCGCTCCGGACAGGCCAGGGCGGACGTCCGAGTAGTAGACGTCGTCGCCGCCGCCCTCGCCTTCGCCCGCGAGGAAGAGGGCGGGACGCGTCCCGAGCGTGGTCACGTCGTCACGGAGCCACAGGACCGACTCGGGCCGGACACGGATGTCGTCCCGCGCCAGGACGGCCGCGAGGGAGCGCTCGAGGGTGCCCTCGCTCGCGCCTCCGGTGAGCCCCCGATAGGCCAGGACCAGCGCCAGGCCCACGACCAGCGCGCGCAGCCAGGTCTTGCGGCGCCGCGCCCAGCTCGCCGAGAACGCGCGCAGGCGGCCCGTGATGCCGCTCGACGCCGTCTCGGAGGAAGAGCTCATGGTGCCCCGCGGCCCGGAGGTAGCACGGGTCGATCCAGCCGGCGAAGAAGTGGGGAGGCGCCACGAGATGCGCCGGTCCGTGAGCCCGCGCCAAGCCTGCGCTTGCCCCGTCCGTCCCAGTTGGACAACATGCCGCCGCCACGGAGGCCGGGGGCCCGGGCACGCGCTACCCGCTAGGAGCCAGAATGCGTCTCACCGTTTTTTCCTGTGTCGTCGCGCTGACCTTGCTGGTCGGCTCCGCTGCATCGGCCCAGCCGCGCACGCCGCGCACCCCGCGCCGTGGGCGGCCGCAGACGTCGGAGACCGTCGCGAGCGGCGAGCCCGCAGCGCCGGCCCCGACGCTCGAGGATCTCGCCACGGTCGTCCCACGGCTACAGAGCGCCGACCCGGACGAGGTCATGGCCGCGATCGACCAGCTCAGCGTCATCGACGACCCGGCGGTCGTCGCGCCGCTGGTCGCGATGCTGCGCGCCGGGCAGCCCGACGCGATCACGGAGCGCGGGTTGGTCGCGCTGCGCGGGCTCGCGGAGCCGTCCTCGCTCGACTGTCTCGCGGAGTTCACGCGACATCGCCGCCCGGCCGTGCGGCGGCGCGCATACGCGGCGGTCGCGGCGATCCAGGATCCGCGCTCGCGAGCGCTGCTCGAGCAGGGGCTGCGCGACAGCGATCGCCAGGTCCGCGGAGAGTGCGCCGATCAGCTCGGGCGCACCGGCGCGCACGCGTCGCTCGACCTGCTGTTCCGCGCCTTCGAGCGGGGCGTCATCGAGGCGGCCGCCGCGATCGGGCGGCTCGGGGACGACCCGAGCGTCGCGCGCTTCGACGAGCACCTCGGCCACGCGCCGCTCTCGGTGATGCTCTCGGGCTACGAGCAGTATCTGCGCCGCTCGGACATCGACGAGGACACGAAGGTCGACATCGTCGGTCGGCTCGGCGAGGTCTCGGGCCGGACGGTGCGGGAGTTCCTCGGCCAGTACTTGCTGACGTTCAGCGAGCGAGACCGGAGCCGCCTGCGGACGGTCGTGCGCGACACGCTCGCGCGCATTCCGCTCGATGCCCCGACGGCTCGCCCGACGAGCGCGGCGACCACGGCCACGGCGCCGGCGACGACCGGAGGTGCGCAGTGAACCGCATCGCCTCGGCCTCGGCCCTGCTCGCGCTCGTCGCCGGCTGTGGCGGCGGGACGCAGTCCGCGTTCAGCCACCAGTTCCGCGACAACCACGACGAGGACTTCGCGGCCGTCCTCGAGCGGCTCCCCGCCGCTACGGATCACCAGAGCCCGGAGAACGGGCTGCACCGTCCGCTCGCGGTCGCCACGACGAACGACGAGCCCCGGCGCGTCATCGCGATGGACCCGGCGAGCGGCGAGACGCTCTGGGCGCACGAGCTGGACGCGCAGACGCGGCCCGAGATCCTCGGCGACATCGTCGTGACGAGCGACCGGACGCAGATCGTCGCGCTCGAGCTGAGCACCGGCGCCGTGCGCTGGACCGCGCGGCTGGCCGACCTCGCGTACGTCGGCGCCTCGCGCGACGGCGACACGGTGTTCTGGGCGGCGACCGTCGGAGCGCTCGGCGGCGCTCGGCGCGTCGGGCACGTGGCCGCGCTCGACGCCCGCACGGGTGCGGAGCGCTGGCGCCACGAGGTGCAAGGCGTGTTCGGGCGTCCGGCCGCGGCGGGAGGGATGGTGCTCGTCCCCTGGGAGCGCCAGAACATCGCGGTGCTCGACGAGCTGACCGGCCACGAGCTCGCGCGCCTGCGCTCGACCGACGACGTCGTGGCCTGGATCTTCGACGACCCGACGGGCGTCTACTACGGCCATCGCGGCATCTACCGCCTCACGCAGCGCTCGGTGAGCGGAACGCGCGAGGGCTCCACGCACATCGACGTGCCGCTCGGCGATCTGCCGCGCGACCCCGACATCTACGACGACGGGTTCCTGCCCAAGCCCGGCACGCGCTCCGCGCGCGGCCGCATCCGCGTCTACTTCTCACCGGCGCCCGCGTCGGATCCCGCCGAGGTGCGGATCGCCGGCGACACGTACTACTTCGTCTACTACCGGTACGTCTTCGCGTACGGGCTCGACGGCGCGATGCGCTGGGCGCGTCTCGTCGAGCAGGACATCATCGGCGCCCAGGCGCTCGAGGGGGGGCTCTTCACCGTGGGCGAGCAGGGCCAGCTGCACGTGCTCGATCAGGGCACGGGCCTGGACCGCTGGTCGGGCGGGAGCAGCATGGACCTCGCCTCGGTCGACCTCGACGTCGCGGGCTTCAGCCCGGGCGAAGCAAGGGGGACGGCGCGCCCGCTCCGCGAGGAGCTCACCGAGATCGTGCTCGACCCCGACAACCGGCTCGTGCCCGCGCGCGCGTACGCGGTGGAGTCGCTCGCCGAGATCGAGGATCCCGAGATCACGCGGGACCTGCTCGACCTCTACGCCCAGCGCTCGATGCCTGGCTCGCTCCGCGAGGCGATCGCGACCGCGCTGCGCTCGCGCCGGACGGGACCGCAGTTCCTCATCGAAGCGCTCGGCCGTCGCTACGACTTCATCGAGGACACCCAGGCCCCGCCGCTCGAGGTGATCGTGCCGTCGCTGCTCGAGATGCACGCGACGCAGGCCGTGCCGCAGCTCGTGCAGCAGATGAACGATCACGAGACTCCGGCCGCAGTGCTCCCGATCGTGGTGGAGGCGATCGCGGAGCTCGGCGACGCCTCGGTCGTCCCGGCGCTTCGTTCCTTCCTGGTCTTCTACCACGCGGACAGCGCGTTCACGGAGAACGCCGACGCCCTCAGCTGGGCGGCGCGCGGCATCTTCAACCTCGGCGGCCCCGAGGGACGCGAGCTGCTGACCGCCGTCCGCTCCGATGCGCGCACGGTCGCCCCGCTCGGTGCCGCCATCGCCGGCCTCTACGACGCCGAGAGGCAGCAGCAGGAGCAGCTCGCCGCGCGCGAGGCGGCCGACGCGCAGGCCGCGCTCGACGAGGCCACGCGCCGCGCGGAGTCGGAGCTCCCGACACGGCTCACCCAGGAGCAGATCAACACGACATTCGCCGAGCACGCCGACGTGCTCCGCGAGTGCGTGGCGGGGGAGGTCACGCGCAACCCGCTCCTGGGTCAGGTGCGCCTGGTGTTCATCCTGAGCAGCGACGGGAGCGCTGGCGAGATCAGCGTCGCGCCCAACACGCCCGAGCTGGTCATGTGCATGCAAGAGCGCGTGTCGTCGATCCAGTTCCCGCGGTTCCGGCAGCGGCGCCAGCGCGGTGCGTTCACGATCTCGCTGCGCGGCGGCGCGCCGCAGGCGTCGGGCGCATCGACGCAGCAGAGCGCCCTGGAGCGCCCGCTGACCAGCGCGGACCCCTGGTGGACGTGGCCGCAGCGGCGCGCCGAGGGGTCGGAGACGCCCACGGCCATCCGCGCTTGGTGGGACCGGCGCCCGGCGCCCGTCGTCGCGACCGCGACGCCGACCCCGACGACACCGGTCATCCCCGTCGTGACGCCGACGCCGACGCCGACGCCGACCGGGCCCGGCGAGACGCCGCACAGCGGCGGGCCGGCGTGGTGGGAGGGCGCGGGCGCCGACGAGCCGGACGGCGCGGAGCCCCCACCGGAGGACGCGGCGCCGGAGCCGACCGAGCCCGCTCCCTCCGCGACGGCCCCCGCGGCGCCGCCTGCGCCCGCGGCGCCACCTCCCGCTCCGCCGCCTCCCGCGGCCCCGACCCCGCGCCTGTCCGCGCGGCTGCCGACTCCGCCGGCGCCGACGGCGCCCGCCGCGCCCGCTCCGTCGGCCCCCCCGGCTGTCCCCGCCGCACCGCCGGAGCCTCCCGCTCCCGCCGCGCCGCCCCCGCCCGCGTGGTGGGAGGGCGCCGCCCCGGCCGAGCCCTCGCCGCCTCCGCCCGAGCGCGGTCGTGGGCGCCGCGGTCGTGCCACGCCGCGCGCGCCTGCCCCCGCCCCCCCGCCACCCGCGGCGCCGCCGCCGCCCGCGACCACCGCCCCCCCGGC
>JBGAQA010000150.1:0-11379 GCA_044220955.1 Sandaracinaceae bacterium
GGCGAGCGGTAGCGAGCCGAGTCGGAGTAGGGGTGGGGCCCCGTGGCCGATTCACTCGGCACGGGGCGGGGCGGGCACCCGCCCCGAGGAAATCAGATCCGGGTGCCGCTGAACGAGTAGGAGAAGTGGCCGCAGCCGAAGCAGCCGCTTCCGGTGAAGTCGACGGTGAACGTCCCGCTCAGGTTGTCGTCGTCGATGAACGTCACGTCGAGCGTGTACGTCTCGGTGCACGAGCCGCTGATCACCCGCGTCGCCGTGAAGCTCGGGCACGTGGTGGTGGACGCGCCCGTGTCGAGCGTGCCGGCGGTGCTCAGGCGAACCGGGGTCACAGTGATCGCGCCGTCCACGTTGTCGATGCGGATCGTGCTGAGATCCCAGCGCACGATGCAGCGGCCCGTGGGCGCCGGCGTCAGCTGGAACTGTCCCGCGCAGGTGGGCGCCGTCGAGCTGCAGCCGCACGACGCCTGGCTCGTGTCGCAGACGAACAGGCACGCCCCGTTCGTTCCGGAGCTGCGATCGCAGGTGTCGACCGTGCACGGGTCTGTGTCGTGGCACGCCCGCGGCGTGCTGAACTGACAGCCGAAGTCGGCGTCACACGTCGGGTCGCCGTCGCAGAAGTTCCACCAGGTCTCCCCCGCGGGCGTGCAGTCCGCCGGGGCGGAGCAGCCGTGGTAGGCGAGGCAGCCCATGGTGGTGTCGCAGCGCTCGCCGGGGGCGCACATCGCGGCGACGGGCGCGTGGTGGCACATCATGTCGACGCCGCACGAGTCGACCGTGCACGCGATCGAGTCGTCGCAGCTCGCCGAGCTGGTGCAGCCCATCGTCATGCCCGCCACGCAGCCTCGCACGGTGTCGCAGACGGGAGTGGGGTCCGAGCACATCGAGTTGACGGGCTGGTGGCCGCACACGTTGCCCACGTCGCACGTGTCGAGGGTGCACCCGAGTCCGTCGTCGCACATCGACGAGTCCGTGCAGCGCATCGTCGTGCTGCACCCCGTGCCCACGACGCACCGCTCTCCAGCGCCGGTACACATCGAGTCGACACCCGTGTGCTGACACGTCGCCGACACGTCGCAGTTGTCGAGCGTGCAGGGGATGTGGTCGTCGCAATCGGCGTTCGCCGTGCAGCGGAACAGGGACGAGGCGTCGGGGTGCATCGCGCGCCCGTCGCCGCAGCCGGCGCTCGAGGCGAGCAGCATCAACGAGCCGAGCACGAGCGAGCGCTTCATCGTCACCTCCGGCTTCCGCGAACGTCGACGTCCTGGTTCGAGCAGCCGATGCCGCGCACCGTGGCCGTCCAGTGACCCATGAAACGCTCACGGCACGCGAAGGTGCCCGTGAGGTGGTAGCTCCCCGAGCCCGACGTCCCCGTGACGTCGAAGCTGTCGCTCGTGAGGGTCCCTGTCATCGTGATGGCGCCGCTCGGTCCGGTCGTGACGGTCACCGTCGTGCCGCTGACGCTGATCGTGAGCTGCGAGACCGTGTAGTTGGCGCCGCCGCAGGCCTGAGACTGCGCCGGCAGCATCGTGTACGTCCCGTTGAAGTCGTCGGGCGCGGTGAACGCCGTGCACGAGGGGCCCGCGTCGGGCATCGGGCCGACGCCCGAGTCGCAGATCGTCGTGTACGCGCAGCTGTCGGCGGCGGTGTCGCACGCGTCGGTGGTGCAGGCGTTTCCGTCGTCGCAGTTGCGATCGGCGAGGTGGTAGCACTGGTGGGCGCCGCTACAGGACTCGGTCCCGTTGCAGAACACGTGGTCGTCGCAGTCGGCCGCGGTGTTGCACGTCGACATCGCCGTGCAGCCGACGACCGGGTCGCAGCGCTCGCCCGCCGAGACGTTGCACATCGCGTCGATGGGCGTGTGCATGCACGTGTTGCCCACCACGCACTGATCGAGGGTGCACGCGAACGAGTCCGCGCAGTCGGGATCGCTCGAGCATCGCAGGGTGGGCGCGTCGCGTCCCACGTCGATCGCGCCCATGTCCGCGGCGGCGGAGCCGCTGTCGCGGTCGGCCGACGAACGGGTGCATCCGCCGACCACGACGAGCGTCGCGAACCAGCACGACAAGAGCAAGCGCATGGAGAAAAGCCTACGCGGAGCCGCGGGAGGCGGTCAACGAGTCGTCGGTCGCTCGCCGCGATCGCTGCCCATGCCATGATGCCGCGCGATGGAGGGCGGGGCGCGATCGTCGGACGCGGCCGAGCCGGCGGCCCAGCCGGCCCGATCGCCGCTGGCCCGCGCGCGGACGCTCGTCTTCGAGACGGACGAGAGCGCGCTCTCGCCGCCGCGGCGCTGGCTGATCGTCTCGGTCCGCTTCGTGTGGCTCGTGGTGCGGGCGCTCGTGCGCGATCGGCTCCAGATCCGCGCAGCGTCTCTCTCGTTCTCGACGCTTCTGGCGCTGGTGCCCGCGCTCGCGCTGGTGTTCGCGATCGCCAAGGCGACGGGGCTGCTCGCGGCGCTCCGCGACGACACGCTCATGCCCTTCATCGACGAGACGCTCGGCGCCGATCCGACGAGCGACTCGCCGGGCGTCGCGCTGCTGCGCTCGAGCGTGCTCGGCGTGATCGCCCTCGTCGACGGGACGAGCATCGCGGGGCTGGGCGTCACCGGCAGCGCCGTGCTCGTCCTGGCGATCTGGCGGGTGCTGCGCGGGGTCGACGAGGCGTTCCAGCACGTGTTCGAGCACCGCGGGCCGCGGCGCGTCGGCGCGCAGCGGCTGCGGGCGTGGGTGATCGTCGCCGTCGTGACGCCGCTCGGGCTCTCGTACGCGGTGACGACGGCGTCGCTCTCGCACGGCCCGCCTGCGGTGCTCCTCGACGCGTGGATCCCCGTGCACTGGGCCCGCGACCTCTTGCTCTTCGTCCTGCCGCCCGTCGTGGTGATCACGACGCTGCTCGTCCTCTATCTCGAGCTGCCGGACACCCAGGTCCGGTTCCGCTCTGCGCTCTTCGGCGCCGTCGCGGCGGGGCTCGCGTGGTACGGCCTGCAGATCGCGCACGTCCGGTTCCAGGTGGGCCTCGCCAGCTGGAACGCCATCTACTCCGGCTTCGGCGCGTTCCCGGTGCTGCTCGCGAGCGTGCAGATCAGCTGGCTCATCGTCCTGGTCGGCGCGCAGCTCGTGGCGCTGCACCAGCACTCGCCGACGCTCCGGGTGCTCGTGGTCGGCGCCCGTCGCGACTACGCCACGCTCGCGGCGCTCGGCCTCGAGGTGACGCTCGCGCTGGTGCCGCGCGACACGCCGATCGAGCCGCGCGCGCTCGCCCAGCGGGTCAAGACCGACCTCGCCACGTTGCGCGTGGTGCTCGACTCGCTCGAGGCGCGCGGGATCGTGTCGTCGATGCTCACCCCGCGTGGCAAGCGCTACCTCCTCGCGGTCGAGCCGAGCGCGCTCCGCACGAACGACATCCTGGCCGCCATCGGCGACGGCCCCGAGCCGCAGCTGCCCTGGCGCGATGTGAGCCCCACCGTCCAGCGCGCGCTCGAGCTGCACCGGCGGGCCCTCGACACCAGCGAGCACAACCACACGCTCGCCGAGCTCGCCGGGGTCACTCCAGGGGTATCCAACTCGCCGAAATCACAGGGCTCCTGACGCAAGATGCGCTGTACACAATTCGCGAAAGTGTATAGCGCATCTTGCCGCAGGAACGCTGTGATCGCGCGTAGATACGACCCCGTGGAGTGACCCCGGGCGGGATGCGCGGGAAACACCCCGAACCCCACGTTCCGTCGCTACTATCCGCGGCGGATGGATCGGGTCCTCGCCATCGCGCTCAACACGTTCCGGGAAGCCGTTCGCGACCGCGTGCTCTACGGCGTCCTCGGCTTCGCGATCGCCGTGCTCGCGTTCACGCTGGCGCTCGCAGAGCTCTCGGTCGCCGAGCAGCGCCGGGTCGTGCTCGACGTGGGGCTCGCGTCGATCTCGCTCTTCTCGGTCGTGATCGCCGTCTTTCTCGGCAGCTCGCTCCTCTACAAGGAGATCGAGCGCAAGACGCTCTACGTGATCCTGCCCAAGCCGATGCGGCGCTACGAGCTGATCGTCGGCAAGTTCTTCGGGATCACGCTGACCGCGAGCGTCTTCGTCGGGCTGATGGGGGCGGTCCAGCTCTACGTCACCGCGATCCAGGCCGAGGCCGCCGGTTGGGTGCTGCTCGGCGCGCCAGCGCTCCTGGTGACCGTGTTCGGCGTGGCGTTCTATCGCGCGACCGACCGTACGAGCCTCGCGCCGGCGCTGAGCGCGCTCGCGCTCGCCGTCATGACGGGCGTCTGCGCGAGCACCGACGCCGCCGTCATGCCCATCCTCGCGGCCCTCGTGCTCGTCGTCGGCGAGGTCGTGCTGCTCGCCTCGGTCGCGATGCTCTTCGGCTCCTTCTCGACCCCCTTCCTGACCGGCGCCTTCACCATCGGCGTCTGGCTCCTCGGTCGCTCGGCCGACACGATGGCCACGATGCACTCGCGCGTGCTCCCGGGCGCGCTGCGGACGTTCCTGCACGGCCTGGCGTGGGTGGTGCCGAACTTCCACCTCTTCGTGCCCAGCATGCACGCGCTCGAGCCCGCGGCCGGTGCGACCTCTCCTGCGGCGTACGTCGGCTCGTCGATCGTGTACGCGATCCTCTACGCCTCGGCGCTGCTCGTCGTCGCTTCGGCGGTGTTCGAGCGACGCGACCTCGCATGACGACCCGCGGGCAAGCAGCGCTGCGCATCGGCGGGGTGGTGGCCGTGGTGCTCGTGGCGCTGGCCGTCCGCGTGATCGGCGCCTCGCGCGCGGAGCTGGACGCGGCGCGCGCGGTCGACGGTCGCGGCGACACGGCGCTGGCGATCTCGCACTACCGGCGGGCGGCGCGCTGGTACGTGCCCCTCAGCCCCTACGACGAGCAAGCGCTCGCGCGCCTCGCCGAGATCGGCGCCGAGGCGGAGGGAGAAGGCGACACCGAGCTCGCCCTCTCGGCCTGGCGCTCGATCCGCGCGGCCACGCTCGGGTCGCGCAGCTTCTACGTCCCCCACGAGGAGCGGCTGCGCGAGGCCGATCGCCACATCGCGGCGCTGATGGCGCGCTTGCCGCCGCCGCCCATCGACGTGCGCCGCTCGGTCGAGGAGCGCGAGGCCGCTCACCTGGCGCTCCTCGAGGCCGAGGTGGGTCCGCGCCCTCTGCCCAGCCTCGTCGCACTGCTCGGCCTCGGGACCTGGATCGTCGCGGCCTTCCTCTTCGCCACCCGCGCTTTCGGCGAGGACGACGAGCTCGTCCCCAAGGAGGCCAGGCGCTGGGGCGCCGTGTTCTCGCTGGGCCTGGCCCTCTTCGCGCTGGGCCTGTGGCTGGCGTGAGCGGCGAGGCCTCCCGCGGACCGGACTCCCGCGGGGCACCGCGTTGTTTGGACGCGGGCGCCCGATTGGCGTAACGAGGGGCTCGTGGACAGCATCAAGGTTCGCGGTGGCGGCCCGCTCCAGGGCACGCTGAAGGTGAGCGGCGCGAAGAACGCGGCACTGCCGATCCTCTGCTCGGCGCTGCTCGCGGACGGCGATCACACGTTCCGCAACGTCCCCGACCTGAAGGACATCGAGACCACGGCGCTGCTCTTGCGGCACATGGGCCTCGACGTGGACGTGAAGCCGCCCGTCGTGACCGTGCGTGGCCGTCCCGTGAACGAGCCGGACGCGCCTTACGAGCTGGTGAAGCAGATGCGAGCGTCGGTGCTCGTCCTCGGGCCGCTCGTCGCCCGCTACGGCCGCGCGCGCGTCTCGCTGCCCGGCGGCTGCGCCATCGGCGCGCGCCCGATCGACCAGCACCTCAAGGGGCTCGAGGCGATGGGCGCGCAGATCGAGCTCGACCACGGCTATGTGAACGTGGTCGTCCCGAGCGGCCGCCTCGCGGGTGCGGACATCTACCTGGACATCCCCACCGTCACGGGCACCGAGAACCTCATGTGCGCCGCGGTGCTCGCGCGGGGACGCACGCGCATCGCCAACGCCGCGCGCGAGCCCGAGGTCGAGGAGCTCGCGACCGTGCTGAACAAGATGGGCGCGAGCGTCGAGGGAGCCGGCACCGACGTCATCACGATCGAGGGCAAGGACGCGCTGCACGCCGTCGACCACGCGATCATCGCCGACCGCATCGAGGCCGGCACGTACATGGTCGGCGCCGCGATCACGGGCGGGAACGTGCTGCTCGAGGGCATCACGTTCGACCACATCGAGGCGCTCTGCGCGAAGCTGCGCGCGGCGCGCGTGGTCGTGGAGCGAGAGGCCGGCGGCATCCGCGTCGTCGGCAAGCTCCCCTTCAAGCCCGTGGACGTCACGACCGAGCCCCATCCGGGGTTCCCGACCGACATGCAGGCCCAGTTCATGTTGCTCGCCTGCCTCGCGCAGGGCTCGAGCGTCATCACGGAGACCATCTTCGAGAACCGCTTCATGCACGTGCCCGAGCTGATCCGCATGGGCGCGCAGATCGACATCCGCGGGCGCAGCGCGTTCGTGAAGGGGCCGGCGAAGCTGAGCGGCGCGCGGGTGATGGCGACCGACCTCCGGGCCAGCGCCTCGCTGGTGCTCGCGGGCCTCGTCGCGAGCGGCGAGACCGAGGTCCTGCGCGTCTATCACATCGATCGCGGCTACGAGCGCATCGAGGCCAAGCTCTCCGCGCTCGGCGCGGACGTGCGCCGCGTCCCCGGCGCGTCCGACTGATGACGGCGAAGAAGCCCGAGCTCGACGTCGACGGAATCACCATCGGCGTCCCCAAGGGAAGGGTGCTCAAGCAGCTCGCGCCCTTGCTCGCCTCGGTCGGCGTCGGCACGGACGACGTGCTCGCGGACGATCGGCGGCTGGTCCGGGTCGACCCCGCGACGGGGCTGCGCTTCCTCCTGCTCAAGCCGGACGACGTGCCGACCTACGTCGAGTACGGGGCGGCCGACGTCGGGATCGTCGGCCGCGACGTGCTGCTCGAGCGGGACTACGACCTCTACATGCCCGTCGATCTCGGGATCGGCCGGTGCCGCCTCGTCGTCGCCGGCTTCCCGGACCGGCCCGCGCCGTCACGCGCGCTGCGCGTGGCCACCAAGTTCCCGCGCATCGCCCAGCGCCACTATGCGCGGCGCGGTGTCCCGGTCGAGATCGTGTTCGTCCAAGGATCCGTCGAGCTCGCCCCGCTGACCGGCCTCGCCGACGTGATCGTCGATCTCGTCGAGAGCGGCGAGACGCTGCGTCAGAACGGCCTCGCGCCGCTCGAGCACGTGGCCGACGTGACCAGCGTCATCGTGGCGAACCGCGCGTCGTACAAGCTCCGATACACGCGCCTCGCGCCGCTCTTCGCGGCGATCGAGGCGCGTTCCCGGAAGCGCTGATCAGTCCGCAGGGGTGGCCGCGTCGTGCGTGCGGGCGGCGCGCACGTCGGCCGTCATCGTCGTCGCGCCGCTGACGGTGATCATCGCGCGCAGCCGCCGGAACGTGGCGCGTCCGATGCCTCGAACGCGCAGGATGTCCTCCACGCGCTGGAAGGGGTGCGCCTGGCGGTAGGCGATGATCGCCTCGGCCTTGCTCGGCCCGATGCCCGGGAGCAGCTGCAGCTGCTCGGCGCTCGCCGTCTGGATGTTCACGACTCCGTCCGCGGCGTCGGGGGTGGCGCCCGTGTGGGGGGCGGGCGCGTGCACGCTCGCCGTGTGGGGGCCGCTGCCGTGCGTCGCGTGCGTCGTCTGCGCCATCGCCGGCGCGGCGGCGAGCAGCAGCGCGAGCGCGGCCGTGAGCCCGAGGGTCTGCTTCTGGATGGGGTTCGTCATGGCTCTCTCCTCTTCTTCGGTCTTGGTCTCTCGAACGGTTCTCGATCCCGGTCGGGCACCACGCCCGGCCGCGCTGCGGACGCGCGCGTCCGCGTCGTCCTCGGTCAGCCCAGGTCCGCCGGCAGCTCGGGCGCGCCGAGCGCGCCCTCGGGGCGCGTGGCGTCGGGGCTGGGCCGGAACGGCCGGATGTGCAGCGTGCCGTTGGTCGGCACCGCGTCCAGGACCGCGTTGAGGCTGCCGTCCCGATTCCGGAACGCGCTCCCGATGCGGACCCAGAACTTCCGGCCGTCCCGCTCGCGCGCGACGATCGTGTAGACGACGAGCGGACCGCGTCCGCTGCTCTCTTCGACGTGGGCTTCCATGGCTCCGACCTCCGTGCCCGGTGGGGCGCGGAAGGCAGTGCACGGCTGGATCCGGCCTCTGCCGCTCGAATTCGCGAGGAAGTCGCCCCGGATCCGGCGGGCATGGCGGCGGGCCGCCGCCACCCCCTGTCGCTTGTCCACGCCCCGCGGGCCGCTTACGATGCCGGCGCACACGCTCGGGGGGGCGCGGTTCGCGGCTGCTGTCGTTCGTCAGGAGGAACATGAAGGTCACGCTCTCCACCGATGCGCTCTCCAAGGTTCGGGCCGATCTTCTCGCGCTCGGTGTTCGCTCCGGCGGTCTCGGATCCGACAAGGGCCTGAAGGGCTTCGATCGCGCGCTCGGCGGAGCCCTCTCGGCGGCCGCCAAGCTCGAGGACTTCACGGGCAAGGCAGGCGAGTCGCTCCGCGTGGCGCTCCCGCGTGGAGGCGCGAAGAACGTCCTGCTCGTCGGCCTCGGCGACGCGACCTTCGGCGAGAAGGAGGCGCGCACCCTCGCCGTCCGCGCCGCGGTGGCCGGCTCGAAGTACGGCGTCGTCGCGATCGCGCTCCCGGCGGACGACGACGGCATCCTGCGCGCCGCCGCCGAGGGCGCGATGACCGGCGCCTACCGCTACACGCGCTACCTCACGGGCGACCGCAAGCCGAAGCGCCGCCTCGAGACGGCGCGCCTGATCGTCTCGCGCAAGGACAAGAAGGCCGCCGCGGCCGTCGAGGCGGGCGTGGTGATGGCCGAGAGCGTGATGCTGGTGCGCGACCTCGTGAACGCGCCCCCGAACGACCTCACGCCCGTCGCGCTCGCCAACGAGGCGCGCAAGGCGTGCGAGGCGCACGGGATCGGCTTCGTCGAGTGGGACAAGGCCGGCCTGGCCGAGCTCGGCGCCGAGCTCTTCCTCGCCGTGAACCGGGGAAGCGCGGAAGAGCCGCGCATGGTCCACATGAGCTACGTGCCCGAGAGCGCGGGCCCCAAGCACAAGAAGATCGTGTTCGTGGGGAAGGGCCTCACGTTCGACTCGGGCGGCCTCTGCATCAAGCCCGCGGCGAGCATGATCGACATGAAGTGCGACATGGCCGGCGCGGCGACGACGATCGGCATCATCCTCGCGGCCGCGCGCCTGAAGCTCCCGATCGAGGTCCACGGCCTCTTCGGTGCGACCGAGAACATGACCGGCTCGTCGGCCTACCGGCCCGGCGACGTGTTCAAGAGCCTGGACGGCAAGACGGTCGAGATCATCAACACCGACGCCGAGGGCCGCCTCGTCCTGGCCGACGTGCTCTCGTACGCGGCCAAGACCCTGAAGCCCGACTACATGATCGACCACGCGACGCTGACCGGCGCCTGCATGGTCGCGCTCGGGCCCTGGACGGCGGGCCTCTACGCGAACGACGACACCCTGGCCTCGGCCTACGCGAAGGCGGCGGGCGAGCAGGGCGAGTCGTTCTGGCGGATGCCGCTCGACGAGGATCTGCGCGAGTCGCTCAAGAGCGACGTCGCCGACATGAAGCACATGGGCGACCGCTACGGCGGCTCGATCACCGCCGCGCTCTTCCTCAAGGAGTTCGTCGGGAAGACCAAGTGGATGCACCTCGACATCGCCGGCCCCGCGTTCGCCGAGCGCGCGCATGGCACGAGCCCGAAGGGCGGCACCGGCTTCGGCGTCGCGACGGGCGTGCGCTTCCTCGAGTCGCTCGCCGCTGCCGGGAACTGAAGAGCTGTCCCGGAATTGCATCGGCTCGCCTCTCCGGCCCCTTCCGTCCGCGGGCTGTGCCCGCTACCGTCCGGGACCTGCGTGGCGAGCACTCCTGTCGACGCGGCGCGCACGTCTCGTCCTCGCCGCGACGGTGATGGCGACGGCGCTCGCGCCGCTCGTCGTGCAGGCGCACCTCGGCCACGTGATCCTGCGCGCGGAGCGCTACCTCAAGCTCGACGCGAGCGAGAGCGACACGCGGCTGGTCGTGTCCCTGACGCTCGGCGCCGCCGAGGGAGCTCGCGTGCTCGCGGCGGCCGACGCGAACGGTGATCACGTGGTGTCCCAGGCCGAGTCGGACGCCTACCTCGCCCAGTGGGGCGAGGGGCTGCGGACGGACATCCCGATCGAGATCGACGGCGAGCCCTTCACCGCGACGTGGACCGAGGGCTACCTCGAGCCGATCGGCCCGGTGGCGCCGACGCCGCTGACGGTCGAGATCACCGCGCACCTGCCGCTCACGCGTCGCGAGCACGTCGTCCGCTTCCGCGACCACATGCGTCGCGAGGTGTTCGATCGAACGGACGTCGCGTTCCGCGCGCACGACGGCGCCGCGCTGGTCACGGCGGGCCAGGGCGAGAGCCCGGCGGGCGTGCAGAACGATCTCGCGTTCGGCTCGGGCGCGGGCCCGGACGCGCCGCCCGAGGCGCTCACGGCGCACGTGCGCTTCCCGCGCCGCACGGATGCCGATGCGTCGGCGCTCGCGCTGCCGGCGGCGGTGATCGCGCTCGCAGGGGTGGCGTTCGTCGCGTGGCGCCGGCGTCGCCGGGGCTGAGGCGCGCTCAGCTCACGCGAGGCGGATCCAGAGCATCGCGAGGTCGTCGGCGAGGCGGCCGGAGCGCAGGCGCACGCGATCTGCCAGCTCCGGGAGCAAGGGCTCGTGGGGCGAGCGCGCAGGCGGCGGCGCGGCGCGCGCCGCGAGCCCGTCGGTCGCGGCGAGGAGCGCAGACGCGCCGAGGACGCCGAGCTCGTGCGGAGCCGCGCCGCTTCCGACGAGCGGCTTGCGCGGGACGGCGCCCGTGAGATCGCGCCAGGCGCCGTCGATCGCCGCCCATGCGCGCACATCGCCCGCCGCGGCTCCCGCGAGGACGAGCCCGGCCTCCGCGCTCACGTCGCCGAGCACCACGGCGGACTCGGCGCCGAGGCGCGCGAGTGCCTCGGCGAGCTGGGTGATGCGGGACACGGACGGCGCGTCGGGGATGCCTGCCCTGGCGACGGCGAGCTCCGCGGCCGCGCGGCCGCGCCCCGAGTTGCCGGCGCCGTCCGCGACGACGAACGAGAGCGATGCGGCGTGCAGGTCGTGGCGCCACCCGATGCGGTCCTCGTCACGCCCGGCGGGCTCCACGAGCACGTCGACGAGCACGTCGCTGGCTCCGAGCCGCAGCGCGTGTCGATCGTACGTCCGAGGTCGGGCCACTGCCTGCGGGCAACGCGTGTCGAGGGGGTCGTTAGTCCGCGAGAAAGAGGTCGAGAGCGAGAGCGAGGTCGAGAGCGAGGTCGAGAGCGAGGTCGAG
>JBGAQA010000151.1:0-11335 GCA_044220955.1 Sandaracinaceae bacterium
CGTCGAGCAGCGCGGGCCGGGAACCTGGACGACGCGCCTCGAGTCGGGGGACTGGGTGCTCGAGCGCGACACGGATCGCGAGCACGCCGCCTTCGCCCTTCACGACGGGCGCGTCGTCGCGATCCGCATCGAGGGGCCTGCGTCGGCGGAGCTCGACCCGACGCCCTCGTACGAAGAGACGGCCGAGAGCGTGAGGATCCGCGCGCGCCGGGGCGAGCGGGTCGAGATCACGATCCTCTCGCGGACCTGCCCCACGCACCACGACGAGGCCGAGCGCCTCGTCGCGGAGCACGCGCGTCAGCCGAGCCCGTAGCGCTTGAGCCGCTCGTTCAGCGTCGTGCGGCTGATGTCGAGCTCGCGGGCGAGCTGGGTTCGGTTGCCCGCCGTGCGCGCGAGCCCGCGCTCGAAGATGCCGCGCTCGAGCGCCTCCACCGCCTGCGCGAGCGTGCCGTCGTCGGGCGAGGGCGGAGGCGAAGGCGAAGGCGAGGCTGGTGACGCGCCAGCACGCCCGGCGAACCCCCCTGCATCGCGGACCTCCGGCGAGAGATGCTCCGGGCGCACGTTGTCCTCGTCCGCCGCGACGACGCCCCAGCGCGAGACCTCCGCGGCGAGCTGCCGCACGTTGCCGGGCCAGGGGTAGCGCTCGAGGCAGCGCATCGCATCGTCGGCGATCCCGACCGGCGCGTGGGGGGTCCTGGCGAGGAAGTGGGCGAGCAGCACGGCGAGATCGCCGACGCGCTCGCGCAGCGGCGGCAAGCGCATCGCCAGCACGTGCAGGCGATAGAAGAGATCCTCGCGGAACGCCCCGCTCTCGACGAGCGCGGACAGATCGTGGTGCGTGGCGGCGATCACGCGCACGTCCGCGCGACGCGGGCTCGTCGCGCCGACCGGCGTGTAGGTGGCATCGCTCAGCACGCGCAGCAGCTTGACCTGCATCGCGGGCGACATCTCCGCGACCTCGTCGAGGAAGAGCGTGCCGCCGCTCGCCGCGCCGAAGAGCCCGCCCTCGGCGCGGAGCGCGCCCGAGAACGCCCCCCGCACGTGCCCGAAGAGCGCCGACTCGAGCAGCTCGTCCGACATCGCGGCGCAGCTCTGCGCGACGAAGGGTCCTTTCCGGCGCGGCCCCGCGTCGTGGATCGCGCGCGCCGCCAGCTCCTTGCCGGTGCCGCTCTCGCCGAGGATCAGCACCGAGACCTCCGAGTCGCCGACGCGCCGGATCAGCTCGAACACCTCTCGCATCGCCGGCGAGCCACCCAGGATGCCGTACGCGCCAGGTGCCGCGGCCGACGGGCCGCGCGTCCTCTTGCGCTCGCGCGTCTCGGCGTCGGCGATCTCCTCGGCGGCCACGCGCAGGATCGCGCGCACCACGTCGATGCGATCGCCGCGCACCTGCGGAAGCTTCCGGATCAGCTCGCCGGCGTCGAGCAGGCTCGGGTCGAGCGAGAGGAGCTCACGCGCGAGCCTGGCCGGGTCGGGCGGGGGGACGTTCGGCAGCGTGGTCGCGAGGAAGCCGCTCGCCACGACGGCGGCGACCACCTCGCCATCGACGATCACCGGGACCGAGATCGCCGCGAGGCCGAGGTGGCAGGGCCCGGCGGTCTCGGCGTCGCGCGTGCCCAGCGACCGATAGAACGCGTCGCAGCGTGCGAAGCCCTCGCGCGAGAAGAGCGCGCTCTTGCAGCACTCGGACGAGGCCTGCATCACCGCGCCACGCGCGTGCGCCACGGGGCCCGCGCCCGACGTGACGACCAGCTCGAGCTTCATCGCCGCGCGCAAGGTCGCCCTGAGCGCAGCCACGCCGGGGAGGCGTTCGAAGCGATCGAGCGGCGTCTCTTCCACCAGGGCCGTGAGGATACGATCGATTCCGTCACGGTGTAGCATCGGCCGCATGAACCCGATCGACATGATCCGCTTCGTCCACACCGCGATCACCGTGGAGGCCGACGCGCTGCAGGCAGCATGCTCGATCGTGCGCGGCGAGACCGACGCGCGGGCCATCGGCGAGCGCGTCGCCATGCTCGCGCGCGTCGTGAACGGACACACCCACGCCGAGGAGCAGTCGGTCTTCCCCGCGCTCGACGAGCGCGCGCCGCACGTGTCTGCGACGTACCTCTTCGATCACCAGGACGAGCGCGCGCTCTTCGCCGAGATCGAGCGGGTCGCGACCGAGACGGCGGCGCACCCGAGCGCGGAGGGCTTCGCGAACCTCGGGCGCCTCGGCGTCGCGCTGCGCGAGCACCTCGTCGTGCACATCCGGAAGGAGAACGAGCTGATCCTGCCCTTGGTGGCCAAGCTCTTCCCGCCGCCCGAGCAGGTGGGGATCGTGCAGAAGCTGATGGCCTCGATCCCGCCCCCCGACATGCTCGTCGCGGCCGGCTGGATGGCGTCGAGACTACCCGCCGACGATCGCCGCCGCTGGCTGGACGGCGTCGCGAGGACGGCGCCCGCGCCCGCGCTCGGAGCGATCGCGAAGTCGGTGAGAGCGGCGCTGGACCCGGCGGCGTGGTCGGAGCTGGTGGCGCACGTCCCGGCGCTCGCAGCCGCTGCGGGCTGAGGAGCGCGAGGCGCGTCACCGCATCAGCACGTAGGTGCTGCCAGGACCTCGCCGGAGCAGCACCACGGCCGACCCGCCGGCCGACGCGTACGCGCGCTGGAAGTCGGCCGCGCTGCCGATCGCGGCGCCGTTGGTCTCGATGATCACGTCCCCGACGTCGACCCCCGCGGCGTCGCCGCTCGCGCCACGCGTGACGTTCACCACGACGGCGCCGTGCGCGACGGCGCTCGGGACTCGGAACAGGGCGCGGGTCGAGGCGTCGAGATCGGCCACCGCCAGGCCGCCGACGTCGAGCGTCGCGGGCATGCCCGTCGGGGGAGGCGGCGGCGCCAGGCGCGGATCGGCCGCCCGCGGGTCGCGCGGATCGATCGCCCGCGGATCGCGCGGATCGAGGGCGCGTGGATCGCGCGGATCGAGGGGTGCGCTCGGGCCCGTCCCCCAGCCCGGTGGCGCGCTCGGGCCGCCCCACCCAGGCGGGAAGAGCGGCGCGCCCGGAACGCCGAAGCTCGGCGGCACGGCCCAGGGATCGGGCTGCGGCCCCGGACCGCGCGGCGCGCTGCGGGGATCGGGCGAGGGCCCACGCGGCGGGGCCACCTGCGGCCGGCCGGGCCGCGGCTCGAGCACGATCGGGAGCGTCCGCGCCTCACCGCTGCGCTCGATCGTCAGCTGCACGTGCGACCCCGAGCCGCGCGTGGCGACGAGGTTCCGCAGCTGAGCGCTCGACGTCAGCCGCTCCGTGTCGAGCTGCTCGATGATGTCTCCGCGCACGAGCCCGCCCTCGGCGCCCGGCGAGCCGGGCTCGACGTCGGTGACGAGCACGCCCTGCGTCGCCGTCGCGTGCATCGCGCGCGCGAGGTCCGGGTCGAGATCCTGGATCGTGACGCCGAGCCAGCCGCGCGTGACCTGGCCGTGCGCGAGCAGCGCCTCGACGATCGGGTGGACCATCGCCGTCGGGATCGCGAAGCCGATGCCGACGCTACCGCCGCGGCCGCCGGGACCGCCGCCGCCGCTCAGGATCGCGGTGTTGATCCCGACCAGCTCGCCGCGCATCGACACGAGCGCGCCTCCCGAGTTGCCGGGGTTGATCGAGGCATCGGTCTGGATGAAGTCCTCGTACTCGGCGATGCCCATGTCCGCGCGACCGACCGCCGACACGATGCCCATCGTCACCGTCTGGCCGACGCCGAAGGGGTTGCCGATCGCGAGCACCGTGTCGCCCAGCCGCAGCGCGCTCGAGTCGCCGTACGCGAGCGGCGTGAGGTGCAGCGTCTCGCCCGCCGGCGGCGTGATGCGCAGGAGCGCCACGTCGGTCATCTCGTCGGTCCCGACGATGCTCGCCGGGTACTCGTGGCCGTCCGCGAAGTGCACGCGGATGGTCGTGCCACCCTCGACCACGTGGTTGTTCGTGACGACGAGGCCGTCCTCGCTCACCACGACCCCCGAGCCGAGGCTCTGCCCGCCCATCGCCTCCGGCGGCCCGCCGTAGGGCGAGCGGGCGGGCGCCATGTGCGAGCTCGAGATGTTCACGACGCTCGGCAGCACGTGGGCGACGACCTCGGGGAGCGACGCGTCCGGCGCGAGGTCGGCCTGCGGCAAGGGAGCCGGGGGGGCGGGAGCGGGCGCGCTCGGAGCGCTCGGAGGCGCGGCGGACGGGGCCCGTGTGTCGACCGCCTCGACCGGCGCCGGCGCGCTCACGTGGACGTAGATCGCGGCGCCGGCGACGGCGAGCGCGATCGTGGTGATGCTCCAGGACAAGAGGACGAGCGGGCTGATGCGGTTCATGGCGATGCAGAGCGCTCCGTAAGTCCTCGTCCCCGGCTTGTCACGGGGTCGGTGTCACGGGGTCGGTGGCGCGCGTAGGAGGACACCCGAGCCCAGGGGGTTCTTCCGGCGAGTCGGCGACGCGCGGTATCCTCGCGGGATGAGGGTGCGGGCCGCGCTCACGGTGATGCTCGCGCTGGCGTGCTCGACGCCCGCCTCCCCCGACGGCGACGCCGGAGGGACCGATGCCGGCACGATCGACGCCGCCGCCGTCGACACGGGCGGGAGCGACGCCGGCGCCACCGACACCGGGGCCCCGGACGCGGCCGACGCGCGGGCGAGCGCCGACACGGGCACCCCGATCGCCTGCGCCACGGCCGACGACTGTCTTGGCAGCCAGCCCGCGTGTGACACGACCACCCACCTCTGCGCGGCGTGCGCGAGCGACGCGGACTGCCGGGGCCTGTTCTGCGACCCAGCGAGCGGCGAGTGTCGCGACTGCGTGGTGAACGCACACTGCACCGACCCGGCGACGCCGATCTGCGATCCGACGAGCCGGCAGTGCAGCGCGACCTGCGCCAGCGACGCCGACTGCCCACACACGGGCAGCCGTCCCGCGCACTGCCACCCCAGCCTGCACGTGTGCGTCGACTGCACGGGAAACGGGATGTCGTGCGCGTTCTGCGAGACGCTCACGTACAGCTGCGTGGGGTGCATCGTGGACGGCGACTGCCCCCGCTCCGCTCCCAGCTGCGGGCCCTCGCACGAGTGCACCAGCACGTGCGCCACCGACGCCGACTGCGGCGGCCTGGTCTGCGACGAGGCGAGCCACGCGTGCGTCGAGTGCGCCACCAACGCCGACTGCTCCCCCGAGATCTGTCAGGTCGACCACACCTGCGGCTGAGCGCGACCGGCCTCCCATACCTCTTTCTCTCCTCGCGTTCTCGACGCGACCCCGAACCCGTGCCACGTTGCCGCCCCGCTTCGCTGGGGGCGAATGCCCCCGGTCGGAGCCGGACTGGATCAGCACATGAGCAAAGGTACGGCTCTCGTCATCGTCGAGTCGCCCGCAAAGGCGCGCACCATCGCCGGCTACCTGGGCGAGGGCTACGTCGTCGAGTCCTCGATCGGGCACATCCGCGATCTCCCCAAGAGCGCCGAGGACATCCCGCTCGCGCTCAAGAAGACGCCCTGGGCCAAGCTCGGGGTCGACGTCGACAACGACTTCAAGCCCCTCTACGTGGTCGACAGCGAGAAGAAGCACCACGTCGCCCACCTCAAGCAGCTGCTCAAGAAGGCCGACCAGCTCTACCTCGCGACCGACGAAGACCGCGAGGGCGAGAGCATCGCGTGGCACCTCGTCGAGGTGCTGCAGCCGAAGGTGCCCGTGCACCGGATGGTGTTCCACGAGATCACCAAGAAGGCGATCGCCGACGCGATCGATCACCCGCGCGACATCGACCGCCGGCTCGTGAACGCGCAGGAAGCGCGGCGCATCCTCGACCGCCTCTATGGCTACGAGGTCTCGCCGGTGCTGTGGAAGAAGGTGCTGCCGCGCCTGTCCGCGGGCCGCGTGCAGAGCGTGGCGACGCGCATCCTCGTCGAGCGCGAGCGCGAGCGCATGAAGTTCCGCCCGGCGGTGTACTGGGATCTCGAGGCGACGCTCGCGACGCGCGACGGCGTCGAGCTCACCGCCACGCTGAACACGGTCGACGGCAAGCGCCTCGCGACGGGCAAGGACTTCGACGGCACGGGGAAGCTCGTGAAGGCCGACGTGCTCGTGCTCGACGAGGCCGGCGCGGCCTCGCTCGCGACCGGGCTCGAGGGCCGCACGCTCGACGTGTCGTCGATCGAGCGCAAGCCCTACCGCCGCACGCCGCCGCCGCCCTTCATGACCTCGACGCTGCAGCAGGAGGCGAGCCGCAAGCTGCGCTTCTCGGCGCAGCGCACGATGAAGGCCGCGCAGCGCCTCTACGAGGGCGGCCACATCACGTACATGCGCACGGACTCCACGACGCTGAGCGACACCGCGCTCGCGGCGGCGCGCCGGACGATCGAGTCGCTCTACGGCGCCGAGCACGTGCCGCCCGGGCCGCGCACCTACGCGAACAAGGTGAAGAACGCCCAGGAGGCGCACGAGGCGATCCGCCCGGCCGGCGACACGTGGCGCACGCCCGACGACCTCGGCGCGCAGCTCGAGCCCGACCAGGCGAAGGTCTACGAGCTCGTCTGGAAGCGCACCGTCGCCTCGCAGATGAAGGACGCGACCGGCGAGACCGTGTCGGTCCGCATCGCAGGGACCTCGGCCGAGGGCCGGGCCGTCGAGCTCACGACCTCGGGCCTCACGATCACGTTCCCCGGCTTCTTCCGCGCGTACGTCGAGGGCTCGGACGATCCCGACGCCGAGCTCGAGAACCGCGAGAAGCACCTGCCGCCGCTCGCCGAGAAGGATCCGCTCGCGGCGCGCTCGCTCCGCGCGGATCGCCACGAGACGCAGCCTCTCGCCCGCTACACCGAGGCCTCGCTCGTGCGGCGCCTCGAGGAGCTGGGCGTCGGACGCCCGTCCACGTACGCCTCGACGCTCGGCACGATCCAGGATCGCGGCTACGTGATCCGCAAGGGCACGGCGCTCGTGCCCTCGTTCACGGCGTTCGCGGTGGTGTCGCTGCTCGAGAAGCACTTCCCGCGTCTGGTCGACTACGCCTTCACCGCGAAGATGGAGGACGACCTCGACGCGATCGCGACGGGCAGCGCCGAGTCGGTGCCCTGGCTGCGGCGCTTCTACTTCGGGGGAGCGCCGACGTCCGCCGGCGCGATGATGGGCGACGACGGGCCGCTCGACATGGGCCTCCGGGCGCTCGTGAACACGAACCTGGGCGAGATCGACGCCCGCGCGGTGAACTCGATCCCGATCGGGCACGACGAGAGCGGCGTGCCGATCGTCGCGCGCGTCGGGCGCTACGGTCCCTACGTGCAGCGCGGCGAGGACACGGTCAGCCTCGCCGAGGACATGGCGCCCGACGAGCTGACGGTGACGAAGGCGCTCGCGCTGCTCTCCGCGCCGAGCGGGGACCGCGAGCTCGGCGCGGATCCGGCGACCGGGCAGCCGGTGCTGGTGCGCATCGGACGCTACGGCGCGTACGTGCAGCTCGGCGAGGCCGGCAACGCGAAGGCGGAGAAGCCGAAGACGGCCTCGCTGCTCAGCACCATGAAGCCCGACACGCTCACGCTCGAGGACGCGCTCAGGCTGCTCTCGCTGCCGCGCGCGGTCGGCCACGATCCCGCCGACGGCGAGGTGATCACGGCGCAGAACGGCCGCTTCGGCCCCTACATCACCAAGGGCAAGGAGAGCCGCTCGCTGGCGACCGAGGACCAGATCTTCAACCTCACGCTCGAGGAGGCGCTCGCGCTGCTCGCCCAGCCCAAGGAGCGCGGCCGGCGTCGCGCGGCAGGCGCCGCGGCCGGACCGCTCAAGGAGCTGGGCGACGACCCCGTCACCAAGAAGAAGATCGTCCTCAAGGAGGGTCGCTTCGGCCACTACGTGACCGACGGCGACACCAACGCGACGCTCCGCAAGGGCGACTCGCCCGAGTCGATCACGCCCGAGCGCGCGCAGGAGCTGCTCGCGGAGCGCCGCGAGCGCGAGGCCAGCGGGCAGGTCGGTCGCCGCGGCCGCGGGCGCTTCCGCCGCGGCGGCGCCAAGCCCGCCGCCGCGGTCGCGAAGTCGCCCAAGGCCGCGAAGGAGCCCAAGGAGCCCAAGGCCCCCAAGGCACCGAAGGCCGAGGCCCGCGCCCCCAAGAAGAAGGCGCCCGCCAAGAAGAAGGCGCCCGCCGGCGCCAAGAAGGTCGCTCCGAAGGGCGTCGAGACGCCTGCGACCTCTTGATCGCGCGATGACCACGCTCATCGCGGGCTGCGGCTACGTCGGCTCGGCGCTCGCCGAGCGCCTCGTGGCCCGCGGCGAGCGGGTGATCGCGCTGACCCGCTCGGAGCGCGCGCTGCCCGCGGGCGTCGAGCCCCTCGTCGCGTCGCTGCCGGACCCGAGCCTCGTGGTCCCGCGCGGGATCGATCGCCTTGTCTACGCCGTCGCGCCCGGACGGCGCGACGACGATGCCTACCGGCGTGCGTACCCCGAGGGCCTCGCGTCGGTCCTCGACGCGCTCGACCGCGCGGACGGAAGCCTCTCGCGCGCGGTGCTGGTCTCGAGCACCGCCGTGTACGCGCAGGACGACGGCAGCGTCGTCGACGAGCGCTCGCCTGCGCGCGCGACGGGCACCGCCTCCCGCGTCCTTTCGGCCGAGGCGCTCCTCGCCGAGGCGCTGGGCACGCGAGGCGTCGTGCTGCGCCTGTCCGGGATCTACGGACCCGGCCGCGACCGCATCGTGCGCTCGGTCCGCGAGGGCCGCCTGCCCGAGGACGCCGAGCGGATCGGAAACCGCATCCACCGCGACGACGCGGCGGCCGCGATCGATCACCTCCTCGCGCACGCGGCGCCGGACGCGCTCTACGTCGGGACCGACGAGGCGTCCGTGCCCTTCCGCGAGGTGTATGCCTGGCTCGCCAGCGCGCTCGGTGTCGCGCTCTCGCTCCCTGCTGCGGCCGGGCCGCCCTCGGGCAAGCGCCTCGACGGATCGCGGCTCCGCAGCACGGGCTTCACCCTCCGCTACCCCACGTTCCGCGAGGGCTACGCCGCGCTGCTCACGCCTCGGAGCCCGTGAGGCTGTCGCGGTCCATCATCGTGCGCGCCCCGCTCATCTCGCTCACGCCGCCCGAGACGACGAAGGCCATGAACTGCGCCGGCTCGGCATCGACGTACTCGACGCGCGTCTTGGGCACGATGATCACGTTGCCCGCGAAGTTGTAGGCCTGCGGCAGGTAGACCGCGACGTGCTCCGCGAGGCGCACGTCGTCGAAGCGCTGGCACGTCACGAAGCCGAACACCTTGGTGTGACCGCCCGCGTCGAGCGACACCATCGCCGGGCGATCGAAGCTCTTCTTGTCGCCGACGAACGCGCCCAGCAGATCCTTGAGCGAGGTGTAGAGCAGGCTCACGACCGGCAGCCGCTTGAGAGCTCGCTCGAACGCATGGATCACCGCCTGACCGATCACGTTGGTCGTCACGATGCCGGTGACCAGGATCAGCGAGAGCGTGATGACGAGGCCGAGCCCCGGGATCGGCACGCCGAGCGCGGCGTCGATGTAGCGCAGGACGAGCCAGACCGTGTAGATCGTGCCGACGGTGGGCACGAGCACGAGCAGGCCGCGACCGAAGGCGCCGGCGAGGAGCGTGAGCGGATTGGTGGTGGGGCGACGGGCCATGGTGAGGGCACCTTAGCAGGGCGAAATACCGTCGCCGGACCGCCCGTAGAGGTGAGCGAAGGAGACGTCCATGCGCGTCCAACTGCTCGTCCTCGTCCTCGCCCTCGCCACGCTGGCTCCTCTCGGTGCCGGACCGCTCGCCGTCGCCCGGGCCGAAGATCGCGACGTCGCCACGTTCGGGGGCGACGCGTACGTGCGCCCCGGGGAGGTCGTCGGCGACGTCTCCGCGTTCGGCGGCTCCGCCCACGTCGACGGCGAGGTGCTCGGCGACGTCGCGGCCTTCGGCGGCGATGTGTTGCTCGGACCGACCGCGATCGTGCACGGGAGCGTCGATGCCGCGGGTGGGCGCGTGCAGATGATGCCCGGCGCGCGCGCGCTGGGCGGAGCGCGCTCGGGGGCTCCGGACCCCTCGGTGGACCACCACGAGCGGGGCCACGACGACGGCGGCGAGGTCGGAGCGCTCGTGCGCGGCCTGCTCTTCTCCGCCCTGCTCTTCCTCTTCGCGCTGCTGCTGACCGGCGTCGTGCCCGAGCGCATGTCGGCGATGCACGTCGCGATCATCCGCGAGCCCGGGCGCAGCGCCGGCGCGGGCCTGCTCGGGTACCTGAGCGCCACCGTCGTGCTGGTGGCGCTGATGATCACGATCGTGGGCATCCCGCTCGCGCTCGCCCTCGCGGTCCTGGTGCCCGTCGCGACGTACGTGGGCCTCGCCGCAGCCGCGACCGTCATCGGCGCCGCGCTGCCGGTGGAGCGCCTGCGCGGCCGCCCGGTGCTGCAGATCCTCTCCGGCGTCGCCTGCCTCTTCGTGGTCTCGCAGATCCCCGTGCTCGGCTCGATCGCCCTCGCGCTCGTCGCGTGCGTCGGCCTCGGGGCGCTCCTCAGGACCCGGTTCCGCGCGAGCCCGCCCGCCGAGCTCGGCTCCGGCGAGGGGCCCTACCGCGCGGCGGCCAGCGTCTGACGCCCCGGCGACGCGTCGCACGCGCAACGGCAGGCCTGCGCGGCCGATGAGACGCCGACGCATGCAGCGATGCCGTCCCGCACGTTTCTGCCTGGCTCGCCCCCGCCCCCGCGTGCCAAGACGGCTCGGCCCGTCATGAGCGATCTCGCGCAGCGCCTCGAAGAACGCTTCGGCCTCGAAGCCTTCCGCCCGTGGCAAGAGGAGGCGATCCGCGCGCTCCTCGAGGGACCGGGCCGCGCGCTGGTGATCGCGCCCACCGGTGGCGGCAAGTCGCTCTGCTACCAGTTCCCCGCGACCGAGCTGCCCGGGACCACCATCGTCGTCTCGCCGCTGATCGCGCTGATGGACGATCAGGTGCGCGGCCTCTCGGCCCGAGGGATCCCCGCGACGTACCTCGCCTCGACGCTCGATCCGGAGGTCCGTCGCACGCGCGAGCGAGCGCTGGCAGAGGGGCGCTACAGGCTCGTCTACGTCGCTCCCGAGCGGCTGGGAAACGCGGCGCTGCTCGATCGTCTGCGCGCGCTCGCGCCGCCGCTCGTGGCCATCGACGAGGCCCACTGCATCTCCCAGTGGGGGCACGACTTCCGGCCCGACTACCTGCGCCTCGGTGAGGTCGTGCGAACGCTCGGCGCGCCGCGGGTGCTCGCCTGCACGGCCACCGCGACGCCCGTCGTGCGAGAGGAGATCCTCGAGCGTCTCGGCCTCGACCGCGCCTCGACCGCGATCGTGCTGCGCGGGTTCGCGCG
>JBGAQA010000152.1:0-11107 GCA_044220955.1 Sandaracinaceae bacterium
GTGGGCGCGGCCCCCCCCCGCGCGCCCGGGCGCGCGCCCGCGCCGCTCGTGCCGCGGCGTGGGCTCCTCGGTCCGCGCCTCGCTCACCTTCGGCTCACTTCGGCCGCGTCGTCCGGCCGCGCAGCACGAGCGCTGCCGCGAGCAGGAGAAGGCTCGTGGCGCCGATCGCGATCGACCAGAAGTGCCCTCGCGACTCCATCTCGCGGTCCTCCTCCGTCTCACCGTCGGGCGCGTCGAGCTCCACGGGCGCCTCGCTCGAGACGTCGGCGAGCGTCACGCGGTGGCCACGGCTGCCGCCGAGCGCCAGCGTCTCGAGCACCCGCTGGGCCTCGTCGAGCGTCCCGGTCGGCCCCCCGAGCGACATGCGCAGCGCGCGCGCGAACGTGGCGCCGCCGCCGCACTCGACGGTCATCTCGCTGGCGACCTGGCGGATGGCGGTGGGCGCGCCGTCCTGATGCAGCACGAGCCACTGCACCGGAGCGCCGAGCAAGGTGCCCGGCGCGAGCACGCCGACGCCCTCGGGCGCGCGTGGTGGCTCCGTCCCGGCCGGCGCGACCTCCACGGCGAGCATCGCGCGCTCGGTGCCGAGGGGCACCACGTGGGTGATCCGCACGAGCGTCCCGTTGCCGAGATCGTCGCGCAGGGCGATCCAGCCCTCCGGCAGCGTCAGGGTGATCGGATCGGCCGCCTCGCCGTCCACGCAGGCACGCGCCAGCTCGATGGTGCCGCGCTCGACCGCGTCGGGCGCCTGGCCCGCGGTCAGCGTGGCCATCACGGCCTCCGCGTACTCTGCGCCCGCCGTCCGCGCGACGCCGTCGTCCGGGTCGTGGGTCTCGACGAGCGCCTCGATGCGATCGACCCAGCCGTCGGTGTGCACCGCGTAGACGCTGATCGGCCGGAACGCCCCGTCGGGCGAGACGTCGGCGCATCGGACGGCCACGAGGTCGGTCCGATCGCCGATGGTGCCGTAGGTCGGCGTCGCGCAGGGCGCGGGGAGCGCGCGCACCGCGGCCTCGAGATCGTCCGGACGCGACGACTCGAGCAGGGTCCCGCGGATCGCGAAGTTCCCCTCGGCGCTCTGGTACATCCCCGCGCTGTCGAGCGCCTCGCGCGAGGGAGGCGCGTTGGGCGGGGGCGTGGCCGCGGCCCGCACCGTGTCCTCGGGCATGACGACGCTCCAGCGCCCCGCGAGCACGGGCACGCGGTTCCCGGCGGGATCCACCGCCGGCCAGGCGAGCGCCGGGGTCGTGGCGAGAGAGAGCGCCAGCGCGAGCGCGGCGCCTCCCAGGAGGTGACTTCGGTTCGACATCGGCGCGAGCATAGCCCCAAGATGCGCGCGCACACGTGGCGCGCTCCTCCGTAGCCTGCGCGATCCGCGCCTCTGCTCGCTGGACCACGCATCGCCGAGATCGGCGCACGTGATTTAAGCACCCCTTAAGCGGTCGGCGTGGGACCCCACGCTCATGACGAACGACGCGCAGCTCGGACACCACGACCGGTTCCTGCTCTCGCAGCTGCGGCCGCAGCTACGGCCCGGTGAGGAGGTTCGTGCCCTCGGCGTGGGGCTCGCCTTCGATCGCTACAACCTCCTGGGCAACCCGGTCGGGAGCCCGAAGCCCTGGTTCATCGCCGCGACCACCCAGCGCCTCTTCTGCGTGGAGTCCCGCTTCGGGGGTCTGCTCGGCGGGGGCGCGCCGGAGCTCACCGCGCGGCGGACCGAGTCCTGGGAGTACGTCGAGCTAGAGGCCACGCGCTTCGAGTGGTTCGGCGGCTTCCACAACGCGAACGCGCTCTTCCTGCAGCCGCGGCCGAGCGCCGGGCCGCGCCACGGCCAAGGCGCGCGATTCGACCTGAAGCCGAGCTTCGAGGGCTGCACGCAGCAAGCGCAGCTCGCGCTCGACGTGCCTGCCTGGCTGCAGTCCGTGGTTGCAGGGACCCAGCCGCCAACGTCTCCGCTGCCTCCGCGGGCCCCGGTGGCGACCCCGCCAGCGCGCCGTCCCTCGGTCATTCCCCAGGCGCTCTTGGGCATGCTCTCCGTCTTGGTGCTCACGGCGGCGTTGTTCGCCGCGTTCGTGTCCGCACGCACCGCGATCCGGGCCGATTCGGAGGAGACCGAGGCCGCCGTGCAGAGCGCGAGCGGCGAGCGCTTCGCCGACATCCGTGCGCGCTCGACGCTGTCGAGCGCCCGGGCGGCGCGGCGGCGCTCGCACGAAGCGGCGACCGTCGGGGCGAGCCTCGGCGTGCTCGGTCTCGGCCTCGCGAGCGCCTCCCTCGCCGCCAGGCGCCGGCGCCGCGCGCGTGTCGCGACGCTCGACGCCATGAGTGGCTCGAGCTGACACCGCTCAGGGACGTGCAGTGCTCGAAGCCGCCGCCTCGGCGTCGACCATGGCGATGACGATCGCCGGGTTGATCCGGTACGCCCCCGCGCTCGACTCCACGTCGTGCCCGAGCCCGAGCTTGCGCAGGGTGCTGACCGCCACGTGGACGCGGTTGCGCGCGGC
This sequence comes from Sandaracinaceae bacterium, assembly GCA_044220955.1. Lineage (GTDB taxonomy): Bacteria > Myxococcota_A > Polyangia > Polyangiales > Sandaracinaceae > JBBSAT01. The sequence continues at coordinate 2,502 of JBGAQA010000152.1, forward strand.
GCGCGCCAGCATGCGCTCTCCCGGCCATCCCGCGCTCGCGAGATCACTCAGCGTCAGGCTCGCGCCGGGGCGCTCGATGCGAGCCCGCACCAGAGCGAGCACGATGCGCCGCAGCGCTCCGCGGCCCGGCACGACGAGGGGAGGCAAGCCGATGCGCTCGATCCGCGAGCCATCGACCGCGACGCGCCAAGAAACCTGAGCCGCGCCGACGAGCAGCCTCCCCTCCTCCTCGAGGATCACGCCGATCGCGCGACGGAATGCGTCGGGATCGGGACGCACGCCGAGCAGGTCGCGGATCCGATCCGAGGTGGCGATCGCCTGGTCGATCGAAGCACGCGTCTCCGGCAAAGCCGTGAGCACACGTCGCTCGAACCAGACGAGCTTGCCGATGAGCTCGAAGTCCTCCCGGAGCGAATTGCCGGCGAGTACGCGCACGATCGCGGGCCGGAGGCGCATGAACGGGACCAGCGCGCGCATGAAGTGCAGGAGCGCGACGAATTCCGAGCTGCGGGTCGGTGGCGCGCCGATGGCCACCTCGGGCGCCTGGAACGCGGTTCCTCGACCCCCCATCCGTCCGGACTCGTCGGCGACGATGACGTTGTGCCCGAAACCGACGATCCAGAAGCGGCCATCCGGCGCGAAGAGCACGTTGCCGTAGGCGATGGCGCCGAGGGAGAGAGGCCGTCCCGCGGCGTCTTGCGTGGCGAACGCCGCGAAGAGGCCGTCTCGGAGCGACGTGATGAATCCGTCGGCCGCCCCGTGCTCGATCGAGATCTCTCTCGCGCGCGCGAGCATCAGGAGGCCCGCGAGATCCGTGCGCGCCGGCACGTCGAGCGCCACCCAGTCCCCCTCGTCTCCTCGAGCGAGGACGGGAGCGACGATGGGATGAGCGATGCGAGCATGCGCGTCGTGGAGCGCCGCGAGCGCCGCGCGGACGCCGTCGACCCGCGCGAGCGGCGAGCCGGTGACGACGACGCACTCGCGCCCCGAGACCGCGTCGCGCGCGGCCGTGATGCGGAAGGCCCCCTCGGCCGACACCGGCAGCGGGTCGAGGAAGCGCCCGAGCCAACGCTCCTCCCGTCTCACGACCGCTGTCCCCGCGTCGAGCGTGCGACGCGCGGCGCGCAAGCCGAACCGAAGAAGCAAGGGTCCACCCTCGACCTCCACCCACGGCAATCGTATCAGTCTCGCCCTCGGGCGCGCAGCAGCGTCCAGGTGGTCGAGAGCCGGTGGCGGCGGCGGCCCGGGTCGACATCCTCGCGCGGATGGCCCCAAGATGCGCGCGCACACGTGGCGCGGCTCCTCTCCTGCCTGGGCTCCCTGGTCCTCTTCTCCTGCGCGATGAGCACCTCTTCCTCGGGGGGCGTCGTCGAGCGCACCGACGTCGTCACGACCCACCCCGCCGCCACCCCGATCGCGCCGGCGACGAGCTGCGACGTGACCACCGCGACGCAGCCGGCCGCCGCGCGCCAGCACCGTGCCTCGTGCAGCGCGATCGACTACCTCTTCGTCCCGCCCGCGGCCGGCAACCACTACGACACCTGGGCCGACTTCCTGACGTACGACGCGCCCGTGCCCTGGGGCTTCCTCGTGCACGCGATGGAGCACGGTGCGGTCGTGCTCGCCTACGACCCGGAGAGCCCGGCGGCCGCCGACGTGCGAGCGGCGTTCGCGTCGCTCGTGTCCGCGCACGGCCTCGATCCGATCTGCCGCGCGGAGAGCTGGCCCTCGCGCTTCATCGTGGTGCCGGCGCACGATCTCGAGACACCGATCGCAGCGCTCGCGTGGGAGCACACCTACGAGGCGAGCTGCCTCGACGTGCCCTCGCTCAGCACCTTCGTGGAGGCTCACTACGGACAGGCGCCGGAGGCCCTCTGTGTCCCCGGCGCGGACCTGAGCGCGAGAGGATGGTGCGACTGATGGCGAAGGCACACACGGAGTGGACCGTCCTCTCGAACGGCCCGATCGAGAAGCTCTCGCCGCGCGTCTGGCGCGTCGAGGGGTCGCTCCCGGGCATGCCGCTCCGGCGCGTGATGACGATCCTGCGATGCGCCTCGGGCGAGCTCGTCGTGCACAACGCGATCGCCCTCGAGGCCGCGGCGATGGCCGAGCTCGAGGCGTGGGGCGAGGTCCGCTGGATCCTGGTGCCGAACGGCTTCCATCGCCTGGACGCGCCCGCCTTCGCGAAGCGCTTCCCCGGCGCGAAGGTGCTCTGCCCCCCGGGCTCCCGCGCGAAGGTCGAAGAGGTCGTGCAGGTCGCGGGCACCTACGCGGACTTCCCGCGGGACGCCGCGGTGACTCTGCACGTGCTCGACGGCGTGGGCGAGCAGGAGGGCTACGTGCGCGTGGAGGACGAGGCCGGCGTCACGCTCGTGATGAACGACCTCGTGTTCAACATGCCGCACGTGCCCGGCGTGCAGGGCTTCGTCCTGAAGCACGTGACGAGGTCGACCGGCGGCCCCCAGCTGACGCGCGTGAGCCGCTTCTTTCTGGTGAAGGACGCCGCGCGCGTGCGCGCGCAGCTCGAGACGCTCGCCGCGACGCCACGCCTGAGGCGTGTGATCGTGTCGCACCACCAGACGATCGAGGAGGATCCCGCGGGCGTGCTCCGTCGCGTGGCCGCGACGCTCTGAGCGCCTGAGCCGATGGGGTAGACTCGGCGCACGCATGCCGCCGGCCGATCCCGCCCTGGGCCGCAAGCTCGGGCACTTCCGCCTCCTCGAGAGGCTGGGCGCCGGAGGGATGGGGGTCGTCTACCGCGCCGAGGACGACCGGCTCCGGCGTCATGTCGCGATCAAGCTACTCCCCTCCGCAGCAACCGACGATCCAGACCGGCGCGCGCGCCTGCTGCGCGAGGCGCGCTCGGCCGCGGCCGTCGTGCACCCGTCGATCGCCGCGATCCACGCCATCGAAGAGGACCCCGACGGCACCGTCTACCTGGTGATGGAGCTCGTCCCGGGCGAGTCGCTGCGGGCACGGCTCGCGAGAGAGACCTCGCTCGCGGAGGACGAGGTCGTCCGGATCGCCACCGATCTCGCGCGCGGCCTCGCGCGGGCGCACGAGGCGGGGATCGTGCATCGGGACCTCAAGCCCGAGAACGTCATGCTCGGGCGCGACGGCGAGGTGAAGATCCTCGACTTCGGCCTCGCCAAGTCGTTCGCAGCGCCGGAGGGGCCCAGCCAGGGCGCGCCGACCGTGCAGACGCGCGAGGGCGGGATGATCGGCACGCCCGAGTACATGGCGCCCGAGCAGGCGCGCGGTGTGCGCGAGGTCGACGCGCGCGCCGACGTGTTCGCGCTCGGTGTGATGATGTTCGAGATGGTCGAGGGCCGGCGCCCCTTCGTCGGGCAGACGGCGCTCGGCACGATCGCAGCGATCCTGACGGACGATCCGCCTCCGCTCCGCCAGGCATCGGCGTGGCTCTCGGCGCTCGTCCTCCGCTGCCTCGCGAAGGAAGCGAGCGCTCGACCGACCAGCGGCGGCGAGATCCTGGCGCTGCTCCGCGCCCGCACGCCCTTGCCAGCGCTCGCGACGCCGTCGAGCGACCTCGCGTTCGCCCGAACGCTCACGCCGGACGACGCTTCGGCGAAGGGCCTCGCCGCGAGCACCAGCACCAGCGCGAGGCGCGCGCCGTCGGCAACAGCCGGACGCCTCGTGTGGCCCGCGCTCGCCCTCTCTGCCCTCACCGCGCTCGCGTTCCTCCTCGTGCGGACCACGACCCCCTCGCCCGACGGGCGAACGGACCCCGCGCCCGATGGCGCGGACGTCGACGCGAGCAGGAGCGGCGCCGAGGTACCGCTCTTGCGCACGACGCGCCTCGATGTCCCGGCCGACGAGGCGGTGACGGAGGCCGGCATCTCACCGGACGGAACGCGCGTGGCGCTCGTGGTGGGGACCGGCCTCGTGGTGCTCGACGTCCAGAGCGGTGCGCCGATCCCCGCCCCGGTACCGGCGGGGGCGGTGGTGCTGAGCGCGAGCTTCTTCCCCGACGGTGTGCGGCTGCTGGCCTGCCTGGCGGCGGACGGTCGCGCCTCGCTCTACGAGCTCGGCCCGTCCTCGCCACCCGTTCTCTTCCGCGAGGGTGCCTGCTACGGCGCGCCGTCGCCGGACGGAAGCACGGTCGCCTTCCACGACGGCAGCGCCTGGGTGGTCGCCCCGGCGCACGGCGGTAGCGCCCAGGTTCTGCTCACCGCCGGAGACGCCACGACCGTTCCGCACTGGTCGCCCGACGGATCCGCGGTGCTGGTCGCCGGCTCGTCGAACAACGAGTACCGCCTCTGGCTCGCGCAGATCGACGCGAGCGGCGTACGCACCCTGCTGCGCGGCGTTCACTCGTCGCGGGCCGGCGCCGTGTTCGCGGACGCGACCACGCTGCTCTACTTCGGCATCGTGCCCGGCATCCTCGGGAGCGAGCTCTGCCGCATGCGGCTCGACGGCAGCGATCCCGGGCCCTGCCTGGCGCGCATCCCACGGACCGAGATCGCGGCGGCCGCGATCGACGCGTCGGGCCGGCGCATGGTCGTCGTCGGAGCATCGTCCCGCGCCGAGGTGCGGGTGCTCTCGACCGAGGACCGGTCGATCGACGCGGCGCGCACCGCGACGCCGACGGACGGAAACCATCGCGTCCACGCCTGGCTCGACGACTCCACGCTGCTCGTCACCGCGGCGCGCGAGGGCCACTGGCAGCTGCTCGCACAGCCGCTCGAGGGGCCCTCGCACGTCCTCGCGGCCGCGGCCCCGCTCGATCTCACCGTGCCGACACGGCCTCCCGACGGACGTGGCCTCCTTGCGTTCGCCGTCGGCGGCAGCCCCGACGCGAGCGGCGCCGAGCGCGTGCGCCTGGTGCGCGTGGTCGACGGCGCGATCGCCGAGACGCTGCGCGAGGTCACGCCCGAGCACCCGAGCCCGCTCGGCCGCCCGCCGCCGCTGCTCACCCACCTCACCTGCAACGAAGCGCGCTGCGTGCTCCTCGAGACCGACGGCGGCGATGTGCGCGTCACCGACGCGCTCACGGGGGAGGACGTCACGCGCATCCCCGCCGACCAGGCGGGCTTCTTCCGCGCAGGATCGCTCTCTCGCGACGGTCACGAGCTGCTCGTGTGCCGCGGCGAGGAGCTCGTGGGCATCGCGCTCGCGCGCGGCGCGCCTGCCGAGCGCGCCATCGCCCACCTGCCGGCGTGTGGCTATGTCGCCGAGGACGCGGCCGGCACGCTCTGGGTCACGTCCGTCTTCACGACGACCTGCCACGTCTGGCGCGTCGACCCGCACGGCACGGTCGAGGAGATCGCCGCGACGCCTCGCGAGTTCTGGCTGAGCCCGACGCCCTCGCCGGACCTGCGTCACGTCGCGTTCGTCGTCCGCGACCTCGGCCGCTCCGTGGGGATCGTCGAGCTGACGGATCTCTGAAGCGCAGGCCGCTCAGGCCGTGCGGCGCGCGAGGTAGTCGATGAGATCGATCTTCGTCACGACGCCGACGATCTTGCCCTCGTCGGTGACGATCGCCATGCGCGCGTCGTTGAGCAGGCCCTGCAGGTTCTCGATGCTGGTGCGCGGCGAGACCGTCGCGTAGTCGCTCTCGGCCAGCACGCCGACCGCGCTGTCGAGCGAGTGCTCGCCGCTCACGAGGTAGCGGAGCAGATCGACCTCGGCGACGGCGCCCGTGACCTTGCCGGCGTCCACGACCGGCAGCTGCGAGATGCCGTGCGCCTTCATGCGCGCGATCACGTCGCGAACGCGATCGCCCGGCTGCGCCGTGATGATCTCCTCGCTCTTGGTCTTGAGCAGGTCCGAGACGACGCCGAGGCCGGTGTTCTCGAGGAAGCCGTTCTCGCGCATCCAGTCGTCGTTGAAGATCTTCGACAGGTACTTCGCCGCCGAGTCCGGCAGGATGACGAGGACGTTCTCCTTCTTCTGCGTCTGTCGCGCGTACTTGAGCGCGCCCGCCACGGCCGCGCCGCAGCTGCCGCCGACGTAGAGCCCCTCGAGCCGGACGAGATCGCGCGTCGTCGTGAAGCACTCCTTGTCGTCGACGCGGATGATCTCGTCGAGGATCTTCAGGTTCATCGTGCTGGGGAAGAAGTCCTCGCCGATGCCCTCGACCTTGTAGGTGAAGGGCTTGGTGACGCGGCCGCTCTTGACGTAGTCGTAGTAGAGCGAGCCGACGGGATCGACGCCGACGACCTGCAAGGACGGCTTCTTCTCCTTGAGGAACTTGCCCGTGCCCGAGATCGTGCCGCCGGTGCCGAGGCCCGCGACCAGGACGTCGACCTCGCCGCCGGTCTGCTGCCAGATCTCCGGCCCCGTCGAGTGGTAGTGGCCCGCGGGGTTGTCGAGGTTGTGGTACTGGTTCGCGTAGAACGAGCTGGGCGTCTCGTTCGCGAGGCGCTTGGCCACCTGGTAGTAGCTGCGCGGATCGTCGGGCTCGACCGCGGTCGGGCAGACGACGACCTTCGCGCCGTAGGCCTTGAGCGACTGGATCTTCTCCGCCGCCATCTTGTCGGGCATGACGAAGATGCACTTGTAGCCGCGGATGGCGCTGATCATGGCGATGGCCGCGCCGGTGTTGCCGCTCGTCGCCTCGATGATCGTGCTCCCGGGCTTCAGCTCGCCGCGCTTCTCGGCCTCGTCGAGCACGCGCATCACCATGCGGTCCTTCATCGAGCCCGCCGGGTTCATGAACTCGCACTTCACGTAGAGGCTGGCCGGCAGGTCGGCGCCGATCCGGTTGAGCTTGATGATCGGCGTGTTGCCGATCGCGGACAGAACGTTGGGGAGCGCACCCTTCATCAGCGTCATGGGGGCGCGACTCTACTCGGCGGGGGCCGAAGATGCATGGTCCGCGGCCGCGTCGAGCCGCTCTCGCGTGAGGAACGTCTGCCAGGCGAGCTGGAGCTCGCTCGCCCACACCACGGGTGTGAGGACGCTCAGGACGACCACGGCGATGGCGAGCCGCCGGCGCACGCGCCCGTCCGCGCGCGCCCGCAGGATCCCGCGCACGCCGAGCCCGAGACCGCCGAGCAAGAGCGCGACGCTCGAGATCGTGAGCGCGCGGTGCAGCGCGCGCGTGCCGGGCTCGTCCTCGGCGTACTGCACGATCGACCAGATCATGCGGAGCGGGACGATCCAGCTCGCCAGGACGAGCGCCATCGCCGTGCGCGCCAGCGGGGCCGGCTCGGTGCGGGCCGGCGTGGGCGCTGCGTCTCCCTCGGGCTCCTCCGCGTCGAACGCGCGCTTCTTCGTCACGGCCAGGCGATGGGATTCACGGTGGTCCAGAACGAGAACGCCACGTAGGTGGAGAACGTGACCGAGCTCGACGTCGAGGGGCCCGCCGCGGAGGCGAAGTCGAACGCGGCCCCCACGCGCAGCTCGCCGAAAGGGCGCAGCGGCGTCGCGGCCGTGTGCGCGTAGAAGAGCCCCACCCCGCCGTGCCAGAAGCGGTAGTCGGCGAGGCTCAGCGACGCGTCGATTCCCACGAGGTTCCGCTCGCTGCCGCTGAAGACGATCGAGAGCGGGATGCGCAGGATCGGGCGCACGGTCTGCGTGAGCAGGAAGTCGCCGGTCACGCCCGTCGCGATGCGCGCGATGTGCCCGAGGCGGAACACGATCGGCATCGACACGACGAGGTCGGTGTCGCCCGTGGTGACGGCGGGGATGGTCGCCTGGACGCGAAAGCCGAGGTCCGCGACCGGCGAGTGCCCGACGCGCGCGGTCGCGACCAGCGAGGGGTCGCGCGTCCAGGGCCAGGCCACGCCGACCTCCAGCCAGTCGGTCAGGCCCACGAAGAGCGCGTTGGGCCCGCTGAGACCGAACCCGCCGCTGCCGACGCGCAGCACGACCGATTGATCGAGCCGGAACGTCCCCTCGGGGAGCGTGAGCGGGCGATCGGCGTAGCGGATGGGAAGGATGTGCCGCGCCTCGTCGCTCGCGCTCTCTTGCGCGCGAGCCGGCGAGGCGAGCACGAGGAGCCCGAGGACGAGGAGCGCCAGCCTCACGCGCGCCGACGCCCGAGCGCGAGGGTGACGAGCCCGATCGCGAGCAGCGCGAGCCAGGTCGGGCGGCCCGCGGGAGCGGCGCTACACCGGTACGATCGACCGGTCCCGCGCTCGGAGGAGGCGCCCGGCTCGAGTCCGTCCGCCGTGTCGCAGACGAGGTCGCAGACGGGATCGGGCGCGCGGTTCACCTCGCGCGTGACGGTGATGTTGGTGCCGATGTCGCCGCCGCTGGCCGCCGAGAGCGTGAGGTCGGTCGCGAGCTGCGACGGCGTCAAGCGCGTGCGCAGGCGCGTCATGTACGCGTTCGGGAGGGCGGCCTGCACGATGGCCACGTCTTGCATCGCGGAGTGCACGTCCATCCCGGTGCCGCTGCGGAACGAGCCGAGCGCGGCGAGGCTCGGGGCGCGCGCGTACTCCGTCACCCAGTTCGTCAAGAGGCCCGTGCCGCGGAAGAGCGCGTCCTCGAAGCGCGCGTCGTAGTCGAACGTGCGGCTCGCCCAGTCGTAGGTGATCGCGGCGCGGTCGACCTCGGCGTTCGGGAAGTTCGCCGTCCCCATGCGGCCCTCGGCGAACACGTAGAGCTCGAGATCCACGCTCGCGCCGACGCCCGCCGCG
>JBGAQA010000153.1:0-11093 GCA_044220955.1 Sandaracinaceae bacterium
GCGAGAGCGAGGGCGAGGGCGAGGGCGAGGGCGAGGGCGAGGGCGAGGGCGAGGGCGAGGGCGAGGGCGAGGGCGAGTCCGAGCCCGAATCCGCGCTACCTTCCCGATCGATGACCATCCGCAAGATCGCCCTCGTCGGCCAGCCGGTCCTGCGCACGCGCGCGCGTGAGATCTCCGAAGCGGAGCTCCGCACGCCCGAGACGCAGCGCTTCATCGACGACCTCGTCGAGACGATGCGCGACGCGAACGGCGCTGGCCTCGCCGCCATCCAGATCTACGAGCCGATCCGGATCGTGGCGATGGAGGTGAAGGACAACCCTCGGTACCCGTACAAGCCGAAGATCCCCCTGACGATCCTCGTGAACCCGGTGCTCGACGTGCTCGGCGACGAGTCGTTCATGAACTACGAGGGCTGCCTGAGCGTGCCGAACCTCCGCGGCAAGGTGCGCCGCCACGCGCGCCTGCACGTGCGTGCGATGGACCGCCACGGCGCGCCGATCGACACGACGATCGCTGGCATCACCGCAGGCACCTACCAGCACGAGGTCGACCACCTCGACGGCAAGATCTTCCTCGACCGGGTCGAGGATCCGACGACGCTCACGACCTGGGAGAACTTCGAGCGACACCACCAGGCGGCGTTCGCCGAGGACGTGAAGCGCGTCGTGGCGCAGTACGGGAGCTGAGACCTCGCTCTCGCCCTCGCTCCCGGCTCAGGCCCCACCCGGGATTGCCGCAGCGGCCGCTGGCGGGATCGTCGGCACAGGCAGCCCGGTGACGCTCGCGGCGCCGCCCGGCACGAGGCCGAGGTTCGACGCGATCCCCGCGAACAGGCCGGGCCAGGCGACGGGCATCGGGATCACGAACGTTCCGCCGTCCTGGTCGAGCAGCGTGTGCACGTCGGCGCTCGCCGTCGCGTCGCCATTCAGGCAATTGGGCCGAACGATCGCCTGCGCGCCCACGCCGTCGCTCATCACCACGCTGCACTGGCCGGCGCACGTGCGCGCCGCGTCGAGCACGATGAAGTTCTGGTCGCCGGCGGTGATCGTTCCGTCGCCGTCGTCCCCGAAGTCGACCGAGTGCGCGCCGCCGTCGGTCGACACCACGCGGACGTCGTCGGCGCGGCCGTCGGCGCGGATCAGCGTGCCCGAGAGCATCGAGCCGGCGACGAAGCCGTCTGCATCGACGAACGCGAGCGCGACGCCGTGGGCGCCGCGGATCTCGGTGTGGATCACGCTCAGCTCCGCGCCGGTGTGCGCCTCGGCGCCGGCGGCCCCCGTGTCGTGGATCACGCCGTCCTGCAGCCGCACGCGCACGCCCGCGCCCTCGGCCACCACGCCGACGAGCGCGCCGTCGATCGCGACGCTCCGCAGCGTGATCGCCGTGGCGTCGCTCGTGACGTAGATCCCCGACTGCGTCGCGCCCACGAAGGTGCCGCCGTCGATCGTGAGCGCTGCGTGGTCCTCGGCCTGGACCGCGAAGCGCCCGCCGGTGATGGTGAGCCCGGTCGCGTGCAGCGTCGCACCGCCCTCTTCGGCCACGCCGACCGAGTCCGCCGCCGGCGTGATCGCGATCCCGTCGAGCGTCGCCGTCGCCGTGTCACGGCTGGCGACGCCGGCCGTGGTGGTCCCACTCGTCGTGAAGCCCGCACCGGCCAGCGTGAGGGCGGAGGCGCCTGAAGCGAGCGCGCCGATCGCTCCGCCCGTGAGGCCGATCGTGGCGCCCATCGACACGATGCTGCTGTCCTGGACCGCGAGGTGGATGCTGCCGGCGCCTGCCGTGGAGGTGAGCGCGACGCCACCGCTCGCGAAGGTGACCGCGCCGGCGGTTCCCATCGTGGGGTGGGGCGCGCTGACGACCCCGTACGGGACGTTGGTCGCGCTCGCCGCCGGGATGGTCATCGTGTTGCCTGCTTCGACGGAGAGAGCCCCGCCGAAGAGCCCGAGCGAGACGATGTCGTGGCCCGTGAAGGTGCTGCCGCGCACCACCGCGTGCTCGACTCCCTGGAATTCGATCCCGAACGACTCGTCGCCGCTGCCCTCGATCAGCGCGTCCTCGATCGTGACGCTGCCGCCCGACAGCAGGCTTCCCGTGTAGCGCGGCGCCCCGGTGAGCACGACGGGGACGAGCGAGTGGAAGCGCGAGCCGCGGATCTGCACGTCGCGGGCCGTGTCGGTCGTGTCCTCGATGCCGATCGCGAACGAGAGCGCGTGCAGCTCGCCGCCCTGCATGTTCACCACGCGCGGGCGGCCGCGGATGCCGATGCCCGCGCCGCTTCCGTCGACGTCGAGGTCGGTCAGCAGCAGCGTGGTGCCCGAGCCCGAGAGAACGCCCACGCCGAGGGAAGGACCGCTTCCGTCCGCGCGCCGGGTCCCGCTCGCGAAGTCCGAGCTCTGCACCTCGAGCGTCGCTCCTCCGTCCACGAGCGTGGCGACGAGCACCGACTCGATCCGGACCGAGCGCAGCGTGGTGTGCCCCGCGCGCGCCACCACGCCGTAGACGCAGCCTCGGACGACCAGCGACTCGAGCGTCACCGCGGCCGTCCCTGCGGTCACGACCACACCGCTCGCGTCGATCGTCGGGTAGCGATCGACGCCGCTGTCGACGCCGGTCGCGACGAGGCAGCTGCCCGCGGGGCCCGAGAGGGTGCTCGCGAGGCCGCCCGACGCGTCGGTCGCGCCGCGGAGCGTGACCGTGCGCGAGATGGGCGCCCGGGGGGGCGCGATCTCGCCGACGGGGAGGCAGATGGTCGCGCCCTCGGGGACCCGCGCGATCACGTCGTCGATCGACTCCCGGCCCGAGAGGGCGACGCAGTCGCCGCTGCCCGACGGGCCGCAGGCGAGCGCGCCGCAGAGCGCCAGCGCCGCGTGGAGGGCCCCTCTCAGCTGCATGTGCCGTCCGTCCTGCACGTCGTCGGGGCGGGGCACACGCTCGCGTCGAGGCGGCAGTCGAGCTGGCAGTAGCCGCCGCCCAGGTTGCACACCTGGCCGCTCGGGCACGGCGTCGAGGCGTCGCACCCGGCGAAGCAAGCGCCCGTGTGCACCACGGTCTGGAGCCAGCGTGACGTCGCGCCGGGGATCATCCCCGTCACGCAGTGCTGGTTCGGGCCGCACGGGTCCGGCATCCCCTCGAACGCCGACGTGTTGCAGAAGCGCATCGCGCAGGTGCCTCCGTTGCACAGGCCGTAGCCGAAGGGGCTCGGGCAGTCGTCGTTGCGCGTGCAGCGGTCGCCGACGTGCGCAGCGGGGTTGCCGCTCACGTAGGCATGATCGTTGAACCACGCGCAGTGGCCCGTCGTGCTCAGGCCGCCGGGGTCGGCGTCGAAGGGAACACAGATCTGTCCGTTCAAGCAGGCGCCACCGGCGCGCGGTCCCGTGGCGTCGATGCCCGGCGTGCAGCTCCGCGCGCACGCGAAGGTGAGCACGTCCGCGCGATCGTCGAGCGACTCCCCGACGCACGCCTCGCCGCTCGCGCACGCATAGCTTCCGCCGCGGTCGCAGTCGTCCTCTTGGCAGCGGCCTGCGAAACAGCTGCCACGCGGCGGCCGGCAGTCGGCGTCCGTGGTGCAGTCGTCGTCGACGTGCGCGCCGGGGTTGCTCCCCGTGATGCAGTCGCCGGTCGTCGCGTCGCAGTACCCGCTGTCGCAGATCGCGTCGTCGCATCGGAACGCGGTGCACAGGCCGTCGTAGCGGCACCCGTAGTAGGCCGACGTGTCCGTCCCGCAGGCGGTCTGCACGTCCACGGTCCGGTCGCAGGCACGGAGGCAGCTGAAGATCCACCCCGTCGCGGTGGCGTCGCTGGGGCCGCAGCGCGATCCGCCGGGGCAGTCGTCGTCGACGGTGCAGCGCCGCGTACACACGTGGTCGAGGTCGACGATCGACACGATCGAGCTGCACGTCAGGCCGAGGGCGCAGGACTGGTCCCCCGTGCAGCGCGCGCCGACGCCCCCCGGGCTCGCGCCGGGCTCTGCGCTCCGGCATCCGGCGATGCCGGTCGCGAGCGCGAGCAGCGCCAAGGATCGTCCGATGGTGGATCGCAAGGCGAGGACCCCTCCCACGCCATCTTCCGAGGGGCGTTCGCCGCGGTCAACCTGTATGCTGCGTGCGTGAACGAACGCGACGCGGGCAAGGGGCCGCCGAGCGCGCTCGAGCGGACGCTCCACCTCGGCGGCGCGGAGTCGCGTCCCGCGTCGGTTTCTGTCGGTGAGGTGAGCGCTGGCGCGCTCGATCACACGGTCGACGTGTCGCAGTCCGCCGGCTCGAGCGCGATGCCGGTGACGGCGGTGCACGGACCGGCGGCAGTGCCGGCGGCGGTGCCGGCGCTGCCCGCGAGCATCTCGCGCTACGTGATCGCCGAAGAGCTCGGGCGCGGGGCGCAGGGCGTCGTGGTCCGGGCGCGCGACGGCATCCTCGAGCGCGACGTGGCGCTGAAGATCACGCACTCGGGCGAGAGCGGTAGTGACTCGATCTCGCGGTTCGTGCGCGAGGCCCGGACGATGGCGCGCATGACGCACCCCAACATCGTGCCGGTCTACGACGCGGGCGTCCTGCCCGACGGGCGGGCGTTCTACTCGATGCCGGTGCTGCCGAACCGGACGTTTCGCGACGTGCTCGACGAGCGGAACACCGGCACCGACGACGCCGAGCACGCCCTGGTGCGGCTCTTGCGTTCGTTCTCGAGCGTCTGCATGGGGATCGAGGCCGCCCACGCCGCCGGGGTCCTCCACCGCGATCTGAAGCCCGCGAACCTCGTCTACGGAACGCGCGGCGAGATCATGGTCGGCGACTTCGGGCTCGCGCGCGCGCTCGACGCGATCACGCGCAACACGGGCGTCACCGTCGGGACGCCGCTCTACATGTCTCCAGAGCAAGCGCGCGGCGCGGCCGACGTCGGGCCGGCGACGGACGTCTACGCGCTCGGCGTCATCCTCTACGAGATCCTGACCGGCGGGCTGCCGCTGGTGCGCTCGACGTTCATCGAGCAGGTGCTGGCGCTCGTCGACGTGGCCCCGGACCCGCCGACCCCGCGCTTTCCGGGGCTGATCGTGCCGCCGGACCTCGCGGCGCTGGCGATGCGCTGCCTGGCCAAGAGCCCGGCCGAGCGGCCTGGGAGCGCGCGCGTGCTCGTGGACGAGGTCGACGCGTGGCTCGAGGGGCGCCACGAGCGCGACCGTCGCAAGGCCGAGGTGGAGCGCCTCTTGGGCTGTGCGCGCCACGCGCTGGCCGAGAGCGCGAGGGGCCGCGCGACCATCGTTGCGGATCGACGCGACGTGCTCGATCGGCTCGCGGCGCTGCCGGAGCACGCCAGCATCGAGCGCAAGGCGCCCGTGTGGCGCGAGCTCGACGCGGTCGAGGGGCGCTCGCGCGAGCTGCGGCGTGCGGAGGACGACGCGATGGTGCTGCTCGAGTCTGCCTTGCGCGTGGAGCCCTCGAGCGCGCCGGTGCGCAAGCTGCTCGCCCAGCTGCACCTCGCGCGGATGGCGCGCTGCGAGGACCAGCGGGACCGCGACGGAGCGCTCGAGGAGGCGCGGCGCGCGCGCGGCGCGGATCCCGAGACGAGCGCGCAGGTGCTCGATCGGACCGGCTGGTTGCGCCTCGTGCTCGCGGGGGCGAGCTACTTCGACCTCGACGTGTTCGAGGAGCGCGACCGGACGCTGGTCCCCGTGGCCGTGCGCGCGTCGATCCCGGGCGGCGAAGCGATCGCGGTGGCGCCGGGGAGCTACCGCGTGCGGGCGCGCTCGCCGGGCGGCGTCGAGGTGGTGCTGCCTCTCTTCTTCCGTCGCGGCGACGAGCTCGCCCTCGCGCTCGACGTGGCGCCCGCCGATCGCGCGCCGCCGGGCTTCGTGTACGTGCCGGGCGGGCCGGCGCTGCTCGGGGGCGACGCGGAGTCGCCGTACTCGGACCCGGAGCGCGAGGCGGCCGTTCCCGGCCTCTACGTGATGCGCGATCCGGTCTCGTGCGGCGACTACGCGGAGTTCCTCGAGGCCCTCGCGCTCCGCGATCCGGCCGAGGCGCTGGCGCGCGCGCCGCGCGTCTCGAACGACGCGGCGCCGTACTGGAGGCTCGAGGACGGGCGCATCGTGCTGCCGCGTGCCGACGAGCAGGGCGACGAGTGGCGCGCGGACTTCCCCGTGCTCAGCATTTCGGCGCTCGACGCCGAGGCGTTCGCGGCGTGGAGAACGGTGATCGAGGGCCGCTCGCTGCGGCTGCCGACGGACGTGGAGTGGGAGCGGGCAGGGCGGGGCGCCGACGGTCGCACCTACCCGTGGGGGCACCACTTCGATCCGGCGTTCTGCAAGATGCGGCTCTCCCGGCCCGGTGATCCTTCGCCCGAGCCGATCGGCAGCTTCCCTACGGACGTGTCGGTCTTCGGCGTGCGCGACCTCGCGGGCGGCGTCGCCGAGTGGACCGCCTCGCCCTACCGCAGCGACCCGGCGCAGCGCTCGGTGCGCGGCGGCTCGTGGGGCACGCGGGCGCACCGCTGCGCGCTGACGTTCCGCGGCATCGCGACGGCCGACACGCCGAGCTCCGACCTCGGCTTCCGTCTGGTGCTGAGCCTGAGCGACTGACCGGCTACTCGCGCGTGCTGGCGCGCGCCGGGCCGGCCGCCGGCTCGAGCAGTGCCGCCACGCGGTCGAGGATTCGGTCGGCCGTGTCGCGCTTGGCGAGCGTGCCGAGCTTGGTGACGCCCTTCTTGTCGACGAAGGCGACGTCGCTCGCGTCGCCCTCGAAGGCGACCGACGCGTGGTTGGCCACGATCAGGTCCGCGCCCTTGGACGCGAGCTTCTTCTTCGCCGACTCGAGCAGCTTCTCCGTCTCGACGGCGAAGCCCACGAGCACGGGGCGGCGACTCCGCGCGGCCTTCCGATCGGCGCCGAGCGTCGCGAGGATGTCGGGGTTACGCACCAGCTCCACGGTGCGCGCCTCGTCGCCCCTGGGCTGCTTCTTCTGCTTCGAGGAGGCGACCTCGCGCGGACGGAAGTCGGCCACCGCGGCGGCCATGATGACCGCGTCGGCCCCGTCCTCGGGTCCGAGCCGGAGCTCGATCGCGTCCTGCATCTCGAGCGCCGTCTTCACGCGGATGAGCTCGACGCCGCTCGGCACCGGGAGGGACACCGGACCGCTGACCAGGATGACGCGCGCGCCCCGGTCGGCGGCGCGCGCGGCGATGGCGTAGCCCATCTTGCCGCTCGAGCGGTTGCCCACGAAGCGGACCGGATCGATCGGCTCGTGCGTCGGTCCCGCCGACACGAGGATCGTCGCGCCGGCGAGATCCTTGCGGCTGAGCGCGTGGATCGCGGCCTCTGCGATCCGCTCGGGCTCGGCCATGCGGCCGGCGCCCTCGTCGCCGCTCGCGAGGGCGCCGTGCACGGGTCCGACGAAGGCGACGTCGCGCTGGCGCAGCGTCTCGACGTTCTCTTGCGTCGCCGGGTGCTCCCACATGCGCGTGTGCATCGCCGGGGCGACGGTGACCTGGCCGCGCGCGCAGAGCAGCGTCGCGCTCACGATGTCGTCCGCGAGCCCGTGCGCCATCTTCGCGAGCACGTTCGCGGTCGCGGGCGCGACCAGCAGCAGGTCGGCCCACGCGGCGAGCTCGACGTGGGCCTCACCCCCCGATGCGTCGCTGAGATCGACGATCGGCGTGCTGCCGAGCAAGCCGGCGAAGGTGAGCGGTCCGACGAAGCGCTGCGCGCTCGCGGTCATGGCGACCCGCACCTCCGCGCCCCGGCGCACCAGCTCGCGAGCGATGATGGGGGCCTTGTAGGCGGCGATGCCGCCGGTGACGAGCAGGGCGATGCGCGGCGGGGTCATCGCGGCGGTGGTAGCACGAGGTCCAGGGGGGGTGAGGCAGGGGTGTGAGCGAGAGCGAGGCGGGGCGCGGCTCCCTCGGCCACGAGGGTGGGAAAGCGTTGGGTCGAGGTCGAGAACGAGGTCGAGAGCGAGGTCGAGAACGAGGTCGAGAACGAGGTCGAGAACGAGGTCGAGAACGAGGTCGAGAACGAGGTCGCGATCCTCTCGACGCCCAGCGGTTCCGCGTCACGTCGGCCAGCCGCTCTCCTCCGGGCTCCACTCGTCGGCCTTCCACCACGGCCGCGGACCGAAGAACGCCGCGATCGTGACGTCGTCGGGCTGGAGCGTCCAGCGCTCGGCGCCTCGGTACCCACCGAACCCCGCCTCGCGGACCAGGCAGCCCGTTGCGCTCACGTGCTCCCCCGGGCGGATCGTCGCCGTGCAGCGCCGCACGAGATCGCGATCGGGGACAGCCCGCGCGATCTCCTCGGTCCGGATCGCCATCTTCGTGGTGTCGACCGCGACGCGGCCGGCCGGAGTGACGATGAAGAAGGGACGCGTCGCGATGCGTCGCCCCGTCTCGGTCCAGACCGTGTAGCGGTGGTGCTTGCGCCGAAGGCGCGAGCCGACTTGATCGATGGTGAGCGTCGCGATCGGATCCGCATCCACGGCGACCGCCACGCCGACGATGCGTGCAGGGCCCTCGGTCAGTCGATCCGTCGGCTCCTCGTCGACTCCCCGCGCGAGCGTTCGACGAAGCAACGTCTGGACGAGGATCGGGGGCGCGACGAGCACCAGCCAGATCAGCGCGATCACCCCCGCGAGGAGCGGGAGGAGGGAGACGATCTCGGGCCGCATCGAGCTTCCTCGCCGGGTCGAACGCGGCGGAGCACTGGTCTATTCGAGCGTCGCCCTCGCTCTCGCCCTCGCTCTCATGGCGACCCGCACCTTCGCGCCCTGGCACACCAGCTCGCGCGCGATGACGGGGGACTCGTAGGCGGCGACGCCGCCTGCGCGGTCATCGCCGCCGCTCCCCGAGCAGCGTCACCCCTGGCTGCCCTGGAGC
The DNA here is from genome assembly GCA_044220955.1 of Sandaracinaceae bacterium. Taxonomy (GTDB): domain Bacteria; phylum Myxococcota_A; class Polyangia; order Polyangiales; family Sandaracinaceae; genus JBBSAT01. Next base: position 8,857 of record JBGAQA010000153.1, read on the forward strand.
ACGATCGGGTAGACGATCACGGTCTCGGCGCCGCGCGAGGGGCAGTACGTCGCGCCGCGCAGCGCGTCGACGACGCTCCCGCTCGCGGCCGAGTCGACCGTGCTCGACACCACGGTCGCGGAGGTGACCTCGCCCGTCGCGCCGACGACCAGGCGGACGACGACGCGGCCTGTCGCGGAGCACGTCGTGGAGAGCGGATGCAGTGCGAGCCGCACGCGGTCGCGGATCGCGGCCGTCGGGCTGTCCCCGTCGGGCGGGCAGTCGCGCGCCGCGGGCGGCGCCTCGCTCGTGCTCCCCGGCATGCACGCGAGCGCGTCGTCCTCGAAGTCGTACTCGCTCGCGCCTCCGCTGCTCGGCGCATCGCCCGCCGAGCTCGTCGCGTCGTCACCGCCCGAGCTGCTCGCGGACGAGGCGCCCGTCGATGACGACGAGGGGCCCCCGCAAGCGGCGAGCGCCAGCGCGCTCGAGACGACGACCAGAGCCCTCGAAGAACGCCGCATCCGTACCTCCCAGCCGGACGTCCGTCCGGTTGGGTGAGCGTACCGGTGGAGAAGGATCGGGCGCTCGGAGGCCCGTGCCCACGGTCACACGGTGGCGGCGCGGTTGACGACTCCGTCGCGGCCGACCACCGGCCCCGCTCGCCTACCGCGCCATGGGGTTCCAGAACTCGATCGGCACCGTCACCTCGAGCCGCGTACGCCCGGCGAACAGGCCGCTCGGCACCGGGTCGAGCGGGAGGGCGCGGTCGAGCGCGGCGCGGGCCGCGGCGTCCAGATCCGAGAAGCCGCTGGTCCGGATCAGGCGCGGGCTGCCCTCGATCGATCCGTCGCGGCGCACGGTGAGGCGGAAGACGCTCGTGCCCTGATCCATCGCGAGCTGGCGGGCGCGCGGGAATTCGAGGACGTCGGTGACGCGCCGTCGGAGCGCGCCGAGCCAGCGCACGTAGCGCGCGTCGCTCGTGTCGAGGGCCGCGAAGGGGCCCGGTCCATCGCCCCGCGCCAGCGCGCGGCCGCCCTCGCGCACGCCGCCGCCGCTGCCCGTCGGTCCGGCTCCCGTGACGCCCCCCACCCCGTCTCCCGTGCGCGGCGCCGATCGCTCCGTGGCCTCGACGAGCGACTGGGAGGGCGAGGTCGCGAGCAGCTCCGAGCGGCGCTCGTCGCGCGGGCGGTCGCGCACCTGGGTCGTGGTCGCGGCGGGGCCGAGGTCCACCTGCGGTCGGCCGAACGCCACGGCCGCCGCCTCGCTCGCGCGCGTGCCGCTGCCGTCGAGGATGCCGACGCCGGGAGAGTCCGCCGTGGCGCCCGGTTCGGTCCGGGCCTCGACGCCGGCGCGCGGCTCGGTCTGGAGGTCGCCCGCCTGCGTGGGGCTCGCGCCGCCCGCGCTGCTGGCGTCGGGCGCGCGCTCGGCGCCCTCGGTCGCGTCGAGCGCCGCGAGCGTCCTGCGCTCGCGGTGCGGACCGCTGCCCGACGCGAGGAAGGGCTCGTCGTGCGGCGAGGGCGTCGCGCGACGGTCCTCCCACGATGCGCGATCGCGCGCGGTGTCGATGCGCTGGGTCTGGCCGACGCCCGTCGCGTTGAGCGTGGCGTCGGTGAGCGTGAGCGGCGCGTCACTCGGCAGGAGCAAGAGCACCGCGCTCGCGCCCACGCCGTCGCCGCCACGGCCCGGGTCGTCGGCATCGACGTTCTGCGGCGACTCCGCCCCGCCCGGCGACAGGCGTGCGGCGGGCGTGTCCGCCAGCGCCGCGCCGTCGTGCGCCGGGCCGTCCCCGGCCCTCAGGTCGATCTCGAACGTCGTCAGTCGCGGGGGCAGGGGCGGGGCGTCCCCGACGCGCGGCATGACCCACACGGCGCCGACGTGCGCGACGAGCGAGAGGAGCGCGAAGCTCGCGAGCGCGCGCGTCGCATCGCGCGATCCGGGCTCTCGGCCGGGGCGGCGGGCATGGCGACGGGCACGGGGTCCCATACCTCTACTGTACGCCGCGGGCCACCAGGGTTCCCGTGGATCGTGCCGGGCGGTTTTGTTGACCGCCGGGGCCCCGGTGTCGAACCTCCGGCCATGCGGGCGGAGTCCCTCGATCGAGTGCGAAAGGTGGCGTCGGCGCTGGCGTTCGTGCTGGCGCTCGGCCTCGCTGCGCGCGCTGGCGCCGCGCTCGCGCGCGGATCGAGCGCGTCCGCTCCGACGGCGCTCCCGGTGCTCGTGGCCGGGGCCGCGCTCGACGCGGCCGAGACGCCCGCCGC
>JBGAQA010000154.1:0-10973 GCA_044220955.1 Sandaracinaceae bacterium
CCTCTGCCGCGACGGGTCGCAGTCGTGCGTGGTCGGCGCGGGCGGCGTCGGCGCGGACTGGGGCACGTGCACCGGCGGTACGCTGCCCGCCGCGGAGCTCTGCGACGGCCTCGACAACGACTGCAACGGCACGCGCGACGAGGGATGCGGCTGCACGCCCGGCACCACGCGGACCTGCTACGGCGGACCGCTCGGCACGCAGGACGTCGGCATCTGCCGCGGCGGCTCGCAGACCTGCGACACGCTGCCCGACGGGACCTCCTCGTGGAGTCCGTGCTCTGGCGCGGTGCTCCCGAGCACCGAGACGTGCAACGGGCGCGACGACGACTGCAACGGCGTCACCGACCAGGGCTGCTCGTGCAGCGTGGGCGCGACGCAGGCGTGCTACTCGGGGCCGGCCAGCACGCGCGGCGTCGGCATCTGCGCCGACGGCATCCAGACGTGCGCGGACAGCGGCTCGGGCTCCGCCTGGGGCAGCTGCACGGGCAGCACGACCCCCGGAACGGAGGCCTGCAACGGACGCGACGACAACTGCGACGGCGCGACCGACGAGGGCTGCTCGTGCACGCCTCGCACGACGCGCTCCTGCTACACGGGCCCCTCGGGCACGGCGGGGGTGGGCGTCTGCCACAACGGCACGCAGCAGTGCGACGAGGTCGGCGGAGGCTCGAGCTGGGGCGCGTGCAACGGGATGGCCCTGCCCGGCGCCGAGGTCTGCAACGGCGTCGACGACAACTGCAACGGCACGATCGACGAGGGGTGCAACTGCGTCCCCGGCGCCGTCCGCGCCTGCTACGGCGGCCCGGCCGGGACGCGCCTGGTCGGCATCTGCCGCGACGGGTCGCAGACGTGCATCAGCGGATCGGGCGGGATCGGGTCCGACTGGGGCACCTGCACGGGCTGGACGGGCCCGGGCAGCGAGACGTGCAACGGCAGCGACGACAACTGCGACGGTCGCATCGACGAGACGTGCGCGTGCACCGCGGGAATGACGCGCGCCTGCTACTCGGGCCCGCCGGTGACCCGGATGGTCGGAGTCTGCCGCGATGGGTCGCAGACGTGCAGCATCTCGGGCGGCGTCGCGAGCTGGGGCGCGTGCACCGGCGAGCGCACGCCTGGCATGGAGACGTGCAACGGCATGGACGACAACTGCAGCGGCATGACCGACGAGGGCGTGTGCCTCGTGCCGCCGGTCATCACGTGCCCGACGCCGCTCGCGACGCGTCCCTTCGTGCCGGTCACGCTGGTGGGCGCGGCGTCGGATCCCGACGGCGGTCCGATCGCGAGCTGGAGCTGGACGCTGGTGAGCGCGCCGGCGGGGGCGACCGGCACGTTCTCGGCGCCCGCGTCGCAGACGACGCAGTTCACGCCGAACCTCGTCGGTGTCTACACCATCCGTCTCACCGTCACCGACGACGACGGACAGACCGCGATGTGCACGACGAGCGTCACCGCGACCGGCGACGGCATCCGCGTCGAGGTGATCTGGACGACCAACGGCTCCGACGTCGACACGCACCTCTTGCGGATGGCGGGCGGGCAGCCGTGGTTCACCACGCCCAACGACTGCTACTTCTCCAATCGCACGCCGGCGTGGGACGTGGCCGGCACGGCCGACGATCCACGCCTCGACATCGACGACGTGGACGGGTTCGGCCCGGAGAACATCAACCTCGACGTGCCGGTGACCGGCGCGACCTACCGCGTGGGCATCCACTACTGGTCCGATCACGGCACCGGCCCGACGTCGGTGACGGTCCGCATCTACTGCGGCGACATCTCGACGACGCCCGTGCTGATGCAGACGCGCACGCTCACCGGCAGCGCCGCGAGCGTGTACGGCAACGACTTCTGGCGCGTGGCCGACGTGCGCTGGCTCGGCAGCGACATGTGCAGCGTCACGACGATCAACACGGTCACGCCCGGGACCAACGCCCAGTCGACCCCCTAGCGCGAGCTCACCCGGTTCAGGCCACCAGGTACACGGCGGCCCCGAGGTTCACCGCGAACGCGAGCAGCGCGAACAGCTGGAGCCCCCGGGGCCACGCCGCGTCCTCGTGGTCGCGGGTCGAGTCGTCGGGGTCAGGCTGGGTCTCGTGGAGCATGCGCGCCGCGAGGGAGCACCCCTCGTGCCGCCGGAAAACACGGGACATTCTCGTCGCGCGCGCACGGACGGCGCTCTCGCGCGCAGAATCTGCGCCTCGGAGCGGCGGATGTGCGGACCGGGCGCAGCGAGCCGGCGACGCGTCGTCAGGTGCTGGCGTTCTCGACCCGGCGCCCGAGGAACACGAACTCCTTGTCCCACGCGGCGCGCGCCTCCTTCTCGGCGCTCGACTCGATCAACCCCCCGACGCCGAAGACGTGCCCCTCGATGGTCAGCTCGTCCGTCCGGCGACAGGAGCGCTCGCCGAGCGCCTCCACCCGGATGGTTCCACGCGTGGTGACGACCTCTCGACGCGGCTTGCCTCCGGGCGGCGGGGGCGGCTGGACCATCCGCCACGTCCACACGTGCCGCTCGCGATCGAGCGTGCCGTGGTCCTCGTACACGAAGGCGTCGCCGAGGAGCTTCTCGACCGGACCGGGGAGGTTCAGCTTCGGCGCCACGCGCAGCTTGCGGGCGGTGTCGCTGGACTCGAGCACGTCGAGCGCGCGGTAGCCCAGCACGTCGAGGTAGAGATCCCGCGCGTAGCTGGGATCCAGGTACACCTTCCAGAACGTCTCGCGCGCGCACGGGAGCACCACGGAGGCCGTCACCGTCTTCATGCCCTGCCCTCTACGGCGCTGGCGCGGGACGGGCAAGCGCGTCACGGTGCCCGATGATGCCGAGGCGTCGACGCACCGCCCGGGCGATCGCCGTGGTGCTCGTGGTGACGTTCCTCGGCTGGTGGGTCACGCTCACGCCCTCGAACGACCGCCGCTGGCCGGTCGAGCAGTCGCGCCTCGCAGGGGCGAGCGTCGAGGACGGGCGCGCCCGGATCGAGGGCGTGCGGCACTTCACCTACCGGAGCGCCACGGACCTCGACGCGCGCTGGGAGGATCGGACGATCTCGCTCGATCGCGTCCGCGGCCTCGACGTGCTCGTCTCCGACTGGGGCCTGAGCGACCTCGCCCACACGATCGTGAGCTGGGACGTCGAGGGCGAGCGGCCGCTCGCGATCTCGATCGAGTCGCGCCGCGAGAGCGGCGAGCCGTTCGATCCCGTCCGAGGCCTCCTGCGCCAGTACGAGCTCTACTACGCGGTCGCCGACGAGCAGGATCTCGTCACGCTGCGCGCGGCGCACCGCCACGAGCGCGTGCGGCTCTACCGCACGACCACGAGCGCGGAGCTCGCGCGCCGTCTGCTCGTCTCGTACCTCGCGCAGGTCGAGCGCCTGCGCACGCAGCCCGAGTTCTACGACTCGCTCCGCCACAACTGCAGCACATCCACGCGCGCGCACCTCGCCGAGATCGGTGTCGAGGACACCTGGGACTGGCGCGTGGTGCTCAACGGCCACGTCGACGAGCTGCTCTACGCGCGCGGCGTGCTCGACACGTCGATGGACTTCGCGGCGCTGCGAGCGCGGAGCGACGTGACGGAGCGAGCGCAGGCGCTCGAGCACGAAGCCGACTTCTCCGCGCGTCTCCGCGAGGGCCTGCCGGTCCCGGCCGCCGCTCCTCCCTCACCCTAATTCAGCGAGCCCTCGGCCGTACGTTCCGTGCGTCAGTCCGACGCAGCCCCGCGCGTCGGGGAGGGCGTGACCAGGGCCGCGCACCACGACTCGCTCTTCCGGCGCCTCTTCGCCGACCGCAGCATCGCAGCGGAGGCCGTGGCGAGCGTGCTGCCACCCGACGTCCGCGCGCTGATCGACCTCTCGGCGCTCGAGCTGCTCTCGTCTGCATACGTCGACCAGGCCCTGCACCCGCTCTACTCGGACGTCGTGTTCGCCGCCCGGATCGCCGGGCGCGACGCACGCCTCCTGCTCCTGCTCGAGCACCAGTCGCGCCCCGACCGCCTGATGCCGTTCCGCCTGCTCCAGTACGCGGTGATGCTCTGGGACGCGTACCTGCGCGACCACCCGAGCGCGGGCCGCTTGCCGGTGATCGTCCCCGTCGTGTTCCACCAGGGGCCCGGCACGTGGAGCACCTCGCGAGATCTGATCGACCTCGTCGATCTGACGCCGAGCGAAGCCGCGGTGCTGGGCCGCTACGTCCCCCGGATGGGGTTCGAGCTCGATGACCTCGGGACCACGGGCGACGCCGGGCTGCTCGCACGGGGGATGCGCGCCGAGGCCACGCTCGCGCTCTCGGCGCTGCGTGACGTGCGCGGCGCGAGCGACGTCCCCGCGCTCGTCGCGCGCTGGGGCGATCTCCTCCGGGACGCGCGCGAGACCGCGTCCGGTACGCGGGCGCTCGCCACCGTTCTTCGGTACATTCTGGAGGTCCACAGCGGCCTCGACGTCGAGGAGCTGTCGCGACTCGCGGATGGCGTCCTCGCAGGCACGGGAGCTGAAGTCATGACCACCGCCAGACAATTCATGGAGATCGGAAAGGCCGAGGGAAAGGCCGAGGGAAAGGCCGAGGGAAAGGCCGAGGGAAAGGCCGAGGGAAGGCGCGCGACGCTGCGCAACCTCGTCCGGCTCAAGTTCCGCGACGCCGCCACCCCCGACGTGCTCGCGCGGCTCGACGCGGCCGACGACGAGATGCTCGCCCGCGTCGAGGAGCGCCTGCTCACCGCGGCCTCCGTCGCCGAGCTCTTCGGCTGACGATCGTGGGTCCACTCCAAGGCCGGAGCGTCCTCACTCGGGCCCTCTCCCACGAAGTGCGAGAGGGAACCGAGCCCGCGGGCTAGGGCCGGAGCGCGGCCCCGCGCTCCTCGGCGCGCTCCCACATGCGCAGATACGCCTCGGCCGAGCGGAAGAGCGGCTCGAGCTCGGCGTCGGTCACGCCGTCGCGCCGCGCGTCCTCGATCAGCTCGGGCATCAGGCCGATGTGCAGCATGCCCTCCGTGTCGAAGTCCACGGTGCGGACGCCGAGGTGCGGCTGCGTGAGCATCACGTCGCCCGCGTACGAGGGGAACGGGTAGTGGATCAGGTGCTGCTGCGGCGTGGCGCCGCAGACGCCGTGCGGGCCGAAGCGCGGGCCGGGCGCGTGCGCGAAGCCGTTGAGGTCGAAGCCGAAGCCCTCTGCCGGATAGCCACCGTGGGCGCGGATGAGCGCGATCCGATCGCGCAGGCCGTCCCCCATCGCGCCCGGCCGCGAGGGATCGCTGCAGCGCCCGAGACCCGTGATGGAGATGCCGCGCAGGTCGTAGACCTGGCCGTTCATCACGTTGCCGTGCGTGGCCGCCGGCGGATAGTCGTTCTCGGTGAGGATCTCGTACGCGCGCTGGATCGAGCGCCGCGGGAGGTGGTCGACCTCGACGATCATCCCGCGCAGCATCAGCTCGCGCAGCAGCGTCTCGCCGAGCGCCGTGAGCCCGGCGTTCTGGCAGTAGTCCCCCACCAGCGGCGGGCTCTGCAGCGCGTCGAGGTAGGGCGCGAGCGTACCGAGCGGGCTGTCTGCGAAGCCGCTCGTGTCGATCGGCGCGGGCGCGAGGTAGTCCGCGCGCGGCATGTTGAGCCCCCCGAAGATCACGTCGCCGTGATCGAACACCACGGGCACGTCCGGGCAGTCGAGCACGAAGTTCGACCAGTGGCCGCTGTTCACGAAGCTGCCGATCTGCCCGACGTTGCGATCCCCGTCGCCCGCCGAGAACGCGTTGTCGAACTTGTGGACCGGGAAGATCGCGCGCACGCCGAGCTCGCGGAAGTGGTCGAGCTGCGCGCGAACGATGTCGGCGTCGCACGCCGGGACGCCCTCGCGCGGCGTGAGGAAGCAGTCGAAGAGGTTCGACGTCTCGATCCCGAGGATCATCGCGAGCCGCCCGTCCTCGATCACGCTGCGCGCCTCGGCCGGCGTCGTCACGATCCGCAGCCAGCCCCGTCCGGGTCCGCCCGACTGCGCGTCGATGTAGCGCTCGAGCCGGTAGGCCTCCTCGATCTCGCGCTCGACGGCGACCATGTCGTCGCACGAGTAGCGGGCCGGCTGGGCGCGGATGCCCGTCATCAGGTCGCAGAGCACCTGGTTGGTGGTCGCGTGCTGGACCATGAGGCGCAAGCCGGCGCGATACGCGCGCTCGAGCCAGCGGTAGTACTCGACCTGGTGGGTCGCGCTGCCCCACGCGTTCGGCCAGTCCGTGAAGGTCGGGTAGCCGTCGGTGTGGTGGTTGAACTCGGGCGTGCGCGCGTTGACGAACACCGGCAAGAGCACGCTCGGGTCGAGGTCGGAGAAGCCGGAGAACGCGAACCCGATGAGGTCACGACGCCCGTCCTCACCGTGGAACTGCTCGCAGCTCATCAGCGCGTGCTCGACGCCGAGCCGGTGATACGGGGACCCGTGGTACATGCCCGCGCCGCCGAAGCCGAAGTTCGAGAACATGTGCACGTGGGCGTCGACCACGCCGAACACGTCGCCGTCGGGCCACGAGCGCGGCACGACGTCGCCCTCGGCGTCGAGCGTCATCTCCGGGAACTCGGCGCAGCCGGTCGTCTCGTAGAAAGCCACGACGCCTGCCGACGACGCGTCGGCCGTGGTGCCCGTGGGTGTGAGGTACTCGCCGGTCTGGTAGTTGCGCAGCTGGAAGCGCAGCGGGTCGGAGGCCGACACCGTGAGCTCCCACTCCGCCGGCGAACGGAAGTCGTCGTCGAGGAGCATGATGTCCGAGACCAGATCCTCCTGCCGCGCCAGCGCGTGCCCCTCCGCGACGAGGTAGCCGCCCTCCGGATCGCGGAACAGGTAGGTGCCGAGATCGGACGCGCGCATCGTGAAGGGCACGCCGCCCAGCACGCTGGTCGCGGAGAACGCGTACGTCACGCCGTCCGTCCCGGCCGCGAGCCAGCGCGTGTTCGAGCTCAGAGGACGCGTCGCGTCGATCGCGTAGCACCCGTTCGCGAACCCATAGATGCCCTGGTTCGGCGGCGGCGCGGGGCGCTCGACGTGGGGCTCGCCGCACGCCGCGAGCAGGGCGAGCGCGAGCGGAGCGGAGCGGAGCGGCAGCGCGGTTCTCACCCGTAGAGAATACGGTATAAGGCGGCGCCCATGGCCACCTCGCTCGTCACCGGCGCGAGCGGTTTCGTCGGCAGCCACCTCGTCCGGCGCCTGCACGAGCGAGGCGACACGGTCGTCGCCACCGACGTGCGCTCGCGCACGGATCTGCCCGTCCGGGTCCGGGACGCCGACCTCATCGATCCGGGGGCGCTCGCGCCGCTCGTGCGGGGCGTCGACGTCGTGTTCCACTCCGCGTCCCTCGTGCAGACGGCGCGCATGGGCGCCGAGCGGGTGTGGGCGGTGAACCTCGGAGGTACGGAGGCGCTCCTCGCAGCGTCGGTCGCCGCGGGCGTGAAGCGCTTCGTCCACGTGAGCTCGGCGAGCGTCGTCTACGAGGGAAAGGACATCGAGGGCGGCGACGAGTCGCTTCCGTACTCGGCCTCGTCGCAGGCTCCCTACGCGGACAGCAAGATCGCCGCCGAGAAGGTGGTGCTCGCAGCCGACCGCGCGGACGGGATGCGCACCTCCGCGATCCGGCCGCACGTCGTCTTCGGTCCGGGGGACCAACGCTTCTTCCCCGCCATCGCGGCCCGAGCGCGGGCCGGCCGCCTCACGCTCGGCGTCGGCCGAGGCACGATGCTCTCGGACTTCACCTACGTCGACAACCTCGTCGACGCGCTCGTGCTGGCCGACGAGGCCCTCGCGCGCGACCCCTCGCTCGGCGGGCGCGCGTACTTCGTGACGAACGGCGAGCCGATGGGGTTCTGGGACTTCGTGGATCGCGTGCTGGTCGAGATGGGCCTGCCCAAGACGCGGGGGCGCGTCCCCTACCCGCTGGCGTACGGCATCGCCGCGATCGTGGAGCTCTCCAAGGGCGGCAAGGCCGGGCCCGAGGACGGCTTCACGCGCTTCGCCGTGCGCTACATGTGCACGCACCACTGGTTCCGGATCGATCGCGCGCGCGCCGACCTCGGCTACGTGCCGCGCGTCGACATCGCCGAGGGCATCCGCCGCACCGTGGCCGCGCTCGAGCCGTGACCCACGGTGGTGATCAGGGCACCACGACGGCGACGGGGACGTAGTCGAGGTCGTCGCCGCGCGTGACCTGGACGTAGGCGAGCCCGAACGTGCCGCTCGGTGCGCCGATCGGTACGCCGACCGTCAGCGTCGCGTGATCGCCGTTGCGCAGCACGGGCCGATCCAAGGCCACCTCGGGGGCGAACGTGAGCGCGCTCTCGGCGCCCGCGAAGGCGACGACGTCGAGCGGCGGCGTCAGTACGGTCGACCACGCGAGCACGTCGAAGGTGACGCGCTCGCCGGGGCTGGCGACCTGCACCGTGGCCGGCGTGATCGACACGGTCGCGAACGGAGCGCCCGGGTCGGCGGGCACGCAGGGGTCGCGATCGTTCAGCATGGACGCAGCGTTCGACCAGACCCGACACGCGACGAAGCCGTCCTCGCGCGTCAGCCCGGCCGGGCCCGAGCGGTACTGGCAGAGGTCGGCGACCTCCGCGCCGGCGAAGAGCCAGTGCGAGGGCGCCGGATCGCGCGCATCGAACTGGAACGCGGGCGAGGTGAACGGGTGCGCGTCCGTCGCGGCCTCGATGACCTCGTGCGAGAAGGCCTCTTGCTCGACCTCGAGCTCGGAGAGCCAGGCCGTGCCGACCGCGCACGACGGGATGACCGCGTAGGCGAAGGTGCGGCCGTCCCGCGCGAGCGCCTCGTCGTGATAGCCGCCGAAGCTCTCGCAGCTCACCCCCGTGAGATCGCTGGTGATGCGCGTCCGGGGAGGGAAGGTCAGGACGTAGAGAGCCTCGTCGAGCGAGCCGCCCGCCGGTGTGGGCAGCGAGCCGTCGGCGATCCCCGTGGCCAGGAGCGCCTCGATCTCGTCGCCGGTGATCGCGCCCGGCGCGGGCTCGACGCGCTCCACGATCCCGAGGAGCGTACCGGGGCCCACGCCGTACTCGGCGCCGGTCGCGCCGAGCCAGCGTGACGACACGATCCATCGCGCATAGGCCTCGTGGCTCGCGCGGTCCGGGTCGTCCGCGAACGTGATCACGACGAGCTGCACGTGCGCGATGCGCGCCCCGCCTTGATCCGGGACGCTCGGGCCGGGCGGGTGGGGCGCCGTGACGAAGGGCGCGGTCCACGCGTCGCGCGGCGGCACGAACGCGTCGGGGCGCAGGACGATCGCATCGTCCGGCGGACGGCCCGCATCGGTGGTCGCGGCGCCGGTGCGCTCGTGAGCGATGCCGCAGCCGGACCCCGTAGGCACGGCCGCGAGGCACGCGAGCACGAGCCAGGCCCTTCTCGCCGCGGCGCGCATCACCCGAGCTTCGCACGGACGGGACGCCGGGTGTCGACGCGGCGGCGCGAGGGCGTGTTAGAAAGCGCCCCATGAACCGGTCCCGCCTCGTCCTCGCCCTCGCCTCGCTCTCGATCGCCTGCGGCGGCGGCGCCTCGGAGACCCGCGCGACCGAGACGACCCCCGCCCCACCGAGCTCCGCCGACACGTCCAGCGAGCCCGCCACCGACGCGACAGCGGCAGCGCCCGCGAGCCCTCCGCCGCGCGTGCGCGTCGTCCACGCGACGAGCGACGAGACCGCCGGTACGGTGTCGGTCGCGCTCGACTCGGGCGAGCCCTTCGTGAGCTCGCTCGCGTACGGCGCGGCCAGCGGCTACGTCGCGGTCGACGAGGGGCGCCACTCGATCGTCGTCCACGGCGGGAGCGAGGACGCGCCCTCCACGCTCGCCGTCGCCTCCGACGTGCTCGAGGCGGACCACGCCTACACCGTGTTCTTCGTGACCCAGGGCGCGGCCGACGCCCCCTTCGCGCTCTACACGGGCGATGACGACGACCAGCCAGGCGACGAGGTCGCGGGCGTGCGCTTCTTCAACGCCATCATCGGCGGCGACGACGTCGACGTCTGCCTGCCCGGCGCGAGCGCGCGCGCGACCGGCGAGCCGGTGTTCGCGGACGTGGCGCCGAACGCGCTCGGGTCGGCCAGCGGGCTGCGCTACGCCGATCTCCCGGCCGGCGACGAGGTCGCGCTCCAGGTGCGCGCGCATGGCTCTCCGCCCTGCCGCGGACGCGCGATCGGGGTCGCTCGCTTCACGCCCGAGGCCGGAGCCTCGTACACGGCCGTCGCGATCGGCCGCACGACGGGCAGGCCCCGCGCGCCGCTGCAGCTGCTCGTGTGTCGCGACGCCCCGGGCGACGGGAGCTGCACGGCCGTCCCCCTGGGGTCGCGCTGAGCGAGCACGGCTCCGACGAGACGTCAGCGGCTCCAGTCGTGGTAGCTCGCCACGCGGACACGCCCCGCGCTGTCGAAGAGCACCTCGCACGACTCGTTGCCGAGCATGCTCTCGCGCTGCCAGGTGTCGGTCTCCCCGACGAGCGCGTAGACGCCGCCGACCTCGGCCATCTGCGCCTCTACCTCGGCGCGGGTCATGCCGTGGTGGACGTCGTTGCACGCGTGGACGAACTGGTCGTGCTCGTGGCAGCCCGCGAGGAGCACGAGCGCGGTCAGGAGCAGGAGCGCGCGTGCTGCGGACATCGGGGCGAGCCTACTCGAATCGTCAGCCGGTCGGGCAGCGCCTGGTAGGTCGTGGCGGTCGGCGTCCCGTCGAGCCACGTCAGGCTGGGGTCCGCACGGCAGCTCGTGGGCGCGTCGCCCAGCGCCGCCGCCCGGCACCCGCCGCCCGCGAGGATCAGAGCAGCGCGGTCGCCGCCGCGGCCGCGGCTGACCTCACCGGCGCCGCGTTCGCGACCCTCGGCTGGTGGGAGCGCGTCGACGACGAGCCCCGCCGCCGGGCCCGCGCCGCGGTCGCCCTGCAGGACCCGCCGCCGCCGTGGGCGACCGCCACCCTGCTCACGGCCCCGTGATCCAGTCCCTCCGGGACCGAAT
>JBGAQA010000155.1:0-10902 GCA_044220955.1 Sandaracinaceae bacterium
CGCGTCGAGCCCCGAGTCGGAGCCGGCGTCGGAGCCGGCATCGGACGGGCGGACGAACGCGTCCGCGTCGGGCGCCGGAGACGGGAGCGCCACCTGGCGCAGCTCCGACTTCGAGCCACAGCCCGCCGCCACGACCAGGACCCACGGCCACACCCAGCGCACGCCGCGATCATACGCGGGTGCCGCGGGACTGGCGCCCCCCGCGCCCGTTGATGCACGCTGCGCGCGCATGCTCGCGCTGCTCGTGCTCTCGACGCTCGCCCTGGCGGGCGGGACCGCGCTGGCGAGCCGCGTCTACCGCGAGAGCCGGTCCGAGCGCGCCCTGGCCGGGATCGTGCTCGCGCTCTTCGCGATCCACGGCGCCACCCACGTGCTCGGATGGACGGATCGCCTCACGCCGGTGTCGCTCGGCGCCCTCGTCGCGACCCTCTCGTCCCTGATGCTCGCCGCCGGTGTCGTCCGTGATCCGGCCGGCCCTTCGCGCGCGCTCGATGCCTTCGTCGATCTGGTGCGCCTGCCCGTCGACGCCCTGCGTCTCACCTGGCGCGAGCGATCGCCGGCCCTGCTCGGTGTGGTGGCCGTCCCCCTCGCGAGCGCGGCCTCGCTCTCCCTCTCGTACCTCGCGGCCTCCAGCTCGTGGGACGGGCTCTGGTACCACGAGCCGATGGTCGCCTGGGCGCTGCAGCACCACGGCTTCGCCCTCGTCGAGGTGCCCATCCAGCTCGAGTGGGTCAACGGCTACCCACGCTTCGCCGAGAACCTGATGCTCTGGGCGTGCGCGTTCTGGGACCGCCGCTTCATCGACGGCGTGCCCAGCGTGATGAGCCTGGTCGCGTGGCTGGGGATCTACGTGCTCGCCCGCCGGGTCACGCCGTCCCGCTCGATCGCGCTCGGTGTCGCGTCCGTGATCGTCACGATCCCCGCGGCGATCCTCCAGATGCGCAGCACGTACATCGACCTCGTCGTGCTCGCGGCGTTCCTGCCGGCGCTGCACTTCGCGACGCGTCCGACGTTCCGCCGCACCGACGCCTGGCTCGCGGGCCTCTCGCTCGCGATGTACGCCAGCACGAAGGCCAACGCGCCCCTCTTCGCTTCGGTCCTCACGCTCGCCGCGCTCGCCTCCACCGTGCGCGCGTGCCGGGGCGAGCGCTCGATGCGGGTGATGCTCCACGCGCTCGGCGCCCTCGCGCTGATGCTCGCGATCGTCGCGCCGACGCCCTGGCGGAACTGGACCGTCCACCACAACCCCGTCTGGCCGCTCCGCGTGCACGTGGAGGCCGCCGGCATCGACTTCGTGGGCCCGCAGGACTTCGGCAACATGCAGGCGAGCTTCTCGGAGAACCTCACCGAGATGTACGGCGTGCCGACGCCCGGGCAGGACTACTACGACACCCGCCATCACGCGTACGGCTACGGCCTGACCTTCCTCGGCGTCCCGCTCTTCGTCGTGGCGTTCCTGCTGACCCTCGTGCGCTGGATCGGAGGGATCGTCGCCGGCGATGCGACGCGCCGGCGCGAGGCGGGGCAGTTGCTCGCGTTCTTCTTCCTCACCGTGCCCATCCAGCTCGCCTCGCCCTCGCACCACTGGGGCCGCTACAGCCTGCCCTTCCCGGCCCTCTGCCTCGTCATCGTGGCCGGGGCCCTCGCCCGCGGCCGCTCGATTCGCCTGCTCGACGCCGCGCTCGGGGCGATGCTGGTCACGAACCTCATCGTCTTCAGCTGGGCGGACCCAGGCTGGGACGTGTCGACGACGGAGCTGCGCGAGCTGCTCGAGGTGGCGCCCTCGGAGCGAGCGCACGTCCGCGTGGGCAACCAGATCTACGAGCCCGACTTCATGCGCCTTCGCGACGAGACGCTCGGCCCGGGCGACCTCGTCGTGTTCTCGGACGACATGGCGTTCGTCTCGAACCTCTGGAACGAGCGAATGGACAGCGCGGTGCAGTACGTCCCGTACCAGGGCGCGGCGGACTTCCGAGCGCGCGTCGCGGCCCTCGGTCCGGTCTGGGTGGCCGTACGCCCAGGCCGCGGCGCGGAGATGGCGATGCGCGATCCGAGCAGCGGCTACCACGAGCTGATGCTCGGGCACGCGGAGGAAGCGATCGTGTTCGCGCGCGGCGCCCCCGCGACGCCCGAGTGAGCGGGCGGGGCCGTGGGGCGTGCGGCGTGTCTACGGAGCTTGCAGCGCGATCGCGATCCCCACCCAGACCACGAACATCACCCCGGCGCCGAGCGCGAAGCCGCCGGCGCCGAGGAACGCCTTGCGGCGCGCGCCGTCGAGGTCGTCCTGGAGCGCCGTGCTGAGCTCCTCGCGCGGC
Source organism: Sandaracinaceae bacterium (assembly GCA_044220955.1). Taxonomy (GTDB): domain Bacteria; phylum Myxococcota_A; class Polyangia; order Polyangiales; family Sandaracinaceae; genus JBBSAT01. The sequence continues at coordinate 2,316 of JBGAQA010000155.1, forward strand.
GCGATGCGGCCGCACTGGGTGCACTTCGGCCGCGTCGTGAGAGCGCGGTAGAGCGCCAGGACGGCGGCGCCGGCGAGCAGGAACGTGAGCACGCCGAAGCAGCCGAAGAGCCGAACGGCGACGAAGCTGCCGACCGCTCCGATGCCGCCCCCGACCCGCGCGGCGAGCCCGCCCCCCTCCGCGGGCAGGTCGATCGAGAGCAGCCCCGAGCAGACCGTGCACCGGCCGCCGTGCTCCGCGGAGAGCGGGATGCTGTTCGTGGTCACCGGGACCCCGCCCGCGGACGACGTGGCGGCCCGCGGGACCTCGCGCGCGAAGGCGACCAGGGCGTCGCCGACGCGCTTCAGGTTCGCGAGCTGGTGCGCGCTCGCGCCCTCGCTCTCGGCGCGGCGCATCGCGTCGTCGACGTGCTTGGGCAGGACCTTCCAGCCTCCGGCGACGCTCGTCACGCGCTCCGCGATGCGCAGGAACGCCTCGACCGTGGCGTCGTCCTCGCCCTGCGCGCGCAGGTGCTCGGCGAAGCGCTGCCGTTCGGCCTCCCCGTCCACGAAGGCCGAGGATACCCGCTCGGCCGAGCGATGCGGTAGCCTGCGCACCACGAGGCGGACCAAGCATGGACGGGTCGAGCAAGAGCGGTCTCAAGACCGAGATCATCCAGAGGGTGTTCGAGACGATGGAGTACGGACCTGCACCGGAGAGCGATGCGCCGGCGATCGCGTGGCTCGAGAAGCACCACCGCAAGATCGGCAACTTCGTCGACGGCAGGTTCGTCGCCCCCGAAGGCGGCAAGTACTTCGCCACGATCAACCCGGGGCGGAACGTCGAGCTCGCTCAGGTCGCGCAGGGCTCGCCCAAGGACGTCGACGACGCGGTGAAGGCGGCCACGAAGGCCCTGCCGGGCTGGCAGAAGCTCGGCGCGCACGGTCGCGCCCGGTACCTCTACGCGCTCGCGCGTCACATCCAGAAGCACTCGCGCCTCTTCGCCGTGCTCGAGTCCCTCGACAACGGAAAGCCCATCCGCGAGTCGCGCGATCTCGACATCCCGCTCGTCGCCCGGCACTTCTATCACCACGCCGGGTGGGCCCAGCTGATGGAGAAGGAGCTGCCCGGCTACGCGCCGGTCGGCGTCGTCGGCCAGATCATCCCCTGGAACTTCCCGCTCTTGATGCTGAGCTGGAAGATCGCGCCGGCGCTCGCGATGGGCAACACGCTCGTGCTCAAACCGGCCGAGTTCACGCCGCTCACCGCGCTCCTCTTCGGCGAGATCTGCGCCGAGGTCGGCCTGCCGAAGGGGGTCGTCAACATCGTCAACGGCGACGGCCGCACCGGCGCCGCGCTCGTCGCGCACCCCGGTGTCGGCAAGATCGCGTTCACCGGCTCGACCGAGGTCGGGCGCATCATCCGCGAGCAGACCGCTGGCAGCGGCAAGAAGCTCTCGCTCGAGCTGGGCGGCAAGTCGCCCTTCATCGTGTACGAGGACGCGGACCTCGACAGCGTCGTCGAGGGCGTCGTCGACGCCATCTGGTTCAACCAGGGCCAGGTCTGCTGCGCGGGCTCGCGCATCCTCGCGCAGGAGAGCATCGCCGAGAAGCTGCTCGCCAAGCTCCGCCACCGGATGGAGTCGCTGCGCACGGGCGACCCGCTCGACAAGTCGATCGACATCGGCGCGATCGTCGCCCCGGTACAGCTCGAGCGCATCGAGCAGCTCGTGGCGCAGGGCGAGAAGGAGGGCGCCCAGAAGTGGCAGCCGAGCTGGAGCTGCCCCAAGGACGGCTTCTTTCACCCGCCGACGATCCTGTCGAACGTGTCGCCCGCGAGCACGGTCGCGCAGATCGAGATCTTCGGTCCGGTCGTCGTGTTCATGACGTTCCGGACGCCCGAGGAGAGCGTCGCGCTCGGCAACAACACCGCCTACGGCCTGGCCGCGAGCGTGTGGACCGAGAACATCAACCTCGCCCTCGACATCGCGCCGAAGATCAAGGCGGGGACCGTCTGGATCAACTGCACGAACCACTTCGACGCGGCGGCCGGGTTCGGCGGGTACCGTGAGAGCGGCTACGGTCGCGAGGGCGGCCGCGAGGGGCTCTACGAGTACGCGATGCCCGCGTGGATGAAGGCCGCCCACGGCGCCGCGAAGAAGGGAAAGAAGGCCGCCCCGAAGAAGGTCGATCCGGTGCCGGTCCCGAGCGCGGGCCTGCCCCACATCGATCGCACGGCGAAGCTCTACGTCGGCGGCAAGCAAGCCCGCCCGGACTCGGGCTACTCGCTCCCGGTGAGCGATCCCAAGGGCCGCGTGCTCGATCACGTCGCTCACGGAAACCGCAAGGACGTGCGCAACGCCGTCGAGGCCGCCTCTGCCGCCGCCAAATGGGGCGGCACGACGGGGCACGCGCGCGCCCAGGTCCTCTACTTCCTGGCCGAGAACCTCGAGGCCCGCGCCGCCGAGCTCGCCGCGCGGATCGGCGCGATGACCGGGGACAAGAAGGGGGCGGAGCGAGAGGTGCGCCTCTCGGTCGAGCGTCTCTTCACCTACGCTGCCTGGGCCGACAAGTACGACGGCCTCGTGCACGCGACGAACTTCCGGAACGTCACCGTCGCGATGAACGAGCCGATCGGCGTGATCGGCATCGTCTGCGGCGACACGCTGCCCTTGCTCCAGCTGATCTCGCTCGTCGCGCCGGCCGTCGCGATGGGCAACACGGTCGTGGTGGTGCCGAGCCAGGCGCACCCGCTCGCCGCGACGGACCTCTACCAGGTGCTCGACACCAGCGACGTGCCGGGCGGCGTGGTGAACATCGTCACGGGGCTCACGAGCGAGCTCGCGCCGATCCTCGCCGCCCACGACGGCGTGGACGCGATCTGGTACTTCGGCGATCCGGGCGGAGAGGCCGCCGTGGAGCGGGCGTCCGGCGGCAACATGAAGCGCACGTTCACCGGACACGGCGTCGCGCGCGACTGGCTCGACCCCGAGCAGGGCGAGGGTCGCGAGCTCTTGCGCGAGGCGACGCAGGTGAAGAACATCTGGGTGCCCTACGGCGAGATGATCGCCAAGGACAGCTCGTACTGAGGGTCAGCCCGCGACCGACGGCGGCTCGCTCTCGACCTCGCTCTCGACCTCGCTCTCGACCTCGCTCTCGACCTCGCTCTCGGCGCTCTCGACCTCGCTCTCGGCGCTCTCGACCTCGCTCTCGGCGCTCTCGACCTCACGCAGCTCCTCCGGGACGCGATCGGGCGTCGCATACACGACGATCTCCTGCCCGAGGTGCAGGACCGCGTCACGGGGCACGAGGTTGATGCGGCAGAGGGAGCCGACGGTGATGCCGAAGCGGGCGCCGATCCCCGAGAGGGTGTCCCCTTCGGCGACGCGATAGCGCAAGCGCACGCGGCCCTCCTGCTGCACCTGGTACTCGAAGAACTCCTCGCTGCCGACCACGAGCACGCGCACCTCGTCGGGCGTCAGCACCACCGCCTGGGCGAGATCCACGCTCGTGGGCACGAAGATCTGCAGGTACATCCCGTCCTGCAGCGTCGCGCTCGGGTCGATGGCGTTCCAGGTGCGCAGCTCGTCGCTCGTCACGCCGAAGAAGCGCGCGATGTCGCTCAGCCGATCGCTGCGCGAGGGACGGTAGAACACGCGGCGTCGGTCCTCGTACGTGAACGTCGCGTCCGGGACCGCAACCACCGTGTCGGGCGGCGTCGGCTCGTCGTGGGGTGGCACTGCCGGCACCACGAGCGCGAAGCCCGAGTGCACCTCGTCCGTCTCGCCCAGCTCGTTGAGCTCGCGCAGCGCGCGCTCGGTCGTGCTGAAGCGGCGAGCGACCTGGGCGAACGTCTCGCCGAAGCGCACGACGTACGGACGGTGCGCCGGGTGGCGTGGCCGGATGCGCTCCCAGCGCGCCGCGAACGCGTCCACGGCGCTCGCCGGAACGCGCACCGGCACGGCCTCGTGCCCGGGTGGCACGCGATCGCGCCGGAACGCCGGGTTGAGCATCCGGATCTGCTCCATGGTCGTGCTCGCCGCGCGCGCCACCAGCGAGAGCGGCGTACCCCCGGGGACCTCGACCGTCTCCCAGGCGAGCGGCGACTCGTGCTCGAGGTCGCCGAGCCCGAAGCGCTCGAGGTTGCGCCCGACGATCGCGCAAGCGGTGACCTTCGCGACGTAGAGGGACGTCTCGAAGGGCAGCGCCGCCTCGAGGTGCGAGAGGGCCCAGAAGTCGTTCGTGTCGTACTTCCGGATGGCCCGGAGCAGCGCGCCGTAGCCCATGTTGTACGCCGCGAACGCCAGCTCCCACGTCCCGAAGCGCTGGTGCAGCGCCTCCAGGTAGCGCGCGCCCGCGACCGTCGACTGCTCGGGGTCCATGCGCTCGTCCACCCAGTGGTCCTGCGAGAGGCCGTACTCCTCGCCGGTGCGCGCGACGAACTGCCAGAGCCCGACCGCGCCGGCATCGCTGCGCGCGCGTGGGTCGAAGCCGCTCTCGATCATCGCGAGGTAGAGCAGATCCTCGGGCATGCCCTGGCTGCGTAGGGCCTGCCTGATCATGGGGCCGTAGCGCTCCACCCGCGCCATCCAGCCGCGGATGAGCGAGCGCCCGCGGGGATCGTCGCGGAAGAACTCGAGGTAGCGCACGACACGGTCGTCCCAGCGGACGGGGATGTCGGGGAGGGTCAGGCCGCGCAGCCACGTGAGGTCGCGGCCCGTGGCGCTGGCCCCCGTCGTCTCGGCGAGCTCGGGGCCCTCGCTGGTCAGCGCCGCGGGCACCACGCCCGGGATCGACACGGCCGCGCCGAGGTCGACCAGGGGCTGCGCGTCGGCGAAGATCTCGAGCTCCGCCAGGCGCAGCGCGCGCAGCTCCTCGCTCTCCTCGCCCACGACGAGCACCTCGTCTTGCGCGTGCGCGGCGGGCGGCGCCCACCCGATCCCGCCGAGGGCGAGCGCACAGCCGAGCAGGATTCGCCGTCGCACGGGCTCACGGTACGCGCGCTCGGGCCCCGGAGCCAGAAATCGCGTGCTAACTTCCGGCGGCCGACATGCATCGGGGAGTGCGCGACTACATCCGCTGGCTCGAAGACAACCGGACCCGGCCGGACGTGGGCCTGCAGCCCCCTGCGACGATGCGGGATCTGACCGCCATCGAGCACGAGACGGGCTCCCCGATCCCGCTCGATCTGCGCCTCGTGCTCGGTCGCTTCAACGGCGCGCAGACGCCCGCCGGTACCCTGCTCACGGCAGCCGCGGGCCCTGGATCGACGATCGAGGCCGCCCTCAAGGAGGTCGCCGCGCAGCGGGCGTGCTCGTGGCTCGACCCGGACATGCTGCTGCCTTTCGCGCGGACGGAGCACGGCGCGATCCTGGCGTTCGACCGCAGCGCTGCCCCCGTCGCCGACACGTGGCCCATCGTCGACTACGACCCCGAGAGCGGCGAGGTCCGCATCGTGCACCGCACGTTCGACGGCTGGTGCCGCACCTGCGTGGGCGAGTGGAACCACCCCGACTTCGATCAGCCCTTCACGCTCGATCGCTACATCGCGGCCGGCCGCCGGCACGCCGAGGCCGAGCCGGACGTGTCGATCGCGCACGTGACCGTCGGCCACGGCCTGCGCCGGGCGGGCGAGCCGGAGGACGCGCTCGCGTCCTACCTGCGCGGTGCCCGCTGCGTGCCCGCCGTCCCGTGGGCCGACTGGGAGGCGCTCAAGCTCGCCGCGACGCTCCACGACCCCCGGGCAGTCCTCGAGACCGCCTCGCGCCTCGCCAAGCGCACGCCCGAGAAGACCTGGGAGATGCGGGGCACCACGCCGTCGCGCGTCACGTACCTCGTGGCGCGGACGCTGCGGTCCGAGTCGCCCGAGCCGCGCACGCAGTTCCTGCGGGCGATGGATCACCTCGAGACGCAGGCGCTCGACGACGACGACCGCGCCGCCATCCGCGGGATCATCGAGGCGATCGAGGTCGGCGGCCCCATCCCTCTTCCTTCGCCGCCGAAGGGGAACGTGGTGCCGCCGCAGGCGGATCCGGAGGCGTGGTGGCAGGCGATGCGCGCGGCGTACGCGGCGGGGCAGCTGCGCGACGACGACCTCGCGCTCGACCCGACCTACGACGCGCTCGAGCGCACGCACGTCCTGGGCGACATCCTGCGCGTCCGCCGCGAGTTCTGAGCCGGCGCGGCTCGGCGCGGGGCGCCGGACGATCAGTTCGGGTCCGCGGGGTCGTCCAGGTACGCGATCGCGCGCACGAGCGAGACCACACGGTCGCGCTCCTCGAGATCCAGGGGCGAGAACCGGATGCCCATCCCCGGGTTCGGGTTGTCGTCGTTGCGGACGGGGTTGATCCAGACGACCTCGCCCGGGAGCACCATGTCGCTGCCCGCGAAGCCGATCGCCACACGGGTCCCGATCGGCAGCGGCCGATCCGTGCGCACGAAGACGCCGAGCTCGTGCAGGTTCGCGACGTACGCGAACAAGAACGTCTCGTCGTCCCCCGTCTCGACCATCACGTCGGGGGGGCGCGCCTCGAGCCGTTCGGCCGGCAGGCTCATCGTGATCGGGCCTAGCACGGTCCTCGCCTCGCGCTCAACGTCGAAGCACGCGCCGCGTCAGCGGACGTGGAGCGTACCGGCGATGCAGCGGTTCACGTCGTCCTCGCGGCCCTCGAGGATCTCGAGGCGCGTCTCTCCGCTGTAGAAGCCGATGAAGTACTGGTAGTCACCCGCCGGGAAGTTCGCGGGCACGCGCAGCTCCTGCCGGTCGACCACGACGTCCCCCTGGTCCCAGAGCCGCACCGGATAGTGCCCCTGCACCGGCTCGTGGTCGCCGTTCAGGCGCTGGCCGTAGCCGTCGACGTGCAGGAAGATCTGGTAGCCGGCCGGCACGGGCGCGATCGAGCGCCAGTACCACGTGATGGCGAACTGCTGGCCCGGGCCGGCGGTGTCGGGGCGGGGTGACTCCAGGTCGTAGCCGACGAGCTCGACGCGGCGATCGAAGTTGCAGTGCACCTCGTGCTGCATCGTCGAGGGCACGGCGTCGAGGACCGAGCCCTCGAGGTAGTTCTCGTCCGCCCGCCCCTCGATCGGCTGGTTGGTCGCGAGCAGCACGCGCGCGCTGCGGGCGTCCGCGACGAAGAGGTGCCGTCCCGGGTGCCCGGCACCGGCGGTTCGTCGGCGGTACGCGCGATCGAGCGCCGAGAGGTCGTCGGCGCGGAAAGCCAGCCAGACGCGGTCCTCGCGCAGCAGGAAGTCGATCGCCCCGGCCTCGTCCGCCAGCTCGCTCACGTCGCCCTGCGCGTAGTACGCCGCAGCACGCCCGCCGACCCGGTACTCCCCGAGCGGCTCGTCGTCCGCGGCGAGCGCGTTGTAGGTGTCGTACACCTCGCGCGGCGAGAAGTGCTGCGACAGCTCCGGCTCGAAGCCGAGCGAGACGTAGCCGCCACATACGAGCGAGGCGACCATCATCGGGACGAGCGCCTGCTCGCCGAGCTTGAAGAAGAGCAGGCGCGCCCCACGCACGATCGCGTAGGCGCCGACGACACCGAACGGGACGAAGAGGAGAGCCCGTCCGACGCGGACGCCGAGGCTCGAGATGCCGGGCGCCGCGAGGATCAGGCATCCGATCGCGAACCCGGAGGCCAGCCACGCGATCAGCGCGACCCAGGGGGCGAAGCGCCGCGAAGCGGCCGCGAAGGGCATCACCATCAAGCGCGCCGCGAGGCCGCCCACGACCGCGACGATCGCGAGCGCGATGCCGACGTACACGAGCGTCTCGTACGGGCGCACGTCGTCGCCCAGGCTCCACGAGAGCGTACCGAACCCGAGGAAGCCGGACGCGAGCACCGCGAGGACCGTCATCCAGCCCGCGGTCGTCCGGCCCCGGGCCCACTGCGCCCGCCAGAGCCGCACCGGCGCGGCGAGCTCGTCCTTCAGCGACGCGAACGTCTCGGTGCGGTCCGTGGCGAGGCCGAGGAACGCCAGGCCGGCGAAGGCGCACAGGACGATCGCCCAGCGCGAGCGCGGGTTGAAGGGCTCGGGCGCGACGAGATCGGTGAGGGCGAGCGCCGACGCGGGCGTGCCCGGGTACTCGGCGAAGTCGCGGATCTGCAGGACGACCAGGAGCAGCGTCACGAGCGCGGCCGCCCACGAGCCTCGGCCGTCTCGCTCGACGGTGCGCAGGTAGAGCGCCACGACGATCGCGAGCGACATGGCCGGGAGGAACGGTGCGCTTCCGTAGCGAGACTCGAAGACGGTCTCCGCCGCGAGCCCCGCCGCGGCCCACATCACCGCCGCCGCCCCGAGCGCGCTCTCGACGTCGGCACGCGGGTCCTCGTCCGCGCGGGGCGCGCTGCGTGTCAGCACGCTCCCGATCGCGATCGGCAGCACCGCGCTCCAGGGCGCGTACGAGTGGAAGATCCGCTCGATGTCGACCTCGAAGGTCGGCGGCGTGCCCGCGTGCGGGATGCTGCCGATCCACGCGTTGTACTCCTCGGCGTTCTGCGCGATGGCGCGCACGATCATCAGCGTCACGGCGGTGGCCGACACCGCCACGGCGGCCGCCGCGGCCCGCCCCCCCGAGGGCCCCCGCGCGAGCTCCTCGCGGCGAG
>JBGAQA010000156.1:0-10794 GCA_044220955.1 Sandaracinaceae bacterium
TTGTAGGCGAACAGGCCGCCTGCCTCGACGATGGCGGCGCTGATCGCGTCGAGCCCCTTGGTGAACTCGCTCAGGGGGATCTTCTCGCCGCGCGCGATGCGGTCGAGCACGCCGAAGTCGGTGGTCGTGAGGAGGCCGATGTTCTGGCAGTTCTGCCCGTAGATTTTCTCGATGGAGCGCGCCACGACGAGGCGCGCGCCGATCACCATCTCGGCGTAGGGCGCGACTTCGCGCGACGAGCCGCAGCCCTTGCTGCGACCGCTGACGATCACCGCGAAGCCGCCGTTCTTGAGGGCGTCGCGCTCGACGACCCCGCCGCGCAGGCCGAGCTGCTCCGGGCGCTGGTCCGATCGAGCGACGCGCTCTCGCGGCCGGCGCTGCTCCTGCTCGGGATGCTGCAGCACGACGCGGCCGAGGACGTGTTTGGCGCCGCCCTCGACGGGTGCGCGACGGATTGCCCGCACGAGCTCGACGACTCGGTCGCGCGGGCGACGTGGGCGCGCGTGACGGGGACCGACGCGCTCGCGGGCCACGCGCTCTACCAGCGCGCGCAGTCGCTCGGCGAGCAGCAGGATCTGGACGCCGCGGCGCCCCTGCTCGAGAGCGTGCTCGCGCTCGACGGCTTGCCCGGCGAGCTCGTCGCCTCGGCGGCGAGGGACCTCGGGCTGATCTCGATGCTCGATCACGAGGGCGACGTCGCCCGCACCTACGGCCGCTGTGCCGCGCTCGCGATCCCCGGCGTCTCGCCCCGCTGTGCGCTCCTGGCGGCCGATGCGTTCGTGCTGCAGCACCGCGAGGCCGACGCGCTGGCCGCGCTCGCGCCCGTCCTCGCGTCCGAGGCGCCCGAGCGCGACGAGGCGAGGGACCTCGCCGCGAGCATCGTCGCGCGCGCAGGCCACGGCGGCGCCTCGCGCCTGCCACGGACGCTCGCGCCCGCCGTGCGCGCGAACCTCCTCGACCGCGCAGCGATTCTGCTCCTGGACGACGGGCTCCTCGCGTTCGCCCTCGAGGCCTTGGCCGCCGCGCAGGCGATCGAGGCGAGCCCGTCGCGCGCGGGTGAGATCACGAGGGTGGAGCACGGGCGCAGCGCCGAGATCGACACGCCCGAGCGCTGGCTGCGCCGCGCGCTGGGCTTCTGCGTCGGCCCGGCGCCGACGTTCGAAGGGACGTTCACCCTCCGCGGCCGCTTCGGTCCCCACGGCGCCGTCGGCCTCCGCCTCGCCGTCGAGAGCGACCCGCAGGGCTCGCTCGGCGCGCTCCGGACGTGCATGCGCGATCGCGCCCCTCCGCCCGAGTCGCCCTTGCGAGGCAGCTTCACCGCGCACGTACACCTGCAGCTCGAGTAGGGACGTCTCCTGGCGGCGATCAGGTGCGCGCCGCCGCTGAGGTCTCCGTTCGAGCGGCTCGCGCCGGGCGCCCTTCGATCACGGCGTTCACGGATCGTCGCTCGCGCGCACGGGCTCGCCGCCGGGGAGCGCCTCGACGACCAGGCGGCGGGGCCGCGCCGAGTCGCGGTAGGTCTTGCCGCCTCGCGCGCTCGTGGCGCCATCCGTGTCGTCTTCCCAGCGTGCGTGGCCGTGGACTCCGATGTGCGCGCCGGCCTCGAGCACGCTCTCCGAGACCCTGACCGGGCGCCCGTCCGTCACCCGCGGGTCGGTCGCGCGGTGTGCGATCCACGCCCTCGTCTCCGGGCGGAGCTCGTCGAGCCCCGAGGCGTGCGCCTCCGTACGGGCCGCAGCGACGACGATTCCCGCGGCGCGCACCAGCGCGTGACCGGAGTCGTCGACGAGATCGAAGTCGCACGAGCGCGCCTCGCGAATCGCCGGCTCCCATCGGTGGGTGCCGTCGGGCTGCCGCACCTCGTGGTCGAGCTGGACGAGGTGATACGCGCAGCGACGGCCGCTGAGCGGCGCCTCGAGCCCCTCGCCACGGAGGCGGAGCGTCCCCACGAGGCGCACGACGGCGCCGTCGGGCGTGTCGACGATGCGGGCGGGCGGCTCGGGCCGGCTCGCTCGCAGGACGATCCGGTGGGGCGAGAAGTACCAGCCGAGCCCGACGAGACCGAACGCGGCGCCCATGAGGACGAGGGTCAACTCCACGAGCCGAGGCTACCGGACGGGAGCGAGCTCGGCTCGCCGCCCCGCGCATCGCTGCGCGAGAGGAGCCGTCCGCGGTTCGGCCGAGAGCGAGAGCGACGGCGAGGGGGAGGGCGAGGGCGAGAGCGAGAGGGCGAGGTCGAGGTCGAGAGCGAGGTCGAGAGCGAGAGCGAGAGCGAGAGCGAGAGCGAGGTCGAGAGCGAGAGCGAGCCCAGAAGACGAAACGGGCGCAGCCTCCCGGCCACGCCCGCCTCGAACGCGTCGTGCTCTCTCGCTCAGCCCGCGCTGCGGACCCGCGCCACCTCGGCCGTCATCTCCGGCACGGCCTTGAAGAGATCCGCGACCAGGAAGTAGTCGGCGACCTGCGCGATGGGCGCTTCCTTGTCGGTGTTGATCGCGACGATGGTCTTGCTGCCCTTCATCCCGGCCAGGTGCTGGATCGCGCCCGAGATGCCGACTGCGACGTAGAGCTTCGGCGCCACGACCTTGCCCGTCTGACCGACCTGCAGATCGTTCGGCACGTAGCCCGCGTCGCACGCCGCGCGCGAGGCGCCCATCGCGGCGCCGAAGGCGTCGACGAGCGGCTCGAGCACCGCCTGGAAGTTCTCGCTGCTCTTGAGCGCGCGGCCGCCGCTCACGACGATCGCCGCCTCCGTCAGCTCGGGCCGCTCGCTCTTGACCGCCTCGAGGCTCACGAATTCGATCCGATCGCTCGACGTCGCCTCGACGGTGACGCTCTCCGTCGGGCTCGCGCCGCCGCTCTCGCCCGCGGCCTCGAACTCCGTCTGGCGCACGCTCACGACCTGCACCTCGCTGCCGATCGTGCACCACCCGAACACGTTGCCGGCGTACATCGGCCGCTTGTACGTGAGCGTCCCGCCCTCGACCTTGACGGCTGCGATGTCGCTCGCGACGCCCGCGCCGAGCCGCGCCGCGACGCGCGGCATCAGATCCTTGCCGTAAGTGCTCGCGGTCGCGGCGACCACGCCGTACCCCTTGCCCAGCTCCGCCACCGTGGGCGCGAACGCCTCGGCGTAGTAGCCGCCGCCGATCTCGGCCACGAGGACCTTGCGCGCGCCGTAGCCCGTCGCCTGATCGGCGGCCGCCTGAGCGCCCTCCCCGATCGCGAGGATGTCGAACGCGCCGCCGCTTCCCTCCGCCACCTGCTTGGCGAACGTCACCGCGCTCAGCGTGTTCTTGCGGAGACCACCGTCGAGGAGCTCTGCCACCACGAGTACGTCAGTCATGTTCGTCGCTCCTCAGATGACCTTGGCTTCGGTCTTCAGCTTGTTCACGAGCTCGGCCACGTCGGCCACGTACCTCACCTGGCCCGAGCGCGCCGGAGGCAGCTCGAACTTCGCGTACTTCACCACCGCCGCGCCGCCGCCGACGTCCGCGAGCGACTTCACGTCGATGGGCTTCTTCTTCGCCGCCATGATCCCCTTGAGCGACGCGTAGCGCGCGCCCTCGTTGTAGGTGTGCGAGTCCGGCGTCACGCCGTTGGCGACGGCCTTGGGCGAGACGATGCGCAGGTCCACCGTGACCACGGCCGGCAGCGTCACCTTCACGGTGAGCACGCCCGTGTCGACCTCGCGACCGACCTCGAGCGCGCCGCTCGCCGCCCGGATCGACATCGCGAACGTCGCCATCGGCCAGCCGAGCAGCTCGGCGAGCATCTGGCCGGCGCTGTTGGAGTCGCCGTCGACCGCCTGCTTGCCCATGAGCACGAGATCCGGCTTCTCCGTCTCGACGAGGCTCTTGAGCGCGCGCGCCACGACGCCCGCGTCGATGTCGCCGTCGTCGCTCTTCACGAGGATGCCGCGGTCGGCGCCCATCGCGAGGGGCTGCCTCAGCGTGGTCTGCACCTCGTCGGGGCCGAGGCTGACGACGACGACCTCGCCCAGCTTCTCGCCGCTGGCGCCGTTCTCGTTGAGCCGCAGGGCGGTCTCCACGGCGTACTCGTCGAACGGATTGAGCTTCCACTCGAGGCCGTCGGACGTCACTCGCGCGCCGTCGGGGGAGACCTTCATCTTGTTCGCATTGTCGGGGTCGGTGACCCGCTTCACGGGGACGAGAATCTTCACGCGGTACCTCCTGCTCGAACGAAGCGGGCGCGTTTTCGTCGCCCGCGGGAGAAGAGTCAATCGGTTTCGATGCGCGCCGGGACCGACGCGATGCCTCCGAGGAACATGTCGCCCACCTGCTTCGCTGCCTTGGCGAGGTGCCCCGGTTCGCCGCCACCGATGGCCCACGTGAGCGCGAGCGCGTCGAGCGCGCCCCAGAGCGAGCGCGCCACGATGCGCGGGGACACGTCCTGCCGGACCACGCCGTCCCGCTGTCCCTCGGTGATCAGGCGCGCCATGACGTCCAGGTACTTCGTGAAGAGCGGGGTCGCGAACTGCTTGAGGAGGCGGGTGCTCTGCCGCAGGTTCACCGTCACGACCTCGGCGAGCTCGCGCTGGCCGTCGAGCAGTCCGAGCTGCAGCTCCACGACGCGCCGGAAGCGCGGCTCGAAGCCGAGCCCTTCGGTCGCGATCTCCCGCTCGAGCACGGCGATGAGGCGCGTCAGGCGGTCGTCGAAGAGCGAGATGAGGACGTCGTCCTTGTTCTCGAAGTACAGGTAGATCGTCCCGTCCGCGACCCCCGCCGCCTTCGCGATCTCGCTCACCCGCGCGGCATAGAAGCCCTTGCGCGCGAACACCTTCACCGCCGCGCGCAGGATCCGCTCGCGCTTGTCGAGGGGCGCGCCCGACGTCGTCGAGCCGGGCTTCTTCCGGGCCGGACCGAGGCTCGACGTCGATCGCTCGGCGAGCGGGCGGGCGGCCTTCTTGCGCGGCCTCTCCTTCGCCCTCGCCGACGTAATGAACGGCGATTCACTCGACACGCGCGCGAGCTACCACGCAGGTTCGGAGTGGTCAACGCGTGCGGCGGAAGGGTCCAGCGGTCGGCCGGACGAGGACCAGGTGCACGGGCGCGCTCAGAAGCGCGCGAGCGACGCCGTCGGCGGAGGCGGTGCTCGCCTCTGCCACCAGCGAGCGCGCGAGCGCCTCGGGCGCGGCGAGCGCCAGCGCGCGATCACGCTCGGCCCGAGCGTCGTCCTCGGGCAGCCCGGCCGGCACCAGCTCGCCGAGCGCGCTGCGCGCCAGCTCGCCGAGGTGGTCGAGCCGCTCGTCGGTACCCGTGACGGCGACGATCACGAAGCTCGAGCCCGTCGCCGCGGCGCGCCCGGAGAACGCGCGCACCGGCAGCTCGCGGGCCGCGAGCTGCTCGGCGAGCGCCCGAGCGACGAAGCGGGCGCCGACCTCGGAGGCGCCCGAGTCCGTGCGGAGCGCCACGATCCCGATCGGCACCTCGAGGTCGATCTCGGTCGCGAAGGCCTCCGCCGGCCCCTCGGCGACCGCGCGCGCCTCCGGCAGAGCGCCGCTGCCGGCGCGAAGCACGCTCCCGAGCGCGTGGGCGACGGCCAGCATCCGCTCGGGCGCCTCGTCGCCCACGACGACGAGCGTGGCGCCCCGCGGGTCCAGCGCGTCACGCATCGCGTCCTCGAGCTCCGTCGCGGCCGCGATTCCCGCCGGGCTCCCCCGGGGCGCGAGCAGCCCGGGCGCGCTCGGTGCGAGCACGCTCGAGGCCCAGCCGAGCACGCGCTGGCCGAGATCGAGGTCGGCGATGGCCCCCGCGCGCGCGCTCTCGGCGTGCTCGACCTCCGTCGTGGCGCGCCGCGCGCAGTCGATCACCCGCAGGGTGGTGCGCTCGATCGCATCACGGGCGCCGCGCACGACGACGCCGAACGTCGCGTCGTCGACCCAGTATCCGTCCGCGTCGGGCTCGCAGCTGCGCGCGAGGACCGCCGCGAGCAGCGCGGCCCGTCCATGCTCGCGTGGTGGATCGAGCGCCGCACCGGCGCGGAACGCGAGCGCCACCGCGACCGCGTCGCCTGCGCTCCGCGCGACGCGGATGGAGAGCCCGTTCTGCAGGGTGGCCTCGCCCCGGTCGGCGTCGAGCCGGCTGGGCGTCACCGGCGTCGGCCGTGCGAGCGCGTCCAGCGTCGGGTCCGTCGTGTCGTCCGCGTCACTCTCGCTCACACGCACGAGCGCGAGCGCGATCGGCCCCTCGGCCCCGGCCGGCGCCACGCGCGCGAGCCATGCGTCGCCGATCGCGAGGAGCTCCCCGTCCGCGTCCCTCGCGCTCGGCGCGGCGCGCTCGTCGTCGAGCATCCGAGCGTGCTCGAGCGCCGAGGCGAGCGCGCGGAGCGCGCCCTCGTCACCGGGCTGCGTCGCGCTCACGATCGCACGGCCGAGGAGGGGAAAGGACGACGCTCGGGCGTGCGGCGCGAGACGCTCGACCCAGTCCGCGACGCGCGCCGCCTCGTCGAGCGACGACACCCACGTCGCGGCGGCGGCCACCGGATGGGCGCCGCTCGCCACCCGCGCGGGGCCCGTTCTCCACGGCGGCGCCTCGTCTGGCTCCGGCACGACGTGCGGCGCGCTCGCGAAAGCGCTCGCGATCGACGCCTCGAGAGCGCTCTGGTCCACGTCCCCGACGACACCGACGAGCGCGCGCTCGACGCCGAGCGCCGCCGCGAGCCACGCCGACACCGCGCCGGACGTCACCGCCGACTCGTCACCCAGGAAGGGATCCAGCGGGGTGCCGGCGAGCGCCTCGAGGGCCAGCCGCGCAGCGAGCGCGTCGTCGCTCGCGCCGCGCGCGGCGCGCCTCAGTCGGGCGTGGGCGAGCGCCGTCCCGACCTCCTCCGCCGTGGCGTCGCGGACGCGCAGGGCCGCGGCCAGCGACCGGAGCGCGTCGTCGAGCGCGCTCACCTCGGTGCTCGATCGGATCGCGAGCCCGTCGGGCGTCGCGCGCACCCGCCACGCGCCGGCCCCGCGCGCTTCGATCACGAGCGCCGCCGTCGCGCGCAGCGCGGCGCTGCCGTCACGCGTGCGGACGAAGAGCCCGAGCGCCGCTTGCCCTCCCGTGCTGCGGTGCGTGGCGACGACGCGCACGTCGCCGACGCGCGTCGTCGCCGGCCCCGCGGGAGGTCGCACGACGGGCGTCGGCGGGCGCGCGCCGCACGCCACGAGGAAGATCCCGAACGCCAGCGCGCGCCTCACGACTCGGGCTCCGTCCCGCGCGCGATCCGCACGAGGTTGTCGGCGTGTCGCGCGAAGACGAGCGCCACGATCACGCCCGCCATCCACGCGCGCGGCCCGAGGGTGGTGAGGACGGTCGTCCCTCCGCCCACGAGCGCGCCGAGCAGCGACCCGACGCTGGCCCGCTTCGCGGCTCGCTTCGCGACGAGGTACGTCGCCGCCGCGGCGAGCCCCGCGACCGGCACGAGCACGAGCAGTACGCCCGCCGCCGTGGCCGCGCCCTTGCCGCCGCGCAACGCGTGCCAGATCGGGAAGCAGTGACCCGCCACCGCAGCCGCGCCGGTGGCCGCGGTCCAAGGATCGTCTGGCCCGAGCAGACCCGTCGCGAGCCCCGCCGGAAGCGCCCCCTTGACGAGATCGAGCACGAGCACGACCCGCCCGGTGCGCTTGCCGAGCACCCGGCCCACGTTCGTCGCCCCCGGGTTGCCCGAGCCCTCCGAGCGCAGGTCCACGCCCGCCCGCTTCGCGGCGATCAGCGCGAACGAGATCGACCCGAGCAGGTAGGCGGAGAGCGCGAGGCCGGGACCGAGCACGTGCGCAGTCTACGGGCCAAAACGGAAACGGGCGGACCGGTTTCCCGATCCGCCCGCCTACGCCCCCTCCGGGGCCCCCCGTGAGGTGCCTGCCCGCCTCGCTCTCAGGCTGCTTGTCCCATCGTCTCCCGCATCATCGGGGACAGGGCGCGCTCCAGGCGGCACCGGATCTTGTGCTTCTTCGAGTAGACCGTCTTCACCGAGATCTGCATCTCCTCGGCGACCTGCTCCGGCGTGAGGCCGTCCATGTAGTACAGACGCACGAACGTCTGGTCCTTGGCCGAGAACGTGCGGAGGGTGTCGTTCACGCAGCCCCAGCGCTCCTTCTCGAGCAGGTGCTCGTAAGGGTCGGCGTCCGCCTGGCCGAGGTTCTCCGCCGCGGCGAGCTCGGTGCACTGCGGCTGCCGCGCCACGCCGCGCAGGTAGTCCCACGCGGCATTGGTCGCGAGCAGACCGACCCACGAGCTCAGCTTGTTGCCCCGCTCCCGGTCGTAGGTGCGCAGCTTGTGCATCTCGCGGTGCGTGAGGCCGAAGAGGAACTGCGCGTAGATCTCGCGGACGTCCTCGGTGCCGACGCTGTTCGGGAAGCGGCTCGTGACCTTGTGGATGCAGCGGTACACGAGGCGGTCGAAGCGGCGGTGGAACTCACGCCATGCGCCCGGCTGGCGCTCCAGCATCCGCGCGAGGAGCTCCTCGTCCGACCAGTCCAGCCCGCTCGCACTCACGCAAGTGATCGTCTGCATGACCCTTCTCCATCGGAGCGACTCGCTCTCGACGAAGAGGGCATCAGCAGCCGTCGTGCCAGCGGGCGTGGATCGCGTTTTCCGCGGAGATCCGGGGGGACCGGTCTCCCCGAGGGTGTAACAGCAGGGCCACTGTTACGCTCGGAAGGCCGCTCGGAGTTACGCTGTTACGCCGCCCGGGACGCCCTCTGTTACGATCGCCTGGGTCCGCTTCTCCCCTCGCGGTGCGCGCGGAACTCGCGGCCGCGGCGGATGTCGGGATCGCATGCGCCTCTCGTTCGCCGCCTCCTCGCTCGGTCTGACTCTCTCGTGCCTCGCCGGCTGCGGAGCGGCCGTCGCACCTTCCACGACCGCCCGCCTGCTGGAGGAGACCCGCATCGTCGCCATGCGCGACGCGAGCGGCGGCTACCAGTTCGACACGTACACGGCCGAGGATCTGTTTCGTCAGGGCACGGCCCTGCAGGCCGACAACCACTGCGCCGACGCGGTCACCCGCTACGACCGCATCGCCGACGAGTTCCCCTCGAGCCGCTACCTCTCGCCCTCGCTCTACAACGCGGCCCTCTGCCTCCAGCAGACCGGTGACCTCGACGGCTCCGCGGCCCACTACTACCGGCTCGTCGATCACCTGCCCGACTCGGCAGACGCGAAGGTCGCGCGCCTGCAGCTCACCGGGGTGCTCGTCACGCTCGAGCGCTGGGAGGAAGCGCTCGCCTCCGCGAACCTGCTGCTCGCTCGCCCCGACCTGCAGTCCGACGAGCGGCTCGAGGCGATGGCGCGACGCGCGCAGGCGCTGCTCGGCATGCGGCGGCTCGAGGAGGCCACGGCGGCCGCCGACGACGCGGGCGTCTACTACCGCACGCGGCGTGGAGACGAGGTCGTCACCGATCCCTACTTCGCCGCTGCGGCGATGTTCGTCCGCGCCGAGTCCATCCGCGCGCGCTCGGAGGCGATGACGATGCCGGCGGGCGACGTGCAGGCGCAGCACGACACGCTCGAGCGGCGTGCGCAGCTCATCCTCGACGCTCAGCGGGCCTACTTCGACACGATCCGCCTCACGAACGCCCACTGGGCGGCGGCGGCCGGCTACCGCATCGGCTCGATGTACGAGACCCTCTACGCGGACATGACGGCGGCGCCGGTGCCGCCCCCCGCCGAGCCGATGAACGACCAGCAGCTCGCGATGTATCGCGACGCGTACCGCGCCACGCTCCGCGAGCGCGTCGAGCCGCTGGTGCGCCACGCGATCCGCTACTGGGAGCTGACCCTGTTGATGGTCGAGCGCACCGGCGTCGACACGCAGTGGGCGATCCGGACCCGCTCCGAGCTCGAGCGGGCGCGGGTGCTCCTGATCACGGGCGAGCTCCCGGATCAGGATCGGGCGGCGGCGCTGGCGGAGCCGCGCGGAGGTAGCATCGCCCCCGACGCGACCCCCGACGCGGCGCCCTGACGCCTGGGATCGCGCTTGACAGGTCTGGGGGCCAATCGTAAAGAAGCGCCCCCTCGCGCCCCCGCGCGGGGCGTGGTCTGTTCTCTGACCGGCGCCGTCCGGTCGGTGGTGGGCCGCGAGAACGAACCACGCAGCGACGCTTCGCTGGCGTAGCTCAACGGTAGAGCACCTGTTTTGTAAACAGGCGGTTGCGGGTTCAAATCCAGTCGCCAGCCAATATCCAGTGAGTCGAAGACCGTAAAGGCAGTCATTTCGGAGAGTTGCCCGAGCGGCCAAAGGGAGCAGACTGTAAATCTGCCGGCGTTTGCCTACGGTGGTTCGAATCCACCACTCTCCAGCTTCCGTATCGCCCGCGGGAGTAGCTCAGTTGGTAGAGCGTCAGCCTTCCAAGCTGAACGTCGCCGGTTCGAACCCGGTCTCCCGCTCTGGTCCCTCGTTCCCGTTCCCACCCATCGCCCAGGTAGCTCAGGGGTAGAGCACCTCCTTGGTAAGGAGGAGGTCGCGAGTTCGATTCTCGTCCTGGGCTCACTCGTTCTGTCAAAGCAAAGGAGCTCGCTCGCGATGTCGAAGGAGAAGTTCAACCGAACCAAGCCGCACGTGAACGTCGGGACGATCGGTCACATCGACCACGGCAAGACGACGACGACGGCGGCGATCACGAAGGTCGCGGCCAAGAAGTTCGGCGGCAAGGAGATCACCTACGCCGACATCGCCAAGGGCGGCACGGTCCGCGACGACAGCAAGATCGTCACGATCGCCGTCTCGCACGTCGAGTACGAGTCGTCGAAGCGCCACTACGCGCACGTCGACTGCCCCGGCCACGCC
>JBGAQA010000157.1:0-10452 GCA_044220955.1 Sandaracinaceae bacterium
ACGACGGCCCGAGCCTCGTCTGCATCCGCAGCGACCACGACGCCAACCTCGCCGTGCCCGAGCAGATGCTCGCCCGCTTCTTCGAGGTCTACTCGGGGCCGGTCGAGGAGGAGGCGGCGGTCGCGGCCGGCGCCGTGCTCGGCATCACGCTCATCGTGCTGGTCAAGGGCCCGGTGCTCGGCCTCGACGGCCTCGAGCAGGTCGTCGGCCTCGTCGGAGATCTCGAAGTCGGCGTCGCGCGTCACGCGAAAGACGCTGCGGTCGACGACCTCCATGCCCGGGAAGAGCGCGCCGAGGTTCTCGGCGATCAGGTCCTCGAGCAGGACGAACGTCTCCTCGCCCTCCACCACGGGCACGAACCGCGGCAGCATCTCCTTGGGGACCTTCACGCGGGCGAAGACGACGTGGTCGGTCTTCGGGTCGCGCACGAGCACCGCGAGGCTCAGCGAGAGGTTCGAGATGTAGGGGAACGGGCGCCCGAGGCCGACGGCGAGCGGCGTGAGCACCGGCAGCACCTGGCGCCGGAAGCGCTCGTCGAGGGCGGGGCGCTGCTCGGGCGGCACGTCGTCGACCGCGATCACGAGCGGGCCGCGGGAGGTCTCGGCGTCGATCCAGTCCGAGAAGGCGCGGCGCTCGAGGTCGCCGCGGAGCACCGGATCGCGCCGCACGCCCGCGAGCGCCGCGTCGGCGTCGGCCTCGAAGGGCGCGCGGCAGAGCTCGCCGAGCATCACGCTGGCGCGCACGTCGAGCCCGAGGCCTCGGACCTTCTCGCGTCGATCACCGAGCGGCTCGCCGTCCACGATCCCCGCCGCGGCGCGCACGAGCTCCGCGGCGAGCGCGAGCGGTGCGGCCTCGCCCAGGGCGTCGGCGTGTGCCGACACGATCCGCGCGGCGCGCAGCGCGCCGCGCTCGAGGAACGCGTCGACGACGCGCGACTTACCGCTTCCGGTCGGTCCGACGACGAGCACGACGCGCGCGACCGGCTCGTCGCACGCCTCCTCGAAGAGAGCGTCGAGCTGCGCGAGCTCGCGGTCGCGACCGAGGAGCGGCGCGACCTGCATCGCCGCATCGCGCGGTGTCGGCTCGTCCTTCGCGAAGGCGTCCAGGTAGGGCACGCCGCCGCGCACCTCGACCCGGAAACGGCCGTCGAGCAGCCCCCCGATGGCGTCGTCGAGGCGGATGTCCGCGCGCCCGTCGGAGGCGGCGGCAGCCGGGCGGTGGAGCATCTCCGCGCCCCGCTGGACGACCTCGCCGACGGGGACGCGTCCGGTCACGAGCGCGCGGCCGGCAGCGATCGCGATCGCCGCGGTGGGCGCCACCTCTCGCACGGCGAGCGCACAGCGCGCCGCCCGCGCGGCCTGGTCCGCCGCGCCGCCCCCCGGATCGAGCGCGATCACGAGCGAGCCGTCGGCGAGCGCGACGAGCTCGCCTCCGAGGGGCTCGACCAGCGCGCGCACGCGCCCCGCGAGATCCTCGCCCGCGCTGGACGCCAGCGTCCGCCCGTCGTCCGGGACGAGCGCGCCGCCCTCGACCAGCACCACGCAGGTCACGCGCTGCTCCTGACCCGTCAGCGCCCGCCGCACGGGCGCCGTGGACGCGCGCAGCGAAGACTCGTCCTCGAGCAGCACGTCGAGCAGGCGCACGACCTCCTTTCCGTCGGCGGGTCGCTCTGTCGCGCGCTTGCTCATCATCCGGAGCACGAGCGCGTCGAGGGCGTCGGGGATCGCGCCTGCGCGATCGCGCGGGGAGGGCGCCTCCTCGAGCAGCACCGCCGCGAGCACGGCGACCACGCTCTCGTGCTCGAAGGGCCGCGCGCCGGTGAGCGCCTCGTAGAGCACGCAACCGAGCGCGTACACGTCGGTGCGCGCGTCGATCTCGCGGCTCCCGCGCGCCTGCTCGGGCGCCATGTAGTAGGGCGTGCCGAGCACGGTGCCGGTCGTCGTGATCGTGCTCGCGTCGCCGGACATGCGCCGCGCGATGCCGAAGTCGAGCACCTTCACGGTCTCGGGCTCGCCCGGGACGACGAAGAGGTTGGCGGGCTTGAGGTCGCGGTGGACGATGCCGGCGGCGTGCGCCCCGCCGAGCGCGCTGGCCGCGTCGCGCACGACGCGCAGGGCCCGCGCGATGCCGAGGGGACCCCGCCGCAGGCGCGCCGCGAGCGTCTCGCCCTCGAGCCACTCCATGGCGAGCCAGGGCGGGGTCACCCCGGGCTCCGAGTGGGCGACGTAGCGGACGATGTTCGGGTGATCGAGGTCGCGCAGGATCGAGCGCTCCCGCCCGAAGCGCGACGCGTCCACGCCGCCGGTCTCCGAGAGCACCTTGAGGGCGACCAAGCGCCCCGACGCGCGGTCCTGCGCGCGGTACACGACGCCCATCCCGCCCGCGCCGGCCTCGGCCTCGATGCGGAAGCGATCCGCGATCAGGCTCCCGGGCGCGAGGCGCGGCGCCGGCAAGCGTCAGCCCCTCGCGGCTCTCGCGAGGTCGGTCGCCCGAGCGGCCGCAACCCTCATCGGAGTGGCAGGGTGGTCAGTCGCGCTCGTGCTCGAACAACGCATCGTGGAGATGTCGAACGATAGGGCGCACCGGGACGGGATGCATCGCATTTGGTATGGCCGTCGAGCCGGGACGGGCCGAGCGCGACTTGACGGGTGCCGCGCGCGGAGGGAAGCCGCGCGCGCATGGCCGACGACGATCCGAAGCGGCTCACCGATCTCGCGCGCGGGTTCCGGCAGCGCACGCTCGTGACCGCGAAGCTCGCGGCGAAGCTCGGCGCCAAGGCCGCGGGGCGCATGGCGTTCGGCGCGCGAAAGGACCCGGCGTCGGAGGCGACGAGCGCGGCCGTCAAGAGCGCCGAGGATCTCGTGAAGGAGATGGGCGCGCTGAAGGGCCTCGTGATGAAGGTCGGTCAGATCGCGAGCTACATGCCCGGTGCGATGCCGCCCGAGGCGCAGCGCGTCCTGGCCAAGCTCCAGTCCGAGTCGACGTCGCTCGCGTATCCGAAGATCGACGAGCTGCTGACCCGCGAGCTCGGTGGACCCACCCACGAGCGCTTCGAGACGTTCGAGGAATCGCCGTTCGCGGCGGCGTCCATCGGTCAAGTGCATCGGGCGCGGCACGAGGGGCGCGACGTCGCGGTGAAGGTTCAGTACCCGGGCATCGAGGAGCTGCTCGTGAGCGACCTGCGCACCGCCGGGATGCTGCTGAGGATGAGCACGCTCGGCACGGCGCTCGACGGGGGTGAGGTCGCCGACGAGGTACGCGCGCGCCTGCTCGAGGAGTGCGACTACCAGCGCGAGGCCGAGAGCCAGCGACTCTTCAAGGGGCTCTTCGCGAAGTACGCCGACGCGCACGTGCCCGAGGTGATCGCCGATCGCTCGACGCGGCGCGTGCTCACGACCGAGCTGGTCCGCGCCAGGAGCTTCCACGCCTTCGCGGACACGGCGTCGCAGGAGGCCAAGGATCGGGCCGGGGCGATCCTGTTCCGCACGTGCTTCGAGAGCGTGTTCCACCGCTGCATCTACAACGCCGACCCGCACCCCGGGAACTACCTCTTCCACGACGACGGGCGGGTCACGTTCCTCGACTTCGGCTGCGTGCGTCGCTACGACCCGAAGATGATCGCCGCGTGGAAGCGCGTCGCGCTCTCGGTGCTCGACGACGACCGTGCCCGCTTCGGTGCGACGTTCGGCGCCCTCGGCATGGTCCCCGACCCCAAGCGCTTCGACTGGGACCACCAGTGGCAGGTGATGCGCTACCTCTATCGCCCCTTCTTCGCGACCACGGCGAGGCCCTTCCGGTACACGAACGAGTACGTCCAGGAGAGCTACGCCGTGCTGCTCTTCGACAACCCGAACCAGCGGCGCATGGCGATGCCCGCGGAGTGGGTGTTCCTCAACCGTCTGCAGTGGGGGCTCAACTCGATCCTCGCGGCGCTCAACGCCTCCGGCGGCTGGGGCGAGATCTTCCGGCCGGCGGTGGAGTCGGCGGAGGACCCGGGCTGAGAGCGAGGGCCTCACGGCAGCGCGCGTGTCTGCACCGCGCGGAAGAGCCGCTCTCGACGGTCCTCGGCCCAGGTGTAGAGCGCGACGGCCTCGACGCGCGCCGCGCAGCCCCGCAGATCGAGCTGCCCCGCCCATGCGATGGCGGCGCGTCGCTCGTCGGCGGACGCGCGGCGCGCGATGCGGCCGATCGTGACGTGACCGAGCGGAGGCCGGTCGTCCACGGGTGCGCCCGCAGCGAGCGCCACCCTGGCGCGCGCGCCGCCGATCGCGGCGTCGATCTCCGGGTCGCCGAGCAGCGAGGACAGCGCGCTCGCCCCGAGCGGCTCCACGCGTCCGAGGCGGACGGCCCGCGGCGGTAGGGCGATGCCGAGCGCGCGCCAGCCAGCCAGTGCCTGCGGAGCGCCCACCGGCCCGAGGAACGCGATCGTCGCGTGCAGATCCTCGGCGGCGAAGACCCGCACTTGCCGGGGCGGCGCGCCGATCACGCGCGGGAGATCCGGCGCGCTGACCGTGAGCGCGACGAACCAGTTCGGCCGGCTCATCTCCCGAGGGTGCCTCACGGATGCACGACGGCGAGCTCGATCCGCCGGTTCGCGGCGCGGCCGGCCGGCGTGGCGTCGTCGGCGATCGGTCGCGTCTCGCCGTAGCCGACCGCCACCAGCCGGCTGGCCGCGATGCCCCGAGCGATGAGGGCCATCCGCACCTGGTCGGCCACCGACTGCGTGACGCGCTGGTTGAACGCCTCGCTCCCGCGGGAGTCGGTGTGCGCGCCGATCTCGATCGTCATCGTCGGGTGCGCGCGCAGCAGGCTCGCGACGGCGTCGAGCAGCGGCGCGTCGGCCGGGACGAGCGTGCCTCCGTGGGTCTCGAAGACCAGCGGTGCGGAGAGGGCGATGCGTCCGCCCTCGATGCGGGCCGTCGCGTCGGCGCGAGCCGTGGGGGCGAACAGGAGGGTGGCAGAGACGAGGAGGACGAGGATGCGCACGTCCCCAGTGACCACGGCGGGGCGCGCCGTGACCGCCGCCCGCGTGCGCAGACGCATACGGGCGCGCGACGGATCGCCGGCCGGCGGTCTCTCTCTCGCTCCCCCTCCCGAAAACACCCGTGATTCCGCGAAAAAATGCGGTGACCGATCGGTCGAGGATCCCGTCCGTCAGTCGGTGCGCGATAGAACGTCCAGGGATCGATGTCGCTGCGCATCTGCCACACCGGGGACTGGCACCTCGGGCACACGCTCTACCGCCGCGAGCGAGCGCACGAGCACGCGCGCTTCCTCGCCTGGCTCCTCGACACGCTGGAGGCACGGCGCGTCGACGCGCTGATCATCGCCGGCGACGTGTTCGACAGCGGCTCGCCCCCGGGCAGCGCGCTCGCGATGTTCTACGGCTTCCTGGCCGACGTCCGGCGCCGGCTGCCCGAGCTCGCGGTGGTGATCGTCGCGGGGAACCACGACTCGCCGGCCCGGCTCGCCGCGCCCGATCCCGTGCTGCGCGCGCAGGGCGTCTCGATCGTGGGGAGCGTGCCCTACGAGGGCGCGCGGATCGCGGCGGAGCGGATGGTGGTTGCGGTGACGCGGGGCGGTCGCGTGATCGGCCGCGTCGTGGCCGTGCCGTTCCTGCGCGGGGCCGACCTGCCGCCGGTCGCCGAGGGCGGCGGGGCGGCGGTCGAGGTCGGCGCTCGGCAGGTCTACGACGCCGCGATCTCGCATGCGCTGCAGGCGCGCGCCGACGGCGAGCCCATCGTGGTCACCGGGCACTTCGCGGCCGCGGGCGCGCGGATGTCGAGGGAGAGCGAGCGCCTGCTCGCGCTCGGGGTGGACGGGACCTTGCCCATCGACGTCATCGACACCCGCGAGGTGGCCTACGTCGCTCTCGGGCACCTCCATCTCGCGCAGCCGATCGGCAGGGTGGCGCGCTACGCAGGGTCCCCCATCCCGCTCTCGTTCGCGGAGCGCGACCTCGAGCACGAGGTCCGCTTCGTGACCATCGACGGGCGGCAGGTCGCGAGCGAGGCCGTGCGCGTGCCCCGGAGCGTCGCGCTCGTGCGCGTGCCGGCGACGGGGCTCGCCGAGCGGGCGGACGCGCTCGCGGCGCTCGGGTCGTTCCCGACTCGCGAGGAGCGCGACGACGAGCGCGCGTGGCCCTGGGTCGAGGTGCGCGTGCGGGCTGGCGCGGGCGAGCGCGACGTGCTCGACGTCATCGAGGCCGCCGCGCAGAGCAGGGCGATCCACCTCGTGCACGTCGTGATCGAGAGGCCGGAGGTCGAGGCGCACCTCTCGCTCGAGGCAGGGAGCGCGGCGCCCTTGGACGTACGGGACGTCCTCGTCGCGAGATGGATCGCCGAGCACGGCGAGGCTCCGTCGGCCGACGTCCTCTGTGCGCTCGCCGAGGCGACGGCGGAGGCGCGGGTGATCCTCGAGCGCCGACGCCAGCGCGCGGTGGAGATCGAGGGCGAGGGCGAGCGCGCGAGCGCGAGCCCACGGTCCCCTGCCGCGCTCGCGCTCTCCGGATCGACCGCGGCGCGTCGATCGGAGCTGGGCTGATCATGCGCATCCTCGCCATCCGCGGGGCACGCCTGGCCAGCCTCGAGGCCCCGTTCGAGGTCGACCTCTCGGTCGAGCCGCTGCGGTCGGCGGGGGTGTTCGCGATCGTCGGGCCGACCGGTGCCGGGAAGAGCTCGCTGCTCGACGCGCTCTGCCTCGCGCTCTTCGACACGACGCCACGGCTCGAGCGCACGCCGCGGCAGCGGCTCGACGGGGAGGAGGCGGGCGATCTCTCGGGCAGCGATGCGCGCACGCTCGTGCGTCGGGGCGCGGACGACGCGTTCGCGGAGGTCGACTTCGTCGGCGTGGACGGCCGCACGTACCGCGCGCGCTGGGCCGCGGCGCGGGGCCGCACGGGACGCTTCCGACCGACGCAGCTCTCGCTGCGCGACGTGGCCACGGGCCGCGTCAGCAGCGGGACGAAGGGCGAGGTGCTCGCGGCGATCGAGGCCAAGCTCGGCCTCGGCCTCGCCGAGCTGCGCCGCGCCGTGCTCTTGCCCCAGGGCGAGGTCGCGGCGTTCCTCGACGCACCCTCCGACGAGCGCGCGCTCTTGCTCGAGCGGCTCACGGGCGCCGAGATCTTCGCCGAGGTGTCCAAGGTCGTCCACGCTCGCGCGAGCGACGCTCGGCGCGCGCGGGAGAACGCGGAGATCACCCGCGGCATGCTCACCGTCCTGCCGCCGGAGCAGGTCGAGCGGACCGAGGGCGAGCTCGTCGCCGCGCGGCTCGACGCGGCGCGCGCCGACGAGAGGGCGGCAGCGCTCGCCGCGCAGCGCGATCGGCGTGTGGCCCTAGGGCAGCTCCGCAGAGAGGAGGCGTCCGCCCTGGCCGCGCTCGACGAGATCGAGAACCAGCGGAGCCTGGTCGAGCTCGCGCGCGGGGACGTCGAGCTGGCCGACCGCGCCGAGGCGCTGGTCCCGCCGCTCGAGGACGAGCGTCGGGCGCATCGGAGCCACCGCGAAGCGCTGGCGCGCTGCGAGGCCGAGCGAGCGGCGCACGCGGGCGCCGCGTCGGCGCTCGCGCCCCTGGCCGATACGGCGCGCGAGGCCCAGCGCGCGCTCGCGGCGCTCGAGGCGACTCACGCCGCCGCGCGCGCAGCGCGGCAGGAGTCGGTGCGCGCGCTGCGGGAGCGATGGCTCTCGATCCCGGTCGCCCCCTCCGACGCCGAGATCGACGACCTCCGCGGGCGGGCGCGGGCGCTCACGACGCTGGCCTCGGCGCTCGATCAGCTGCGCGCCGCGGACGCGGCGGCGGAGCAGGCGACCCGAGAGGTGGAGCGTGCCGAAGAGCTGGCGCGCTCCCACGTCGCCGCGGCCGAGCGCCTCGACGCGCGTGCGCTCGAGCTGGCGCTGGACGCGACGTCGCAGAGCGCACGCCTCGACGAGGCGCAGCGCGCGCGAGAGCGCGCCCTGCTCGCTCGCTCACTCGAGGCCCACCGCGCGACGCTCTTGGACGGGCAGCCGTGCCCGCTCTGCGGCGCCACGGCGCATCCACTCTCCGGGGGAGCCTCCGACGAGGGATGGAGCGAGCTCGACGCTCGGGTCGTGACCATCCGTCTCGCGCTCGATCGCACGCGCGGGACGCTCTCGCGGGTCCAGGCCTCCGTCCACGCGCTGCGGCGCGAGGCGTCGAGCCTCGAGCTGGCGCGTCGCGCCGGAGAGGCCGAGCTCGCCAGGGCCCGGCACGAGGCGGACCGAGCGCGCGCAAGACTCGCCGCATCGGACGAGGTGCATCGGGAGCCTCAGGCGATCGCGCGAGCGCTCGCCGAGGTCGACGCCCAGACGCGCGCGCTGGACGAGGCCTCGCGGCGCGAGCGCGCTGCCCGCTCTGCGCTCGAGACGGCCGAGGCCCTGGCGCGGGCGGCCGACGAAGCGGCGGCTGCCGCGCGCGCCGACGCGTCCGGGCGCGCGCTCGACGCCGCGCACGTCCTCGATCGTGCCCGGGAGCGCGTGCGGGCGTTCGCGGAGAGCGTCGAGCGCCACGAGCTCGAGGTCGACGCCGCCGCGCAGGCGCTCGCCGCGTGCACCGGCAGCGCGGCACGCGCGCTCGAGGCGGCGGGCGTCGCGCGCGCCGATGCGACGCGGGTGCTCGGGGTCGACCGCGATCGGATCCGCCGCGCGCGCGCCGAGCTCGCGCGGCTCGACCACGAGCGCGCACGCGCGCACGCGCGGCTCGACGAGCGTCGCGGGCGACGCGTCGCTCTGGAGCAGCTCTGCTCCGAGGAGGCGGGGGAGGCCGAGGGGGAGGCGCTCGACGCGCGGATCGGGGAGGCCCGGGCCGCGCGCGAGGTGGCGCGACGTCGGGAGGCCACGCTGGAGGCGGCGCTCGCGCACGACCGAGCGATCCGGCAGCGCGTCACCGAGCTCGACGAGGCGTGCGTGGGCGCTCGGCGCGAGGAGGCGCGCTGGGAAGGGCTCGACGCGTCGATCGGGTCCTCCGACGGAAAGCGCTTCCGCGCGCACGCTCAGTCGCTGACCCTCGCGCGCTTGATCGGGTTCGCCAACGCGGAGCTGGCCCACCTCGCTCCGCGCTTCACGCTCGCGCGCGCGCCGGCGGCCGGTGAGATCGCGCTCTCGGTCGTCGATCGCGAGGCGGGCTACGCGCGCCGCGCGGTCCAGAGCCTCTCCGGGGGCGAGAGCTTCCTCGTCTCGCTCGCGCTGGCGCTCGGTCTGGCCGCGATGACCGCCGCCGAGGGAGGCCGCGACGTGCTCCGGGCCAGCTCCTTGTTCCTCGACGAGGGGCTCGGCGCGCTCGACCCGGCGTCGCTGGAGATCGCGCTCGGCGCCCTCGAGGCGCTGCGTGCCAGCGGGCGGCAGATCGCGATCGTCACGCACGTGCCCCAGGTCGCCGAGCGATTCGCCGCGCGTGTGGAGGTGGTTCCCCGTGGATCCGGGCGGAGCGAGGTGCGCGTCCTGAGGGGCTGACCCGCCCGGGATGGGGGGTAGGTCCAGGTGACCCTGGAACCCTGCGCCACCGATCGGCATACTCGACCCATGCCTCATCGGGACGATCGGGAAGCGCTGGACGCCAAGCTCGAAGCCCAGGCGAGAGAGCTGGCGGAGACGAAGGAAGAGCTCGAGCGGCTGGCCGCCGCGAACGCTCGAAAGGCGGCCGAGCTGGAGCGGCTGCGAGCGGCCGCGCAATCGCCACCTCCTGCGGCTGGGTGGGGCCGCGTGGGCCCTGGGGCGCGGATGCTCTCGCCGGCGCTCCAGCGTCAGATCGGGGTGCTCGTGATCGCGGCCAGCCTGCTCGTGGGTGGCCTCTCGTTCTCGGCGATTCACCTGGCCGCGAGCGCGCATCGCCCAGCGTACGCGTCTGGCGCTGCGCCCGTCGCGGCGGCGAGCACGCCCGTGCACGCGACGTTCGAGGCGGCGATCGCGCGCGCTTCGGGCCTGACGTCGCACGAGCCGGGAGAGGCCTGCCGTGTGGACGCCACGTTCCAGGCCGACGCGCGCGCGCGCGTCCACGGTGTCTCGGCGCTGTCCGTCACCTGTGGGGAAGAGACGCTCTATGCGCCCACCAGCGACGTGCTCGGCGACGCCATCGGCGTGGCCTGGGCCAGCGAAGCCGACGCGCACGTGCGCTACGAGATCGGCTTCGCCCACGAGGGGACGCGCCTCCACTCCTGGGACGGTGCCGCCGTGATCGCGATGGCGGGCTCGCGGATCGAGCTGGTGATCGCCCCGCTCAGCGACGAGGTCGCGCTCGCCGTCCCCTCCGACGCGCCGGTGGACCGGGTGCTGATGCGCTCGGGGCACGTCACGGCATCGACGACGGTCGCGGTGGGGACGGCGTGCGTCGTCGCGCGCCGGCCCGCGACGCTCGAGGAGTTCGCGAGCCGCGTCGTGGTGCGATGCGGGGATCGCACCCTCTACGGCGCCGACGGGACGGGCTACACCTACCCCGGTG
>JBGAQA010000158.1:0-10340 GCA_044220955.1 Sandaracinaceae bacterium
CCCTGGGCACCAGGACCTGACGGCGGCTGAAGGCCAGTAGCTGCTTGGTGAGGTCCGCGGCCCGCTCGCCGGCCCGGCGGATCTCCTCGAGGTCGGCGCGCAAGGGGTCCGCCTCGCGGAGCCCCTCGAGCGCGAAGTCGGCGTAGCTCAAGATCACCGCGAGCAGGTTGTTGAAGTCGTGCGCGACGCCGCCCGCGAGCCGCCCGACAGCCTCCATCCGCTGCGAGGCCAGCACGCGCTCCTGCAGCTTCTCGTGCTCCTCTTCCAGGCGCTTGCGCTCGGTGATGTCGCGCTGGATCGCCAGGAAGCCGGCGATCTCACCGCGGTCGTCGAGGTAGGGGCTGACGGTCTCCTCGATGAAGACCGCGCGACCGTCGGCCGTGCGATTGACGAGCTCGCCGCGGAAGAGCCGCCCCTCGAGGACGGACTCCCAGAACGTCCGGTAGACCTCCGCGCCCTGCTCCCCGCTCTTGAGGATGCGCGGCGTCACCACGCCGACGACGCGCTCCTGAGGGTGTCCGTAGAGGTCGGTGAATCGCGAATTGATCGAGGTGATGATCCCGTCGCGATCGGTCATGAAGACGACGTCGCCGGAGGCGTTGACGGCCGCCGAGAGGTCACGGAGCGACTTCTCCGCGCGCCGGCGCTCCGTGACGTCGATGCCCACGCCGATGAGGCAGGTCACCCCGTTCAGCTTCGTGCGCACGCCCGTGAAGTAGTGAGGGATGCGCGCGCCGCCCTTGGTGATGAACGAGGCCTCGGCGTCGGCGCTGCCCTTGGCGAAGACGAGGCCGATGCGCTCGGCGATGAGCTCCTCGTCGCGGCCGTCGAAGAAGTCCAGCGGATGCATGGACGCGATCTCCGAGGGCGAGTAGCCGCTGACCTGCTCGAAGTTCCGGTTCCAGCGCAAGAAGCGACCACCTTCGTCGATGACGTAGAAGATGGCCGGAAAGCTGTCGATGATCGCCTCGGAGAGTGCCTTCTCGACCCTCGCCTGCTCGCCGAGGAGCGCGCCCTGCGCACGCAGCTCCGTCACGACGCGCTCGCGCGCCGCGTCCGCGAGCGAGAGCCTCCGCGCTCGCAGGAGTCCTCCGGCGCGCAGGCGCAGCTCGAGGCCGTCGACGGGCGGCACGAGCAGCTCGTCGGGGAGCTCCTGCGGCTCCACGCCTGCCGCGGCCTCCCTCGACGCGACGAGGAGCACCGGAAGGAACGTCGGCTGCGCGGCCGCCCTCCACGCTCGGATGCGTTCTCGGAGGCGGGTCCGGGCAGTCGCATCGACGACGCAGAGATCGAAGTCCTCCGCCGGTGCGTCGTCGGCTCGGGCGGCGATGACGGTGCAGTCGGGCCCCAGCAGGGCCGCCACCCTGCCCCGCTCCACCTCGTCGTCCATCAGCACGAGGACGCGATTCATGCTCTACCCTCCAGCGTGCGCCCCTGGCGCGTCGAGGCGCAAGAGGCGCGTCTCTCGCGTACGCCCCCGCGCTCGTGCGGCGACGCCGCGGGCGGCCCGTAGGCAGGCGCTCGGAGCCGCGGCTGGAGCGAATCGAGCGCCGGGAGCCCGCGGGGACGTGCAGTGCGCTGCACAGGCGTGCGCTCGCGTGCACGCAGCGCGGGGAGCGACATCGAGGAAGCGCGAGAAACCGCGAGAACCGTCCGGCACGAGCGCTGCTGGGAGCCGCCACCGAAGGAGTCCGATCATGCGCCACACCGAAGACAAGACACTCCCACGACGCGCCCGGCGGGTGCTGACGCTCGCGATGGTCGTGGGGCTCGGGACCGCCTGCGCCGGCGATCACCCGCTCGCCGGGACGTGGCGGCAGGCCCACGGCGTGACCGCGCTGCCGCCCTCCCTCGGCGGCGACCTCGACGTCGACGCGACGCTCGTGCTCGACGGACGCGCCATGCCGGCGACGTTCGACCTGGACCTGCTGCTCTCGTACGAGACCCTCTCCGACGAGGTGCACGTGCGCGGCACCTACGTCGCGACGGGCAGCGACCTCGCGCTCACGTTCGACGACTTCCTGATCGACCCTCTGTCCGGCAACACCTCGTCGATCGCGGCGGACGGCTCGCGGTGCATCGTGCTCACCGGGTTCGGCGGGAGCGGCGTCTGCTTCCCGTCGCCCCAGACGCACGCGTACACGCTCGACGGCGACACGCTCTCCATCGTGCTCGACAACGCCATCGCCGGCGCGCCCGTGTCGCAGACGCGCCTGGCCTTCACCAGGCAGTGACGGAGCGAGATGCACATGCGCGTCAGTCGCCGTCGCTTCCTCGGATCTGCCGCCGCCGGGTCGACCGCCTACCTCGCCGGATGCGGCGGCCCCGCGGGGGCGTCCCTGCTCGACGCGGGCTCGCCCTGCCCGCTTCCGGCCGCGGCGACGCCACCGGCGCTCGACTACCCGGCGCCGAGCTACTTCGACCAGATCTCGGCCGATCTCGACGCCGCGGGGATCGGCACGCCCGTCGTCCTGGTCGACATGGATCGCGTGGACGCGAACATCGACGCGATCGTCGCCGCGATCCCGCCCGGCTCGCGCTATCGCATCGTGGAGAAGTCGCTCCCCTCGCTCGATCTGCTCTCGTACGTCTCGCGGCGCAGCCGGAGCGACCATTTCCTCGTGCTCCACCTGCCGTTTCTCGCGCCGCTCCTGACGGCGTTCCCGAGCGCGGAGGTGCTCGTGGGCAAGGCGCACGTGACGAGCGCGGTCGAGAGCTTCCTCGCGGCCCAGCCGGCGACGGAGCTCCCCGCCATCGCGGCGCGCGTGATCTTCGTCGCCGACGGAGCCGCGCGCCTCTCCGAGCTCGCGGCGCTCGCCACGCGGCTCGGGGTGACGCTTCGGCTCGTGATCGAGCTCGACGTGGGTCTGCGGCGGAGCGGCATCACGACGACCGACGAGCTGACGGCGATGCTCACGATGCTTCGCGACGCGACGAGCGTCGAGCTCGCGGGCTTGCTCGGCTACGACGGACACGTCGCGTTCACGCCCGGCGGAACGCTCGCTGCCGTGACCGCGGCGTGGACCGAGGCGACGGCGATCTACCGGTCGTTCGTGGACGTGCTGCAGACGCAGTTCTCCGACCTGTTGACGCCGGACCTGATCTTCAACAGCGGTGGCAGCTCGACGTTCCCGATGTACGGGACGCCGGGGACCACGCCGGTGAACGACGTCGCGGCCGGCGGCGGCGTGCTGCGCCCCGGCGACTACCCCGACCACGTGATCTCGGCGCTCCAGCCGGCCATCTTCATCGCGACGCCCGTGCTCCGGCAGTTCGCGATGCCGCGACTGCCGTTCTTCAGCGAGGCGCAGAGCGCGCGACTCTTCGCCGGCGTCCAGGGGCTGACGATCCACGGCGGTGGCTGGCCGGCGCTCTGGACCCATCCCCGCGGAATCCAGCCGGCGCCCTTCGTCTCCGACGCGGCCGACCCGGCGATGGTGCCCAACCAGGGCATGGTCATCGCGCCCGGGGACACGCCGATCGAGCCGGGGGATTGGGTGTTCTACCACCCGCGTCAGAGCGACGCGCTCTTCCAGTTCGAGCAGATCCACCTGGTGCGCGGCGCTCGTCTGCGAGGCGAGACGATGGCCGCCTATCCGCGCCGCTACTGAGGGCGGTCGGCGACGGAGCCGAGCGGAGCGAGCACGCCGCACGTGAGCGCGATTTCGCACGCGCCGCGCGCCGACCAGCGCCCGACGCCCCGTCGAATCGACGCCTCCGGACGCGGCGAGCCCACGAAACGCGCACCTACCCGCCAGATCGGTGTGTTATCGGGGACTTGGATCCCCGTGGAGTGACCCCGCTCAGCGGGCGACGCAGGCGGAGCCGTAGATGGTGCGCGAGCTGGCGCTGGCGATCGCACGGCAGGCCATGCCGGTCGGGCAGCCGCTGTCGTCCGTGCAGGCCGCGGTGCAGACGCGCGGGGCGCCGGCGCGCGGGCGGATGCAGAGGTTGCCGAGGTCGCCGCAGTCGGCGTTCGCGCTGCACGCCTGGCCGATCATCTCGCGGTCGGCGTAGGGGTGCAGCGAGGGGTCGTCGTCGACGCCGTGGATGCCGTACATCGTGTGGAAGCCGTAGCTCGAGGCGCCATCGAGGCGCGTGAGGAGCGAGCGCACGGTGCGCGGTCGGTGGTGGCCGCGGCTGTCGCGCTCGGTGAGGTGCGAGAGGAACGCCTGCACCGTCTCGGGGCTCGACGCGTTCGAGAAGCTGGTCGTCGTGAGCACGTCGAGGTCGTGCAGGTCACGGTGCGCGGGGTTCTGCGAGAACGCGGCGCCGATCTGGTACGTGTCGCAGCCCTCGGCGACGACGATCTGGTAGCGGTTCGCCATCGGGACGCTGACCATGTCGGTGTCGTCGAGGTCGCCCTCGTCGGTGCGGCGCCAGTTGGCGAGCGCGAAGCCGTAGAAGGGGCCCGAGTGGCCCGAGTACACGATGACGTCGCGCGTGGCGAGCGAGGTGTGCGCGTCGGCCTCGAGCTGGCGGCCGCCCGCGTCGGTGTCCGGGTCGGTGTCACCGCCCGCGTGCCCGTAGAACAGGCGCACCTCGACGCGGACGTCGCGCCCGTTCGCGCGGATCGTGCGCGTGTACGCGCCGCTCGTGCGGTTCAGGTCCTCGAAGCGCGTGACCGGCGCACGGAAGCCCTGCGCGCGGAGCCAGTCGTGCATCTCGCGGGCGTGGGTGACGTGGTAGCCCGCGTGGTAGTCCCAGCCGAAGTGGATGTCGACGTCGAGCACGCCGTCGGCGAAGAGGCGGTTGTAGTCGAACCACACGTCGTGCGACGCCGTCTCGGGGCGGATGGTCACCTGGAGGTCGCGCCGCAGCGACGCAGCCACGGTCGTCGGGTTCCAGTCGGTCCACGGCGCGCTGCGATACCACTCGTGGTTGGTCTCGAGCTGCGCCATCTGCTCGTTCGTCGGCAGGCCGACGGTGAGCGTGAACGTGCGCGCGCCGCCCGTTCCGGCCGTCGTGTGCAGGAGCGTCATGAGGTTCGTGCGACCGGCGACGAGCTGCTCGAAGTCGAAGCGGTAGGTGAGCGAGCCGGTGCTTTCCGGGCGGATGTTGGCCGACTCGTAGTCGCCCGCCTTGGCCATCGCGCCGAAGCCGCCGTACGCGTGGTTGGCCTCTTCCTCTTCCTTGTCGACGAGGTACTGGTTGAGGAACCAGGCGAGGGCCGTCTGGCGGAGGCCCACGAGCTGGCGGGCGCGGGCGAGGCGGTCCGCTGCCGAGCGGGACTGGTAGCTCGACTCGAGCGTGACGGTGTCCGAGCCCGCGATGACGAACTCCGAGGCGCTCGCCGAGAAGAAGTCGTCGGCCTTGCCCTCCGGCACGACCTCGCCGTCCTCGACGAACTCCTCGCCGCGGCCGAGGTCGGCGGTGGCGGTGGAGGGCTCCTGCGCGCACCCGGCGAGGGCGGCGAGGCTGAGCGAACCGAGGGCTACGAGGGCGAGGCTGCGTGCGTCGGTGGTCGGCATGCGCGGCGTCTTCGCAACGCGTGTGCCGACATGTGGGACGGCGTGGGACGCGTCATTTCGCCCTGGAATGCGTGAGCCGCGCGCCGGGTGGCGGCTCCGGTGGCCAGCGCCCCGGCGAGCCGGAGGTCAGCCGTCCCCGGGTTGTTACGGTCCGCCCCCGCTCACCAGGCGAGCACGATCTTCCCGAACGTCGCGTTCGACTCGAGCAGCGCGTGAGCGCGGCCGACCTCGGTCATCGGCAGGATCTGCTCGACGACGGGGACGAGCGTCTTGTCCTCGAAGAGCGGCACGAGCTCGCGACCGAAGCCCTCCGCGAGCGCGCGCTTCTCCGAGGCCCCGCGCGTGCGCAGGACGCTGCCGATCACGCGGCCGCGCTTACCCAGCAGGATCCCGAGCGGCATCGTGCCGCTCACGCCGCCGACCAGGCCGATGACGACCATCGTGCCGCGCGGAGCGAGCGCGCGGACGTTGTCCTCGAGGTACGCGGCGCCGACGGTGTCGAGGATCACGTCGGCCATCGCGCCGCCCGTGAGCTCGGAGACCTTCGCGGCGAACGCGTTGTCCTGCTCCACGACGATGCCGTCGCGCAGACCGAGCGCTGCGCATCGCTCGAGCTTGCTCGGCGTGCGCGAGGTCCCGAGGACGCGCGCGCCGAACGCGCTCGCGAGCTGGATCGCGGCGGTGCCGATGCCGCTCCCGATCGCGTGGACCAGGAGCGTCTGACCACGGCGCAGGCCCGCCTGGACCCAGACGGCGTCCCAGACGGTCGCGAAGACCTCGGGGACCGCGGCGGCCTCGACGAGCGAGAGCGGCTCCGGCACGGGCATCGTCTCGGCGTCGGGCACCACCAGCTCGGTCGACATCGCGCCGCCGGGCACCAGGCCCATCACGCGCTCGCCGACGCGGGCACGCGCGACGCCCTCGCCTGCCTCGACGATCGTGCCCGCGTACTCGAGCCCCGGCACGTCGGCGACGGTGCCGGGCGGCGCGGGATAGAGGCCGCGCCGCTGGAGCAGATCGGCGCGGTTGAGCCCGGCGGCCGCGACCTCGACCCGCACCTGGCCCTCCCTGAGAGGCGGCGTGGGGCGCTCCTCGATGGCGAGCACGTCGGGGCCACCGGCACCGCGAATCGCGACGACCTTCATCCAGCCAGGATACCCGGTCTCGCGCTCGCGCCTGCCCGCGCCCTCGCGCTCACTCGACGGCCGCCGCCGCCGCCGCGACTCGCCGCCGATGCCGCCGCGCGCGCGCCTCCGCTTCGGGGTCGTGCCCGAGCAGCAGCCCCGCCATGATGCGCGAGGGGTCCTCGAGGTCGTGCGTGTGCAGCTCGAGGTGCAGGTGCGCCGCCGAGCGGTGCATGCCCGTGCGCCCCACGGTGCCGACGAGATCGCCGCGGTGGACCGTCTGCCCGTGCACCATCGCGACCGTCTCGAGGTGCATGTAGCAGCTGCGCGGCGTGCCCTCGGCCGGCGCGCCGTGCCAGATGCACACGTAGCGGCCGCCCGCGCCGAGCGACGCGCGCGGGTAGGCCTCGTAGCCGCTCGGGCGCTCGACCTGAACGTGAGCGACGTGCCCGGGCAGATCGACGCCCGCGAAGCCCACGACTCCGTCGGCGACGGCGCGGACCGGCTCGCCCGGCAGCGCGTCGACGTCGATGCCCCGGTGCTCGCGCACGCCGTCCTCGCGCTCCTCGCCGAGCCAGCTCAGGATCACGCGTGGGCAGCCGTCGAGCGGGCAGCCGAGCGCGACGCCGTTCCAGTCGACCGTCTGGGAGGGCACGCGGGCCCCCACGTACTCGAGCAGCCGGCGGCGATCGATGAGGATGCGCTCCTCCTCCCAGTCGCTGCGGACGCGATCGCCCCAGACGAAGTGCGAGAGGTAGTGGCGATGCGCCTCCTGCGCGAACTCGGCGTCCACCGTCTCGTGCTGGTCGCGCCACATGCGCAAGAGAGCGGCGGCCCAGTAGATGTTGGGCTCCGCCGAGAGCAAGCGCGTCGGCCCGAACGGGAAGCGCTCCGCAGCGATCGTGCGCTCGACGAGCGAGCCCGCGTCCCGCACGCGGTAGTGGATCGCCCCGTCGTGCACGTCGGGCGTGTAGAGGTCGCGCGGGATCTGCGTGAGCCCGAGGCCGG
This sequence comes from Sandaracinaceae bacterium, assembly GCA_044220955.1. Taxonomy (GTDB): domain Bacteria; phylum Myxococcota_A; class Polyangia; order Polyangiales; family Sandaracinaceae; genus JBBSAT01. The sequence goes on from JBGAQA010000158.1 coordinate 7,604, forward strand.
GCCCTTCCACGGAGTCGGCGTCTGCCTCGCAGCGGCTCTCGCGGTAGACGAGCGCCGCCAGGACGAAGGGATCGACCCCCATCTCCGCGGCGTACGAGCGGATCGCGTCGGCCCAGGGGCGCTCTCGATCGGCGCGCCAGCTCGCGCAGAGCGTGTGCAGCCCCGTCGCGAAGCGGTCCCCGTCCACCGCGCGCGGCGCCGCCGGCTCGGCGGGCCACTCCTCGGTCGGGACACGCGCCGCGAGCACCGCGTTCGGGCTGCGACCGGTGCGACGCCGCGCGCGCCAGGGCCCGCGCGCCTGCCCGGTCAGGGCCAGCCCGATGGACAGCAGCGCGAGCGCGAGCGCCAGGCGACGCATCCCCTCGACCCTCTCGCCCCTCGGGGCCCCTCGTCAAGAATGCGCGCGGCCGTGGTAGCGTCCCGCCCATGATCGAAGGGCTCTTCATCGTGCTCGAGGGCGTCGATGGCGCCGGCACCACGACGCACACCCGCCTCCTCTCCGCGGCGCTCGGAGACCGCGGTCTGCCCGTCCGCACCACGCGGGAGCCCAGCGACGGCCCGATCGGCGTCCAGATCCGCCAGTTCCTCACGGGGCGCCTCGTCGTGCCGGGGCTCCAGGGCCCGCGCCCGCCGTCGTGGACGACGATGGCGCTGCTCTTCGCCGCCGATCGCATGGATCACGTGGAGTCGACCATCCTGCCGAACCTGAACGACGGCGTGACCGTGATCAGCGATCGCTACTACCACTCGTCGGTCGCCTACCAGAGCATCACCGGCGGCGGCGAGGCCGAGCACGTCGCGTGGGTCAAGGCGCTGAACCAGCACGCGCGCCGTCCGGATCTCACCATCGTGCTCGACATCCCGCCCGAGGTCTCGGCGCGGCGCCGCATGGAGCGCAACATCGGCCGGGAGATCTTCGACGACGGCGACCTGCAGAAGCAGCTCGGCGCCTTCTACCGCGAGATCGACCAGCACTTCCCGGGCGAGACGCTCGTGCACGTCGACTCCAACCGGCCACAGGCCGAGGTCGCGGCCGACGTGCTCCGGCACGTCCGGATCGCGCGGGGAGAGAAGGTCTAGCGCGAGGGTGCGATGAGCAAGACGAACGCGGCGCGCGCGCTCGACGCGCTCGGGATCGCCTACGAGCTGCGCGAGTACGAGGTCGACCTCGAGGATCTGAGCGCCGGCGCCGTCGCCGCGAAGGTGGGCCTGCCGCTCGACGAGGTGTGGAAGACGCTCGTCGTCCGCGGCGAGCCGGGCAAGCACGTCGGCTTCGCGGTGCTGCCGGGCGGAGTCGAGCTCGACCTCAAGGCGTACGCGCGGCTCGCGGACGTCAAGAGCGCCGAGCTCGCGCCGCTCAAGGACGTGACGGCGCTGACGGGCTACGTGCGCGGCGGCGTCACGGCGCTCGCGGCGAAGAAGGCCTACCCGGTCTTCGTCGACGAGATGATGCTCGCGCTCGACCGCGTCTGCGTCTCGGCCGGGGCTCGCGGGACGCAGATGGTGCTCGCGCCTGCGGACTACGTGCGGGCGACCGGCGCCGCGCTCGGTCCGATCGCGCGTTGACGGGACGAAGGCGCTCGGGCCGATGCGGCTCTGCGCGACGAGGGCGCAGCGTGAGATCGCCCTCGCTCTCGCCCTCGCCCTCGCCCTCGCCCGCGCTCTCGCCCCCTCGGCACGCCCGATGCTCCACTCCCGGCGTGAACGCGCCACGGCACAACGTGGCTCGCAGGGAGACGCTGATGCGCTGGAATCGCGGGCTCGTGGGTCTCGGAGTCGTCCTCGTCGGCAGCGTCGCCGGCTGCAGCAGCGCGCACGAGGCCGGCAGCGACGCGGGGACGCTCCCCGGCGACAGCGCGGTCCTGCCCGACTCGGGCACCGGCGAGGCCTGCGGCGCCACGATCTGCGGCCCCGGCCTCGTCTGCTGCAACGCGTCCTGCGGCATCTGCACGCCGCCCGGCGGCAGCTGCATCGATCTGTTCTGCACCGACGTCGACGCCGGGCCCGGCCCACGCTCCTGCGGCGGCTTCGGCGGCCTTCCTTGCGGGCCGAGCGAGTTCTGCGACTACCCGGACGGCTCGTTCTGCGGTGGCGACGACTCGACCGGCGTCTGCACGCCGCGCCCCACCGACTGCCCCGAGCCGGGCGGCGTCCCGACGTGCGGCTGCGACGGCGTCACCTACATCGGCGAGTGCAGCGCGTACTTCTCCGGCACCGACGTAGCCCACACGGGCGAGTGCGCGCCGACGCCCGTGAACGGCGTCTCCGCGACCGCCACCTGCGGTCCCGCCGATGGCCCCGCGTGGACGTTCGTGATCACCGACGGCGCGCCCCTCTGCGGCGGCGTTCCGACCGGCTCCTCGCTCAGCATCAGCGTGTGGGACTCCCTCGAGACCGCGACGCCCGGGCGCACGTACCGCATCGGAGGCGACTTCGCGGTCGCGGAGGGCGACGCCTCCAGCTGCCCCGCCGGCGGCGGTGGCCCGCCCTGCTTCACGCTCACGGGCACGTTCACCCTCGAGTCGTTCACGCCCTCCGGCGGCGCCATCTTCTCGTACGACCTGTTCGCGTTCGACGGCTCGCGCTTCGCGGCCAGCCACGTCAGCGTCGGCACGTGGTGCCCCGGCGCGCGCCTCTGCGGGTGACCCGCAGCAGGAGTGCTCGCCACGCAGGCCCCGGACGGGAGCGGGCGCAGCCCGCGGACGGAAGGGGCCGGAGCGGCGAGCCGAGCAACGCC
>JBGAQA010000159.1:0-9729 GCA_044220955.1 Sandaracinaceae bacterium
AGAACCCCTCGCGGTCCGCGGGCGAGATGTTCGGCCCGAGCGGGTTGCCGGAGTCGAGGTGCAGCCGGTCGAGCGAGAGCGCCGGGCTCGAGAGCGGGCTGCGCGTCGGTCGCACTGCCTTCAGGGTTGCGTACGGGACGCGGCTGCGGGCGAGGCCGAACCGGATGACGAGCCCGTCGTCGCCGACCTCGTACGAGATGGGCCAGACGAGGCCGACGTAGAGCAGCACGATGAACGCCACGGGCACGAGGCCCACGACGAGCTGGCCCTCCCGCGCCAGGGTCGCGGCCGAGAAGAGCGCGCCGGCCGGAGCCACGAAGAGCAGCGCCCCGATCCACCAGTCCACCTTCGACGGGAAGCGCTGCGGCATGACGGCCTCATGGTACCCGGTGCGAGCGCGAGAGCACGACTCTCTCGGTTCAGTCCACCCGGTAGTAGTAGAAGATGCCCAGGCCCGGCATCGTCCCCGTGTTCGGCGGCGGCGGCGTCCAGCGGTCGTGGAAGTTCATCACGGTCCGGATCCGCACCGTCGTACGGCCCGCGTGGCCCGTCGACTGGATCGTCAGGATGCGGGCCGCCGTGACGAGCACCTGGTCGAGCTGTGCCGCGCGGTCCGGCGTCACCTGGATCGGCGTGAACAGGAGCGGGCTGCCCTCGCCGAGGAAGCCGCGCAGCATCGGGTAGAGATCCTGCGGCCCGCCCTGGCCCGTGAGGAAGTTGATGAAGTCCGAGCCCGTCGAGAAGAACGGGATCGGTGCGATCGAGCGCATCGTCCGGAGCAACTGGATGAACTTCGCGGCCTCGAGCGGGTTGGTGCAGAGAGACTGATCGACCACGATCGAGCACACGCGGGCGAGGAGCACCTCGGGCTGCGCCTCGTTGGGGTTCACGGCGCCGGAGCCGTAGATCGTCAGCACGCGCGTGCGCGGGTCGTCCGGGTTCGGCTCGACGAACGTCGCCCAGAAGTCGTCGCCGACGCCGCGGATCATCCGGATCTCTTCGATCGAGTCCATCGGCGCGTTGCGGGACCGGTACGGATCGTCGAAGCGCGCGTACACGTCGTCCTCGGCACCGCTCGAGGTGACCATGCCGCCGCCGGGGTCGAAATTCGTGCGGTCGGTGTCGGGATCCCACCAGTCGATCAGGGCGCTCACGATGTCGAGGCGCGAGGTGAACTGGCCGTCCGCGTCCTGGTTCTCGAAGAGCGGATCGTAGGGGCTCGGCGACTGGTAGCCGCCCATGAGCGCGAACATCTGCATCGCGACGACGGTGCGGGCGCGGTCACCGTCGAAGTTGAGCGGGTCGTTGACGTTGATCTTGCTGTTCTCCGCCACGGCCACGATCGAGCACGTCGCGCCGGTGTCGCCCAGGCCGTCCGACGCCGAGAGGTCGAGCCCCGTGTTGCCGCTCATCTCCTGCGCGGCCTCGTAGTCGCAGAAGGGCCGCAGGATCGACTCGGCGTACATCCAGATCGGGATCATCGGCGGCGGCCGCCCGATCATCATCTGGTAGATGGGCGTGATGAGCGCGCGGATCGCCGGCTCCTGCGAGATGAGCAGGCGCGTCAGGTTGATGCCCGAGCGCGCGGAGTACTCGGCGCGGAGCGAGTCGCGCTCGGTGGTGGCGACCATGTAGGCGGTCGTCGTGCTCTCGTGCATGTCCGCGAGCATCACCGCGAGGATGGCGATGGCGGTCATGGCGATGATCAGGGCGATGCCGGCCTCGCGCGGGCTCGTGTCGGACGCCGCCGGACCCGTGCGCCGCAGGCGCTTGAGCCGGGCGTGCCGCGCCCGCGAGTCGGACGACCCGGACAGGGAGAAGGCTGGGCGCGGGGTGGACATCGGGGCGGGACGCGGTGCAACGCGCCAGGGGGGGCAGGATAGTCCCCCCGGGCCTCGCGCACTACCGGGCGGGGCGTCGCCAGACCGCGCCCCGCGACGACCGAGCCAGCGGCTCGCCCGTCGTCGCCCTCGTCACGGCCGGCGTCGCGTGGGCGACGTCACTCGCCGGGCGCCTCGACCGGCTTGGGCGCGGCGATCGGCGCCTCGTCGACGTCGTCGTCCGTCACGGGGACCTTGTACACGGCCCACTCGCCGTCCGGCTGCTCGGACTCGGACTCCGGCAGGAGGCTCCGGCCCCTCGAGAGCACGAACCACACGAGCGGAATGACTCCGCCGAACAGGAACACGATCCCACCCACTGATCGGAACCAGGTGAGGGTCCTGAACACCGGTCCGGTCACGAAGGCCTCGGAGCGCGCGTACCAGAAGCCGTGCTCGAGCACGTTGGCGAACTGATAGAGGCCGACGGGGAAGAGATCCATCGTCATCATCAGGACGATCCCCAGGTTGAGCGACCAGAAGATCGTCTTCACGAGGCGCTCGCTCCACGCTGCCCGCGGGAACAGATGCTGGCAACAGAACAGCATCCCCGCGAGTGCGATGTTCCCCTTCACGCCGAACATCGCAGCATGGGCGTGGTTGCCTGTCAGGTACGTGGAGTGTTCGAAGTAGTTGACGATCGGTAGGTTGATGAGCGAGCCGAACACGCCGGCGCCCACGATGTTCCAGAAGTTCACCGCGAGGATGAAGAGCCAGACGCCGTTCATGACGTTGATCTGCCTGCCCGCGGTCTGGTTCTGATTGGCGCGGATCTGCTCCTTGCGCAGGCGCCAGGCGTCCAGCGTGATCAGGATGAGGGGCAGCACCTGCAGTGTCGAGAAGATGCTCCCGAGCGCGATGATCCCGGACGGCTTGGCGATCCAGTAGAAGTTGTGGGAGATGCCCACGGTCGCCGTGACCAGGAACATCATCACGGCCAGGAAGATCACCCGCTCCGCCATCGCCCGGTTCAGCAGGCGCATCTGGACGAGCATGTACGCGACGATGCAGGTCGTGAAGACCTCGAACGTCACCTCGACCCACATGTGCACGACCATCCAGCGCCAGTAGTCCGAGATCGCGAAGCTCGCGCGTGGCGACACGAGTAGACCGAAGAACAGGAATGCCACCATGATGCCGCTGCCGTAGAACAGCCATGCAGGCACCGACCAGAGGCGTTCTTTGGTGATCCAGGGACGGACGCCGCGGAAGATGATCGCGATCCAGAGCAGGAAGCCCACGAGCATGAGGATCTGCCAGACGCGCCCGAGCTCCATGAACTCCCAGCCCTGGCTGCCCAGCCAGTAGCTCGTGCTCTCGTCCAGCGCTCCGGTGTGTCCGAGGTAGATGCCCACCAGGGCTCCGGCGCCGACGACCAGCAGCAGCACGAAGAGGAGCTGGATGAGCATCCCCTGGTATGGCGGGACCTTGGCGAGCCGCGGCAGGAAGAAGATGGTGTAGCCGACCCAGCAGAGGAAGAACCAGTAGATCTGGACGATGGTGTGCCACGCGCGCACGACCGTGAACGGGAGCGAGATCCCCAGGACGTGGACCATCGCCACACCGGGACCGCCGTGGACGAAGTCCTCGGCGCTCAGGACGCCGGCGAGCACCTGCACGAGGAAGAGGATCATCGCGAACGCGAAGAACTTGTACGTGAGCCTCTGCGTGGGACGCACCGCGGTCGGGCCGCGCTCGAGCTCCGGAGTGGTCAGCGTCCCGTCCGCGGTGCTGAAGGGGTCGCCCGGGAGCTCCTTCATCTGCCCGTAGACGTACAAGACCAGCATGATCCCCGCGAACAGGCCGAGGATCGAGAGGAAGCTCCACATGACGGTCGGCGGCGTCGGCGTGTTGGCCGCGTCGACGTCGTAGGGCCAGTTCCCGGTGTAGCTGTACGCCTCGCCGGGGCGGTCCGCGGCCGAGACCCAGCCGCCCCAGAAGAAGTAGGCCGCGAGGTCACGCAGATCGCCCTCGTCGGTGATGTAGTCGGGGAGGCTGAACCGGTCCGGGTAGTCCGGGTCGGTGAACATCCGGCGGTAGTGCTGCTCGAGGGCGTGGAGCGCGTAGATCTGTGCAGCGTTGATGTGAATCGTGCCGTCGCCCGAGTCGTAGCCATTGGCGTGCAGCTCGCGCCGGACGCGCGCCGCGACGGCGTCTCGGTCCGCCTCGGTCAGCGTGCGAGAGCGCGAGATCTCCTGCTCGTAGTACTCCCGCATGGCGAGCACCGTGCGGTGGAGCGCGTCGGCCGTGAAGTCGGGGCCACGCTCCGCGCCATCACCCCAGAAGCTGCCCCAGGACATCAGTCCCCGGAGGTGGAAGACGTCCTGTCCGTGCTGGATGCTCGTGACCGGGATGACCGTCTGGCCGTCCTCGGAGACGAAGTCCACGAGCGGGGGCGCCCCGACGTACGTCCACTGGCACAAGGCGGCGAGACCCACGACGCTGATCGCCGAGACGATGGCGAACTGCAGCCACCAGTGCTTCTTGTCGAGGAGGATGCGCGCGAACGTCCGTCGGTTCGCGGGTTTCGATTGGGTGTCGTTCATCGCCATTGTGTCTCGAAGGTGCGTCGTAGCGGCGCGGGCATGTGGACTGTGGCGGACGGCGCTCACCAGTGAGCACCGTCTCGTACGGAGCACGAGGCGCGGCCGGTCCGGCCACCGACTGGGCAACCCCTCTCGTTATTCTAAGCGCCGAGTCGCAAAAACAGGTCAATTGCGCTGGCGCAATGGGACCTCGAGGCCAGACCCCACCCGTGGTCCCTCGGACCTGGCTGGCGTCTCTGCGGTCACGTCGACTCGGCACCTGCGAAGACGATGGGCGCTCGACCTCGACGGGGAGCGATGCGTCTGCGCGCCGGGCGCGGCGGCGGCCAGCTTGTCGCCGAGCCGCCGCCGCCTCGTCGTCCGCTCTCGCTACTTCAGCATCACCAGGCCTTCGAGGACCAGGCGGCGAATCAGCACCAGCTTGCCCGCGTCGTCGAGGTCGCCGGGCAGCGCCTTGATCTGGTAGTCGTCGTGCTCGAGCGCGTAGACGAGCGGCTTGAGCGTGTGCTTGGGCAGCGTCACCTCGCCGCCGTAGGCCTGGAGCTTGACGTTGCCATCGGCCGGCTGCTCCTTGATGCGGTAGAGCAGGTTCGGCCGGCGCCCGGCGCGGCGGTCCACCGTGTTCAGGTCGCGCAGCGACTGGATCTGGCGCAGCTGACCCGGCAGGACCGGGTGCCGCGTGGCGATGATGTCATCGACGAAGAAGTCCATCGCCGTCTCGAAGTCCATCTTCTTGGTCATGTAGTCGACGAGCTTCTGGTAGGCGGCGCGCGAGGCGGTGCGGTCGAACCCCGGACGGGCGAAGCCGATGGGGAGCGCCTTGCGCAGCTCGGGGTCGCGCAGGCTCAGCTGAGCGATCGCCTCGAGGATGAGGTTGGTCCACGTGTGCTGCAGGACGCCGAGCGTGATGTGCAGCGAGGACTCCTTGAGGCCCTTCGTGTCGGCGTCGTGGCCCAGGCCGCGCGGGCAGTAGATGAAGTCGCCCGACTGGAGCGTGAACGTCTTGCTCACCGGCCCGATCGGGATCTCCTTCGGGTCGAACTTCTGGTTGTGGTGCGGGAGGGTGACGGGGAAGTCGTAGAGCCTCCAGTTCTTCGCGCCCTCGCACTGCATCGCGAACACGCAGTGGCTGTCGTAGTGCGGGGGGAAGCACTGGGCGTCGGGCGGCGTGAAGTAGATGTTCGTCTGGAACCGGATGCTGAGCTCTGCCTCCAGCGAGCGGCAGAGGTTCGCGAGCGCCGGCACGCGGTCGTGGAGGTGGTTCAGCGCGATGGAGCTGCCCTCGTTGAACTTCTTGTAGAGCCGCGCGACGTCGATGAGCCCGCTCGGGAACGTGTAGTCCTTCTGCGACACCTGGTCGTTGAAGTTGCCCATGATGATGTCGTTGTGCTGGTCGTTGTGCGCGTGCTCGATCGAGCCCACGACCTCGTCGACGACATCGTAGTTGAGGAGATCTCGGTAGTAGCTCGGGTTGTTCCGGTGAACGATGAGCTCCTTCTTTTCCCAGTACTCGGCGAAGAACTGCTCGGGGGTCACGGGATGGATCAGTTTTGCGAACGCGTAGTGCTCCAGCGACATATGCTTCTCCCCGAGGTCGAACTGACCTCGTCGAGAGACGTCCTTCAACAGGGGCGGTGGCGTCAACGGGGAAAGGCGCGTCCTGGGGTGTTGTTTGACGTGGAGCAACGCGATCTCGGTGGTCTCCGGGCCAATGTGATGATCTCGTGGTGTCATTCCCGAGCCGGCGAGTTGCCCGGCTCGTTCTCGAGCCCCAGAGCAATCACGTGGACCCAACCTGTGCCGATATCCGCTCTGCTCTCGCGAGGGCGGCCTCCGGGTCGGAGCCCCAGGCGGGCCCCTTCGTCCTCGGTCCGGGGGCGCTCGTGCGCGACATCGTCCTGCACGTGCCCGGCGCGTCCCGGGCCATGGAGCGCTTTCGCATCGACTACTGCTGCGGTGGGCAGCGGTCGCTCGAGGCCGTCTGCCGGGAGTCCCGCGTGGCGCTCGACGCGGTGCTCGGGGCGATCGAGGAGGAGAGGGCCAAGGGAGGGGCGTCCGACGCCGAGCTCCTCGTCATCCCGCTCGGCCACCTGATCGAGCACATCGTAGGCGAGCACCACGCGCGCACGCGCGCGGAGGCGCTGCGGATTCCCGCGCTGGCGCGGGGCGCCATCGACGCTTCGGCGGGCGACACGAAGGCCATCACCGCGGTCTCGGCCGAGGTGGAGCGGCTGTTCGTATCGCTCATGGCGCACCTGGCGGAGGAGGAGTCGGTGCTGTTCCCGTACGTCGTCGCGCTCGAGGAGGCGGGGGCGACGGGCGGGCCGCCGCCCGTGGCCATCTTCGAGAGCGTGCGGGACGAGGTCCGAGAGCTCGAGCGCGACCACGAGCATGGGGAGGCGCACCTGTTGGAGCTGCGGCGCCTCGCGTCCGACTACGCCGTGGACCCGTCCACGGCGCCGCCCGTGCGCGAGCTGTTCGCGGCGCTCGAGGCCTACGAGAAGGATCTGCAGCGCCACATGCACCTCGAGAGCAACGTGCTCTTCCCGCGCGCGGGATGGCTGGAGGCGAAGCTCAGAGGGACACGTCGGCGCTGAGCGCGCGGCGGCCTCGGGGCTGAAGCAGCACGCTCGCCGGGCCGGTCACGTCGGCCCCCCCGCGTCACTCGGCGGCCGGGCCGGCCCCGGCCACGGGCACCTCGAGCTCGACGCGCCACACGTCGTCCTCGCGGACGACCGGGATCTCGGCCCGCTGCCCTTCTTCGCTGCCGAGGACGAGCACGGTCACGCGGTCGGCCGAGCCGCCCTCGCGCTGCTGCCGGAAGCCGCCGGCGCGCGGCGTGAAGCGAAGGTGCGCGGTCCCCTCGACCATCATCTCCCAGGGCTCGCGCTCCCGTGCCCCGAGGGCGGCGGCCTCGCGCGCGCGCTCGACCAGGCGCTCGCGCGTGGCGAGCGAGAGCAGGTGGTAGGCCTCCTCGAGCCCGCGGCGATCCTCGGCGCTCCGCTCCATCGCCGCGACGAAGAGCCGCACCGCGCCGACGGGGGTGTCGTCGTGTGGGGTGCCGGTGCAGGCGCCGAGCGTGAGCGCGGCGACGACGAGGGCGACGAAGGGAAGGGGCGAGCGGGCCATCCGAGCGCCGAACGTCACCCGCGGCGAGGCGCGCCGCAAGCCAGCTCGTATACTCGGGCGGTCATGCAGCTCGAGGAGATCCCCACCGCCGCCGTCCGCGCACGCCGCGCGCGCCTCTCGTCACGCCTCGGAGGCACGCCGGCGCTGATCTTCGCGGGTCGTGCGCGCGTGCGTCACTACGCCGCGAACCCGTTCCCTTTCCGGGCCGCGAGCCACTTCCTCTACCTCGTCGGAGCGAGCATCGAGGGCGCGGCGCTGCTTCTCGACGGCGAGCGTTCGACGCTCTTCGTCGCGTCGAGGGCCGACGACGACGAGCTCTGGCACGGTAGCGCACCCGGCGATGCCGAGCTCGCCCGCGCGATTGGCTGCGAGGTGCGCTCGCTCGACGCCCTGCCGGCGGCCATCGAGGGCAAGCCCGTCGCGACGCTGCCCTGCCCGGATCTCGAGGGCCGCGTCGAACAGTCGGGCGTGGTCGGCCGCGAGGTCCGCTACCGCGAGCTCTCGGGAGACGATCTGCACCTGGCGTCGGCGATGATCGACCTGCGGCTCGCCCACGACGATGCCGCGATGGTGGAGCTGCGGGCGGCGGCGGCGGCGGCCGACCACGCGCACCGCGCCGGGATGCGCGCGACCAAGGTCGGCGGTCACGAGCGCTTCGTCCGCGCGGCGATGGAGTCGGCGTTCCTCCGCCACGGGATGACCACGTCGTACGAGCCGATCCTCACGATCCACGGGGAGGTGCTGCACCTGCACGGTCAGACGAACGCGCTCGCCGCGGGCGACGTGATCCTGGCGGACGTCGGCGCCGAGAGCCGCGGCGGGTTCGCGAGCGACGTCACGCGCTGCTGGCCCGTGTCCGGCCAGTTCAGCCGCACCCAGCGCGCGCTCTACGAGGTGGTGCTCGAGGCGCAGCGCCGCGCGATCGCGATGGTGCGTCCGGGGGCGCGGTACCGGGACGTGCACGTCGAGTCGTCGCGGGCGATCGCGGAGGGGCTGGTGTCGCTGGGAATCCTGCGCGGAGACCCGCTCGAGCTCGTGGAGGTGGGCGCGCACGCGCTGTTCTTCCCGCACGGGGTGGGGCACCTGCTCGGCATGGACGTGCACGACATGGAGGATCTCGGGGACCTCGCCGGGTACGCGAGCGGACGCGCGCGCAGCGCCCAGTTCGGGCTCTCGTACCTGCGGCTCGACCGCGACCTCGCGCCGGGGATGGTCGTCACCATCGAGCCTGGCTTCTACGTGGTGCCGGCGATCCTGCGCGACGCGCGCTTCGCCGCGCTCGTCGAGCGCCACGTCGATCGCGAGGCGCTGGCGCGCTACGGCGACGTGCGCGGGATCCGCATCGAGGACGACGTGCTCGTCACCGAGCAGGGCGCCGAGGTGCTCACCGCGGCGATCCCGAGGTCGGTCGGCGAGGTCGAGGCGGCGATGCGCGCCTAGCGCGCCGAGAGCGGGGCTCGATGCGCTTCGGCCTCTTGCAGGTGCTCCTCGGTGCCGGCCTCATCGGCGCCGCGTACGTCGTCTCCGGCCCGGCGTGGGTCGTGGCGTGGCCGGCGCTGAGCGTGAGCGTCGTCGGGCTCGGCTACCTGGGCTTGGGACCGCGGGTGTTCGGCAAGCGGGAAGACGGGACGATCGCGCCGGTGAACCTCGCGCTCCTGTTCCCTTACCACGTCGCCGCTTGGCTCCGGCTCCGCCTGGACGCGCTGCGCGCGCGGGAGGACGCGTGGAACGAGGTCGCGCCCGGGCTCTTCCTCGGGCGCCGTCTCACCTCGATCGACGAGCTGCCGCCTGCGATCGCAGCGGTGATCGACCTCACGGCGGAGTTCCGCGCGACGCCGGGGATCCGCGAGCGGTGCGAGTACCGGACGCTGCCGACGCTCGACACCTCCGCGCCCGACTACGAGTCGTTCGCGGCCCTCGCGCGCTGGGCCGCCGCGCATCCCGGTCCGGTGTACGTCCACTGCGCCGCGGGGCACGGCCGCAGCGCTGCGCTCGCGGCGGCCGTGCTGGTCCTGCGAGGCGACGCGGTCGACGCGGGCGCGGCCGAGGCCGCGCTGAAGAAGGCACGGCCGCTCGTGTCGCTGCACCGCGCGCAGCGCGAGGCGGTCGAGCGGCTCGCGAGGGAGAGGTAGGGCGGGCGCGCGAGAGCGAGGGCGAGGGCGAGGGCGAGGGCG
>JBGAQA010000015.1:0-87170 GCA_044220955.1 Sandaracinaceae bacterium
CTCGACCTCGACCTCGACCTCGACCTCGACCTCGACCTCGACCTCGACCTCGACCTCGACCTCGACCTCGACCTCGATGCCGGCAGAGTCGCGGCTAGCGGACGCTCGACGCGCGCGTCCCGAGCGCTCCCACCACGGCGCCGATCGCGCCGCTCACGAGCGGCACGGTGATCACGAAGCCGACCCCGTAGCAGAGCAAGGCGGCCTCCTGCTCCAGCGGCCAGCCGCTGACCCACGAGACGACGTGCGCCGCGGGGGTCGCGACGAGGAACACTGCTTGCTGCGGAACGCGGAGCACGCCGTGCGACACGCCGCCGACGGCGAGCGTGCCGAGGGCCACCCCACCCACCGCGCCCACGAGCGCGCCGATCGCGGTCCGCACCGGTGGATCCTACGCTCTCGCCCTCGCTCTCGCTCTCGCTCTCGCTCCTCAGTGCCCGCACGCCGGCGGCGGGTAGTCCCCGGGGCCCGGCACGACGTAGCGCTCGTCCGACGCGCGGGTCCCGTCCGGTAGCGTGATCGTCGCGCGTACGCGGAACGTCGTGCCGACCGCGCAGGCGGGGTCGACCATGATGGCGCGCCAGCCGAGGTAGCTGCGGCCGCCGTCGGCATCGGGCGGATCGAGGTGCACGCCGATGGTCTCCGTCGTGGCGGGCACGCTCTCGTCGGCCGGCTGCAGCTCGACCGCGAGGCTACCGGCCTCCGCGCTCGCACCCGTCACGCGCACCGCGACCCAGAAGTGCCACCCTCCCTGGGCGCCGTGCACGAGCGGCAGCGTCTCGCCGTCGGTCACGCGCTCGAACTGCCACGTCCCGGTGCCGAGCTCGAGCTCGGCGGCGCCGGGCGTCGTGGAGCTCGACGACGCGCATGCCGCGCAGACCAGGGCGAGCGCGATGGGGATCCCCCGCATCAGCGAGCGCGGCGCGTCCGCGCGAAGCCGAGCGCGAGGAGCGCGACGAGCACGACGAGCGGCGATCGCGCTCCGGCGTGACCGGCCGTGCACGCGCCTCCGCCGCCGCTCGCCACGAACGGGTACACGCGCGGGATGGTCGCGTTGTGCGCGTCGAGCGTGGCCTGGATGCGCGCGCCGTTGTCGGTCAGCACGGCGCCCGCGCCGCTCGTCCCGACCCGCAGGATGCGCGCGTTCGCCGGCAGGTCCGAGGTGCCCGGCGTGAAGGGCCAGCTCGACCCCGTGCCCCGCACGACCCGCCCGTCGGGCAGCGTGGCGCGCCAGGGGGCCTGCGACTGGTACAGGCTCGGCGAGCACTCGACGACCCGCGTCCCGGTGTGCACGTTCGAGACGTCCGGCAGATCGGGGTTGAAGTCGAACGACGGGTCGCGCGTCATCTCGGACGCCGACATCGTCGTGAACAGGCGCGTGACCTCCGCGTGCGTCTCGAAGAGAGCGCGCGCCTGGCGCATCGGGAGCACCACCTGCGCGTCGAGCGCCGCGAGGAACGCCGCGCGATCGAAGCCCGGGATCGCCGAGCCCCACGGGTAGTAGCAGCCGACGCAGTTGACGAGCTCGTCCGCGGTGACGCCGGCGGGGATCGGCACCAGCGTCGCGATCGCCTCGCGCAGGCCGTCGAGCCCGAAGAGCGCGTAGATCGCGTTCTGGAGCAGCGTCCCGTCGGCCGTGGCCGGATCGTTGGCGCGGATGGCCTCCCAGTTCTGCTGCTCGTAGGTGCCCCAGACGCTCTCGGCGAGCGGCGCGGCGTCGCCCGCCATCTCGGTCACGAAGCCCTGCCCGCCCGACTCGTTGGCCGCCTGCGTCACCACGTCGGCGTAGGTCGAGCTCGGGTTGAGCCAGTTGATCAGCGCCTCGTCGAGCTCGAGCGCCACGGCGCCGCCGCCGCGCGCGCGGGGCCGAGCACCCAGACGAGCACGCCCATGTCGTCCTCGGCCGCCGTCGCCGTCGGGCGGATCGGGATCGACGCCAGGCCGGGCCCGAACCCGACGGTGACCGGGCGGATCGAGCCGACGTCCGCGCCGCTCGTCAGGCGGAACGCGAGCAGGTTCATCCCGGTCGCGAGGTAGGGCTCGAGCAGCTCGGAGCCCGTCGCCTGCACGAAGTAGCCGTTCGCGTTCAGCCAGTCGACGGCGACCGTCGCGAGCGGCGTCGCGGCCGGATCGACGTGGATGACGACGTAGTCGTAGGGACCGACCGCGCCCGAGTCGACGACCGTGACGCGCGACATGCCCGCGTCGCTCGCCGCCGCGGACGTGTCCGCTGCGCCGCCGGCGTTGGCGGTGAACACCCCCGACGCCGAGTCGCGGCACTGCCCCTCGACCGTCGTGGTGAGCTGGTACGTCGGGTTCGTCGCGCGCTGCAGGCGGTCGAGCGCCGCCGTCGTGGACACCCCGACCGCGGGCGAGCCGGCGACGGGGAGCACCCACGCGAAGCGAGCCGCCGTGCCCGTGTAGCGGATCTCGATGATCGCCGTGACGCTGCCGTCCGACTCGCTGCTGAACACGATCCGCTCCGCGGTCTGGTTCACCGGCTGGGACGGGTTGCTGCAGAACAAGCCGCCGCACGCGGACGCCCGGCTCGGCGTCAGGGCGGGCACGAGGGCGAGGGCGAGCGCGAAGGCAGTGGAGCAGACACGCATGGAGGCCTCCTGGCGGACGGAACGGTCCGGCGAGACGCGAGCACGAACCGGGCCGGCTTCCGCGGCGCACGCTGGCGCACTCTTCGAGGCACGCGCGTTGCTCGCGTCGCGCGGGATGCGCCCTCTCGTCACGGTCGGGCTCGCGGCCGCTCTCTCGTGGGGCTGCACGGCGAGCGCGGGGTCCGTCGACACCCGGGCGCTGGTGGACCGCCTGATCGCGTGCGGGCTCGCGACGCCTGGCGCGGCCAACCCGCACCTGCTCGACGCGCTCTACGTGCCCGACGCCTGCTACGCCGGCTGCCTCGCCGCCGGCCACTGCGACGAGCTCGAGGGCTTGCTCTGCGGCACCTCGGTGGCGCTGCCGCTGCGCTGCGACGGACGCTGCGCGTTCGCGTGCGCGGACGGCGCGCTCGTGGCGGTCGGCGCGCGGTGCAACGGCGCGAGCGAGTGCGCGGACGGCTCGGACGAGGCCGGCTGCCCCACACGCGCATGCGCCGACGGCCGCGCGCTCCCTTCCTCGGCGTGGTGCAACGGCCGCGAGGACTGCCCGCGAGGCGAGGACGAGGACGGCTGTCCCGGCTACTGCGCGTCGCTGCACTGGGCGCGCACCGACCACCTCTTCGTCGGGTCCTACTATCGCTGCGACGGCTACGCCGAGTGCGACGACGCCCGCGACGAGGCGGGCTGCGGCACCTTCCGCTGCAGCAATGGCTACACGATGACCTTCGATCCGGAGCGCACGCCGGTCTGCGACGGCTACTCGCAGTGCGGTGACGGCACGGACGAGGCCGGGTGCCCGACCCTGGCGAGGATCGACGCCCACTGCGGGCCCTGAGCCCTTGCCCGATCGCCGGCCGGGCACGACACTTCCTGCACGATGTTCGTCCCGTTTCTCTACGAGCTGCGCAAGCGCAAGGTCCCGGTCGGCGCGACGGAAGCGGTGAACCTCGCGCGGGCGCTCGCGGCGGGCGTGCACGACTCGTCGCTCGACGGCTTCTATCACGTGGCGCGCGCGATCCTGATCCACAGCGAGGCCCACCTCGACGCGTTCGACGACGCGTTCGCGACCTACTTCCGGGGCGCCGAGGCCAAGGGGCTCGAGCTGCGGCAGGAGATCCTCGACTGGCTGAGGGACGCCGTCGAGAACCCCGGCGCGCTGACCGACGAGGAGCGCGCGCTGCTCGAAGACCTCGACGTCGAGGAGATCAAGCGCCGCTTCGAGCAGATGTTGCGCGAGCAGGACGAGCGGCACGACGGCGGCAACCGCTTCATCGGCACCGGCGGCACCTCTCCCTTCGGTCACTCCGGCAAGGCGGCGCGCCCCGGCATCCGCGTCGGCGGCCGCGGCGGCGGGCGCAGCGCCGTGCAGGTCGCACAGAGACGGGCTTGGGAGGGCTACCGAGACGACCTCACGCTCGACATCCGGCAGATGCAGGTGGCGCTGCGCAAGCTCCGCGCCTTCGCGCGCGAGGGCGCCGACATGGAGCTCGACCTCGAGGGCACGATCGACGCGACGGCCAAGAACGCCGGCGAGCTCGAGGTGGTGCTGCGCCCTCCTCGCCGCCCGAACACGCGCGTGATCCTCGCGATGGACGTCGGCGGCTCGATGGAGCCCTACGCGCACCTCTGCTCACGCCTGTTCTCGGCCGCGAGCAAGGCGACGCACTTCAAGGAGCTGCGGACGTACTACTTCCACAACTGCGTCTACGGCCACCTCTACAAGGACGAGCGGTTCCAGGACGGCGTGAAGGTCTCCGACGTCCTGGCCGAGTGCGGCCCGCACTACAAGCTCGTGATGGTCGGCGACGCGCTGATGGCGCCCTACGAGCTGATGAGCGCGGGCGGCTCGAGCGACCTCGGCGAGGACAAGGGCGTCGAGGGCATCCAGTGGCTGATGCGGATGCAGCGCCACTTCGAGAAGAGCGCGTGGCTCAACCCCGAGCCCGAGAAGTACTGGGGCGGCAACACGATCGAGTACGTGAAGAAGGTGTTCGACATGTACCCGCTCACGCTGCACGGCCTGGGCGACGCCGTGTCGCACCTCGTGCGCGGCCGCAGCTCGCGCCGCGCGGCGTAGCCAGGCGCTCCGCGAGCCACGACACCTCGGCGGCGAGAGCCGGAGTACCCTCGCCTCATGCGCAAGACGATCCCCACGCTCGCCGCGCTCGCCTTCCTCGGCTGCTCCGGCGGCGGCGGCCCTCTTCCCGACGCCGGGACGACGCCGAACGACGCGTCGACGGACGCGTACGTGTCGCCGCCGATCGACGGCAACGGCTTCGACGTCAACGCACCGCGGCCGGACGCCTTCGTCGCGCACGACGACGCCGGCGCCGCGCCCGCCACGGTGGCCGAGCGCGCGCGTGCGATCGCCACCACCCTGCGCGGCGACGCGCACTTCCTCGTCGGCATGGGCAACGATCTCGACGGCCCGCCCGACTACGACCCCGACATGGCCGGCGTGTTCACGCTCGGGACCACGCTCGACATCCACTACACGTACCTCAACGGCTACTCGAACAGCGGCGGCTGGACGACGTGGAACAGCCCCGCGGGCGAGTACGCCGGGATCCTCGCCGACCACTGCGTGACCCACGGCGGCCTCGCGCCGATGTTCACCTACTACGACCTCGCGCTCGAGTACGAGAACCACGTCGACGCGCTCCGCGACGCCGCGCTCATGCACGTGTACCTCTCGGACGTCCGGCTGCTCTTCCAGCGGCTCGCCACGTACGGACGCCCCGCGCTCGTGCAATTCGAGCCGGACTTCTTCGGCTACATGCAGGGCGTGATGCGCGACGCGGCCACGACGCCCGACGCGTACGCCGCAGAGCTGCACTTCTCGGACGTCCCGGAGTGCTCGGGCGTCCCGAGCACGGCGGCCGGGCTGGTCGAGTGCTTCGACGCGATGCGCGACGCGATCGCCCCGATGGTGCTGATCGGTCTGCACGCCTCGTCGTGGGGCGACTGGTGGGACGACACGAGCGCCTCGCCGGGCGAGATCGAGACGCACGCGCAGGCGGTGGCGGCGTTCCTGCTCGCGATGCGCGCAGATCTGACCGACTTCGTCACCGTCGAGGCGCTCGATCGCGACGCGGGCTTCTGGGAGACCAGCGGCGGCGGCGCGACGTGCTCGATCACGGGCGGCTCGCGCGGCGCCGTGTACTGGGACGAGAGCAACGCGACGCGCCCGAACTTCCAGGACCACATCCACTGGGTCGGCGCGCTCACCACCGCGATGGGCCGGCCGGCCCTCTGGTGGCAGGTCCCCTTCGGCGCGCCGAGCACGATGTGCGGCGGTGCGGGCGGCGGGAGCGACGGCCACTGGCGCGACAACCGCGTGCACTACTTCTTCCAGCACACGGACCAGCTGGTCGCCGCGGGTGCGTTCGGCGTGGTGTTCGGAACCGGCGCGGGGCGGCAGACGTACATCGACAGCGACGGCGGGCAGTTCCACGACGCGGTGAACGCCTACTTCGCGAGCCCGACGCCGCTGCCCTGAGCCACGCTCGCCCGCGCCGGGCCCTCGCGCGCCGCTGCTCCGCTGCGCCACCTGGATCCGCCACGCGGGCGCCCGTGGTCCGTACTATCCTGTAGCGATGGGGACGAACGCGAAGCGCGCCCTGCGCGTGGTCGGGGGCATCGTTGCGCTGCTCGTCGTGCTGGTGGTGAGCCTGGTGCTCTACGTCTACGCGCGCGCGCCCTCGCGCCTCCGCTTCCCGGACACCGCGAGCCCGGACCTCCACGCCTCGACGGATCCCGCGGTGATCGAGCGTGGTCGGGTGCTCGTCCACGGTACGGCCCACTGCGCGAGCTGCCACGGCACCTACGACCGCACCCACCCCGAGGCCCTGCGCGAGGAGGTCCCGCTGTCGGGCGGGCTCCCGCTCGAGCCGCCCTTCGGCGTGTTCTACCCGCCGAACATCACCCCCGACGTCGCGACAGGGATCGGCGCCTGGAGCGACGGCGAGATCGCGCGGGTCATCCGCACGGGCGTCCGACGTGACGGGACGCTCTCGGTCTTCATGAAGCTCTCCGTCGGACCGATGAGCGACGCGGACGTCACGGCCATCCTCTCGTACCTCCGCACCACGGCGCCCGTCGCGCACGCCGTGCCGCCGAGCGAGCCCGGCTTCATCGCGCTCGCGATGGTGACCTTCCTGTCGCTCCCGCCTGACCCGGTCGAGGGCCCGGACGACGTGCCCGGCGGCGAGCCCAGCGTGGAGCGCGGCCGCTACCTCGCCAACGGACCGGCGGCGTGCGTCGGCTGCCACTCGCCCACCGATCCGGACAACCCCCTCGCGCTCGCCCCCGGGCGCGAGCTGAGCGGGGGCGACCCGATGCCGAGCGAGCTCGATCCCGCCATGGAATTCGCGCCACCGAACCTCACCTCCGATCCGCACGGGATCACGGGGCGCCTGTCGGAGGACGAGTTCGTCGCGCGCTTCGCGAGCGGTACGCGCAGCTACACCGCGTCGATCATGCCCTGGGAGTGCTTCGCGCGGATGCCCGAGAGCGACGTGCGCGCGATCTATCGCTACCTCCACGGCGTGCCGCCCATCGCGCGCGACGTCGGTCCCTCGTACCGCCCCACGGGATCGTTCGCCCCGCCGCCTTGAGCGCGCACGTCCGACGGCCCGCGCTCTCGCCCGCCCGACCGGGCGCGACAGGGTGGTAGGCTGGCGGGATGCAGAGGACGCTCTCGCGCTCGGGTCTGGTGTGGCTGGCGCTCGCCCTGGTCCCGGCCTGCTCGTCGGCGACCACGCCGGTCGACGCATCGAACGCCTCGGTGGACGCGTCCGTGCCGGCCGATGCCTTCACACCGGCGGACGCCTTCACGCCAGGGGACGCGTTCGTGGCGAGCGACGCGGGCAGCGACGCGCCGGTGCGCGCCGACGTCGGGACGACCGGCACGGGCACCTTCGGCGGCGCATGCACCACGGGCGCCGACTGCGCGTCGGGCGTGTGCTGGGACTACCACGACGTCGATCCGGCGTGCTTCGGACGCGGGTGCGGCGCGACGTGCACCTCCGACGGGGAGTGCCAGAGCGCGGCCACGGCCGCCGGCGCCCCGACGCCGAGCGCCGCGACGTGCACGAGCACGACGCACACGTGCGATCTGTCCGGGACGGGCCTGGTCCCGCTCGCGTGCGCGTGAGGCCGTGCTCGGAGCGAGGGTGTGCCGCCTGGCGCCGGGCCCTCGTCACCTGCCGAAGCAGAACGCGAGCGCCAGCGGCGCCCGCGGCGTGAACTCCACCTCGGTGAGCTCCAGCACCTCGGAGCTCGCCGCCGGCCACGAGACGTTCCCGTTGCACGAGGCCCAGTAGTGCGACCGGAGAACGCGCGTGAGCGTGCCGTCGGGGTTCGCCGCCCACATGAGCGCGTTCGAGCTCGGCAGCCCGCGGCCCTGATCGGTGCAGATGTTGTCCCGGCAGCGCGTGTCCGTGAACGTGCTGCCGCCGAGCCCCGCGTACGTCGAGAAGCAGCCGTTGCCCATGTGCACGGCGTCGACGCTCACCACGCTGCCGCTCGCCGCCTCGTCGAAGATCACGCCCACCCCCGACGGTGAGTTGTTCCCGTCGACGAGTCCGTTCCGGATCTGCACGCCCGTCGAGTGATAGACGTTGACGTCGTCCTCCGGCCACGAGCCGGCGTCGTTGACGACCGAGAAGCCGTCGAGCAGGCCGTCGTCGGACGTGTTCCACTGCACGAGCTGCCCGCGCGGGAACGGCCCGCGGAAGTCGTGCCCTTCGATCCGGGTCAGGCGGGAGCCGGGCGATCCCTGGAGGTAGATGCCGCTCGAGCCGCGCGTCAGGCGCGCGTGGTCGACCGTCAGGTTCGGAGCGTCGAGCGCCGAGATGTTGATCTGGCCCTCGTCGGCGTTGGCACCCGTCGCGGGCGCCGCGGTGTTCTCGACGTCCACGCGCTCGATCGTGACGTCCGACGCGCCCTCGATCGAGATCCCGACCCCGCCGTGGTGCCGGATGCGCACGTCGCGCACCCTGACCCGGTCCGCGCGGATGGTGATCGCGGGAGCGGTCCCGTCGCTCGTCACGTCCAGAAGCTCGACGAGCGCGTCGGGCGTGTCGACGACGATGGGCCCGCTCGCGACGAGCGTGCACGACGACGCCGGGGCGTCGGGCGGGTCGATGCCCATGTCGATCGGCGCGGCGTCGACGCTGCGCGCGTCGGTGCCCGCGTCCACACCCGCCGCGTCGGCCCGAGGCGCGGCGTCCACCGCGACCGGCGTCCCGGCACAGCCGAGGATCAGCACCACGAGGAGCTTCGATCGGCGCATCGACGCATGCTGCCACGACCACGCGCTGGTACGATCGGTTCATGCGGACCGCGGCTCCGTGCTTGCTCCTCGCGGTGGCGTCCCTGCTCGCGAGCGGCTGCTTGCACTGTGCGAGCGACGGCCCGGAGAGGACGCCCGGTCACGCGAACGGATCGATCACGCGCAGGCCGATACCGGCGAAGTCTCGCGCGTTTCTCGTGGCGAGCGGGTAGCCGTGAGCGATCGCGGTGGCGGCAATGAGCATGTCCGCCTGCGTGACCGGGCGTCCCGCGCGCTGGCGCAGCGCGCGCAGATCGGCCGCCCGCTCCGCGATCGCGCGCGTGATCGGGAGCACTTCGCTGCGCTCGAGCAGGCCGTCGAGCCAACGCAGCAGGCGGGCGCTCCGCCGAGCGAGGACGCCGAAGCGCAGCTCCTCGACGCTCACGACGCTGAGCGCCAAGACGTCTCGCTCGGCCGCCCACGCGAGGACACGCGCGTCGGGGCGCGGGCGTGCGAGCTCGCTCAAGACGTTCGTGTCGAACAGCATCAGCGGGCGCGCCGCGCGGTCTTCCGCGTCGGACGCCGCCCTCGGCTCGGAAGCATGGGGTTCGGACGGTCGCGGCGCGCCGGAGCCTCGATCTCGATGCCCTCGTCTGCACAGATCGCCCGGGCATCGGCGAAGAGATCGGCCACCGAGGGGCGCGCGCGTTCGGCCTTCCACGCCAGGAATTCCTCGGCGTCGCGCGGCCCGAGCACCGCTGCGACCAGCGCCCCGCGGGTTCGGATCAGCTGAGGCTTCGCGCGGGCGTCCTTCAACACGCGCGAGAGCTGCTGCTTGGCTTCGGCGACACCCCACGACATGCACGTAGACTGACGTGTCCAACTCGGTCGCGCAACGTGTCCACCTCGCTCTCGACCTCGCTCTCTTCAGCCCTCGCGAAGCAGGATGGCGCCACGAGGGCGCGCCTCGAGAGCCTGCGTGGCGCTGCGCGCCGCCTATGTTGCCTGGTGCGGGCTACGCCCGCGGCTCGCTCTCGCCCACCCCCTCGGCTACCCTCCCCCGCCATGCACATCTCCGGAATGACGGGCAACGAGATCTACTGCCTCGCGCTCAAGGGCTTCACGCCCGGCGAGATCGCGGTCGGCAACAGCGTGGTGTCGCTCGGCGTCTCCGGCGCGCTCTCGTCGTTCGGGCGCTCGATCACCGGCGGCGAGATCCAGGCGATCACCGAGCAGATCTCGAACGGCCGGCACGCAGCCATCACGCGGATGGAGCAAGAGGCGCAGCGCCACGGCGCCACGGGCGTCTCCGGCGTGACGAGCGACCTCGGCACGATGGCGGGCTACACCGAGTTCCTCTCGCAGGGCACGGCGGTCTTCGCGAGCCAGCAGGGCATGCGCTTCTTCTCCACCGCCGCCTCCGGCATCGAGCTCTACTGCCACCTGGACGCGGGCTACGTGCCGCTCAAGTTCGCGATGGGCAACATCGCGTATGCGCTCGGCGTCGGCCGCGGGCTCGTCGGCTCGTTCCGCACGCTCGCGCGGGGCGAGGTGAAGGAGTTCTCGTCGATGTACAACGAGATCCGGCACACGTGCCTGCGTCGCCTGCGGGCCGAGGCCGCCCAGCAGGGCGCGAACGCCGTCGTCGACGTGAACATCAAGATGCTGCCGTTCGGTCCGGGAACCGTCGAGCTGCTGATGACGGGCACCGCGTCGCACCACAACGCGATCTCCTCCGGCCAGGTCGCCGAGAACCAGGTCGTCACGAGCGAGCTCTCGGGCGAGGAGCTCTGGAACCTCGCCCAGATGGGCCTCGTGCCGCACCAGCTCGTCATGGCGACCAGCGTCTACTCGCTCGGCGTCGCGGCCGGCATCGGCTCGATGTTCCAGTCGCTTCAGCGCGGCGAGCTGCCCGAGGTGACCAAGCTCATCTACGAGGCGCGAGAGAACTGCCTCGATCTCATCCGCCGCGAGGCGACCCAGCTCGGGGCGGAGCGCGTCATCGGCAACCGCCTGCAGATCAAGGAGATCGGCAGCGGCATGGTGGAGGTCGTCGCGATCGGAACGGCGGTGCGTCGCGCCGACAACATGAAGCCCCAGACGCCGCAGCTCATCCCCCAGGCCGTCATCGCGCTCAAGTCGAACGCACAGAGCGAGCGGAGCGTCCACGGCCTCGGCGCCCCGACACAGCCCATGATGATCGCCCGGCAGGGCACGCGTCAGGCCGGCGCGCAGGGTCTCGTGGTGCTGATCATCGTCGGCTTCTGGCTCTTCTTCGGGTGCCTCGCGAGCATCATCGGCATCGCGAGCGGACACTGAACGTCCGGCGCGGGCCGACGTCCCTTGCCCGGATCGGACGCCCCGGCTAGATAGGCGCGCTTCCTGCGCTTTTCGTGAGTCGCGGGCGGCCTGATCGCTTCTTCGACGCCCCTGCACCCGATGCCCGACCTGCGCGCTGTCAAAGGAATGAACGACGTCCTGCCGGACGAGGCCGTTCGCTTTCAGCGCATCGAGGAGGCCTTCCGGCAGGCCGCGCGCCGCGCGGCGTACGCGGAGCTGCGCACGCCCCTGGTCGAGCCGACCGAGCTCTTCGTCCGCTCCATCGGCGAGGCCACCGACATCGTCGGCAAGGAGATGTACACCTTCGTCGACAAGGGCGAGGACCGCCTGACGATCCGCCCCGAGGGCACCGCGTCGGCCGTCCGGGCCTACATCGAGCACGCGATCCACGGCAAGGAGCCCATCTCCAAGTGGTGGTACGTCGGATCGATGTTCCGCCGCGAGCGCCCCGCGCGCGGGCGCCTGCGGCAGTTCACCCAGGCCGGCCTGGAGTGCTTCGGCGATCCCGGGCCCTACGTCGACGCGGAGATGATCGACCTCGTCGTCGGGCTGCTCGAGTCGCTCGGCGTGCTCGACGTCGAGGTGCTGGTGAACTCGCTCGGCGACAACGCCGCGCGCGAGCGCTACCGCGAGGCGCTGGTGGCGCACCTGATGCCGAGCAAGGATCGGCTGAGCGAGGAGTCGCAGCGACGGCTCTCGACCAACCCGCTGCGCATCCTCGACAGCAAGAGCCCGGGCGACCAGGAGCTCTGCGCGGGCGCGCCGACGATCGTGGACTTCCTCGGCGACGGCGATCGCGCGCACTTCGAGACGCTGACCAGGACGCTGGACGCGCTCGGGACGAAGTACCGCGTGGAGCCCAGGCTCGTGCGGGGCCTCGACTACTACTCCCGGACGCTCTTCGAGATCCAGGGACGCGGCGGCGAGCTCGGCGCGCAGAACGCGCTCTGCGGCGGCGGTCGCTACGACGGCCTCGTCAAGGCGCTGGGCGGGCCCGACGTGCCCTCCATCGGCTTCGCGATGGGGATCGAGCGCATCCTGCTCGCCCTCCCCGCCGAGCCGCCGGCCGCCGCCATCGACGTGGCGGTCGTGTGCGCCGACGACACGCAGCGCGAGGCGGCCTGCGTGCTCTTGCGGGACCTGCGGCGCGCGGGAGCGTCCGCGGACGCCGACCTGCGGGGCCAGTCGGTCAAGAGCCAGCTCCGCCGAGCCGACAAGCTCGGGGCGCGCGTCGTGCTCTTCCTGGGCGCGCAGGAGGCCGAGCGCGGGGTCGTCTCCGTGAAGAACATGCGCGCGCACTCCCAGAGCGACGTCGCGCGCGAGGGCGTCGTCGCCGAGGCGCTCCGGATCGCTCGGGAGCCAGCGTGAGCGACGCTCTGCGGTTCGCTCGCCATGCCGTGCTCGTCTCGGTGCTGGCGCTCGGCGTGGGCCCGAGCGCGGCGTGGGCGCAGGCGGACGCCGGCACGCCCTCCGAGAGCGAGGACGAGCTCGACCAGGCGATCGAGGACGAGGACCAGCGCGAAGAGGCCGTCGAGGAGACCGACGAGGACGAGGATCGCGTCTCCAGCGGCGAGGAGCACGACGCGTACACTGACGAGGAGGACGAGGAGGACGAGGAGGACGAGGAGGACGAGGAGGACGAGGAGGAAACGGGCGAGGCTCCGGACGAGGAAGGCCGCCCCGGCATGGGCCCCGCCGGCATCACCGCGTCGTTCCTCGAGCCTCCGCGCCCGCGCACCGACGGCGACCTCACGGTCCCGATCCCACCGGTGCTCTTCGATCGCCACGGGCAGGTCACCACGACCGCCGTGTTCCCGATGTTCTACCTCCGCGAGGAGCCCGGCAGCTCCGAGCTGGTGATCCCGCCCATCTACCACCGCGAGGCCGCGGAGTCGGCCGACGTCGTGTTCCCGCTCTTCTGGTGGTGGCGTGCGCAGCCTCCCGGGACGCAGGGCTGGCACACGTGGGTCGCCGGGCCCGTGTTCCACCACGAGGACGCCGAGAGCCACGACTTCGGCATCGCGCCGCTGCTCTTCACGGGCCGCCACCGCGACCGCTACTACCACGTGCTACCCGAGCTGCTCACGGTCGGCTGGGGCAGCGCCGACGAAGACCTCCTCTTCGCGGGCGGCCTCTTCTACCGCTGGCGCCTGCGCGACGACGAGCAGTGGGGCGTGTTCCCGTTCCTCTGGACGCGCAGCTCGCCGAGCGAGGAGTACGTCTTCGTGCCGCCGGTGTTCTTCCGATGGAGGAACCCCGAGATCGACCGGACGCTGCACGTCGCGACGCTCTTCTATCACCAGCAAGACCCCCACGAGAGCTTCTGGGGCATCGCCGGCCTCTTGCACCACGACGAAGGCCCGGGGTTCCACTCCACCACGATCCCGCCGCTGCTCTTCCACTGGTCGGAGGAGGCCGCGACCGACGAGCACCCGGGCTCGTTCCGCCTCTCGACGCCCTTCTTCCTCTACATGAACGAGCGCGGCAGCGAGACGGTCGTCAGCTGGATCTACCAGCGCTACCGCGGCGCGACCGAGTTCGACGGCGTGATGCCGCTCTTCATGCACACCTACGACCCGCGCGACCACAGCCAGACGACGATGGCGACGCCGCTCGTCTGGAACTGGTCGACGCCGGGCTCGAACAACTGGGCGATCGTGCCGTTCATGCTGCACCTCGACGACTACGGGCGCTCGCTGCTGTGGCTCACGCCGATCGCCGGGCAGTTCGTCAACCACGAGACGCACGACGAGACGACCTGGGTGCTGCCGACGCTCCAGGTGTCGCGCTGGCACGACGGAGACGCGGTCAACTTCCACCCGCTCTTCTACTACGAGAGCGTTCCTTCGCACCGGCACGCCGTGGTCATGCCGCTCTGGTGGGACTTCGAGACGTTCGACACGACCGTCCCGGCCGGGCAGCCGCGCCGCACGCTCACGCGCTACAGCGTCGCCCTGCCCTTCGGCCTGCACGTGCACGAGGGCAACACCGACACCGACCTCGTGCTCACGAACTACTACCGGCACCGAGAGTGGACGAACGAGGGCCGCTGGGAGTGGGAGATCCACGTGAGCGGCCTCTTCGACTACGGCGAGACGAGCGAGCGCGAGCACTGGTGGCGCGTGCTCTATGGCCTCGTCGGCTTCGAGCATCGCCTCGACCACGATCGCCTCTGGCTCTTCTGGATGCCGATCGACTTCGGCCACCCGGCACCGGCCGCGCCGGAGCCGACCAGCGCGCCCGTGACCGAGACGGCGCAGCTACCGATCTCGATCACGCTGCAGTAGATCGCGGCCTCACGGCGCGCTCTCGGGGGGCTCGCTCCCGCCCTCACTCTCGCCCTCGCCCGTCGCGGTCGGAGTCGGGCTCGGCGTTGCGCTCGCGCTCGCCGCGGGAGCCGACGTGGCGACCGGAGCCCGCCCGGGCTGGGGTGGCGCCGGCATGGCGAGCGCGCGCCAGAGCCCTCCCTCGGCGAACACGGCCCAGCCGCGCCGCGCCCAGCGCACGCACGCGATCGCCAGCCACCCCGCCCACAGGAACATCAGCACGCGGAACACGAAGACGGGCACCGTGATGATCGTGGCCTCGGGGAGTGCACCGTCCGCGCGGTCCACGAAGAAGTGGAGCATGCCGCTCGACGAGCCCGGGCCCTCGACGTCCATGCCCGGCGTGCCGAGCAACCCGTCGGTGATCACGCCGATCAGCGCCCCCGCCGCGAAGAGCGTGTAGCCGACCACGACGAGCTGCCGCAGGTCGAAACCGAGCGGACCGAGCGGCGTCGCGCGGCGCCACTCGATCGCGAAGAACCAGCCGATCACGAAGAGCGCCAGCACCCAGGGCACCTGCGTCAGCCCCAGGCCGAGCAGCACCCAGTCGGTCAGCGTCGGCAGCAGCTCGCGGCGGCGCGAGAGCGCGAGAGCGACGATCACGATCACGATCATGTAGGGCCAGATGAGCACCGCCGGCCCCCAGGGCGGCCCGGCGATCCAGAGCAGCCAGCGGTCGCTCGTCACGTCGACGTCGAGCGCGAGGTTCACCGCCGATCCGCCGAAGGTCACGTGCGGCGTGCGGAGCACGCTCGTCCACCCCTCGCCTTCTTGCCACTCGAGGGCGACGTCGTGCGCGCCCGGCTGGAGCGTGATCGCCAGCGCGCCATCGACCCGCTGGATCGGACGATCTTGTCCGTCCACCGACAGCGAGCGCACGTCCGCGCCCTCGGGGATGGTGAGCGCGACCGGGGCGCTGACGCTCGTGCGCACGTGGAGCGAGAGAGTGCTCGAGGACATGCGCGCGCCCGGCGAGACGTGGAGCGAGGCCGAGTCGATGGTCGTCGAGCGCCCGTCGACGCCGGCGGGTCGCGTGAGCGCGACCGTCAGCGACTCGCCAGGCCAGGGATCGAAGCGCGGGGCCCACTGCGCGCTCGACGCGCTCTGTGTCGGATCGATCCCGCTCGTGGTGCAGTGCCAGAGCGGCGTGCAGGCGAGCGTCCAGGTCTCGGAGAGGCGACCGGACTCCGGTGCGCGCAGGAGGATCTCCGGCGCAGGCTCGATGGTGGACGACCACGTGACCCGATCGTCGTGCGCTCCGATCGTGACCACCGCGACCTGCCCGTCGATCACCACGCTCGAGTCCGTGACCGACTCGCCGGCCAGGAGCGGGATGCGCACCACGTCGGCCGCCGTCGCCGGCGAGAGGCGGCGCAGCGTCGAGGTGACCGTCCAACGCACGCCGATCTCCAGGCGCCGCTCGACGACGAGCCAGCTCGGTAGCGCCGCGTGCACGGCGTCGGTCGCCTCGGCTCCCTCCGGCACGGCGTCGACGGGCGTCGACGGCACCGAGCGCCGCAGCTGGATCGACTCGGGCACGCGCGGTCCGGTGCCGCTCCCGTCGCTCTCCCAGCCATCCGTCGTGATCTCGATCGTCCGCGGCGCACGGCCGAGCGCGAGCGTGACGGCGTCGTGTCCGGCAACGCTCCCCTCGACGTGCAGCGCGTGCGCGCCGGGCGTGAGGCGAACGTGCACGAAGCCGCTCGACAGGCGCGCCAGCGAGTGCGCCGGCTGGCCGTCGAGCGTGATCGCCTCGGGCGCCCACGTGTCCGCGGGCCCCGGGATCGGGTACGCCGCCTGCGCGGCGACGCCGACGTCGATGTCGATGGCGAGCACGTCCCCATGCACGCTCACCCGCATGCGGCTCGCCTCGGCGCACGTGTCGCCGCACTCGGGCGTCCACGAGAGGCGCGCGCGCAGCTCGGCGAGCATCTCGGGCGACGGGATCGGGCCGACGGGGGCCGTGGCCTGGGCGCGAGCGGCGCTCGCGCTGCCGAGCACGGCGAGCCCGAGGAGCAGGGCCGCGCTCGCGGCGGCGGCAGGCGCCGCGGGCACCGCGGTGGCGCCGGGCGTCTGCGGCCGCTTCTGGATCGCCACGAAGCAGAGCGCGAGCGCGAGCCCGGCGCGCAAGAGACCGAGCAGGCTCGTGAGCCAAGGGGGCGAGAGCCAGACGCGGATCCGGTGGTCGTGTCCGACGGGCCCGTCGAGCTGGAGGGAGTAGGTGCGCCACGTCCACGTCGGACAGCCGAAGCCCGTCTGCACGACCGACGAGGGATCCATCCAGCCGTACGAGCGGGCCTCCGTCGTCGGCTCGGACGCACTGCCCGCGATGCCGTAGCGACTCGCGGCGGGTGCGGCGCTCTCCTGACCCATCGCGCCCTCGTCGTCGCGATGACGGCGCCCCGAGCCGCCCTCCTCGTCGTCGTAGGAGGGCGGCTCCTCCAGCCACTCTGGCGTCTCTTCCGCGTACGACTCGATCGCGGGATCGAGCGCGGGGTGCAGCGCGACGCGCGCCTGCCCGGCGGCGAACACCACGACCATCACGCACGCCGCGACCAGGAACACGACGTAGAGCCACCGCGCCCAGCGCGCGATCGCCCGCGCGCCGAGCACGCGGTGCAGCGCGAGGGTGACGGCGAGCGAGACCCAGATCCACTGCGGCGCGTCCGCCTCGTGGTAGGCCAGGCCGACGCCGACGAACGCCGCCGCGCCCCACGCCGGTCCGTAGACGCGACCGACGACGACGGTGATCAGGAGCAGCGCGAAGAAGCCGAGCAGCGTCCAGAGATCGCTCCAGCTCCCCGGCGCACGATCGACGCCACCGGCATGCAGGAGCAGCCAGCCGGGTGGCACGCTCAGGGTGGTGCTCACGCTCTGCGCGTCCTCCGACCACGCGACCGCGGCGAAGCTCGAGAGCGGGGCGTCGATGCGCCACTCCGCGTCCACGCTCCCGCGGGTGTCGCGGACCTCGACGCCGGGCGGGCCGCCCTCGACGGCGCGCGTGATCAGCTGGTCCTGCCCGCCGATCTGGACCCGGCCGAGCTCACCCTCGCTCAGCTCGATCCGGAAGCCCGAGTGCAGCTCGAGGTCGAGCCTGTCGCTGACGGACGCGCCCGCCCCGTCCTGATCGAGCCAGATCCGCCGCTCGAGCGCGAGCGCGTTCGGCGGTGGCGTGGGCTCTCCGCGGCGAACCGTCGTCAGGGTGACCGTCGTCGTGGGCTCGACGAGGTAGGCCGAGTGGCTGCGCCAGTCGTCCGGGAGCGTCGTGCGCGCCGGATCGATGCTGCTCGCGCCCGAGAGCTCGACCTGGCGGAAGGCCTCGTTCGGCACCCACGTCCAGACCTCTTGCGCAGGCCAGGGATCGCCCGGGCGGGGGGGCGCGAGAGCCGCGTCCGGGCGCGCCACGAGCGCGTGGATCTCGGCCGAGAAGGTGCCCGCGTGGAGCTGGAGCGTGAGCTCGCCCTCGGCCGTGAGCCGCGTCGCGAGGTCGGCGGACACCGACACCGGCACGGCGCCGTCGGGCAGCACGGCGCCGAGCCGGAGCTCACGCGGACGCCCCGCGACGTGGATCGACACACGGGTGACGATCTCGAGCGGCGAGCCGTCGACGAGCTGTCGGTACACCTCCAGGCTGACACTGTCGGCCTCCTCGACGGGTGACTCGTCCTCGTGAGCGGCGTGCAGCCACACCGCGCCGTCGGTGTCCCTCGTCGCAGTACGCGGGGCCCCGCCCTGCACGACGAGCACGCGGGCCACGTCGGCCGGCACGGCGAGCGTGTCGGGAGCGCTCGTCCACGCGAAGCGGCCCTCCACCCGGTGCGCGCCCGCCGCGAGGAGCACGATGGGCGCGTCCGAGCTCGACACGAGCGACGCGGCACGCCCGTCCACCCGGACGTCGAGCGGCCAGGTCCGTCCGCTGCCCGGCAGGGTGAGCGCGTACTCGCGGTCCGCCGTGACCTCCATCGCGAACGTCGCGCCGCCGCTCGCGAGCTCCACGCGCAGCGACGAGGGCCACACGCAGATCGGATCGGACTCGGCTCCCAGACCGACCGCAGACTCGGAGGGCGTGCAGCCGTACGTCGTCTGATCGGCCAACACCCAGGGCACCCAGGGCCGGAGCGCGGGGGGGATCTCGTCGGGCTCGAGCGGCTGCGCCGAGCCGAGAGAGACGGAGCAGAGCGAGACGGCGGCCAGCGCCGCTCCCCACGCGACGCACGACGAACGTGTACCCATGAGCCCGAGTACCAGGACCCGTGCTCCCGTGTCGAGCGCGCTCGCCCGCGAGCGCTCGCGCGCGGCGCCCGGAAGGAAGCCGTCAGTGGACCTGAACGGGTGGCGGACGCTCCTCGTCCATGGCGCTGCTCGGGTACTGCGCCTCGCTCTCCGGCGCTGCGGGGCGGACGCTCGCGGTGCCGCCGCCCTCGTCCCGGCGCGGCGGCGGCGCGGGCGCCGGCGGCGGCGTCTCGGGCAGGTAGTGCCCGGACGCGAAGTCGATGTACGTGAAGGTGAAGCCGCTCGGATCGGCCCCGCTCGAGATCACCGGGGTCACCGCCGCGCGCAGCTGCATCACGAGCACCATGTCCGTGCGACGTCGCTCGAGACGCGCGCGCACGACGGGCGTCTCGAAGTACTGCGTCTCGAGCCACCGCCGCGAATTCGCGAGGTGCACGGTCGCGTCGTGGAACACGATCTCGACGCGCCCCGTCGACGGGTGCACCTCCGTCGTCACCGGCCCGGTGGTCTGGACGAAGAAGCGCGAGCCACCGCTCGGCTGCATCTGGAAGCCAGGCCAGGCGATGATCTCGGTCGGGCGGGCGCGCGGCGCGCGGGTACGCGCGCGCAGGTGAGCCGCGCGTGGGGGCGGATTCGGCCCACCGGGCGTCACGCCACCGTACTCCGAGAGCGGATGGGGCGACGACGACGGCGCCGTGCTCGCGGGCGGCTGGGCCGCCGCGATCGGGACGACGCTCACGAGGCCGAGGACGAGCACGACGGAACGCGGTGTACGCACACGAGGATCGTAGGGCCGACCCCGAGGCCGGAGCAACAAAGAGGCTTGGGCGCGATATCCTGCCGCGATGCCGCCGGTGGCCGCGGTCCTTCTCGCCTGGTCGGCGATCGCGATGTACGCGTGCCTGTTCCACGGGGCGCTCTACGTCTATCGGCGCGCGCGCGCCCGCGGCCACCTCGCGTATGCCCTGCTCTGCGCGACGCACGTGGGCTACGCGTACGCGCTCTTCCTCGGGCTGCGCGCGGAGACGAGCGCCGCTGCGGCGGACGCGCTCGAGGTCTTCATCGCGGCCGGGCTCTTGATGGCCGCCGCCTTCTTCCAGTTCGCCGTGACCATCGGCGAGTCCAGCCTCGCGCGCTTGGCCCCGGCGGCCTGGACCTCGATGGTGGTGGGCGCGCTGGCGGCGGCCCTCGGCCTCGGCGCGCAGGCGCCGACGTCGGAGCGCTGGCAGCCGGCGGGCTTCGGATTCGAGGCCGAGCGCCTCGTCGCCTTGCCGACGACCATCGGGGCCCTCTTCGCGTTCGTCGCGATCGCCTGGTCGACGGCCGGTCTGTTCACGCTCTTCCGCGGCGCGCGCGACGGGACGGAGGCCCGCCTCGTCGCGCTCGCCGCGATCCCGGCGGTGCTGATCTCCGGATACCAGGTCGCGGTCCGCGTCAGCGGCGGCACCGTCCCTTGGCTCTGCGATCTCACGTGCATCCCCATCGCGATCGCGTCGGGCCTGGTGCTCCTGCGCCGCTTCGCCGGCAGCGCGACGGACCTCGCGGCGCAGTCGATCGCGCTCGAGGAGCGCCACGAGCAGCTCCAGCGGACCCAGGACGCGCTCGTCCGCAAGCAGCAGCTCGCCGCCGTCGGCGAGCTCTCGGCCGTCATCGCGCACGAGGTGCGCAACCCCCTGGCCATCCTCAAGAACGCGGTGTCCGGGCTGCGCCAGCGGGCGCTCGGCGCGGACGACCGCCGCGTGCTGCTCGGGATCGTGAACGAGGAGACCGATCGTCTCGCCCGCCTCGTGCGCGATCTGCTCGCGTACGCGCGCCCGCTCTCCCCCGTCCGCGCGCCCACGAAGCTGCGCGAGCTCGTCGAGCGCGCGTGGTCCGACGGACGCCTCGCGCGGGCGCGCGGCGAGGCGGAGATCGAGATCGAGGTGGAGCCGGGCGCGGCGGTGATGGTGGACCGGGAGCACGCCAACTACGCCATCGTGAACGTGATCGACAACGCCCTGGTCGCCATGAACGGCAAGGGAACGCTGATCGTCCGCGCCCGCCCGGCGAGCCTCGACGCGGGCGCGCCGGCCATCGCGCTCGAGGTGATCGACACCGGCGCCGGCATGGACCCGCAGGTGCTGGGCAAGGCTCGCGATCCATTCTTCACGACGCGCCCCTCGGGCACCGGCCTCGGCCTCGCCATCGTCGAGCGCGTGATGCGCGGCCACGAGGGAACGCTCGACATGCACAGCTCGCCCGGGCGCGGCACGTCGGTCCGCCTGACCTTCCCCGCGTGGGCGCCGGCCGGCGCCGAGGTGCCCCGCCCGAGCTTGCTCGCCGAGCTCGGGCCATGACGGTCACGCTCCGGGTCGCGCTCCAGATCGCCGAGGCCGGGCTCTTCGCCTACGTCGCGACCTGGTTCTGGACGCTCTACGCCCAGCGCGCGGCGGCCCGCGAGAACGGGCTCTTCGCGCTCGTCGCGTTCGGCGGAGCGGTGCACGCCCTCGGGACGGCGATGGTCGTCGGCGCGCACTCGCTCGCCGACGCCGCCCTCGGCCAGCGCCTCGTCCACTCCGGCGTGCTCGTCGCGACCGGCGCGCTGGCGCGCTTCATCGACGCGCTGACCGGGGCGAAGCTCGCGTGGAGCCGCCCCGCGGCAGGCACGCTCGGGCTCCTCGCCTGCGTGGCGCTCGCCGGCGGCTTCTTCGATCCGGGGCATCCCGCGGCGAGCTACGACGAGTCCTGGGCCGCGACGCCGTCGGGCCGCCTCACGCCCGTCGGCGTGACCGGGCTCGCGCTGGGCGTGGTCGTCTTCCTCGCGGCGACGGCGAGCCTCGGACGCG
Organism: Sandaracinaceae bacterium; assembly: GCA_044220955.1. GTDB lineage: Bacteria > Myxococcota_A > Polyangia > Polyangiales > Sandaracinaceae > JBBSAT01. The sequence continues at coordinate 21,608 of JBGAQA010000015.1, forward strand.
CGGCGCGGCAGACGCCGCGCTTGCGCGCCGCCTTCCTGGCGATGCTGGTCCCGCTCGCCAGCGGCGCGTTCGACGTCGCGTCGCGCATCCTCGGTGGCCCGACGCTGCACCTCGCCGCTCTCGGTGGTGTGTTCCTCGTGGTGTCGATGAGCCACGTGCTGCTCGAGCGCCTGGTGGACATCGACACCGCGCTCGAGCGCAAGACCGCCGAGCTCGAGGCCGCGCACGCCACCCTGCGCGCCGCGGAAGCCACGCTCGTCCGCACCGAGCAGCTCGCGGCCGTCGGCGAGCTCTCGGCGGTCATCGCCCACGAGATCCGCAACCCGCTCGCCATCCTGAAGAACGCGGCGTCCGGCCTCTCGCGCGAGCGCCTCAGCGAGGTGGACCGCGAGACCCTGCTGACGATCCTCGATCAGGAGGCGGACCGGCTCAACCGCCTCGTCAACGATCTGCTGGCCTACGCGAGCCCGCTCGTCCCGGACGCGACGCGGGTGGACCTGGTGGACCTGGTGCGCCGCGCCGCGCAGCTGGCCCTGGAGAGCCACGTGGCGCGCGACGACATCCGCGTCGAGGTCGTCGCCGACCCGGCGCCGCGTCAGGCCTGGGCGGACCCGGCGCTGCTGCGGCACGCGCTGATCAACATCGTCGACAACGCGATCCTCGCGATGCCCGCGGGGGGCAAGGTGACCATCCGCCTCGCCGACGTGGTGCGACGCGGCGGGCGCTACGTCGCGATCGCGTTCACGGACGAGGGCGAGGGCATGGACACCATCGTGCGCAAGCGCGCACGCGACGTGTTCTTCACCACGCGCTCGAGCGGCACGGGTCTCGGGCTCGCGATCGTCGACCGCGTCGCGCGCGTCCACCGCGGCTTCGTCGAGATCGAGAGCCGTCACGGCCACGGCACGACGGTGACGCTCTACGTCCCGACCGATCCCGGCTCGGCACCGCCGCCGCCGTCGTGAATCGGCATGGGGGCGGCAACCATTTCGCCCGCCGTCGTCGGTTCAGGGACCGCCTTTGAGTTCAGAACCTGGCTCCGACCTCGACCGGCCGCGCCCTCAACGGGCGTCGAGCACGTCGCGCACGCGGCGCAGCAGATCCTCGGGCGTGAACGGTTTCTGCAGGAACACCAGCCCGGCGTCGAGGACGCCGTGGTGCACGATGGCGTTCTCCGTGTAGCCGCTCAGGTAGAGAACAGGCAGATCGGGGTGCTTCTCGAGCACCTTCGTCGCGAGCTCGCGTCCACCCATCTGCGGCATCACCACGTCGGTGACGAGGAGATCCAGCTGATCGTCGGCGCTGGCGAGCTTCAAGAGCGCGTCGGCGCCGTTGGCCGCCTCGATCACGGAGTAGCCCGCCGAGTTCAACGTACGCACCAGCAGGCGGCGCACGGCGGCCTCGTCTTCGACGACCAGGATTCGCTCGTCGCCGCCGACCGGGCGCTGCGACGGCCGTCGGCCAGGCAGGGGCTGCGCCTCGCCGTCCACCCGCGGCAGGTAGATCTTGAACGTCGTGCCCTTGCCGAGCTCGCTGTACACCCAGATGTGACCATGGGCCTGCCGGACGATGCCGTACACCGTCGCCAGCCCCAGGCCGGTCCCCTTGCCCACGGGCTTGGTGGTGAAGAAGGGCTCGAACACGCGCACCCGCACCTCCTCGCGCATGCCGATGCCGGTGTCGCTGACCCCGAGGAACACGTAGTCGCCCGCCACGACCTCCGGGTGCTCGCGCGCGTAGGCCTCGTCCAGCGTGACGTTCTGCGTCTCGAGCGTGAGCTTGCCCCCGTCGGGCATCGCGTCGCGCGCGTTCACCGCCAGGTTGATCAGGACCTGCTCGATCTGGCTCGGATCGACCTCGACGGACCACACGGCCGGGACGAGCACCTTCTGGATCTCGATGTCCTCCCCGAGCAGGCGCGTGAGCATGCGATCGGTCTGGCGGACCAGGTCGTTCACGTCCACGCGCATCGGCTCGATCACCTGCCGACGCGAGAACGCCAGGAGCTGACGCGTGAGCGCGGCGGCCCTGTCCGCGGAGACGCGGATCTCGTCCATATCCTCGTGGGCCGGCGAGTCCTCGGGCAGCGCGTGCTTGGCGAGCTCGGCGTTGCCGATGATGGCGGCGAGCACGTTGTTGAAGTCGTGGGCGATGCCTCCGGCCAGCTTGCCGACGGCCTCCATCCGCTGCGTCGCCCGCAGACGCTCCTCGTAGCGCTGGCGCTCGCTGATGTCGCGGATCACGACGATCGACTCGGCCTCTCCGTCGCCCCGCGAGCGGCTCCGGTTGTACTCCACGGGCCTCTCGCTGCCGTCGGAGCGAAGCGCGCGTCGCAGCGTCGGCTGACCCTCCGTCGGCGTGGAGAGCAGGCTCTCCCATCGGCGGCCGATCAGCTCCCGGTTCGCGAGGCCGAAGAGCGCGCTGGCCGCCGCGTTGGCGTAGGCGATGCGCCCGCCGGCGCCCACGAGCAGCGTGCAGTCGGGCGCCGCCTCGAGCGTGGACTCGAACAGGAGCCGCGCGCGCAGGTGGCGCGCGAGCAGGACCGCGAAGAGCCAGATCGCCGCGACGGAGAGGCCGCGGTTGGCGAGCGTGAGGGTGAGGTCCGGGCCCTGCCGGCCGAGCACGGTGTCGGCCACGGTGAGCGCGGTCGCGACCGCCGCGTGCGCCACGGGGTGCCAGCCCACCCGCGACGAGAACAGGACCGCGAGCGTGGCGACGTAGAGGACTCCGAGGGCGTAGCCGCCGGGAACGACGAGGTCGGCGCCGAAGACGAGCCCGGTGAGCGCGAGCGAGACGATCAGCGGCCGGTGCTCGGGGCTCACAGCCCGTGCAGCATTGCACGGACGCGGGTCACCAGATCCGACGGACCGAAGGGCTTCGCGAGGAAGGCCCGTCCGGCAGGGCCGTCGCAGCCCGACGTGAAGAGCACCCGCAGCCCCGAGTTGCGCGTCGTCAACTGGGCGGCGAGCTCCGGGCCGTCCATGCCGGGCATGTCGACGTCGGTCACCAGTAGCATCGGCCGGGACGCGGTCTTGGCGGCGATCTCGAGCGCCACGGGACCGCTGGGGGCCTCGAGCACGTCGAACCCCGCGCGGGTGAGGGCGCGGACCATCGTCCGCCGGAGCGCGTCGTTGTCGTCGACCACCATGACCGTCGCGCGCGCTTCCATCTCGCTCTCCGCGCTCGTCGGTGTAGCGCGGCGCTCGCCCATCGGCCGCGAGAAGCGCCGAACGAGACGAGCGCACGCAAAGGCGCGGGCGCGGCGTGCTCTTGCACACGCACTCCCGCGCCGGCACCCGGACCTCCGCCTGCGCGCTACGTCCCCGCCGAGCCTCGTGAGCTCGAACCGGGCGCCCGCGGTCGATCCTCCTCGACGAAGACCGGGCTCGACCAGGCCATCTCGCCGTCGGCGGTCACCACGCGCGCGTACCACCAGCCCGCGCCGACCTCGCAGGCGAGCGACGCCTCCAGCGCGTCGGGCATCGTCTCGGCGCGAGCACCATCGGCGCCGATCACCGACAGGTGCGCGATGGGGCGCGCCGCGCCGGCCCGGACCCGTAGCTGCACCCTCCCCGCATCGCTCGCACGCACGGCCGCGCCCATCGGCGCCCCGTCCGCGTCGACGTCGAGGAAGATCGGCACGCCGCTCGTCGCGTAGCAGCGGCGGGCACGCAGGGCCTCGAAGATCGCCTCGCGCGTGCGCTCGCGAGCGAGCACGGCCGTGAGCCCCGTGCGGAATGGATCGCGCTTGCGGGCGACCCCGTGATGCCGGAGCAGTCCGTGTCCATCGGAGCAGGCGATGAAGCCGAAGCGCCGCCCGCGCGAGAGCACGCGCTCGATCATCTGATCGCGAAGATCGCCTCGCTGCCCGAGGGGATGCCCCTCGGTGAGGTAGCACCCGTGGCAGGAGCAGATCTCCCAGACCGGCTGGATCTCCGGGTCGTGGGCCGCCTCGTCCGCGCCCGTCCAGCCCACGTGGTGCGGCACGGCGATGGCGCCCGTGCCGCGCAGGCGCGAGGCGAGCCCCTCGCCCGTCGGCTCGACGTCGCGCGACACGATCGCGTGAGGCCGCGCGGCGTACACGACCTTGTGACCGGGCCCCGGGTGGGCCCGCCCGGTCCACTCGTACGCGTGCAGCGTGGCGAACGCGCCGGGATCGTCGTGCGCGTCCGCGGTCGCGGCGAGCAGCTTCCACTCGCCGGGTGAGACGCGCTTGCCCAGGAAGGACTCGTGGTCGGAGAGCGCCGCGAAGTCGTCCCCGTAGACCCAGCGCGCACGCAGGTAGGGCTCGTCGGCCGTGCCGCATCCGTCGGAGTGAGCGCTGTGCTGGTGGATGTCGCCGAAGAGCGTGCGCAGGCCACGCGCGGCCGCGGGATCGGCGCACGAGGGCCGAGGCGGCACGTCGCGGTGGGGACGCGCCGGGTGCACGACGAGCGCAGGCGCCAGGGCCGGAGCCCCCTCGAGGGTGCGCGAGATCATCGAGACCACGATGCCGGGGCGCTCGCGACGGGCGAGGAGGAGCTCGCCGGGTCCGAGCTCGAGGGCCGCGACGCGGCGGCCACGACAGCCCCACGTGCCCTCGCCGAGCGGAGTGCGCTCACCGAAGCCGCGCGCGTCGAGGTGCTGCGCGTAGAAGCGGTGCGAGCCGCGCCCGAGGAGCGTGACGCCGCCCGCGGCGTGCGGCGCGAGCGACGGCAGCTCGAAGCCTTGTTCCTCGCCCTCGCGATCGCGATCGCGATCGCGCATCGGCGCCGTCGGCTCGAGCACCGCGCCGCCGTCGGTGACGAAGCGCAGTGCGATCCACTTCGTCAGGTCCGGCTCGCCCGTGTCCTCACGTAAGTTGTGGTGGAACGCGACCCACGTGCCGCCCTCGGCCCGGGCGATGGCCGGCGCGGCCGCGGTGGCCGCCGCTTCCCAGACCAGCGTCCGCTGCTCGCCGCGGCGGAGCTCGACGCGGGAGCGCCCCGCCTCGCGGGCGATCGAGACGCGCTCCTGGCCCTCCGTCGCGTCGTCGCGCCGCGGTCCTGCGACGCGCGCGGGCTCGGAGCGGCCCCATCCGAGCGCCTCGATCGCGGCGGCCTCCCCGAGCACGACGGGGGCCCCGAGCGCGAGCGGGGCGAGCGTCACGGGCAGCGCGAGGTGCTGCTCGACGCCGCGCTCCGGGAGCCAGGCGAGGACGTGCAGCCGCGCACCGCCCGGCGCGCGCTCGAGCCGCGCATCGCGCACGTATCGATCGGCTGCCTGCGGGAGGAGGACGTCGCCCACGTCCCGTCGATGGCACGGGCGCCGGGCGAGAGCCAACAAACCGGCGGGGGGCCGCGCCGATCACGCTCGCGCGCGAGCGCTCCTGCGGCCTGCGCGAGCGCGTGCAGTCCCGTGGCGGGCGCAGCGCGGCGGCCGCTTCACATCGCGCCAGACCCGGCGCTCGGCACCGGCAGGTACGCCGCGTCGAGCGGGAGCACGACGTCCTCGAAGGTGACCAGCGAGGTGAGGCGATCGAACGCGTAGCCGGGGATCTGCACGTTGATGCCGATCGGCACGGACGCGATCACGCCGTCGGCGAGATCGAGCTGGGCCCGGTCGGCGATCTGGAACGCCATCGCGTCCACCCGCGAGACGGCGAAGCGCACGACCCGGACCTCGGCGAACCGCGAGGCCCCGATCCCCACGCTCGTCCCGACCCCGGGACACGTGCTCGTCGCGCACTCGGCGTCGAGCACGTCACGGACGACGACGTCGCCGAGCGTGGTCGTGCCACCGCTCGTGCTGCAGATGCCGCAGGTGTGCGTGCGCTCGACGAGCGCGCGGGCGAGAGAGAACGTGGCGGCCACGGACACGACGCCGGCCCCCGCGGTGCCGTCGAGCGCGCGGCCCCGGACGTCGCGCACCACGAGATCGTGGACGTCCACGGCCTGCGCCGCGTCGTTGCCGTAGACGAAGAGGCCCGCGTCGTGGACGTCCGAGATGCGCACGTGAGCCAGCGCGACGTGGGCGCGCTGGACGACGACGCCTCGCCCGAAGCGCTGGTCGCGCCCGTCGCTCGAGACGTCGCGGACCGAGACGTGCTCGCCCGTGCCCGAGCCTCCGATCCACGCGAGGCCGACCTCGCGGACGTCCTCGATCGCCACACGCACGAGGTCCGCTCGGCCGTCCTCGATCGACACGCCGCGACCGCTCGCGTGATCCCAGGGTCGCTCGTGCACGTGGCGCACGACGAGGTCGCTCGCCCGGAGTACCGGTGGAGCTGCGCCCTCCGCGTGTGGCGCGAAGACGCCCTGGCCGCGGGCGTCCTCGACGAGCGCCCGCGCGAGCACGAGCGTCCCGCCGTTCTCGACGTCGGCACCGACTCCGTCGTAGGGCGCGCGCGAGCCCGCTCCGATGCGCCGGATGGCGACGTCGTCGAACGACGCGCTCGCCGCGTTCACCAGCACGCCCGCGCTCGAGACATCCTCGACGCGCACGCGGAGCCCGGTGAGCACCGTGCCCGCGCCAGCCACGAACACGCCGACCCCGTAGGGCCCCAGCACGCGCGTGACGCCCGTCACCGTGAGATCCGAGAGCGTCGCGTGGCCGCCGTCCTCGACGCGGACGCCGATACCGTGCGCAGAAGCGATTGACGCGCGCGTCGCCGAGAGCGTCCCGCCCCTCACGACGACGGCGTCGGCGTCGGCACCGTCGAGCTCGAGGGCGCGCTCGACCACGAGATCGGTCGCGTCGACGGAGGCTCCGGCAGACACGGCCAGGCCCGCGCCGCCCGCGCCCACGATCGCGACCCGAGCGAGCGTCGCGCGACCTGCCGTCGCGAGCCCGCCGGTCGCGGCGCGCACGCTCGACACGTCGCGCACGAGCACGTCCTCGAGGTCGATCCCGGCCGACGGATCGACGGCCACGCCGCCGCCGACCGCTCCCTCCACGACGACGCGCCGGAGCGTGGCCCGCGTCGTCGCGTCCCAGAGGCGGACGCCGGCGCTCGTGTCCGCCGTTCCGGTCGCCGCGAGCACGCCCCGGACCGCGCTGTCCTCGAGCACGAGCGAGGCGCCCATCCCCACGTAGACGCCTGCGTCGCGGCTCCGCTCGAGCGAGGCGCGCACGACCGTCGCGCTCGCCCCGTGGCTCACGACGAGCGCGCGGCCACGGGTCCCGTCGGAGAGCGACGCCGTGTCCCGAAGGGCCAGCTCCGCCGCGTCGAGGTCGCTTCCGGTGCCGTCCACCTCGATCGCCCGGCCGCGCGCGCCCGCGATCACCACGCCTCGCACCCTGGCCGCGCCCCCCTGCACGACGATCCCCATGGACGGTGTGGGCCCGACGCCGAGATCCTCGATCACCACGCCGGCGCTCGCGACCGTGATCGCGCCGACGGACTCGCCCGCCGACGACGGCACGATCACGGTGTCCCGGCTGCACGCGCCGCGCAGCGTGAGGGGCCGATCGAGGCGCACGGCCTCGTCGTAGGTGCCACGAGAGAGCGCCAGCAACGCCCCGTCGGGCGCGCTCGCGACGGCCTCGGCGATGGTCGCGTATGGCGCCGTGGCGCTCCCGTCCCCACCTGGCGCCGCGCCCGCGCGCACGTGCAGGATCACGGCGCCGGCGGGGAGGTCCGCCGGGTCGGCGCCCGCGGGACACGGGCGCCCCACGGCGACGCAGCCCGCCTCGCCCGGGAAGTGCGCCTCGCCGGCGCCACAGTCGACGGCGCCGGAGGTCGGCCACGGGTCGCAGTAGCTCGCCGCACCGTCGGACGTCGGCACGCTCCGCCAGCCGCTCGCGCACGGGAGCGAGGGCGTCGCGACGGGCGGCGCGCCCGCGGCGAGCCAGTCGAGGGCCGGCGGGTCTACGGTCGGCTCGCCCGCCGCGAGCCACGGGATCGTCGCGCCGACCGGGGGCCCCGCATCGGGGCGGACGTACCCGTCGGGGGCGCCCGCGTCGCTCCGCGCCGCGTCGGGCACCCGCGTGTGCACGTGCTCTGCGCAGGCGAGCAGAGGCAGCAAGAGGACCGCCGGCCAGAAGCGCCGCTCAGTAGGCATTGGCGAACCCGATCTCGCCCACGACCGGCACGTCGATGAGCGTGACGCGATGGCTCTCCACGTTCCTGTCGCCGGTGATCAGCACCGACGGCGTGCTCGCGATGGTGCCGTCCTCGAGCAGCGCCGTGGTCGGCACGGCGACGGAGAACGCCGTCTGCGCAGCGCGCTCGATGCGGAATCGGCGCAGCGCGATCGTCCCACCGAACACGCCCACGCCGACGCCTCCGCGGACGCTGCCGTCCGTCGCGACGGCGACGGGGCCCACGTCGCGGACGATCACGTCCGCGCCCTCGAGGTGCGCCCACGCCTCGCGGATCCCACCGCCGGCCATACGCTCGACCACGACGCGCGAGAGCGAGGCGTGCCCGTCGTCGAGCTGCAGGCCGCCTCCGAGCTCGGTCCCCCAGCTCACGGCACCGTCGGCGATGTCGCGAACGAGCACGTCGACGAGCGAGACGCTCGTCGAGACCCCCTGGCAGGCGACGCCCGCGAGCACGGCTCGCTCCACGACGGCTCCCTCGAGCGAGAGCGCGGCGCCGTCCTGGGCGAGCACCGCACGGCCCTCGATGGCCGGCGTCGCCGTGACGTCCGCGACGCGCACGTCCCTCAGCGCGAGCGAGGTGCCCACGCCGAGCGCGACCACCGCGAGGCCGGATGCCCGGAGGATCGACACGCGCGCCAGCGTGACCCGGGAACCGTCGACCGCGCCCAGCCCTCCGAGGTCCGGGGCGACGTCGCGCACGAGCAGGTCGCTGCCCATCGCCACCGCGTCCTGGCCAGCGACGGTGACGCCCCCGTGCCCGTCCAGCCGCAGCCGCCGCAGACGAAGTTGCGAGTCGACCACGTGCACCGACGCGTCGAAGCCTCCGCCGACGACCACGCCGTCGGTCAGGTCGAGCGCGCTCCCGTCGTCTGCGGCGAAGATCGGCCCGCCGCCGAGCCAGGCCCGCTCGACGGTCAGCGCGCCGCCTCCTGCCGCGCCGACGGTCGTCCCCGCCGCGCCGCGGACGGCGAGATCGCGAAGCGTGGCGCGCGAGCCCACGTCCGTGACGTACACCGCGCCGCCGCTCGACAGGCCCTCGATCAGCACCCGATCGGCGTCGAGCGCCGCACCGGCGCCGACCGTGAGGCCGGCGAGCACGACGTCGGGCGGCGGACGCACGACCAGGTCCGACACCGTGCACTGCGTTCCCGGGCTCTCCAGCCAGAGCGCAGCGCCGCGGGCGCTGGCGACGACCACGTCGTGCACCCTGGCCTGCGCGCCGCCGATCACGCCGATCGCACCTGCGGCGCCGGTGAACGTGAGCCCCGAGATCGTGGCCCTCACGCCCTCCCCGCGGACCAGCAGCGCGCGCGACGAGGGCCAGCTGGGCGCCACGAGGGTCCCGGCCACGCACGCACCGACGACGTCCATCGATCGCGTCACGATCGGCGCATCGTCGTAGCGACCGCGACCGACCGCGACGACGCTCCCTTCCGGCGCGGCGTCGATCGCATCGGTCAGCGACGCGTAGGGACGCTCACGGGAGCCGTCGCCACCGGTGGCCGCCGCGGCGAGCACGTACACGATCGGCCGATCGGTCGGCAGGTCGCGGGGGAACGGATCGGATGCGTCGCAGGGCGCGCCGAGCGTCCGGCAAGCGGGCTCGCCGGGAAAGTGCCCGGCATCCGCCGCGCAAAGCGAGGGGCCCTCGCCTTCGAACGGATCACAGTAGGCGATGCCATCGCCGTCGGTGCGCGTGTGCCACGACGGCGGGCACGGCGTCAGCGACACCCGCTCGATCGGCGGCTCGCCCGCGCTCTGCCAGGGGATCGCGGGAGGCGCGGCCGCGCCGAGCTCGACGGACGGACGCCAGTGCGTCCGGCAAGCCGTCAGCAACACGGCCACCACCGCGATCCGAGCGGCAGGCACGGCACGCACGGGTCCATCGAGCCAAATCGGGTGGGCGGCGTCAACTCGGTTCGGCAACTCGGTTCGGCGCCGGTGCCCGGAGCAGGCGTGAAAACGACGCCTCGCTCGACGCGCGGTCGCGATCGCCACGGACAGTGCTGGCGGATCGCGCACCTACCCGCCGGATCCTAGTTGATCCGGGTAGTTACGATGGTGTGGAGTGACCCCGCGTCAGGGAGGGGGGACGTCGTAGTCCGTCCGCTGGGCGTGCCGCGCCGCGGAAGAGACCTCGCTGGGTCCGCCGGTCGCCCGGTGCGCGAGCACTGCGCCCGTCACGAAGGGGCGCGGGACCACGCCCACGACGAGCGAGAGCACCGCCGGTACGATCATGCCGATCGTCGGGGGCGGGGCCGGGCGCGGGTCGTAGCCGCCCTCCGCGATGACGTTCACGATCGCGAGGAAGAGCGCCGCGGCGTTGATCGCGCCGACGCCGACGAACCCCGCGGCGAGCAGAGGCCGCAGCTCCAGCAGGCCGTGCGCGAGCAGATCCTCCGCGACGAAGCCGACCGTGCCCGGTAGGCCGATGGCCATCGCCACCGCGAAGAACGCCATCGGCTTCGGGAGCACCTTGACGCGCAGGGCGCTCTCCAGCGCGACGAGCGCGAGCGCGCCCGCCCACCACTCGATGACCGCGCCGACGCCCGCCTCGTGGTCGCCGCAGGCGAGCCCCATCCACACGAACGAGAAGAGCACCCCGCGCTCGCATACGAGCAGCTCCGAGACGAGCGACGCGCGCTCGAAGTGGTTCGCGCGCATGCCGGCCGTCAGCAGCCAGAGCGCCGAGACCAGGCTCACCGCGCCGGCGACGAGCGGCACGATCGAGGTCGCCCGCGGCTCGCTCGCCGCGAGCGGGACGGCCATGCGCGCGAACGCGACCAGCGCGATGGGCGCGACCTGGGCGCCCTTCGCCTCGTCCTCGACCTTCACCGGCAGGAGCGAGAGCACGCAGCCCGCCACCAGCAGCACCAGGACCGCCGAGCGCGACGAGGCGTCCACGGTCTCCGCGTGCGCGAGCGACTCGAACGTCCGCGCCTGCGTGCCGAACGCGAGGATCCCGCTGGCCACGAGCAACGTGAGCGACGAGACGATGCCGCGCCGCCACATGCCGCCCTCGCGGTACGCCGTCACGCCGGCGTGGAGCACCGTCGCGCCGAGGAACACGAGCGGCGTCCGCGCGGAGAGGCAGAGGAACACCATGAGCCCCTCGACGGCGCTGACGGCGTAGGCCCCGAGCGGCGTGCGCTTGCCGACGCGGATCTGGATCCGCCCCGAGCGCGACGCCTCGAAGACGAGGATGGGCGCGACCATCCACGCGAACCAGTCGGGCCAGAGCAGGTTGAGCACCTGGCTCATCGAGCGCTCCTCGGGAGCGGCGGCATCGACGTGCGCAGCCCGAGGTCGCGCTCGGCGGGCTCGGGGGGTGCCGGCGGGTAGATGCTCGACGAGATCTTCGCACCGGCGCGCCGGATCCGCGGTCGGGGTCGGCTCACCAGGTGCGCGAGCTCGGCCAGCGGCCGCACGAAGATCCGCTCGACGACCCCGTCGAACCCGAAGCGCGCCAGCGCCGCGGCGTGGAGCCACGCCCGCAGGCGAAACGGCAGGAGCCGCTCCAGGTAGAGGTCCGCGCGGTACCGGCCGCCCCCGAGCGCGCGGCGCCGCCGCTGCGCGTCGTGCAGCCACGACGGCGCGCGCAGGAATTGCCCGAGCCGCAAGAGGCCGTGCGCGAGGAGGTGCCACATCGCGAGCGTGGTCCAGCCGAGCCCGGTCTCGACCAGCATCAAGCCGGCCTGCGCGCTCGTGGCGAGCGCCAGCGCGCCCTTGGCGTCGGCACGCACGCGGGACGAGAGCGACGAGGTGACGGCGGTGACCGCTCCGACCGCGATGACGGCGCCTCGGGCGAGCGGCGCATCTTCCAGCAGGGGCCAGACCCGCAGCATCAGGTACACGCCCGCGTGGATCGAGAGCGTCCCGTAGAAGAGCGCGCTCGACGGCGTCGGCCCCTCCATCGCGCGCAGGATGTACGCGCTGACCGGCGCCTGCGCCGACTTGCCGATCGCCGCCATCAGGAACGCCAGGCCGAGCACCGTCGCGGCGGCCGTCCCGAGGTGCGCGTGGTGCCCCGGCTCGCCGACGCCCAGCACGCTCCGCCAGCTCGAGTCGCCGATCTCGTGGTGCAGCAGGACCACCGCCGTCAGCAGCGCGATGTCGGCGACGCGGTACGTCACGAAGATGCGCGCGCTCGCGATGACCGTCTCGGGCCGATCCCAGAAGAACGCGACGAGCAGCACGCTGGACAGGCCGAGCAGCTCCCAGCCGAAGAACGCCATGTCGATGCTGCCGCCCAGCACGAACCAGAAGAAGCCGGTCGTCGCGACGCCGACGAGCACGAAGAAGCGCAGGAAGCCCGGCTCCTTGTGCAGGTAGCGCCCGGAGAAGCGCCCGAGGACCGGGATCACGAAGCCGCCGAGCGCGATCAGCATCGCGGAGAGGGGGTCGACGTAGACCGAGACGTCGAGGTGGTAGTCCCCGACCTGGTACATCGTCCAGAGCACCTCGTCGAACTCGTGCAGCGGATGGAGCATCGTGAGCGCGGCGAGGAACACCGCGGAGAACGCGGCCGTCACGATGCTCGCGCCCGACACCACGGCGATCCACCGCTCGCTCGGGCTCACGCCGCTGACGCTGAGGGTCAAGAGGACGAGCGAGCCGGCCGCCGGCAAGAGCAGCGTGAGCATCGCCAGGAGCGAGAGGAGCGGCTCGTACCCGGCGATCGACTGCAGGAGATCCATCACGACGAAGGCTCCTCGGTCTCGGGGCCGTCGGGGACGACGAAGCAGGGCGCGACGTTGTCGCGGGTGTGCATGCACGCCTCCAGAGACGACGGCACCTCGAAGAGCGCGTGGGCCTGCGCGTCGTAGGGCTCGAACGACTGCCCGAGCCAGCGGTAGAAGCCGCGTCCCGAGGGCGAGCACGCGAACATGTGGATCCACGAGTTGACGCAGAGGTTGCGCACGGCCGGCAGCCGGGCCAGCACCTCGGTCACCGCCTCGGGCTCGGCGTCGACGATCGTGACGAGCCGTATCGGCTCGTGGATCTCGGTCGTCTGCGTCCACAGACCCGCGCGCAGATCGCCGTCCGCGCCGTTCGAGACGCCGAGCAGCCCCTGGACGTTGTGCGGCAGCTTCGTCCCGCTGCCCCAGCGCTGCGGGTCCATCGTCGCGAAGAAGTACTCGTGGTTGATTCCGGCGCAGACCGGCAGCGGCGCCGCCATGAGCCGCTCGAGGGTCGTGTGGCTCGCGTCGTCCGTGCGCGGGTCGTACGAGATGAGCAAGGAGCGACGGTCGAGGAAGATGCCGCGCGTGAGCGAGCGGCGCCCGATGACGCAGGCCGCGTTCGTCGCGTGGTTGTACTCGGGGCGCGTCTCGGCGAAGTCGACGCCGCGGCGGCGCACCTTGGCGACCACGTGCGGCATCGGCGCGTCGAGCGCGATGTCGGCGAAGCGGCGCGAGCGCTCCTTCAGGTTCCTCTCGAGCGGCACGGCGAGCTTGCGCCCGAGCTGGTCGACCTCGGCGCGCCGACCCGGCGGGAGCCCCTCGAGATCGAACCAGCGGACGACGTCGAGCGAGGTGTCGTGCTCGCCCGGAAGGAAGAGGGTGTCCGCCGGGATGTCGACGCCCTGGGTGACGAGGATCTCGCGGACCGCGGGGTCGTTGGCGAACGCGCAGAAGACGCGCGCGTTGATGCCTCCGCGCTGACCTCCGCAGGCGCCGCACTGATAGCCGGAGAGGAACGGGTTGTTCGTCCCCATCGATCCGTGCGCCAGGACCATCACCCAGCGCGCGAAGTTCTTCAGGAGGCCGATGTTGGCGAGGTTTCCGCGGACCAGCCTCGCCTGCTGCTCGAGCGTGAAACCCTCCGGGTCGTCCTTCGCGTCGTACGCCAGGCGCGTGCCCTCGAAGTCGTGCGCCGGCTCGACGAAGAGCTGCGGCGCGAGGAGCTCCATCAGGTTGCGCGGTGCGCGCGCGAAGTTGGCGAAGCTCGCGAAGAGCCCGCCGACCGCGCCGCGGGACGCGTCGTCGCCGAGCGCCGCGGCGAAGTAGCGCGACCGGCGGTGGCGGCGCCCGAGGTCCCTCGCCGCCGCGTCCGGGAGGATCTCGCTCACGCGCCGCTCGGGCGTCACCGGCGCCGGACACGACGGCGTCTCGTCGATCGAGAGCGGCGCGCGGTGCTTGAGGGCCACGCCGAAGAACCCGGCCGACCCGAAGGTCTGCCAGCTCGGCAGGGCCTCCTCGACGTGCCTGCGGAACGACTCGGCGCGGTCGTCGATGCAACAGAGCAGCTGGACCTCCCGCGGCTCGTTCCCCTCGGCGAGGCGCGAGGGATCGATCTCGAGCCCCATCGTGATCGCGCCGACGAAGCTCCGTACGTAGTCCTCTTCGTAGGCGTCCTGGAACGCGGCGAGGTCGGTGCTCCAGACGGCCGTGCGCGGCGAAGGGAGCGACGCCACGGTCGCGGCCAGTGTCTGCAGCGTCGCACGACGCCCGAAGAGGCGCTTGGCGATCTCGAGCAGCGCGAGCTCCTCGACGACGAGGCGCGCCGCGGTGAAGTCCACGAGCGACACCTTCACGCCCGCGGGGCACTCGCCGGGCACGTGCTCGAGGCGGTTCACCATTCCCGCGTAGCCGGGGAGCGCGAAGATCGCCTCGTGCAAGATGCTCGGCCACGCGGTCTCGCGCTTGCCGCGCCTCTCGAGGCAGCTCACGATCAACGCGGCGGAGCTGGTCTCGGGTCCGCCCAGGCGCGCACGCAGACCGCCGAGCCAGGGCTCGGGCACCGCGAGCGGCATGCGTGACATCCGGCGCAGCACTCCGACGAGCCCCTCGTCGCGCCCCGGCATCGGGAAGAGCGCCGAGCCGAGGTCGAGAAACGCCGGCAAGACGCGGAGCATGAACGAGTCGACGAGCTCACCCGCCTCGACCGCGAGCTCCGGCGCGGCCTTCGAGAACAGGATCGCGCTCGTCTCGGGGACCGGGAGCCGCTCGATCACCGGACGCGACGTGAACGCGAGCCGCTTCTGCGCGATCGCGATGTCCTCGGGGCGGACGCGCCGGCTCTCGCGCAGCTCGCGGTATCGCTCCGCCGTCAGCGTCGTGCGCGCGCCGCGGATGCGCGTCGCCGCCTCGCAGACGGCGTGGAACGGACGCGACTCGAAGGCCCCGAGCGGGTTCATGTGCACGAAGACGCCGAGGGGCCGCTGCTCGGGGAGCCAGTGCGCGAAGTGCGCGACGCGCTCCTGGACCTCTCGCTCCGCGTCGGCGTGCTCGGGCTCGTCCTCGCGTCGCGCGGCGCTTCCGGGGGAAGACTCGATGAGGCCGACCTCGTCCACGCCGGAACGCTGTGCATCTTTCGCGCCATGGGTTCTGCACGCGCTCCCGGCTCGCCCTGCCTCGCCATGAACGGTGCGGGGCCCGCGGCGCGGCGAAATGCCACGGCGAGCCTCGGACTTCGAGCGCCGATCAGGACGAAGATGCTATCGTCTCCTCGAGATGGCGGCGGGTTCACGACATCTTGACGCGGTTTCGACGCCGGTCATGCGCTCCGGCGTCATGAAGCGCCTCGATGCCGTGCTCCGCCAGGTCGCCGGCAGGGACGTGGTGATCACCCTCATCGGGGAGAGCGGTTCCGGCAAGGAGGTCCTCGCGCGGCGCGCGCACGACCTCTCGGATCGACGCAGCGGGCCCTTCGTGCCCATCCACTGTGCCGCCATCCCCGACGCGCTCTTCGAGAGCGAGCTCTTCGGTCACGAGCGCGGCGCGTTCACCGGCGCGACCGAGCGCACGCGCGGCAAGGTCGAGGCCGCCGCGGGCGGGACGGTGTTCCTCGACGAGATCGGGGACGTGCCCCCTGGCATGCAGGCGAAGCTGCTCCGCTTCCTCGAGAACCGGAGGTTCACGCGCGTCGGCGGGACCACCAAGCAGCAGGCCGACGTACGCCTCGTCTGCGCGGCGCTCCGACCGCTGGAGGAAGACGTGCGCGCGGGCCGCTTCCGGGCGGATCTGTTCTACCGCATCCAGGGGATCTCGCTGCGGGTGCCGCCGCTGCGGCAGCGCCGGGAGGATCTGCCCGCGCTCATCGATCAGCTGCTGGCGGAGGCGTGCGCGCGCCACGGGACCGAGGCACCTCGGCTCGGGCGGGCGACACGACGGCTCATGCTCGACTACCCGTGGCCCGGCAACGTGCGCGAGCTGCGCAACACCATCGACATGCTCGCGCTCCTGCGCGGTGGGCGCAGCGTCCGGCTCGTCGACCTGCCGTCGTCGCTGCGGGAGCACGAGAGCGAGGCCCGGCGCGCGGAGCCCGGAGCGTCGCGCGGCGAGCTGACGCTGACGCTCGATCGCCCCCTCGACGAGCTCGTCGCCGAGATCCTCGACGCCGTGCTCGCCGCCGAGGGGGGCAACCGCACGCGCGCCGCCGAGCGGCTGGGCATCAGCGTCCGCACGATCCAGCGCCAGCGGGCGGTGGCAAGGCCGAGGAGCGGCCGCACATGACGATCTGGCATCGCGCGTGCTGCGTGTGCACGCCACCACCACAACGGGCCGTCTGGCCGGGGCAAGATGCCCCGGCGCGCGGCGAAACGCCCCGCCGGACGCCGTGAGGCTCGCACTCAAGCTCATCGCTGCTCTCGTCGTCGCGCTCCTGGCGGTGATGGTCGTCGCGACGTGGTTCCGGCTCGAGGAGGAGCAGGAGTTCCTGCTCGCGGACGTGCGCGACGACCACGTGCTCTTCGCGCGCGCGCTGCGCTCGATCGTCGTCTCGACCTGGGCGCTCGAGGGCGAGGAGCGCGCGCGATCGCTCGTGCGTCGCGCGGACGTCGAGGACCGCGATCTGATGGTCGACGTCGTCGACGCCGCGACGCTCGACGTCCACGCGACGGCCGGCGCGCGACGCGGACGCGAGCGCGTGTGGGTCGCCGACGACCACATCTACGTGATGGAGCCGCTCGGGCTCGAGGGACACCCCGACCTCGGCCTCCTCGTCTCGCAGCCCCTCGACTCGCAGCGCGCGCTCATCGCGACCTCGCTCTGGCACGCGACGCTGGAGGCCGTCGCCGTGGTCGCGGCGTGCGCGATCCTGATGACGCTGCTGGGGTGGGCGTTCGTCGGCCGCCCCGTGCAGAAGCTGATCGCCGAGGCCAGGCGCATCGGGCGACGCGATCACACGGCGCCCGTGCGCCTGGATCAGAAGGACGAGATCGGTGAGCTCGCGCGCGAGATGGCGCAGATGAGCGAGAAGCTCGACGAGGCGGACGTACGCGTCCTCTCGGCGCACAAGCAGAAGCTCGACGCGCTCGACCAGCTGCGCCACGCCGACCGCCTCCGCACCGTGGGTCAGCTGGCCTCCGGCCTCGCGCACGAGCTCGGGACGCCGCTCAACGTCGTCTCGGGGCGGGCGCGCTTGATCGAGCAGGCCGACGGCGCCCCGGAGGAGATCGTCGCCGACGCCAAGATCATCCTCGACCAGACGCAGCGGATCACCGATCTGGTCAAGCAGCTGCTCGGGTTCGCGCGCCGGCGACAGCCGCAGTCGCAGACGGCCGACCTCGCCACCACGGCGGCACACGTCGCGCAGCTGCTCGCGCCCATCGCGCAGAAGCGCGGCGTGCGCATCGAGTTCGCGGCGCCCTCGGGGCCCTGCGTCACGCGCTGCGATCCGCTCCTGCTCGAGCAGGCCCTCACCAACGTCGCGCTCAACGGGATCCAGGCCATGCAGGACGGGGGCGCACTCAAGATCCGCGTGCTCCGCAAGCTCGCGACGCCGCCCCGGCGGCCCGAGTCCGAGCCCGTCCCGTTCGGTGTGCTCCGCGTGATCGACGAGGGCAGCGGCATCACCGCCGAGCACCTCGAGCGTATCTTCGACCCCTTCTTCACCACCAAGGACGTCGGCGACGGCACGGGGCTCGGGCTCTCGGTCGTCTACGGCATCCTCGAGGACCACGGCGGGTTCGCCGAGGTCCGCAGCGAGCCCGGCCGGGGCACGGAGTTCGATCTGCTGATCCCGATGCGGGACGTCAGCATTCGACCGCCGCCCGGCCCGGCCACGGCACTGGGTGACGACACGGAGGCGAGCCTGCCATGAGCGGAACGATACTGTTGGTGGACGACGATCGCAGCATGGGCGACATGCTCGTGCGCGCGCTGGGCAAGAGGGGCTTCGTCGCCAAGCACGCCAGCTCCGGCGCAGAGGCGCTCTCGACGATGCAGACGCAGAGCTTCGACGTCGTCGTGACGGACCTGAACATGAAGGGCATCGACGGCATCGCGCTCTGCCGGCGCATCGTCGAGAGCCAGCCCGACGTCCCCGTGATCGTGATCACCGCGTTCGGCAGCATGGAGACGGCGATCTCGGCGATCCGCGCCGGCGCATACGACTTCATCACGAAGCCCTTCGAGGTGGACACGCTCGACATCGCCCTCGCGCGCGCGATCCAGCACCGCGTGCTCAAGGACGAGGTCCGCCGCCTGCGCGAGCACACCCGCAACGCGGCGCCCTCCGAGGAGATGATCGGCACCAGCCCGGCGATGCAGCGCGTGTACGATCTGCTCTCCCGCATCGCCGACTCGGACGTCTCGGTGCTCGTCATGGGCGAGACGGGCACGGGCAAGGAGCTCGTCGCACGCGCCATCCACCGGCAGAGCAAGCGCGTCGGGCAGCCGTTCGTGGCGATCAACTGCAGCGCCGTGCCCGAGTCCCTGCTCGAGAGCGAGCTCTTCGGCCACACCAAGGGCGCGTTCACGGACGCTCGCGGGGCGCGCAAGGGCCTGTTCCAGCAGGCGAACGGGGGCACGCTCTTCCTCGACGAGATCGGAGACATGCCCGTCGCGCTCCAGCCCAAGCTCCTGCGCGTGCTCCAGGAGCGGGCCGTGCGCCCCGTCGGCTCCGACCAGGAGTTCCCCATCGACGTCCGCGTCATCGCCGCCACGCACCGCGAGCTCGAGGCGATGGTCGAGGACCGGGTGTTCCGCGAGGATCTCTACTACCGCCTGAACGTGGTCTCGGTGGAGATGCCGCCGCTGCGCGCCCGCGGGAACGACGTGCTCGTGCTCGCGCAGCACTACTTGCGGGAGGCGGCACGCCGCTCCGGCAAGCGCGTGGAGGGCATCTCGCCCGAGGCCGCCGAGCGCCTCCTCTCGTACCCTTGGCCGGGCAACGTGCGCGAGCTCGTGAACTGCATGGAGCGCGCCGTGGCGCTCACGCGATTCGACTCGATCACCGTCGAGGATCTCCCCGCCAAGGTGCGCGACCACAAGCGCACGCAGGTCGTCGTGGTCGCCGAGAACGACGAGGAGCTGGTGTCGATGGACGAGGTCGAGCATCGCTACATCGCCAAGGTCATGGAGGCCGTGCAGGGCAACAAGACCCGCGCCGCCGAGGTGCTCGGCTTCGATCGCAAGCGCCTCTATCGCAAGCTCGAGAAGTACGGCGTCATCGCGGGGGGGGGGCGGATGAGCGAGCCCCCGACCTGACCTCGGAGCTCACGATCCCCGCGACGGCGGCGCCGGACGCCATCGGGGGTGCGATGCGCATGCGCGACGCGATCGGGCCGTAGCGCGCGCGCACGTAGCCGAGCGCTGCGAGCGTGCCCCCGGCCATCCCGACCAGGCCGAGCAGGCTGGCCTCGGGCCCGAAGTCGCCGCCCGTCAGCGCGTCGCTCCCGATCGGAGTCCGCGTCGCGAGCGCTGCGCCCGCGATCACGAAGCCGCTCACGGGCATGCCGAGCAGACACTGGGCGAGGTTCCACGCGAAGTGGAGGCCGATCGAGAACGCCAGATCCCCGGTGAGCACGAAGCCGACCGCGAGGAGCGTCCCGCCCGCGAGCGCCACCTGCAGGGTGGCGACGAGGGACGCGCCCTCGTTGCCGGCGTGCGCGAGGCCGAAGCCCAGGGCGCCGAGCACCGTGGCCAGAGCCGCGGCCCGGGGCGGCGAGAGCCGCGCGCCCGCGAGCCCTTCGGTGAGGTTCAGCAGCTGATAGCCACGAAAGACCAGCTCCTCCTCGATGGCGACGCCGGCGAACAGGACCGCGACGTAGGCGGCGCTCACCGCGCGCGTGCCGTCGAGCGCGATGGGCTCGTACGACGCCGCGCCCAGGCCCACCTCGAGCAGCGCCACGCTGCCGATCGCGCCGCCCCCGACGAGGGCCCCCGCCGCGAGGTCCGCGGCGCGTGTCCAGCCCACCCGGAGCCCGAGGTCCGCCAGGGGTCGCCGGTCGAGCCAGCGCGCCGAGCCGAGCGTGATCGCGATGACCCCCGCGAACGCGATGGGACCCGCGATCCACGGCGACAAGACGGGCGCGGCGACGCCGATCGCCGCGAGGAGCAGCGCCAGTAGCGCGAGGTGAGTCGCCAGCCGGACGCCCGCGCGCGGGCGCCTGCGCTGGCTATCCCAGAACAGCGCGAGCACGTCAGCGGCGCTGCAGCTGCTCGAGCCGCGTCAGGCGCGCGAGATCCTGACTCGGGCCCCGCTCGCCCTGGGCGGCCGAGCTCTGCGCGCGCCACCAGCCGACGAACGACTCGACCATCGCGTGCAGATCGGGGAACGCCGCGCCGTCGAGCTCTTCGAGACGATCGATCACCTGGTCCGAGAGCATCAGCCCCTGGCGGCGATGAAGCGCGATCGCCCACGCGATCCACTCGCTCCCGCCCACGAGCTTGGCCAGCCGCACCGCGAAGGCGGCGATCATGGCGGTGTGTGCGCCGTCGAGGCGCTCGCCGGCGGCCAGGCGCTCGTCGATCTCCTTGGCTGCCTTGCGCATGAGGCGCTCGGCCTCGATCGCGCGGCCACTCGCGAGCGCGCGCTCGATGACCTCGCCGAGCAGCTGGAACGTCCAGCTCCGCTTCGGCTCGGGCGCGACGCCGGACATCGTGTCCTCGTCCGCGAGCGCCGGCGCCCCGCAGTGCGGGCAGCTCGGCGCGCCCTCGGGGTACGGCGTGCCGCAGGCGTGGCAGAGCTTCATGTAGCCGGTCGGCCGCGGCGCGCGCTCGGTCCGGCCCACCATCGAGAAGAGCAGCTCCTGCGTGCCCAGCCGGATCCGATCGCCGTCCTTGAGGATCTGCTCACCCTTCACGAGCCGCCCGTTCACGCGGACGCCGTTGCGGCTGCCCATGTCCGACACCCGGGCCTCGTCTCCCGCGAGGACGATGCGCGCGTGCTGGCGCGAGATGAGCGGATCTTCGATCGTGATCTGACACTCCGAGCTGCGCCCGATGATGACCTCCGGGCCGCTCAGGTCGAACTCTTGCAGGAGGAATCGGAGCCGGTAGCGGTTCACGACGCGCTCATCTTACGGAACCGCCGCGCGCGCGTGTCGAACAATCGTGTGCGGCAGATCGCCGCGCAACTTTGCGCGCGCAAGCTGTTAGGATGGCGACGTGGACAGCACACGGATCCGCGTGCTCGTGGCGGCCTTCGCCAACGTACCCGGGAGCTCGCCCCACTCCGCCGCGCTGATGGCGATGATCGCCTCGGTCCGGGCCGACATCGACATGGTGACCGTGAAGACGGAGACCTCGTCGCACGTCGAGCGGATCGGCGACGCGCGCATGTTCCGCGTGCCGGTGGGCGATCAGGGCCCGCTCGAGCAGCGCGTGGTCTTCGATCGCGCCGTCGGCCGGCAGCTCGAAGCGGAGCGCTACGACGTCGTGCACGTCCGAGGGCCCTTCGAGGGATCTCTCGCGGCCGAGCGCAAGGCCACGTACGGCTTCCAGCTCGTCTACGAGATGGGCACGTTCCCCGACGAGGCGCTCGGCGCCGAGGTCGAGAAGCGCTGGGGCGAGGCGCACGAGCGCTGCCTCGACGCGGCCGACCTCGTGCTGGTGCCGACCGAGGCGGCGCGGCGCGGCGTGACCGAGCGCGTGGGCGCGACCCGGCCCGCCGGCACGGAGGCTGACCGCGTCCTGGTCCTCCCGCCGGGCGTCGACGTGGGCGCGTACGACTGGCGACCTCGCGCGCAGGGCGCCGTGCCGCGCCTGCTCTACCTCGGGGCGTTCACCGCGGACCGCGACGTCGCCACCGTGCTCGGCGCGGTGAAGCGCATCGCCACGACGCGGCCGGTGCGCGCGCTCATCGCCGGCGAGACCAACCGCGGGCGGCGCGAGCGCGTGCGGCAGATGGTGGACGCGTTCGGTCTCAAGGACGTCGTCGAGGTGCGCGGGGAGCCCGCCGCCATCGCGGGCGTCATCGCCGGGGCCGACGTCTGCATCGCGCCGGCGAGCGAGGCGCCGCGCTTCCAGGTGCTCGGTGACCTCCCGCAGCCGCTCCTCGAGTACCTCGCCTGTCACCGGCCGGTCGTCGCCGCGGGCGTCCCCGGCGTCGCCGAGATCCTGCGTGACGAGCAGGAGGGCCTGCTCTACCCGCCCGGCGACGAGGCCGCGCTCGCGGAGGCCGTGCTCGAGATGCTCCGCGACGCCTCGCTGGCCGAGCGGCTGACCGAGCAGGGCTACCGGCGGGTGCGCGAGCTCTTCTCGAGCGGAGCGCGACGGCGACGGATCTCGGAGGTCTACGAGCGACTCATGCCCGGCTCGCAGGCGACCGACCCCTGGGAGGACGGCTTCGGGGAGGACGAGACGGGCGAGCTCATGCCTGCCGGCTCCGCGCCCGAGATCCCCGACGAGCCGGAGCCCGACGCGGCGCCGGCGCACGAGGGCGAGCACGAGGAGCCCGCCGAGCTCGACGCGGACGACCTGCAGTTCGAGAACACGAACGGCGGGACGGCGACCGACGTCGGCCTCACCTCCGCGGACATGATGCCCATGGCGGTGGACACCGATCCCGGCCTGCTGGTCGCGGAGAAGACCCGTCCGCGCCCGCCGGACACGGATCCCGGCTCGCGCCCCTGACGCACGGCGCGCGCTTCAGCGCGCCCTGGCCGCGATCGCGGCGACGTCGAGCCCCGGGAAGACGAGCCGACGGAAGGCCTTCACCGCGCTCTCGCCGAGCAGCGCCCTGCCCTCGAGGATGGACGCGTCGACGACGACGATCGTCTCGGCGCGCGTGGCGCCGGGCTCGCGGTGCAGGCCGTCGGTGCTCGGCCACTCGCGCGACGCCTTCTTGAGCGCCGCCACCAGCGCGTCGTAGTCGCGCGCGAGCTGGGCGGGCACCGGCTCGCGGTACGGCGCCTCCCCGCGGTGCGAGTCGATCTCGAGCACGAGCGTTCCATCGAGCCCCTCGACCAGCCGCTCCTCGCGCCAGAAGCCGTGATCGGCCGCGACCAGCGCGACGCAGCGACGGAGCCACTTCACGCGCGGGGCGGCGACGGTCACGAGGGCGTCCGAGAGCGGGACGCCCGTCGCCGGGCCACAGAAGATCTCGTGGAACCAGGGATCCTGATGAGGCGCGAGGTGGGCCATCGCGCGCGGAGGATGGCCCGCTCCGGGCCGCGGGCAAGGCGCGTTTGACACCGTCGAGCGCCGGGCGTACGCGGACGCCGTGCAACGAGCCTGGCTCGCCCTCGCGTCGTCTGCGGCGCTCGCCGCGGGATGCTGTGTCAGCCCGTTCGTGAACACGGACCCGCCGCGCGACGGCGGCGCCCCGGGCACCCCCGAGCGCGAGACCCGCGGCACGCTCGAGGAGGACCAGCCCGCCGCGCAGACCCACGCCGCGCGCGCCGTCGGCGCCGGCTTCGACATGCGCCTGGTGCGCGTGCAGCCGGGCGTGCACCAGGGGACCGAGCAGCTCTGCGACGTGGGCGCCGCCCTGCGCCTCGAGACGATCGACGCGCCGATCGACCCCGCGGAGCCCTCGCCCTACGACCCCGCCGCGACCCAGCGCATGAGCGTGCGATGCGTCGCACCGACCGGGGAGAGCTGGGCGGACCTCGAGTTCCTGGCGACGCGCGCGTCGCACGTCGCCGAGGTGGTGCCCGGCGCCCGCATCCGCGTCCAGATCCGCAGCGCCGACGGCGGCTTCTTCGACTACCCGATCGTCGACTTCGTCGAGACCGTGGGCGCCGCGCCCGAGAGCGCGCTCGAGACGCCGCATGCGGCCACGCCCACCCTGGGCACGGGCTTCGACCTCCGCTCGGTCGCGAGCGACCCGGCCCTGATCGGCACCACCATCGAGTGCGCCGTCGCCCACGCGAGCGACATCGACGTGCTCGACCCCGCCGACGCGAGGCGCCGCTCGTACCCGGCCGGCGTGCAGAACCGCATGACGATCCGCTGCCGCCACGCCGCGGGCGAGGAGTGGGCCGATCTCATCTTCATGCCCGCCCAGGCCCTGTCGGCGCTCTACGTGAGCCGCGGCGACACGATCACGGCCACGGTCGTCTCGCGCAACGGCGGGTTCTTCGACTACCCGGTCCTGCAGTACGCAGGGCCTTGAACGGTCGCAGCTCCTCGCGAGGGATCACTCGGCCGGGTGCGCCTCTTCGTGCGCGCCCGTCGTGCCCGGCTCGCTCGTGTGCTCGAGGTGCGTGCCCGGCGCGCCGAGCATGGCGCGCATCAGGATGGCCTCGCAGAGCCCGGGGAAGTCGTAGCCGGAGCCCGCCGCGATCTGCGGCAAGAGGGACGTCGGCGTCATGCCCGGGATGGTGTTCACCTCGAGCACGTACTCGTTCTCGCCCTCGGTCACGAGCACGTCGACGCGGCTCGCGCCGCTGCAGCCGAGCGCCCGGTGCGCGCGCTCCGCGAGGGTGAGCACGCCCTTGTAGCGGGTCGGCGGCAGACGGGCCGGGAAGTGGAACTCGCTCTGCCCCTTCTGGTACTTCGACTTGTAGTCGAAGAACTGGCCCTTCGGGACGATCTCGACGGCACCGAGCGCGCGTCCGTCGAGCACGCCGACCGCGATCTCCTTGGCCGCGACGAAGCGCTCCACGAGGACCGAGCGGTCGTACTGGGCGGCCTCGTCGCAGCGCTGCCTCAGCTCGGCCATGTCGCTCGCCTTGCCCGCGCCGACGCTCGACCCCGAGCGACGCGGCTTCACGAACACCGGAAACCCGAAGCTGCCGTGCAGCTCCTCGAGCTTGTCGAGATCCTCCGCGTCGACGCAGTAGTAGGGCGGCGTCGGCACGTTGTAGAGCCGGAACAGCTCCTTGGCCTTGAGCTTGTCCATCGCCAGCGCGCTCGCGAGCACGTTGGAGCCCGTGTACGGGATGCCCATGATCTCGAGCAGCCCCTGCACGCAGCCGTCCTCGCCGTAGGTGCCGTGCAGCGCGATGAACGCGACGTCGATCGGCGTCTGGCGCAGCACGCGGTCGATGTCCCGATCGACGTAGACGCGGACGACCTTGTGGCCACGGCTCTCCAGCGCAGTGGCGATCGCCTCACCCGTCTTGAGCGAGATCTCTCGCTCCGGTCCGATCCCGCCGAGCAGCACACCGACCGTCTTGCCCTCGAGGGCCTTCGCTGCCTGCATCGACGTCGACTGGGTCATGACTTCATCCTCCGATGAGGTAGGGAGCACTCTCGCCCCGGCCTCGCACGGGTCTCTCGCGAGACGCGGGCCAGCCCGGGATTCCAGCGCTTGTCCGGCGTTCCTGCTCTCGCTCGTGTCGCGAGCGACACGCGTTCGAGCAGTCCATGACACTCGGATACGCGCGCGCAGAAGCGCGGTCAAAAAATCGTGTGGTCCGTTCGTTCCGGGGGCGCTGCGTAGCTCAGACGCGGGTGCGCTGCCACTCGCCGCGCGCGAAGAGAAGGCCGAAGAGCGCGGTGCGCGCCACCCAGTCGACCGTCGATCCGATCCACACCCCGGTGAGACCGAGGTCGAGGTGGATCGCGCAGATCCACGTGACGAGCAGGCGCACGCCGGCGCCGCAGACGAGCGAGACGGCGAACGTGGAGCGCGTCGCGCCCGCGCCGCGCATCGACTCGCCGAGCACCGTCGCGCTCGCCATGAAGGGCTGTGCGCACGCGGTCACGACGAGCGCCGGCGCGGCCACGGCGGCGACCGACGGATCCGACGAGAACAGGTGCGTCAGCAGCACCGGGGCGCCCGCGAACAGGATCCCGAACGAGGAGAGCAGCGCGACGGCCATTCGAACGGCGATGCGCGCGGCGCGCGCGGCCTCGGCGAGCGCGCCGCCGCCGAGGCGCTGCGCCACGACGGCCGCCGCCGCGATGCCGAAGCCGTCGGCCGAGAGGAAGCAGACCGACTCGATGCTCACCATCGTCTGGTTGCCGGCCATCGCCAGCGGGCCGAGCGAGGAGATCATCCACACGTAGCCGGTGAACCCGGCGTGGATCGCGACGCGCTCGAGGACGACGGGCGCCGAGACGCGCGCCATCCGCGCGAGCGCCGCGAGCTCGCCTCCGCGGCCGCGAAGGCTGATCGCGCCGGTCTCGCGCACGAGCGAGCCGACGAGGACGAGCGCCTCGAGCCCGACCGAGACGACGCTCGCGATGCCGGCGCCGCGCGCCCCGAGCGAAGGGACGCCGAGGTAGCCGAACACGAGCACGGCGCCGAGCCCCAGGTGCAGGACGTTGATGAAGGCCGTCACGACCAGCGGCGTGCGAGTGTCACCGGCCGCCTGGTGCACGGACGCCGCCATGCTCGCGACCAGGAAGAGCGGGAGCGCCGGCAGCGTCGCACCGAGATAACCGCGCGCGGCGTCGAGCACGTCGGGGCCGGCGTGGCCGAAGAGCGCGAGCACGGGCGCGAGGCTGGCCGCGGCGAGCACGGCGCCGACCACCCCGAGGACGAGCGCCGCGAGCAGCGCGCCCCGCGCCGCCGACGACGGGGTGCTCTCGCGCTCGCTCTCGCTCTCGCTCTCGCGCTCGCTCGCCGTCCGCCGCGCGCGCCCGACCTCCCTGCCGACGACGGCGATCGCACCGATCTGCAGCGCGCCCATGACGCCGGTGAGCATCCACATGTAGGGCCCGCTGATCTGCATCGAGGCGAGCGACGCCGAGCCGTGGTGCCCGAGCATCGCGCGGTCGACGAGGAACACCAGCGTCTGCAAGAGCGACTGCGCGATCGCCGGCCAGGCGATCCGGGCGACCTCGCGCGCCAGCGCTCGCTCGGAGTCCGCGCTCGTCAGGTCCGCTGGACCTTCTGCTTCGGCCGCGTCGCGTAGTTCAGCTCGGTGAGCACCTCGCGCGCCATTGCCTGCATGTCGGCGCTCGACCCCTTCGCCATGAACGCCGCGAGGTGGTTCGGGTCGACCATCGCGAGGGCGATCATCGCCTTGCGCGCGAGACCGCGGTTCTTGGTACCGAAGAACGTGTACACCTGCGCGCGGTAGAGCATCGGAGCGAGCTCGCCGATCTCCGGATCGTCCGCGCGGTACGACTCCACGATCTTCTTGGCCTCGGGCGCGCTCCCGGTCCGGGCGAGCGTCTCGGCGGAGACCGCCGCGTACATCGCCTTCACCTTCGCGTTCGGCCCGCGGTCGAGCTTCAGCTTGTCGACGAGCGGACGCGCGTCCTTGGCTCGGTTGTGCACGAGGTAGAGGTACGCGAGGTTGCTGCGCACCTCGTCCTCGGCCATCGCCCCCGCCTTGCCGAGGTCGATCCCCTCGAGGATCTCCATCGCCTGCTTCGGATCGTCGCGCGCGACGAGCTGGGCACGCGCGAGCGCGGCGAGCGCGTCGTCGCCCTTGCCCTCCGCGAGCTTCTCGATCGCGGCCTTGCGGCTCGCGTCGTCGGTCGCGGACTTGAGGATCTCGACCACGCGCCGCGAGCGCTGCGTGAGCGTGTACAGGTACACACCGAAGCCGGCGGCGAGCGCCGTCAGCACGCCGACCGCGCCGACGCCCCAGTAGCCGACGTAGGGGACGAGCAGGAACGCGAACACCCAGAGCGCGACCAGCGCGGCGCCGATCTGCAGGACGATGTTCCACTTGACGCCCGGCGTCTCGATGTCGGCGAGCTGCTTCTGCCCGGCCTCGGCCGTGGGCGCCTTGAGCTTCTTCGGCTTGGCCACGTTCTTGTCCTCGGGGTGTAGGGCGCCGGGCTTACCCGGCGGGGGCCTGACGAGCAACGTGCTACACCTGCCCCACTCGTGGGCGACCGTCTCGACTCACTGCGGAGCCTCGTTCGACGCGCCGGCGAGCGCGCCAAGGATCGCGTGCGTGATCAGCCGATCGTGGCGGCGCTCCGTCAGCTCCGGGGAGAGCTCGGAGCCCGTCGGATCGCCCTGCCCGAGCGCGAGCTGAACCGCGCGGCGCTCGGGCTGCCCGGCCTGCGCTCTGCGAGCGTTCGCGCGGACGAGGGTGCGCTGCGGGTCGATCTCGAGGGGGACGACGGCCGCACGATCCGCGCGCGGCTCGTACCGGCCGCGCCGCGCTTCGCGCCGCATGGCGCCAAGGAGCTGGTGTTCCTGGTGGTGCCGGAAGAGGCCGCCGGGGAGCCGCTCGTGCGCGCGTTCGTCGCCGCGATCGGCGCGCTCGTCGCCCGCGCTCTCTGGGGCGCGATGGCCCCGCAGCTGGCCAGCGAGCGCGACACCTCGTCGGCCGTCACCGATCGCGACGGGGACGAGCTGCGCATCGATCTGCGGAACACGCCGCTGGTGCGTGCGATCGCGCAGACGCCGGCGGGGGGGACGCTCCTCGACGCCCTCTCCCTCGAAGCGCTCGAGGCGACCGACGGTCACCTCACCGCCCGTGTCTCCATGGGGCTGTTCGCGCGATGAGCCGGGCGGCACGCCGCGCGCTGCTCGCGCTCGTCCTCGCGTCGTGCGCGACGGCCCCGCCGGAGCCGCCCGAGTTCGTCGGCGTCTCGCGCTGGATCTCGTTCGACCGGGGTATCGACCCCGCCCACCCCGACGACCCGACCGGTCACTCGACCGTGTACGTCGATCGGCTTCCGCCGCACGGCGCCACCGAGTTCCCCGTCGGAACGCACATCTTGCGTGTCATCGGCACGGGGGACGACCCGGCGCTCTGGGAGGCCCACGGCATGGTGAAGGTCGGTGGGGACTTCAACGCGGGCGGCGCCGTGGGCTGGGAGTTCTACGGCCTCGACCTCACGCGCGACGCGGTGGGTGAGCTCGTGACGAGCACCCGCTGGCACGGGGTCGGCCCGCCCGACGGCGACGGCTATGCGCAGCCGGGCGACGCGGGGCCCGTCCTCGGCTGCAACCATTGCCACGGCGCCGCCACGTGGAACGACTCCGTGATAGGCCAGGAGCTGCAGCTCGTGGACTTCTGACACCCTTGCTCCGAGGATCGCCATGCTGGACCGCTTCGCTCGCTCCTCCCTCGTCGCGCTCGCCCTCGCGGCCTGCACGCAGACCCCAGCCCCGGCGGGCGATGCCGCGACGTTCGACGCCGGCACGCCGGACGACACGGGCGGCGCGAGCGACACGGGCGGGCCGCGCCCCGACGCGGGCCGCGACGCATACGTCGTGATCCCGCGCGACGTCGGCACCTTCACGCGCATCGACGAGGCCACCGCGTCGGCCGGTCGGACCGGGTGCGCCTACGATCGAGGCGCGTGGCCCTGGGAGACGCTCGGCACGGGCGTCCCGATCGGCGACGAGATCCCGATCCACCACTTCATCCTCCTGATGCAGGAGAACCGAAGCTTCGACGAGTACTTCGGGACGATGCCCGGCGTGGACGGCATCCCCGCGGGCACCACGAACCCGGACGGCGCCGGCGGCACCGTGGCGAGCTTCCACGCGACCGAGTACTGCACCGTCGACACCAACCACGAGTGGAACGGCTCGCACCTCGAGTACCACGACGGCGCGAACGACGGCTTCGTCACGGAGAACAACCCCGACGGGCGGCGCGCCATGGGCTACCTCGACCAGACCGACCTGCCCTTCTACTGGGATCTCGCGCAGAGCTTCGCGATCAGCGACCACCACCACTGCTCGGTGCTCGGGCCGACGTGGGTGAACCGCGAGTTCTACCTCGCGGCATCCTCGTTCGGGATGATCACCAACGACGCCGTGCCGACGAGCGCGTTCCCCGGGGACGGCCAGGACCGCACCATCTTTCAAGCGCTCAGCTCGGCGGGCGTGAGCTGGCACATCTACTACGAGAGCGTTCCCTTCGTCTGGGGCCCGTGGTCGGGGTGGGCCACGCAGCCCGCGCAGCGCGCGCACCAGGGCACGTTCGCGTCGTTCTACGCGGATCTGGCGTCGGGCGATCTCGACAGCGTCGTCTGGATCGATCCGCGCTGGACGACGACCGGCACGACCAACGACGACGAGCACCCGCCCGCCAACCCGCAGAACGGCCAGGCCTTCATCCGCGACCTGATCACCCACGTGATGGACAGCCCCCTCTGGAACGACACGGCCATCATCCTCACCTACGACGAGCACGGCGGCTTCTACGACCACGTCCCGCCGGGCCCCGCGTGCCCTCCGGGCGACGGCTTCGATCCGCGGCTCGGCCCGGCGGACTACCACGCCGACTTCGACCGCTACGGCTTCCGCGTGCCGCTGATCGTGATCAGCCCGTACGCTCGCACCGGCTACGTGTCGGACCACGTCACCGACCACACCAGCATCCTGCGCCTGCTCGAGGCGCGCTTCCTGATGCCCGCGCTCACCGCGCGCGATGCGAACGCGTGGCCGATGACGGACATGTTCGACTTCAGCACGACGAACACGGTGCGCTCGAGCGACCTCGCGGCGGCGCCGATCGACGCCGCGCACACCGCAGCCTGCGCCGCCGCTTTCTAGGCGAGATCTCGCTGGATCCCTCTTCCGCGTCGTGGGAGAGCGCCGAAGCTAGGGTGAGGGTGCCGGCGCGGACGTCGTGGTGATGCCGCCGCGCGCGCGCGCGCGGTCGCGCATCGCGAAGAGATCCTGCTCCGTCAGGTACCCGGTCCGCCGATCGACCACGATGCCGTGCGCGTCGATCATGTAGAACGTCGGTACACCCGGCAGCTCCCCCAGCTGGCTGGTGCCGGCGGTGATCGAGGCCTGCGCGTCGTAGACGACCGTGTACGGGGGATCGAGCGCGTCGGCGTAGATCGGCGCGAAGCTCGGTGCGTCGCGCTCGGCGACCACGCCCAGCACGACGGTGTCGTTCGCCTCGCGCGTGAAGCGCGACACGGGCCGCACCTCGGCCTGCGAGAGCCCGTCGTAGGTGGCCAGGACGAAGAGGAGCACGAGCCCGCCGCGCTGATCGGAGAGCTCGACGATGCGCCCCTCGGTCGTCGTCAACTGCAGCTCGATCGGCTGGTCCGCCGAGGGCCCGGTCGGCCCGCCCACGGTGGCCGCGCCGCCGCCGCAGCCGGCGACCCACAGAGCGAGAACGAGCGACCTCCACGCCATCGAGGGCCAGCTTACGACGCGCGCGAGAGAGGGCTACATTCCGCGCGATGCCAGCTCGCCGTGCGCTCCCGATCGCGGACGAGGCGCTGCGCACGCACCTCGACGCGCTCGCCCGCAGCACCGACGCGCGTGCGCGGCTCGACGCCGACCCGCTGGGGCTGGTGCGCGCGCTCGCGCCCGCCGACCGGGAGGTCGGAGGGCTCGTCGCGGCGACGCTGGCGTTCGGCAACGTCGTGGCCATCCGGCGGAGCATCGGGCGCGTGCTCGACGCGCTCGACGGGGAGCCGGCGCGCGCGGCCGACACCCTCGGGCAGGCCGCGATCGAGCGGCGCCTCCGAGGGTTCGTGCACCGCGTGTACCGCGGCGAGCACGTGGCGCGGATGCTCGCGCGCGCGGGCGCGATGCGGCGCGAGCACGGGACGCTCGGCGACGCGCTCGCGGCCCGGATGGAGACGCCGACCACCGGGGGGCTGGTGAGCGCGCTCGCAGGCTGGGCGGCGGCGCTCCGCGGCCCTCGCCCCCCGCGCGGCCTCGCGCACCTCGTGCCCGATCCGGCCAAGGGGTCGGCGAGCAAGCGGCTCTTGCTCTACCTGCGCTGGATGGTCCGCCCCGACGACGGCGTCGATCTCGGCCTCTGGTCCATCTCCCCGAGCCTGCTCGTCATCCCGCTGGACACCCACGT
The DNA here is from genome assembly GCA_044220955.1 of Sandaracinaceae bacterium. Taxonomy (GTDB): domain Bacteria; phylum Myxococcota_A; class Polyangia; order Polyangiales; family Sandaracinaceae; genus JBBSAT01. Next base: position 53,490 of record JBGAQA010000015.1, read on the forward strand.
CCACCGCATCGCGCGAAACCTCGGGCTCACGCGGCGCACGGACGCTTCGCTGCGAACCGCGCTCGAGATCACCGACGCGCTCCGGCGCCTCGATCCGCAGGACCCGGTCCGCTACGACTTCGCGCTCTGCCACCTCGGGGTCTCGCGCGAGTGTCCGAGCCGCCGCGTCGAGGCCAAGTGCGAGCGCTGCGTCGTCCGCGGCGTCTGCACGCAGTGGCGCTGACTACCCGCGCGAGCGGCGGCGCACGAGCGCCAGCGCGACGAGCCCGATCGCGAGCAGCCCCGGCTGCGGGCGGGCGGCGACACCGCAGCCACAGCCGCCCGCGTTCGTGTGCCCCGGTCCGGTCGCCGCGTCCGGCGCCCGGCTCGCGTCCGGCGGTCCCGCGTCACGCGCGGGCGCCGCGTGCGACATCGCGTGGACGCGGAGCGCGATCGCCGACGCGTCGGGATCGTTCGTCGTCAGCGTCACGATCGTGGTCGCGTCCGGCTCGACCTCGGTGGGCGCGTACCTCACGACGAGCGCGCGGCTCTCGTGGGGCGCGAGGCGCATCGAGGCCGGCGCGACCGTGAACGGCCCGCCGGGCGGCACGACGCTGACCACGAGATCGGCCTCGCCCTCGTTGCGGACGAGCGAGGTGCCCTCGGCCGTCGCGCTCACCGCCACGTCTCCGAGGTCCACGTCCGGTGGATCGAGGCGGATGTCGGGCAGAGGGACGTGCACCGTGTCCGGCATGAAGTGCGTCTCGGTGTCGGTCTCGACCAGGTGCAGCGGGATGTCGAAGGTCGCGAGGTCCCAGCGTCGCCCGGCGAGGGTGACGTAGATCGCGGGCGTGAGCGTCACCGCGCCGTCGTAGAGCACGCGCCCGTGGGGCAGCACCGTGACGTCCGTCGAGGGTCCGAACCCGAGCAGCGTGTCCACCGGCGGCAGCGGCGCGCTGGCGCCCTCGTTCGAGATGAAGCTCGGGCTACGCACGACGTCGATGCGCTCGCTCTGGTAGCGCGTGGTGAGCATCGCCTGCGCGCTCATGTCGATGCCCCCGTCGATCCCGGGAATGGACACGCCGACGAGCGACGAGACGCTCAGCCCGATCACGCGCACCGCCGCGGTCGAGTCCATCGCGCTGACGGGCCTGCCCGGCGCCCCGGGGAGCAGGAAGGGATCGAACGTCGTGGTCGCGGCGAGCCGGAGATCGCGGGGGAACGAGCCTGGCAGCGGGATGTCCCCCGTCCAGTCGTACACCGTGCCGGCCACGTCGAGGTGCAGGCGCATCTCCGCGACGATCTCGAAGCCGTAGGCCATGTTCAGGCGCCCCGTGGCAGGGCGGCCCGGCACGCGGACGGCGACGGCGCGCATCGGCGGCGTGGTCGGCCACGACGTCACGACGGTCCCGCCGAGATCGACCTCCGTCTCGGCCATGATCAGGAGCGCGAAGTGGACCTGGATGGGCGAGCCCGCGGGGACCCAGCCGCTGTCGAGCGAGACCGAGGGGAGCGCGCGATCGAGGTGCTGGAAGTCGACGTCGGCCGCGTGGCACTGGTCGGCGGGCACGTCCGGGCCGATCGGGCACTGCGCGAGCGCCGGCAGCGGGAAGAGGAGCGCGAGCGAGAGCGCGAGCAGCGAGGAGGCGCGCATCCCGGGATCGAACCACGAGGCGCCCGGTGTATGCAACGCGCTTACCACGCCATCGCAGGCTGTTGACGTTGCCATCGACCGATGGCAGCTTCGACCCATGATCGATCCCCGCGACGCCCCGGCCCTCGGCCCCTCCGCCTCCCGGAAGATCCCGGTGCGCGCGCCACGCTTCGCGCTCGACGACGTCGCGCGCGGGTGGCTCGCCACCGACCCGCTGGCCTCGGACCTCGTGGACGCGCTCAGCCTGGTGTTCCCCGAGGGCGAGCGCTTCTTCATCCGCAGCGTCGTCGCCTTCGCCGCCGAGTACGAGAAGGACCCCGCCCTGCGCGCCCGTGTGCGCGGCTTCATCGGGCAGGAGGGGCGCCACGGACACGAGCACGACCGGATGAACCGCTCGATCGCCGCCCGCGGACACGACGTCACCGGCTACCTGCGCTTCTACGAGGCGGCCATGTACGGCGTCGTCGAGCGGATCACGCCCGCGCACCTGCGCCTGGCCTCGACGGCGGCGCTCGAGCACATGACGGCCACGCTCGCGGAGGTCGCCCTCACCCGCCCGGTGCTCGAGTCGGCGCACCCCGGGATCGCGCGGATGCTCCGCTGGCACGCGGCCGAGGAGATCGAGCACCGCAGCGTCGCCTTCGACGTCCTCGCGCGCGTGGACCCGCGGCTGCGGACGCGCACGCTCGGCCTCGGCATCGCGATCGGCACGCTGGTCTTCTCGTGGACGACGGCGTTCGCGATGCTGCGCTACGGCGATCGCCAGGCCTCGTGGCGGCCGGTCGACGGCCGGGCGTCGCGCCGGTTCTGGCGGGAGGCGCAGCGGGCCGTGCCCTACGTGCTCCGGAGCCTCGTGCGCTACCTCGACCGCGGCTTCCACCCCGACGAGGCGAGCCGCCCGGACATCGAGCGCGCATACGCCGAGGTGGTGGCCGACGTGGCGGCGCCCGTCCCCGCGTGACGGCGGCGCCGGGCTCGAGCGACTTGACGGGACCCCGCGTTTCGCGGGATGGCGCGTCCGTGGCCCCGCGCCCCCGCAAGCGCCGCTCCCAGGTGCCCCCGGCGCCGCGTCCGCTCCGCGTCGAGGAGCTGGCCGCGCAGGCCAAGACCACCGTCCGCAACGTGCGCGCCTACCGCGAGCGCGGCCTGCTGCACGCGCCCAGGCAGCAGGGCCGCGTCGCGTACTACGACGCCTCGCACCTCGCGCGACTGCGCACCATCGCCGCGCTGCTCGAGCGGGGCTACTCGCTCGCCAACATCAAGGAGCTCACGAGCGCGTGGGCGGGTGGGCGGCGCCTCGAGGACGTCCTGGGCCTCGAGGAGGCCGTCACCTCGCCCTTCGCGGACGAGCAGCCCGAGGTGGTCGAGGCCGCGCGCCTGCTCGCCGAGCTCGGGCCCGCGCTCACGCCCGCGCTCGTGGCGCGCGCGCTGGAGCTGAAGGTGCTGGTGCTCGACGGCGCCGAGCTACGCGCTCCGAGCCCGCGCCTGCTCGCGGCGGGCCTCGAGGTCGCGCGCGTCGGCGTCCCGATCGAGGCGCTCCTCGCCGAGCTGGCGGTCCTGCGGCCGGCGCTCGAGCAGATCGCGCGCCGCTTCGTGCGCCTCTTCGCGCACCACGTCATCACGCCGCCCGACGCGAAGGCGCCCCCGCGAGGCGCGGCGCTCCGCAGGGTCGAGCACGCCGTGCGACGCGTGCGCCCGCTGGCGCTCCAGGTCGTCGAGGTCGAGCTCGCGCAGGCCCTCGACCGCGAGATCCGCGACCAGCTGACGAGCGAGCTCGAGCGCGCCCTCGCCCGGCGGCGCTGAGGGTCGTCCGGGGAAAGGCGTCGGAGCGCCCCGCGGAGCTGCTGCGACCGCGCGCTGCGCGTCGCTACTCTCGCGGCGCTTCCTTGCTGCCGACGACCGTGAGGTTCAGGCCGATCTGCACCGGCAGGGCCTTGCCATCGACGGTGATCGTCGTCTTGCCGTTGATGTTCCAGCCGAACGAGCCGGTCGAGAACGCCTTCACGTCCGCGGTCATCTCCTGACCGGCGATCGTGACCTTCACGGCCTCGGCCTTCGCGAGGAACTGAGCGAGCGAGATCGGGGGTGCTGTCTTGGCCATGGGCCGGACGTTACCACGCAGCCCGTCAATGACTGAGCGAGCGAACCCCGGCCTTGTGGACCTTCCCGGCGAGCTCGTGGCCGACGATGGCCTTGGCCACCTGCCCGGCCTCCCAGAGCTTGTCGAGCTCGACGCCGCTCGCGATGCCCATGCCGTCGAGCATGTAGACGAGATCCTCGGTCGCGACGTTCCCGGCGGCGCCCGGCGCGTAGGGGCAGCCGCCGAGGCCGCCGACCGCGGCGTCGAAGGTGCGGATGCCCATCTCGAGCCCGACGACGATGTTGGCGAGCGCGGTGCCGCGGGTGTCGTGCATGTGCATCGCCAGCTTCTCGGGCGGCAGCTCGGCCAGGAAGAGGCTCAGGATGTCGCGCGTCTGCCGCGGCGTGCCGACGCCGATCGTGTCCCCCATCGAGATCTGATAGCAGCCCTCGCTCAGGAGCTGGCGCGCGATGCCGAGGCCGATCTTCGGATCGATCTCGCCCTCGTAGGGGCAGCCCCAGAGCGTCGAGACGTAGCCGCGCACGCGCATGCCCGCCCTCGTCGCCGGGCCGATCACGCGGCGCAAGACGCCCTGCGTCTCCGCGGTGGTCTTGTTCACGTTCTTTCGGTTGTGGGTCTCGCTGGCGCTGATGAAGACGCCGATCTCCGGGATCTTCGAGGCGATGGCGCGCTCGAGGCCCCGCTCGTTCGGACAGAGCGCGCTGAACGTCACGTTCGGGTCGCGCGGCAGGAGCGAGCAGACCTCCTCGGCGTCACCGAGCTGCGGGACCCAGCGCGGCGAGACGAAGCTGGTCGCCTCGATGCGCGTGAGCCCGGCGCGCACCAGCGCCTCGATGAGCCGGATCTTGCGCGTCGTCGGGACCGTGACCGCCTCGTTCTGCAGCCCGTCCCGCGGCGAGACTTCGTACACCGACACCGCGTCCGGCAGCGATCCGAAGAACGACATGCTTCTCGTATCGTTCCGAAGTCGCCCGCGGTCAAGCGCGCAGCGGGCGTACTATCCTGGCCGCGGAACGATGAGCGCCGAGCCCCCAGCGTCCGCAGCGCGTCCGTGGATCGCGCCGGCAATGCTCGCGCTCGCGGTCGTGCTGGCCTACGCGGGGTCGCTCGGCGCGGACTTCCTCCGCTACGACGACGACTGGCTGATCGCGTCGAGCCCGGTGATGCAGGATGGCTCGCTCGAGGCGCCGCGTGCCATCGTGACCGATCTCTCGCGCGAGACGCGCCGCGCGCTCGGCGCCGAGTACCTGCCCGTCCGCGACCTGGTGACCTGGCTCGCCGTGCGCGCGCTCGGGACGAGCGCCCCCGCGCTGCGCGTGGTCCTGCTGGCCCTCTACGTCGGTGCGGTCCTGGCGTGGCGCGCCTGGTTCCGGCACGTGCTCGGTCCGGGGCTCCCCGCCGAGGTCGCCGCGCTCGCGTTCGCGCTCCACCCGGCACACGCCGAGTCGGTCGCGTGGCTCGCGGGCTTCAAGGACGTGCTCGCCCTGCTCTTCACGGGGCTCGCGCTGGCGATCCACCGAGGGCCCGCGAGCGGAAGACGGCGCGCGCTCGTCACCCTCTGCGTCGTGCTCGCGTGCCTCTCGAAGGCCGTCTCGGTCGTGCTCCCGGTGTTGCTGGGGATCTCGGATGCGTGGGCCGGGCGCCGTGTCGATCGCGCGACCCTGGCGATCACGGGGGCGCTCGCCGGGGCCGCCGCGCTCCTGCACGCGAGCGTCGGCGCGAGCGTCGGCATGTACGCGGCAATGCCCGGAGGCGACCGCGCGCACGCGCTGGCCACGATGGCCCCCGTCGCGCTCCGCTACGCGCTCCGCACGCTGCTCGTCGAGCCCGCGTCGATCGTCTACGACGTGCCGGACCGGTCTCTCGCCGACCCGCTCGCCGTCGCCGTGCTCCTCGGGCTCGCGCTCGCAGCGGCGGCGGCGCTGCGCGCATACCGCCGTGGCGAGCGCCGGCCACTGCTGCTCCTCGGGTTCGCGGCCGCCGCGCTGGCGCCGGTGAGCCAGGTGCTCGCGCCGATCCAACACCGCATGGCCGACCGCTACCTCCTCGTCGCGCTCGCCGCGCCGAGCCTCGCCCTCGGCCTCGGCGCCGCGCGCCTCTCGAGCGCGCGCGCGCACGCGGCGCTCGTCGCGGTGCTCGTCGTGGTCCTCGGCGGGGCGACGGCCCTCCGCGCCTCGACGCTCGCGACACCAGTGGACCTCTGGCTCGAGACCAGCGAGCGAGCGCCGCGCTCGCCGGTGGGCCCCTACCAGCTCGCGGTGACGGTCGAGCGAGCGCGGCCCGAGGTGGCGGAGCGCGCGTATCGCGAGGCGCTCGCGCGCGACGGCATGACGAGCGACACCGGGCGGCGCGCCGCCGACAACCTGGCGATCCTGCTCGCGCGCGGGGGCCGCAGCGGCGAGGCCATCGCGCTCCTCGAAGAGGCCCGCGCGCGGTACCCGCGCGACCCACACGTGGGCCACAACCTCGCGGTCCTCTTCGACGCGCGTGGCGAGCACGAGCGCGCGCGAGCGCTGCTGCTCGACGTGATGCGCGAGTCACCCCGTTACGAGCGGGCACGCACGACGTACCGGGCGCGCTGGGGCGAGCCGCCCGTCCCGCCGGTGCCCGCGCCGCGCTACGACGCCGGCGAGCGCGCGCTCTGATCCGCACGCGCCTGCTCCGCGCCGCCATGCTCTTGCTCCGCGCGTAGCGCGCTCCGGGGACCGCCCCGAGGCGGACCGCGCCGCGCCATCACGTCATCCGCTGCTGGCGCTCCTGCATGCGGCGCACTTCCTCGTCGCTCACGCCGCCGACGAGCTGGATGCGCACGACCTGCTCGCGTCCCGTCTCGAGATCCTTGGCGCGCACGCCGAGCGTGCCGTTGGCATCCATCACGAACGTGACGGCGATCTTCACGGTCCCCCGGTGGGCCTGGCGCAGGCCCTCGAGCAGGAGCTCGCCGAGCGCCTGGTTCTCGTCACGCAGGCGCGACTCGCCCTGCACGATCCGCACGTGGACGGTCTGCTGCCCGTCGGCGGCCGTGGAGAAGATCCGCGTCTGCTCGACCGGGATGGCCGCGTTGCGTCGGATGACCGGCTCGCAGTAGCCGCCCACGGTCTCGACGCCGAGCGTCTGCGGCGTGACGTCGAGCAAGAGCGGCGGCGCGGCGCTGGTCAGCGGGATGTCGGGCGCCGCGGCCGCCGCCGGGAAGAAGTCCGAGACCGGCGGGAGCGCCGGCGGCGCGTCACCGAAGAGCTCCTGTCCACCGCCCCACCCGGGCCCCGGTCCTCCCGGTTCGGCCGGCCACGCCTGCGCCGGCGCCGCCGGGGGCCACGGTGCCACCTGCGGAGGCTCCTCCGGAGGCCACGGCGGCGTCGGAAGCGGCGGCGGCGGCGCCGAGAGCGGGACCGGCAGCGGCGGCGGCCCCGGCTGCGAGCCGCGCCCCGGGCCCGAGAGCGCCGGGCGCGAGGGCGGCGGCGCGGAGCCCGCGAGCGCCGGACGCGAGGGCGGCGGGACACTGGGAGCGCGCGCGCCGACGACGACCTGCGCGCGCATCGCGACGACCGCGGCCGCGGGTGCGCCCGGACCACCGAGCTCCGCGGGCCGCGGTCCTGCCTGCGTCGTCTCTGCGTCGCCGCCCCAGGCGAGGTCGTCCGCCGGCGGCAGGCCCTTGCGCGGCGTCGGCGGCGGTGGCGGCCGAGGCGCGAACGCCGGCTGCTTCGGTCGCGCCGCCGCGATCTCCTCGCGGATCTCCTGGCGCCGCGCGAGCGCCCGCGGGCTCGGGATCGGCGGCGCCTTCTTCAGCGCCACGCGCCCGATGGCGCGTGCCGGCGGGATGGATCCGCGGTCGGATCGCAGCGCGAAGCCCTGCAGCGCCGCGCCCTGCGCGACCACCAGGTCGGGATCGATCGTGGCGAGCGGCTCGCGCCCGAAGAATTCCGCGACGCGCTGTCGCACGAGCGGTGTGCGGGTCGAGCCGCCGACGAGGATCACGTTGTCCACCTGCGTCGGCGCGAGGTTCGCCATGCGCATCGCGTCCTCGCAGACGTCGAAGGTGCGCCCGACCAGCGGGGCGAGCATCGACTCGAGCGCGTCGCGGGTCAGCGCGAACTGTAGATCCAGCGAGACGCCTCCCTGTCCGTAGGCGAGCTCCTCGACCCTCAGCGTGACCTCCCGCTCCAGCGAGAGCTGGCACTTGCTCCACTCGGCCGCGGCGCGGAGGCGCTCGAACGCCTGCTGGTCCTGCCGCGGGTCGAAGCGGTGATGTGCGAGGAAGGCGTCGGCCATCTTCTCCGCGATGAGCAGATCGATGTCGTCGCCGCCGAGGAACGTGTCACCGGCCGTCGCGAGCACCTCGAACACGTCGCCGGAGAGCTCGAGGATCGTGACGTCGAACGTGCCACCCCCGAGGTCGTAGATCGCGACGCGCTCGCGCGAGCCCTTGCCGTACCCGTACGCGAGCGCTGCCGCCGTGGGCTCGTTCAGGATGCGCAGCACCTCGAGGCCGGCGACCTTGCCCGCGGCCTTGGTCGCGGCGCGCTGCAGCTCGTTGAAGTTCGCCGGCACCGTGATCACGGCGCGCGTGCACTCCTGCCCGAGCGCCGCCTCCGCGACGCGCCGCACCTCGCGCAGCACGAAGGCGCTGATCTCCGGCAGCGTGTACGTCTCGCCGCGCGCGGCGACCACCACGCCCTTGCTCGGTCCTTCGCGCATCTCGAACGCGAAGCGCTCCCGCGCGCGCTCGACCTCCGCAGACCCCCAGGGGCGCCCGATCAGGCGCTTGATCGAGTAGATCGTGTTCTTGGCGTCCAGCAGCCGCCGCTCGCGCGCCGGGTAGCCGACCAGCACGTCCCCCTGAGGGTGGAACGAGACGACCGACGGGATGAGCCGGTTGCCGTCGGGGTCGGCGAGCACCTGTACGCGCGTGCCCTCGGCCACCGCGACCGCACTGTTGGTCGTGCCCAGATCGATGCCGAGGACCACGCCGCTCACGCGTCCTGCATCCTATCCGACGTCGCGCCGGCCCGCCGCGATGGCGATCCGCGCCAGCTCGGAGTCGATCCAGCCCTCGATCGTCCTGGGGAAGGGCCACATCCAGCCGTACGCCGCGCTCGTGAACTGCGTGACCAGGTGCGCGCGCAGCTTCGGGTGCCGGGCCGCCTCGATGCCGTTCACCTCGGCGATCGCCCGGAGCGTCTCGGCATACGCCTCCCACTCGATGCGCGCCCGCCCGTACGCGAGCCCGAGCGGGAGGAACGGGAGCACGTACAAGAGCGACATCCCGATCTGTCCGTAGCGCTTCATCTGCCGGAAGTGAACGGCTTCGTGTCGAAGCGTGATGTAGCGCTCGGCGTCGGACTTCGCGTCCCAGCCCGCCGGCACGTAGATCGTGCGCCCCATCACCGTCGTGTACTGGGTGACGTACGTGCTCATCTGGCCGAGCGTGACCGTCCGCAGGAGCACGTCGAGCAGGCGCGAGAGCCGATCGTTCTCCTTGTGGACGATGCGCAGCGCGCCGAGCTCGCGCTGCATCTCGTCGAAGAACGTGTCCGCCCGACCCATCGAGACCGCCCGCCGTCAGCTCTCGTGGCCTTCGGCGCTGCCGTTGCCGCCGGGCTCGGGCGGGGCGAGCGAGTCGGTGATCGTCGGCAGGTGCTGCGCCTCCTCGCCGTCGTCCTTGTCGGCCACCGGCTCCACGTCCACGACCTGCTCGCCCGCGCCGACACGGATGATCCGCACGCCCTGCGTGTTGCGGCCCGCCTCGCGCACCTCGCTCACGAAGGTGCGGATGATCTGCCCGCCGTTCGTGATCACCATGATCTGGTCGTCGGCTCGCACCACGCGCAGCGCGACGAGCGCTCCGTTGCGCTCGCTCGTCTCCATCGCGATGATGCCGAGGCCGCCGCGGTTCTGGACGCGCCACTCGCCGATCGGCGTCCGCTTCCCGTAGCCGTTCGCGCTGACCGCGAGCACCTGCTCTTGCTCGTCCTCGAGCACGTCCATGCCGATCACGTGATCGCCCGGCCGCAGGTCGATGCCTCGCACGCCGCGGGTGTCGCGGCCCATCGGGCGAACGTCGGCGAGGTCGAAGCGGATCGACATCCCCTTGGCCGTACCGAGGAGCACCGCGGCCTTCTCCGGGACGATCTTCGCGGTGAGGAGCGCGTCGCCCTCCTCGATCTGCACCGCGATGATGCCGCTCTGACGGATGTTGGCGTACGCGCTCATCGCCGTGCGCTTCACCGTGCCGTTCTTGCTCACGGTGAGCAGGAAGTGGCCCTCGTCGTACTCCTTCACGGGGACGATGGACTGGATGCGCTCGCCGGTCTCGGCGAGGCCCAAGAGGTTGTTCACGTGGCGCCCGCGCGCCGCGCGTGTCGCCTGGGGGATCTCGTACACCTTCTTCGTGTAGACGCGGCCCTGATCGCTCAGGAAGAAGAGGTCCGTGTGGGCGGTCGCCACGAAGAGGGACGTGACCGCGTCCTCTTCCTTCAGCTCCGCGGCGCGCGTGCCCTTGCCGCCGCGTCCTTGCGCGCGGTACTCGGTGAGCGGCGTGCGCTTGATGTAGCCGCCGATCGTCACGGTGACGGCCATCGCGTCGTTCGCGACGAGGTCCTCCATCGAGATCTCGCCCTCGACCTGGGTGATCTCCGTCTTGCGCTCGTCACCGTACTTCTCGCGCACCTCGCGGAGCTCGCTCTCGATCACCTCGAGCAGGAGCTTCTCGCTCGCGAGGATCGCCTTGCAGCGCGCGATGAAGTCCGAGAGCTCGCCGTACTCGGTCGCCAGCTTCTCGCGCTCGAGCCCCGTGAGGCGCGAGAGGCGCATCTCGAGGATCGCCTTGGCCTGACGCTCGCTCAGGAAGTACTCCGCGCGGGCCTGCGCTGCGGTGATCTCTTCCTCGGGGCGACCCGCGCGGCGCACGAACTCCTCGAGGCCCCTCAGCGGCAGCTTCATCAGGCGCTCGCGCGCCTGCTCGGTGTCGCGCGAGCCGCGGATCGTGGCGACGACGAGGTCGACCTCGGTCGTCGCCATCCCCAGGCCCTCGATGATCTCGCGCTGCGCCTCCGCCTGGCGGAGCTCGAAGCGCGTGCGGCGCGTGACCACCTCGCGGCGGTGCGCGATGAAGTGCTGCAGCGTCTGCTTGAGGTCGAGGACCTGCGGCTGACCGTTGACGATCGAGAGGTTGATGACGCCGAACGTGGTCTGGAGCGCCGTCAGGGAGAACAGGTGGTTCAGGACGATCTGCCCCTGAGCGTCGCGCTTGAGCTCGATCACCATGCGCATGCCCTCGCGGCTCGACTCGTCGCGCAGGTCGCTGATGCCTTCGATCTTCTTCTCGCGGACGAGCTCCGCGATCTTCTTGAGCAGATCGCTCTTGTTGACCTGGTAGGGGATCTCCGTGACCACGATCATCTCGCGGTCCCCCTTGCCGCCCATCGGCTCGATCGACGCGCGCGCGCGCATCACGACCTTGCCCCGCCCGGTGGTCAGGTACTGACGGATGCCGGCGGTCCCGAAGATGATGCCCGCCGTCGGCAGGTCGGGACCCTTCACGCCGAGGAGCGGGCCCTCGTCGAGCAAGAGCTCCTCGACGCGGATGTTCTGGTTCTTGATGATGCGGATGGTCGCGTCGATGATCTCGCGGAGGTTGTGCGGCGGGATGTTCGTCGCCATGCCGACCGCGATGCCCGAGCTGCCGTTGACCAGCAGGTTCGGGACGCGGCTCGGGAGCACCTTCGGCTCGACCTCGGAGTCGTCGTAGTTCGGCCCGAAGTCGACGGTCTGCTTGTCGATGTCGGCGAGCAGGTCGCTCGTGATCCGCGACATGCGCACTTCCGTGTAGCGCATGGCCGCAGGCGGATCGCCGTCGACGGACCCGAAGTTGCCCTGGCCGTCGATGAGCGGATACCGGAGCGAGAACTCCTGCGCGAGGCGGACGAGCGCGTCGTACACGGACGCATCGCCGTGCGGGTGGTACTTGCCGAGGCAGTCGCCGACGACGCGCGCGGACTTCTTGTGCGCCGTCCCGGCGCGGATGCCCTGCTCGTGCATCGTGTAGAGCACGCGGCGGTGGACCGGCTTGAGCCCGTCTCGGACGTCGGGGATGGCGCGCCCGACGATGACGCTCATCGAGTAGGCCAGGTACGAGGACACCATCTCGTCGTCGATCGCGACGGGCAGGATCTGGGGGTTCGCCATGCAGCTCCGAGGGCGCGGGCCCTGCTGAAAGAGCGCGGACGCTATCACGATGGGTCCGCCGTCGCACGCGTGCGCGCGCGCGCGCGCGAGGAAGGAGGTATGCCAACGCGGTTGGCGCCCCCGCGCCCGAAAACCACGGTTTCACGGATGGTTCGCGGGTTGCTAGGCTGTGGGGAGGATCTCCCGTGAGCACCTGGCGCGCAGCACTGCTAGGCCTCCTTCTCGGCGCCGCCGTGAGCGCCGCGGGCTGTGCGGCGCCGACCTTGCCCATCCCGCCGCCGACGGCGCTGATCTCGGCGCCCGACGCCACGGGGCTGGTCACCGTCTCGGGCAGCGCCGACCCGGCCGCGTACGTCTTCGTCCTGCACGAGGAGACGCAAGACGGCCTCATCACGCACGCGGACGCCCTGGGGGCGTACTCGGTGCGGCTGCCCGCCGCCGTCGGCGACATGATCACCGTCTGGCAGCTCATCGGGACGCAGGCGAGCCAGCAAGAGCACCTCGTCGTGCCGCCCTGATCGACGCCCGTCTGCGCCCCGCCCCCCGAGCCGCGCCCGAAAACCGGCCTCCTGGCCAGGGTTCGAACGCCGTGGCAGTCTCGCGCAACTTCGCGGGAACTCCATGATCGTCTGGGTCACCGGCGGCGCCGGCTTCATCGGTTCGGCGTTCCTGCTCCGCTCCCTCGAGCGCTTCCCGGACCGGCGCTTCGTCAACGTCGACAAGCTCACCTACGCCGCGAACCTCGCGTCGCTCGAGGGGGTCGCGCCGGGGCCGCGCTACCGGCTCGCGCGCGTCGACATCGCGGACGCCGACGCCGTGCAGGCGCTCGCCGCGCAGGAGCCGCCCGACCTCATCGTCCACTTCGCGGCCGAGAGCCACGTGGACCGGAGCATCCACGGACCCCGGGAGTTCCTGCGCACGAACGTCGAGGGGACGTTCAACGTCCTGGAGGTCGCGCGCAAGCACTGGGGCAAGCGCTCCGACGTGCTCTTCCATCACGTGAGCACCGACGAGGTCTACGGCTCGCTCGGCGCGGAGGGCCGCTTCGTCGAGGACACGCGCTACGATCCGTCGAGCCCTTACTCGGCGACGAAGGCCGCGAGCGATCACCTGGTGCGCGCCTGGGCCCGCACCTACGGACTGCCGATCAAGATCACGAATTGCTCGAACAACTACGGGCCGCGACAGTTCCCCGAGAAGCTGATCCCCGTCGTCATCAAGAACCTGCTCGCGCGCAAGCCTCTTCCCATCTACGGCAAGGGCGAGAACGTGCGCGACTGGCTCTACGTCGACGACCACGTCGAGGCGATCTGGGCGGTCATCGAGCGCGGCGCCCCCGGCGAGACCTACAACGTCGGTGGCAACCAGGAGCGCAAGAACATCGAGGTCGTCGACACGCTCTGCCGCATCGTCGCCCGCGAGACGGGCGCCCCCGAGGACGAGCTCTTGGCGCTGCGCACGTTCATCGCCGACCGCCCAGGCCACGATCTGCGCTACGCGATCGACGCGTCCAAGATCGCAGCCGCGTGCGGCTGGACGCCGCGCGAGACCTTCACGACCGGGCTCGAGAAGACCGTACGCTGGTACCTCGCGAACCAGGCCTGGGTGCGCGCCGTGGAGACGGGCGAGTACCGGCGCTGGATGGAGACTCACTACGCGGGCCGCACGAGCACCGGCCGGCCGGGAGACGACACGTGAGCGTTCAGAAGGGCATCATCCTCGCGGGCGGGAGCGGCACGCGCCTGCATCCGCTCACGAAGGCCGTGAGCAAGCAGCTCATGGCCATCTACGACAAGCCGATGGTCTACTACCCGCTGACCACGCTGATGCTCGCCGGCATTCGCGACGTGCTCGTCATCACGACGCCACACGAGCAGGGGATGTTCCAGACGCTGCTCGGCGACGGCGCGCAGTGGGGAATGAAGATCCAGTACGCGGTGCAGCCGTCGCCGGACGGCCTCGCGCAGGCGTTCCTCATCGGGCGCGAGTTCATCGCCGGCGATGCGTGCGCGCTCGTGCTCGGCGACAACATCTTCTACGGTCACGGCCTGCAGGCGCTCCTCGAGAGCGTCGCTCACCGGGACGACTGCGCGACCGTCTTCGGATACTGGGTCAAGAACGCGAGCGCCTACGGCGTCGCCGAGTTCGACGCGAACGGCCGGGTGATCGGCCTCGAGGAGAAGCCGGAGAAGCCGCGATCGAACTACGCCGTGGCAGGCCTCTACTTCTACGACGGCCGCGTGGTCGATCTGGCCGCGTCGCTCAAGCCGAGCCGCCGCGGCGAGCTGGAGATCACGGATCTGAACCGCCTCTACCTGGAGATCGGGGCGCTGCGTCTGGAGAAGCTCGGCCGCGGGTTCGCGTGGCTCGACACCGGCACCCCCGAGGCGTTGCTGCAGGCCTCGACGTTCATCCACACGATCCAGTCGCGCCAGGGCCTGCAGGTCGCCTGCCCCGAGGAGGTCGCGTTCCGCAAGGGATGGATCAGCCGCGCGGACCTGCAGCGACTCGCCCAGCCGCTGGCCAAGACGGCGTACGGCCAGTACCTCGGCGACCTCGCGCACGAAGCAGAGGGCTGACCCCGTGCACGTCGAAGCGACCGCGCTCCCCGGAGTGCTCGTCGTGTCGCCGAAGATCGTCGGCGACGCGCGGGGCTTCTTCGTCGAGACCTGGGCCGAGGAGCGCTACGCGAGCGTCGGGATCCCGGGACCCTTCGTCCAGGACAACCTCTCGCGCAGCGCGCGACACACGTTGCGGGGGCTGCACCTGCAGGAGCCGCACGGCCAGGGGAAGCTCGTCAGCGTCGTCGAAGGCTCGGTCCTCGACGTCGCCGTCGACGTGCGCGTCGGCTCGCCGACGTTCGGGCGGCACGTCGCCGTGCCCCTGAGCGGGTCCGACCACCGGCAGCTCTGGATCCCGCCGGGCTTCGCGCACGGCTTCTGCGTCACGAGCGAGCACGCGATCTTCGCGTACAAGTGCACCGACCGGTACCACCCCGAGCACGAGGTCGGCGTCGCGTGGGACGACCCCGACCTCGCGATCGCGTGGCCGACGCGGGAGCCCTTGCTCTCGGCGCGCGACCGGACTCACCCGCGCCTGAGCGAGGTGGCTCCGGGGCGGCTCCCGCGTCACCCGGGCTGAAGTCTCGCCAGCACGTGCGCCACCGACGTGCACCAGTGCGGGGCGGGCGGCGCGATCGCGTGCGTCTTGGACAGATCGAGGACGCTGTAGCGTGGGCGCGGCGCGGGCCGGGGGTACTCGGCGCTGGTGCAGGGCCTCACGCGCGCGCGCGCGTGCGTCGTCTCCGCGACGAACGCCGCGAGCTCGAACCAGGAGCACTCTCCGTCGTCGCTCGCGTGGAACGTCCCCTCCGCGCCGCGCACGAGGAGCGCGAGCGTCGTCCGGACGAGCTCTTCGGCGCTCGTCGGACGCCCCCGCTGGTCGTCCACCACGCGCAGCTCGTCGCGCTCGGCCGCAGCTCTGGCGATGGTGCAGACGAAGTTCTTGCCCCAGGGCGCGTAGAGCCAGCTCGTGCGGACGAGCAGGTGCGCGGCGCCCGACGCCCGCAGCAGCGTCTCGCCCAGCGCCTTGCTGCGGCCGTACGCACCGCGCGGCGCGAGCGGCGCGTCCACCGGATACGGCGAGCTCGCGTCGCCGGAGAAGACGTAGTCCGTCCCGAAGTGGACGAGCTTGGCGCCGACGGCCGCGCACGCCCGCGCCAGCCGCCCGACCCCGTGGCCATTCACCTCGCTCGCCTCGGCCTCGTGCGACTCCGCCGTGTCCACGTCCGTGTACGCAGCACAGTTGATCACCAGCTTCGGCCGGTCCGCGAGCGCCGCGTCGACGCTCCGCTCGTCGCGCAGATCGATCGCGGGGAACGCGATGGCGCTCCAGGGCTCGCCGCGCGCGCGGAGGGCCTCCACGAACGCGTGACCGAGCATCCCGTCGGGGCTCACCAAGAGTGTGCTCACGCGCGCTGCATACCACGACGCACCTGAACGGGCGGATCGTGCGTGCTCTCTTGAATGGAAGACGCGCGATCGAGGGTGCGCGCGATCGAAAACGATCCGATTCCGATCACTTGCGGCTCGAACCTGGATCCGCAGTGATCACACGATCGAGAAGCTCGACGCGATCGAGGTTTCCTCGCGCGAAGAGATCCGACCGGATCGCCGCTCGGTCACGCAGGCGCGCGAGCGAGCACGCGCTCGAGGATCGCGAGCGCGCGCGTGACGTCGTCGTCGCTCGTCTCGGGGCCGAGGCTCACGCGGATCGCGGACGATGCGCGCGCCGGATCGTCCGGGAACGTCGCGAGCACGACGGGCGAGGGGCGATCGACGCCCGACGAGCAGGCCGCGCCGCTGGCGATCTCGAGCCCCTCGAGGTCGAGCGCCGCGACGAGCGTGCTCGCACGCCAGCCCGGGATCGACGCGTTCACGACGGTGGCCACCCGGCGGGACGCACCGTTGATCCGTGCTCCGCGCGCGATCAGCGCCGCCTCGATGCGATCGCGCATCGGCGCGATGCGCGCCTGGTGGCGCAGGCGCTCCTCCACGAGCGCGCACGCCGCGCCGAAGCCCGCGAGCGCGACGACGTCGGGAGTCCCCGCGCGCAGTCCGCGCTCCTGCGCGCCCCCGAGCATCCGCGGATCGATCGCGACACCGCGGCGGACGACCAGCGCCCCCGCACCGGCCGGCCCGCCGATCTTGTGCGACGCGAGGGCGAGCGCGCTCGCCCCGAGCGCATCGAAGTCGATCCCGATCTTCCCGAGCGCCTGGGTGGCGTCGACGAACGACGGCACGCCGGCGCTCGCGGCGAGCGCGACCCAGCGCTCGACCGGCAGGATCGCGCCCGTCTCGTGGTTGACCCACTGCACCGCCAGGAGCGCGCACGGCTCCGCGCCCAGCGCCCCGAGGACCACGCTCTCGTCCGGGGGAAGGCCCTCGGCGAGCGGCAGCGCGAAGCGAGCGTTCGCGAGCGCGGCGACGGGCTCGGCCACCGCGGGGTGCTCGATCGGCGTCGTGACCACGCGCCCGACCGACCGAGCGAGGCCGAGCACGCCGAGGTTGCACGCCTCCGTCCCGCCGCTCGTGAAGACCACCTCGGCCGGACGCGCGCCGACGGCGCGGGCGACCTGGGCTCGGGCGTGCTCGAGGTGCGCGCGCGCCCGGCGCCCCGACGCGTGCGGGCTCGCCGGGTTGCCGAGGGGCTCCCGGCGCACGGACTCCATCACCCGCAGCACGCGCGGATCGATCGGGGCGCAGGCGTGGTGGTCGAGGTAGATCACGGGCTTGGCGAGGGACGGCGGGCCGGCGGCGACGCGCTCCTCATGCCGGACCCTCGGGCAGACGCAGCGCGAAGCGTGCCACGCGGCGGACGCGCATGGTCACCCCCGCACCGGGCAGCGTCACTCCCGCGACCACTCCCGGCGGGCTCGCGACGACGACGCCGCCCTCGTGCGCCTCGGCGACGCGCCGGACGAACGCGAGCCCGAGGCCGACGCCGCCGTGGGCGCGCGTGACCGAGCCGTCGACCTGGTAGAACGGCTCGAGCACCTTCTCGAGTCGATCGCGCGGCACGCCGGGCCCGCCATCGGCGACGGTGAGCGCCATCACCCCCGGCTCGAGGGCGAGCTCGATGGCGATGGCGCTCGACGGAGGCGTGAACTTGATCGCGTTGTCGACCAGGTGCGCGATGGCGCGGCGGAGCTTGTCCGGATCCCCGACGCCGACGAGATCACCCTCGGGGATGCGGACGGTCAGGGCGAGCCGACGTTCGCGCATGGGGCCGTCCGACTCGTCGAGCACCCGGTGCACGAGCGAGCCGAAGTCGTACTCTCGCGCAGCGAACGTCATGCGACCCGTCTCGAGCGCCGAGACGTCGAGCAGCGTGTCGACCAGCGCACGGAGCTTGGTCGCGCCGGCCTCGACGGCCACGAGCGCCTTGCGCTGTGTGGGCGTGACCGGGCCGAGCTCCTCTGCGACGAGCAGCTTGGCGTACCCGATCACCGGCGTCATGGGCGTCGCGAGCTCGTGGCTCAGGTTGCGCAGGAACTCCCGGCGCAAGCGGGCGAGCTCCTCGAGCTGCGCGTTCGCCTCCGAGAGCTGCTGCACGCGAGCCTCGAGCCGCTCGACGATGCGCTGCGTCGCCTCGCGGAGCTTCGCCTCGACGTCGGCGCCGCGCTCACGGTGCCCCGCGAGGTAGCGGGCGACCGCGCCCGCGAAGCGGCGCGCGTCGATGGGCTTCTCCAGGAACCCGTCGCAGCCGACCGCGAGGCTCGTGGCGCGGTCCCCCTCGGCGGTGATCGCGACGATGGGGACGTTCGCGTAGCGCGGCTCTGCGCGCAGCCGGAGCGCCACCTCGTAGCCGTCGAGATCGGGGATGTTGATGTCGACCAGGACGAGGTCGGCGTCGATCGAGCGCGCGAGCCGGATCCCCTCGATGCCGCCCGACGCCTCGAACAGCTCGTGACCGGCAGCGGTGAGCAGCTTCCGGACGAGCAGACGGCTCGATGGATCGTCCTCGATGTGGAGGATGCGGGCCATCCGCCACCCTGTCGGTCAGAACGTGCCGCCGAGCAGGAACGGAGTGTCCACGCGCACGCAGCCGCCCGGCATCCCGCAGAACGCGTCCAGCTGCGAGGCGCCGCTGCCTTGCGTGGCGACGACGACGACGATGACGATCACGACCGCGGCGACCACGCCGCCGCCGACCGCGATCCACGTCACCGGCTCCTCGTACCACTCGGGGCCGCGGAGCTGGTCCTCGGGCAGCGCCGTCATCTCCAGCGCGAGCTCTTCGCGTCGGCCCGACTCCGCCACGACCTCGCGGACGACCTCCTCGTAGCCGTGGAGGGTGACGCGCACCGAGTGCGTTCCGTCGACCAGATCCACGTCCACCGGGGTCTCTCCGGCGAAATTGCCGTCCACGAACACGTGCGCGCCCGGCGGCGTCGTCGTGATGCTCAGCGCCTCGGAGAGGGCGAAGAGCTCGACGGGCATGTCGGCGAGCCCGCCGCGCTCGACGGTGATCACGTCGCTGTACTCGGAGTAGCCGGGCATGCGGACCCGGACCGTGTGGGTCCCCGGCTGGAGCGTCTGCGGCGCGATCGGGCTCGTGCCGACCAGCTGCTCGTCGACGTAGACCTCGGCGCCCTCCTGCACGACCGTCACGGTGAGCGTGCCGGTCGTCGCGGCCGGCGGCGGCGGCGGCTCTTCCACGCGGCGACGGCGCTGGGCCTCGGCCGTCGTCGTCCCCAGCGCGACGCACATCGACAGCACGAGACAGGCCAGACGCATCCTCCAAAGAGTACGTAGCGAATCCGCGCAGCGTCAACGAGAATGCCCGCGATGACCGAGCCCAGCCCCGATCACGCGAGCGACCTCGTCCGCTACCTCGACGCCTCTCCCACGCCCTGGCACGCGGTCCTCGAGACCGTTCGGCGCCTGAGCGCCGCGGGATACCGCGAGCTGCGCGAAGAGGACGAGTGGCGGGTCGCGGCGGGCGACAAGATCTTCGTCGTGCGGGCCGGCTCCACCATCGCCGCGTTCGAGATCGGCGAGGCCGCGCCGGACGCCAGCGGCGTGCGCGTCGTCGGCGCACACACGGACTCGCCCAACCTCCGCGTGAAGCCGAACGCCGCCGTCAAGCGCCACGGCCAGCACCAGGTCGGCGTCGAGGTCTACGGCGGGGTGCTCCTGCACACGTGGCTCGACCGCGACCTCGCGCTCGCCGGGCGCGTGCTCGTCCGGAACGGCTCGGCCATCGAGCCGCGCCTGCTCCGGTTCCCGCGCGCGATCGGGCGCATCCCGAGCCTCGCCATCCACCTCGACCGGTCGGTGAACACGGACGGGCTGATCGTGAACCCGCAGACGCACCTTCCGCCGGTGCTCGCGCTCGAGTCGAGCGGCGCGTTCGATCTTCGCGAAGAGATCGCCCGACAGCTCGACGCCGACGGTGCGGGCGCCGCGCCCGCGGCCATCGTCGGCTACGACCTCTGCTTCTTCGACGCGCAGCCGGCGGCGCGCGTCGGCCTCCGGGGCGACTACGTCTGCGCCGGACGCCTCGACAACCTCGCGAGCTGCCACGCGGCGCTCACCGCCATGCTCGCGGCCCCGAGCGCGCCACAGACGACCCGGGGCGTCGTCCTCTACGACCACGAGGAGTGCGGGAGCCAGAGCGCGCAAGGCGCCCAGTCGCCGTTCCTGCGCACGCTCATCGAGCGCCTCGCGCTCGCGCACCCCCGGGCAGGCAGCTCGCCCGTGCACCGGACGCTCGCACGCTCGTTCCTGATCTCGGCGGACATGGCGCACGCCATCCACCCGAACTACGCGGACAAGCACGAGCCGAACCACCAGCCGCTGCTCGGCGGCGGTCCCGTCGTGAAGAGCAACTCGAACCAGCGCTACGCGACCGACGGGGAGAGCGCAGCGCGCTTCGATCTGTGGTGCGAGGAGGCCGGTGTGAAGCCGCAGCGGTTCGTCACGCGGACCGACCTCGCGTGCGGCACGACGATCGGCCCCATCACCGCGGCGATGACGGGCATGCGCGTCGTGGACGTGGGCAATCCCATGCTCTCGATGCACTCGTCGCGCGAGACCTGCGCGGCCGCGGACGTGCCGAAGATGATCGACGTGCTCGGAGCGTTCTTCGCCGCGAAGAGCTGACCTGACGGCTGGCCGAGCCCATCGCACGAGAGCGATGCCGAGGTCGCGCAGCTCCGGGCGTCGCCTGCCCCGGTCTGGCCGCCGTCGAGCTCCGCGAACGCGGAGTCACCCTCTCCCGCAGCGCGTTCCACTCGTTCGCGCGCGGGCCGCTTCACGCGCCCCGCCTCAGCCGCTATGGTTGGGCGATGGGTGAGCCGGCGCGGCGTCGAGCGACCATCGAGGACTTGATACCGCTCGTCGCGAGCGGCCAGGCGTTCGAGCTCGTCGACGGTGAGCTGGTGCGGAAGGCCTCGCCGGATGCCGTGCATGGCGGTGCGCAGGCGAAGCTCGGTGAACTGCTCGGCCCGATCAACCGCAAGACGGGTGGACCGCGAGGGCCCGGCGGCTGGTGGATCATGACCGAGGTCGACACCCACTACCCGCTGAGCGGCGAGGTCTTCCGCCACGACGCGCAGGGCTATCGCCGTGAGCTGCACCCGGAGCGGCCCCGTGGCTTTCCCCTCGCGGTCGTGCCGCAGTGGGCCTGCGAGATCCTCTCTTCGTCCAACGCGCGCGTCGATCTCGTCAAGAAGCAGCGAACGCTCCACGCTCACCGCGTCGGGCACTACTGGGTCCTCGACCCCGCGCACGAGACGCTCACGGTGCTGCGCTGGCACGAGGAGGCGTACCTCTCCGTGCTGACCGCCGCGCGCGGAGACGTGGTTCGCGCCGAGCCCTTCGCGGAGATCGAGACATCGATCGACGACCTGCTCGGGTACGAGTGAGGCTGGGGACGTGAGGCGGCGCCGCCGAGCCGCACTCCCGAGCGGACGCGCGGGACGAACGGGCAAGCGACGATGCCTGCGAGGCGCGCGGCCGCTGGCGTACCTGCTGCTCGTGGGCGCGCTCTGGGGCGCGTGCGGCGCGCGCACCGCGCTCGAGGTTCCCCGTGCGCGGGACGGCGGCTCCGACGTCTCGACGCGCCCTTCCCCCGAGGCGTGCCTCGAGCTGCCGCGAACGAGCGCGCCCACCGCGACGCCGATCGGGCTGCGCTCCTTCGACGAGACCTCGTGCGCGCCGTGGAGTGAGCCCTGGCGCCGCGTGCGGACGCGTACGCCGCCGGCCGGACCGCCGTCCGAGCTCTGGCGACTCGCGATCGCCGGCGTACAGATCACGGCCGCGCAGCCGAGCATCGACGGCTCCATCTGGGTCGTCGAGCACCACCCCGAATCGACCGCGGCATTCGAGCAGATCGCGGCCTACGAGCGCGACGGAGCACTGCGCTGGCGCTCGCGCCCGATCTGCGAGGGCAGAGCGTCGATCGACGTGGGCCCGGATGCCGTCGGGATCGTGACAGTCACGCGTGACGACGGCAGCTCCGTCGTGGCGCGCTTCGCGCCGGTCGACGGGAGTCTGCTCTCCACTTGGCCCGTTCCGGAGCGCGGGGTCCACGGCGCAGTGTTCGACGACACGCGGGCGTACTTCCGCCGTGCGGACGGCGTGGTCGCGAGCTGCCGGGGCGAGCGCGCTCTCTGGGCTCGGACCGTCGCGGCGGACCCCGCGTTCTACTGCGCCCGGGCCAGCGTCTTCCGGGCTGCGCCCACGGGCGCATGGGTGACGGCCCAGGATCTCGGACCGCTGCACGTCGACCCGACGGGCGAGATCGTCCTCGAGCTCGAGCCACCGGTCACCGCCGGCGCGCCTCGATTCGCTACGTATCCGTTCGTCGAAGGCATCGGGGCCGGGGCGTTGCTCGTCGCCGAGCGCGAAGCGGAGCCAGACGACTGCATCGGCACGACGCGGGAGCTGCGCCTGATCGCCTACCGAGATGCGG
This sequence comes from Sandaracinaceae bacterium, assembly GCA_044220955.1. GTDB lineage: Bacteria > Myxococcota_A > Polyangia > Polyangiales > Sandaracinaceae > JBBSAT01. The sequence continues at coordinate 75,887 of JBGAQA010000015.1, forward strand.
GGCGCGAGGTGCTGCTCACACTGTCGCCGACCGATCCGGGCGCGCTCGCCCAGCTGCCTCGCGCGGCGACCGACGGCTCGTTCTGGTACGTGGAAGGTGACACGCTCACCCGCCACGTCGGCGCCCGCGTAGCATGGCGTCGCGACGACCTCGGGCGGCACCAGCTCGCGGCGTTGGCTTCCGATGGCTCGGCGCTCGTCGTCGGCTACGCCGACCGCGCGGACGAGTCCTACCTGATGCGCATCCGCGCCGACGGCACGACGCAATGGACGCACACCCTCGCCTCGGGTGATGGCTCACCCTCCGGACTACACGTGTCGGCCGACGGCCTCGTGACCCTCATCGACTGGACGACGTTCGAGCTGGTCGTGACGCAGACCGACTTCGTGCCTGCGGAATGAGGCGGTGACAGCGACGTCAGCTCTCGCCCTCGCTACGCGCTCTCGAAGTCCTTGCAGAACACGACGACCTTCTCGCTCGCGCGCTTCCGGTGCGGCGCCGTCGGATAGCCGTGCGCGCACGCATCGCGCGCCTCGTCGAAGAGCGCGCAGTCCTCGCAGTGCCGCACGAGGCCGAAGCGCGCGGCCTCCTCGTCGAGCCTGGCGTCGCGCGGCAGCTGCACGCGCCCTCAGGGGAGCTCGATCTTCGCGACCCGCCGCTCGTGGCGTCCGCCCTCGAAGCTCTGCCCGAGGAAGGCCTCGAGGATCTCGCGGGCCAGGCCGGGACCGACCACGCGCGCGCCCATGCAGAGCACGTTGGCGTCGTTGTGGCGCCGCGCCATCGCAGCGCTGTAGGGCTCGCTGCAGAGCACCGCGCGGATCCCGCGGTGGCGGTTGGCTGCGATCGAGATGCCCACGCCGCTGCCGCAGATCAAGACGCCGAAGGGGTGACGACCCGCGAGGATCGCCTCGGCGACTCGATGCGCGTAGTCCGGATAGTCCGACGAGGCGGGGTCGTTGGTGCCGAGATCGTCGACCTTCCAGCCGAGCTCGCCGAGCGCCGCGATCAGCTCCGCCTTCAGCGGCAGGCCCGCGTGATCGTTCCCGATCGCGATGGAGCTCGGGGTCACGGGCTCTCGGTTGCCGGCGCCCGCCACCGCGTTCACGCCTTCACGAACGCGAGCGTGACGTTGGTCCCGCCGAACCCGAACGCGTTGCTGATCGCGACCTCGATCTTCCGCTGGCGCGCCTCGTGCGCGACGAGCTCGAGATCCTTCGCGTCGTCGTCGGGGTCGTCGAGGTTGATCGTCGGCGGGATGACGCCCTCCTTGAGCGCGAGCGCCGTGATCGCCGCCTCGAGCCCGCCGGCCGCGCCGAGCAGGTGGCCCGTCATGCTCTTGGTGGCCGACACCCAGAGGCCCTTGCCGTGCTTCTTGGCCAGCGCGTGCTCGCCGAACACGCCGCGCATCGCGAGGATCTCCTGGCGATCGCCGATCGGCGTCGACGTCGCGTGCGCGTTCACGTAGTCGACGCGCTCGGCGTCGAGCTTCGCGTCACGCAGCGCGTGCTTCATCGCGCGCTGGGCGCCCTCGCCCTCGGGCGCCGGCTGGGTGAGGTGGTAGGCGTCGCTCGTCGCGCCGTAGCCGACGATCTCGCAGAGGATGGGAGCGCCGCGCCGCATCGCGCTCTCGCGCTCCTCGAGCGTGATGATGCCTGCGCCCTCGGCGCAGACGAAGCCGTCGCGGCCCTTGTCGAACGGGCGCGAGGCCTTCTCCGGGGCGTCGTTCAGCTCCGAGAGGGCGCGCATCGCGCAGAAGCCGCCGACGCCGAGCCCGGTGATCGTGGCCTCGGCGCCGCCGGCGACCGCGTAGTCGAGGTCGTCGCGCTGGATCCACCGGAACGCCTCGCCGATCGCGTGTGCGCCGCTCGAGCACGCCGAGGTCGTCGTGTAGTTCGGGCCCTTGAACCCGAAGCGCATGGAGACCTGCCCTGGCGCCAGGTTCGCGATCGCGGCAGGGATGAAGTACGGCGTGATCCGCCGCGGGCCCTTCTCCAGCAGCACCTCCTTGACGCGCTCGATCAGCTCGAGGCCGCAGAGCCCGGTGCCGATGAAGGTGCCCACGCGCTCCTTCTGCTCGTCGGAGAACGACTCCATGCCCACGGAGCGCACGGCCTGGTCGGCCGCCCCGACGGCGAGGTGGATGAAGCGGTCGCCCTCGCGCAGGCGCTTCTTCTCGATGTACTTCTCGGCGTCGAAGTCGCGGCACTCGCCGGCGATGCGCGAGGCGTACTGCGAAGCGTCGAAGCGCTGGATCGTCGAGATCCCGCTCCTGCCCGCGAGCAGGCCCTTCCAGGTGGTGTCGGCGTCGGCCCCGAGCGGGCTCACGACCCCGACCCCCGTCACCACCACTCTGCGTCCGCCGTGCATCCCATTGCTCCGAGTTTGCGGGCGACTAGAGCGCCACGCCGCGACGGCCGCACGTCGCGTGCGTGAGGCTACTCAGTGCGTAGCCCGCCACGCGGCGCGCGACCCGTACGCACGGCGAGGCCGCCGTCGCTACTTCTTGCGCGACTGGATGTAGTTGATCGCGTCGCCGACGGTGCGGATCTTCTCGGTGTCCTCGTCGGGGATGTCGATCTCGAACTGCTCTTCGAACGCGAGCACGAGCTCGACGATGGCGAGCGAGTCCGCGCCCAGGTCGTCGATGAACTGCGACTCGGGCTTGATCTGCGCGACGTCCACGTCGAGCTGCTGCGAGACGATCTCCTTCACCTTATCCGCGATTTCCATGCTCTCTCTCTTCCTAACCTGGACCGCGCCGCAGTCGGCGATAGGCCTTTGATCGATCAATTCGCTATGAGCGCCGCCTATACGTACATCCCGCCGTTGACGCGAATCACTTGCCCCGTGACGTAGGCTGCCTCGTCGCTCGCCAGATAGACCACCGCGGCCGCGACCTCCTCGGCGGTGCCCATCCGCCCCGCGGGCGTCTGAGCGATGATGCCGTCCTTCGCCGCCTGGGGAAGGCCCGACGTCATGTCCGTCGCGATGAAGCCGGGCGCCACGGCGTTGACCGTGATGCCGCGCGAGGCGTACTCCTTCGCGAGCGTTTTCGTCAACCCGATCAGGGCGGCTTTCGACGCGGCGTAGACGGCCTGGCCGGGGTTGCCCGCCTCGGCGACCACGCTCGACAGGTTCACGATCCGACCCGTCTTCTTCCTCATCATGTGGCGAATCGCGGCCTTGCTCGCCCACATCGCCCCGCCGAGGTTGGTCCGGAACGTCTGGTCGACGTCCTCTTGCCTGACGCGCAAGAGGAGCTGGTCGATGGCGATCCCGGCGTTGTTCACCAGGACGTCGAGCCGGCCCTTGGCCTTGACGACCTCGCCGATCGCCGCGTCGCACGCCTCCGCATCGCCGATGTCGAACCTGCGGATCTCGCCGTCGCCGCCCGCCGCCCGCACGTGCTCGCGCGTCTCGGCGGCCGCGGCCTCGTTGCCCGCGTAGTTGATCACGACGTAGGCACCCTGCCGCGCGAGCGCGACGGAGCAGGCGCGGCCGATGCCGCGCGAACCGCCCGTGACGAGCGCCACCTTGTCCTTCAGCGAGAACATGATGCCCCCGACCGCGCCTCAGCTCTTGGTCTCGGCGTCTTCCGTGCCGACCTTCTTGATCTGACGGCCATCGTAGTGACCGCAGGCCGCGCAGACGCGGTGCGGGACGCTCATCGCCGCGCAGTTCGGGCACGGGACGAGCGTCGGCGCTGCGACCTTGTCGTGGTTGGCGCGACGCATGTTGCGCTTCATGCGGGTGGTTCGACGCTTGGGAAGTGCCACGGGGATCTCCTGGAGTGACGGAACGGAACTAGGACGACGCCTTCTTGCCCTGGCTCAGAGCGAGCAACGGCGCGAGGCGGGGATCGATGTCGGGCGCGCCGGGAGGCGTCTCGAGGTGCTTGGGCCCACGGATGGACTCGGGCACCTCGATGCCGGGGCAGTCCGGGCGGCAGAGGGGCTGCATCGGGATCTCGAGGACGAGGTGCTCGCGCACGAGGTCGTCGAGCCGGATCTCGTCGCCGGTGAAGGTCTCGCGTTCTTCCTCGTCCGGCGACGTCTCTTCGTCGTCCCGATCGTCGCTCGGCGGTCGCAGGGTGTCGCCGCGACGGCTGAGGAGCACCGCGATGGAGGCGATGCAGTCGACGCCCGCGGGCGCGAGGCAGCGCCCGCAGGGCACGAAGAGCGTCGCGCGCGCCTCACCACGGACGAGCACGTCCGCGCCCGACTTCTCCGCGACGACGTGCAGCGATCCGTCGCGCGTCGCGACCGCGTGCTCCTCGGGGGCGAGGTCGGGGAGCTCGGCCACGAGCCACGCCGCGCGGATCGGGAAGTCGTACTCCCGCGACCCGGCGTCCAGCTCGGTGACTTTGATCTCGAATTCCGCCATGGCCGGCCGAAAAAGGGCGTGAGGGATAGACGCGGCACCCCCCCGAGTCAAGGCAGGGTCGGGGCCGCGCTCATCCCGGCCGGGGACAGGTCCACCAGGACGACGCCTGGCCCGAGCCGCGAGCCATCGGAGAGGAGCGTCGGGGGGCCGACCAGCGGGGGCACGACGCGGACGGCGGCGGTCGACGGCACGTCCGGCCAGGCGTAGAGGCCCGCCCCCGCGCCGACGCGCAGGGCGAGGTCCGCCACGAGCGGGCTCCCAGCCTCCGCGCCGTCCAGCCCGGCGAGCGGCGACGGTGCCGCCCACGCCACGAGGAAGCGCCCGGCCTCGCCCGCGCCCCCGACGTCCCCGGCGATCGCCTCGACGTCGTCCGCGCCGAGCCCGCACGCGTCGTCGTCCCGGGCGTAGCGGCCGTCGGGCGCGCCGGCGACCGGGACCAGCTCGACCCCCGCCACCCGCACGACCCGGAAGCCGCTCGCGTCGACGATGCGCGCCCTCGCCTCGTCGGGCAGCGCGCCGAGCGCCTCGGCGAGATCGGCGGGGTGATCGCGACCGCCGAGGACGACGAGGGTCGGGCCCGGGAGCGCCCCGAGCGCCCGCAGCAGCCCCCCGACGCGGTCGGCGTCGTCGCCCAGGCTGCCGAGCACGATCTGAAGCGCCGGCGCGCCGCCCTCGATCGCGTCGAGCGCGGGCTCGATCGGCTCGTCGGCGAGCGCGGCCCCGCGGAACGCGGCCACGCGCAGGGGCGCGCTCGCCCCCTCGATCGTCAGGACGCGGCCCTCGGTGCGCAGGTGCAGCGCTCCGACGGTCGCGTCGAGGACCGGCGGCTCGCGCATGGCGCAGCGTACGTAGGGGGTCGCGCCGCCCGCCGTCGGGCCCGCGCCCGAGCACGTGCACGCGCCGAGCAGCGCGGCGCCGAGCGGCGCCAGCAGCACGAGCAGCACGATCTTGCGCGGCACTCCGTCCGAGTAGCCGCCGAGGTGGCTCGCGTCCGCGATCACGCGATGACATGGCACCACGAGCGGCAGCGGATTGCGCGCCATGGCGGTGCCCACCGCGCGCGTCGCGCGAGGCGAGCCGACGTCGCGCGCCAGGCCGCCGTAGCTGCGCACCTGACCGCGCCGGACGCTGCGGAGCGCGCGCCAGACCGACACGAAGAACGGTGGACCGCGCAGGACGACGGGCACGTCGGCGAGGTCGATCGGCTCCCCGCGGTCGAAGGCCTCGAAGGGCTCGGCGAGCGCCCGCGGCACCTCGCGCTCGAGGCGACCGAGCGCCCGCTGCTCGCCGCGCCGCGCGGGGGTCACGCGATCGGCGCGCTGAACGAGCGCCACCACGCCGCTCGGCTCCCACGCGAGCCAGAGCGGACCGAGACGCGGCAGCGCCAGCACGCCCTGCCCGGTCCCGAGGTCGGTGATAGCCTGCTCCCCCATGGGCTCCGCCCGCGCTCCCCTGCTCGCCGTGGCGGTCCTCTTCGCGACCACCGCCTGCGGTCCGAGCTTACGCCGGGTCCACCGCGCCAGCGCTTACTTCGAGGAGTGCTACGCGGCAGACCTCGACCGCGCGGTGCCCGACGCCGAGCGCCGCGCCTGCTGGCAGGCGTGGCGGCGCGCCTACCGTGTCGGCGCCACCCCGGAGCGGCTCGACTACGTGCACGAGCGGCTGGCGATGCTCGATCCCGATCGCGCGGCGGCGATCGCGCTCTCGACCGGGGACGATGGATCGGTCGACACCATCGACGTGGGGGGGGAGGTCGAGAGCGAGGGCGAGGGCGAGAGCGAGGTCGGGAGCGAGAGCGAGGGCGAGAGCGAGGTCGAGGTCCCGAGCGTGGCTGACGGCGAGAGCGCGCCGACGCCGAGCGAGGCGGCGCCACCCGACACCTCCGACGCGGAGTGGCTGGCTGAGGAGCGCCACCAGCGGTCGCACGAGCGGCACCTGCACCGCGGGATCGTCGCGCCGCGCACGCTCACGCCGCGCTGCCCTTGCGAGGCCGACTGGCAGGCGTGCTCCTCGTCCTGCCTGGCCGACGAGCGCGGCTGCATCGGCGCGTGCCGCCGGGAGTTCACGCTCTGTTCGCGAAGCTGTTATTGAAGCGTCCGTGACGACCACCTCCAGCGAGACCTACCGCTTCGAGCGCAACCACGCGATCGCGAGCGCGGGGCTGCTCGGGCTCACGCTCGCCATCCTGCGCGGCTACGGGCGCGTGTGGTGGTGCGCCTGCGGCAGCTGGATCCCGTGGTCCACCGACATCAACGGGCGCCACAACTCGCAGCACTTCGTCGACCCCTACTCGGTCAGCCACTTCGAGCACGGGCTCTTCTTCTTCGTCTTGCTGTACCTGTTCCGGGACCGCCTCTCCCTCGCGTGGCGGCTCGTGTGCGCGGCGGGCATCGAGTGCGGCTGGGAGCTGCTCGAGAACTCGAGCCTGATCATCGACCGCTACCGCGCCGCGACCATCTCGCTCGACTACTACGGCGACAGCATGATCAACTCGCTCTCCGACGTGATCTTCGCCTCGCTCGGGTTCGTCGCGGCGTCGCTGCTCCCCGCGCGCCCGCGCTTCTGGGCCTGGTGGGTGGCGATCGTGCTGTTCTGCGAGCTGAGCCTGGTGTTCACGATCCGGGACAGCCTGGCCATCAACGTACTGATGTTGATCCACCCGGTAGAGGCCGTGCGCGTCTGGCAGTCGGGAGGCTGACGAAGCGCCGGGGCGGTGACATAGTCCGCCCCGATCACGCTCATGGAGTCCGCGCTGCACCTGCTGACGTACCTGCCGAGCATCGCGCTCGGGGCCGCCGCGTTCGCGCTCGGGGTCTACTTCTTCGGCGTCTGCGCGCTTGCCTGGCACACGCGCAAGCGGCCGATCCCGGTGCTGCCCGAGCTCCCTCCGGTGTCGATCCTCAAGCCGCTCAAGGGCGACGAGGACCGCCTCGCGGAGAACCTGCGATCGTTCTTCCAGCAGGACTATCCGCGCTTCGAGATCGTGTTCGCGACGACCGAGCCGGACGATCCCGCGCTCGCGGTCGCGCGGGCGGTGGCCGCGGACTACCCGGAGGTGCCGGTCCGCTTCGCCCACTCGGACGCCGGCTTCGGGCTGAACCCGAAGGTGTGCAACCTGCACGGCGCGATGCGCGCGGCCGCGCACGACCTCGTGCTCCAGTCGGACGCGAACGTGCGCGCGCGGCCCGACTACCTGCGCCGCGTGGTGTCCGAGCTGCTCTCGGAGAAGGCCTCGCTGCTCTCGAGCATCGTGGTCGGCGTCGGCGAGTCGTCGCTCGGCGGCGCGATGGAGAACCTGCAGCTCACCGGGATGATCGCCCCCTCGGTCTGCTTCGCGCTCTATTACTTCCGGACGACCTGCGTCATCGGCAAGTCGATGCTCCTGCGCCGGAGCGAGCTGGCCGAGATGGGCGGCCTCGAGAGCGTGAAGGATCTGCTCGCCGAGGACTTCATGCTCGGCCGCCGCTTCGATACCGCCGGCCGCAAGGTGATCCTCTCGACGACCGTCGCCGAGAACGTGAACATCGATCCCTCGATCGAGCGCTTCATGGGCCGCCACGCGCGCTGGCTGAAGATGCGCGCGGTGATCCACGTCCCGGCGTTCATCGCCGATCTGCTCGCGAACCCCGTGGGCCTCTCGGTGTTCGCGGTCGCGATCTCCGGCTTCGACCCCTGGTTCGTGGTGCGCGCGCTCCCGCTCGTGCTCGCCAAGCTCGCGCTCGACCTCTGGGTCGTGCGCCGCACGCGCGGCGAGGCGCTGCCGCTCCGCTACGTCTGGGTCGCGCCGCTCAAGGATCTGCTCCTGTTCGCGGTGTGGCCGTACGCCGCGATCTCGCGCTCGGTGGAGTGGCGCGGCGTGCGCCTGCGGCTCGGCTGGAAGAGCGTGCTCCGCCCCGACGAGGGACCGCTGCCGGTCCGCGCGGTGCGCCGCATGCTCGGCGTCCGCGTGTGAGCACACCTGCCCCCGTTGACGGGCCCGCGTCGTCGTGTTGCCATGTGCCGCAGCTGGGGCCACCTTCTTCTCGATCTGGACGACGACCTCTCCGACGACCGGCCTGGGCACCATCGTCGGCGCGCGCCTCTCGGTGACACCGTGAGCAGGTGTTGGGTCGCGCTGGCGCTGCTGACGACATGCTCCCTGGGCTGCGCCTGTGGCGCGCCGCCCACCGACGACGCGGCGTCGATCGACGGGGGACCCGACGCCGCGTGGATCTTCTGGGACTCGAGCACTGACACCCTCGATGACGCCGGCGCGTGCTGGCCCTGGCACTACGGCTGCCAGAGTGACGAGGAGTGCCTCCGCTGGGGCGCGTTCGCTGCGCCCGCGGGGACATGGCCAGTCACGCACTGCCTGGCCGAGACCTGCACCGCCGGCACGACCAACTGCAGCGTGGGCACGGTCTCCGCGACCTGCCTCTGCAGCTCGGAGCACCTGTGCGCAGACGGAGAGATGTGCGTGAGCGACACGCAAGGCGGACCGGGACGGTGCGTGCAGGCATGTCAGGGGCATTGATCGGGCTTCCTCGGGCACGAATTGCCATCCTGAGCACGATGCTCCTGCTGGGCTGCTACCGAGTGCACGAGCGGCCCGGCGCGGTCCCGGACGCCACAGCGCACGCGGACGCTTCTCCGGTGGACGCTGGAACGCCCGACGCCGTCCACTGCGGCATCCACGGCATGACCTGGCCAGCGTGCACGCCGGAGCTCGACGCGGAGTGCCAGCGACGCGCGACTGCAGCGGCGCTGGGCCGATATGCCCATTCCCGGTGCTACCAGCCGAATCCGAGCGCCAGCGGCGTGGAGTGCTCGCAGGGGCTCGTCTGCGACGAGGGCGCGACGAACTGCCGATGCACGCCCGGCCGCTACTGTGCCGCCGACACGGACGTCTGCGTGAGCGACACGCCGGACGGCCCGCGCTACTGCGCGCGCGCCTGCTTCTGGAGCGAGTGAAGCCGTGCTTGCGGTGATCGGGGCGCCCTTCTACTCTGCCGGCCCGTGACCGCCGCGTCCTCTCCCTCCGCCTCCGGGCCCTTCGACGGCCTCGTCGAGTTCTTCACGCTCGCGCGCGCCGGTGCCCAGCTCGGCCGGCTCGGCGAGCCGGGGCGCAAGCAGGTCGCGGGCGTGATCGCCCTCGGGCGGCAGCGCGCCGAGGCGGCGGAGACGCTCTGGTCCAACGGGCACACGGCCGAGGCGCTTCGCCTCGCCTTCGCGGGGCTCGAGGCGACCCTGGAGGCGGCCACCACGTTCGCCGACGCCCTCAAGCTCGACGACGCCCCCGCGGCCAGGCCCGCGCCCAAGGCGGCTCCCGAGCCGAAGGCCGAGGAGCCCAAGCCGGCAGCGGAGGAGGCGAAGGGCGGCGAGTCGTCGGACGCAGCGCCGAAGCCCGACGCCGAGCCGGCCGCCGCCGCTCCGGCCGCCGACGCGCCGGCCGCGGACGCGACAGCCGCCGAGCCCAAGACCACGTCGGACGCGACCCCGGACGCCGCGCCGACGCCGGCTCGCTCGGCATCCGACGCGGTCTCGATCGCTGCGGAGCTGAACCGCGAGTCGGTCCCGAGCGTGCCCGCCCCCGCCGCGCCCGAGCGCTGGCGCGCCGCGCTCGGCGCGCGTGGAGTGAGCGCGGCCAAGATCGATCGCGTGGGCGCGACGCTCGTCGCCATGCGCGACGCCAAGCTCCCCGACCTCGACGCCGACGTGAGCCCCGCGCTCGCCGATCTCTTCCAGCGCGTCATGGACGCGCGCTACTCGGTCGACTCGGCGATCGGCTCGGGCGCTTGGACGGCGGGCGAGATGCGCTGGGCGCGCGTGCGCCGCTGGCTCGGCGCCTCGCTCGCGCTGGCCGCCATCGTGGGCGGCAGCTACTTCACCCTCCACGAGCCCGAGGGGACGTTCGCCTCGGCGTCCGACGTCTGGCAGCAGAGCGCGACGTTCTCGGCCGACATGGCCATCGACGGCCGCAACGACACGTGGTGGCTCCTGCCCGATCGCGCGAGCGGCTGGGTCGAGCAGCGCATGTCGCCCGGACGGCACGTCGACGAGGTCGTCCTGCTCAACGCCTCGAACCCGCCCGCGCACGACCGCGGCACGCAGGACTACCGCCTCGAGATCTACTCGGGGGGCTCGATCGTGCAGAGCATCGACGGCCACTTCGACTGGGCCGACGACCCGCAGCCGGTGACGCACGCGATCCACCTCGACGGCGTCGAGCGCGTCCGCTTCGTGGTCCGGACGTACCACCGGACCGGCGGCGGCCTCGCCGAGATGACGATCCGCTGATTCCGGGCAAACCCGCGGGACTCTGGCCTGACCGATAGGCTGGAGAGACCCTTGCTTCGCGAAAATCAGCCCACTATGTTCCCCGAGGATTCGCGCATCTCGCGCGGGTCTGGACAGGACTCGCCATGGCCGACGACGACGACAAGACGACCCCGCCCGAAGTCACCGATCAGGATCTGCACTTCGGCGACGAGCTGCCCGTCCTTCCGATCCGCAACGCCGTGCTCTTCCCGGGCGCCGTCGCGCCCTTCGACGTCGGCCGCGAGAAGTCGGTCGCCCTCGTCGAGGACATCGACTCGCTACAGCAGCCGGTCATCGCCATCTTCGCGCAGCGCGATCCCTCGACGGACGACCCCGGCCAGCCCGACCTCTACCCCGTCGGCGTCGCGGCGCGCGTGCTCAAGGCGCTCAAGCACTCGAGCGGCAACTACTCGCTGATCCTGCAGGGCCTGGTCCGCATCCGGATGGAGGGCGTGCTCGGCAACGACCCCTACCTCAAGGCGCGCATCTCGCGCCTCGACCAGCCCAAGAGCGAGGACGTCGAGACCGAGGCGCTGAGCATGTCGCTGCGCGACATCGCCAAGCAGGTCATCCAGCTCATGCCCGAGCTGCCGCGCGAGGCACC
>JBGAQA010000015.1:87193-105778 GCA_044220955.1 Sandaracinaceae bacterium
AACCCTCGGCGCTCGCCGACCTCGTCGCCGCGAACCTCGACGCGCCCGTCGAGGAGAAGGCGGCGCTGCTCGAGACGATCGACGTCAAGGATCGCATCCGCAAGGTGCTGCGCCTGCTGACGCGCCAGCTCGAGATCCTCAAGATGCGCGAGCGCATCAACTCCCAGATCAAGGAGGAGATGGGCAAGAACCAGCGCGAGTACGTGCTGCGCCAGCAGCTCAAGGCGATCAAGGAGGAGCTCGGCGAGGAGGACGGCGATCAGGGCGACCTCGACGTGCTCGACGAGCGCATCACGAAGGCGAACCTGCCGAACGAGGCGGAGAGCGTCGCGCGCAAGCAGCTCAAGCGCCTGCGCTCGATGCAGGTCGGCTCGGCCGAGTACACCGTCGTCCGGACCTACATCGACTGGATCCTCGACATCCCGTGGTCGAAGGAGACGACGGACAACATGGACATCGCCGAGGTGCGGCGCGTCCTCGAGGAGGACCACTCGGGCCTCGACAAGGTCAAGAAGCGCATCGTCGAGTACCTCGCGGTCCGCAAGCTCAAGAAGGACAAGAAGGGCCCGATTCTGTGCCTGATTGGCCCTCCGGGCGTGGGCAAGACCTCGCTCGGCCGCTCGGTCGCGCGCGCGCTCGGCCGCAAGTTCGTCCGCATCTCGCTCGGCGGCGTGCACGACGAGGCGGCCATCCGCGGCCACCGCCGCACGTACGTCGGCGCCCTGCCCGGTCAGGTCATCCAGGGGATGAAGAAGGGCGGGATGATCAACCCGGTCTTCATGCTCGACGAGATCGACAAGATCGGGCACGACTTCCGCGGCGACCCGGCGGCGGCGCTCCTCGAGGTGCTCGACCCCGAGCAGAACGACACGTTCGCCGACCACTACCTCGAGATCCCCTACGATCTGAGCAAGGTGATGTTCATCGCGACGGCGAACGTCGGCGACACCATCCCGCCCCCGCTCCGCGACCGCATGGAGATCATCGAGATCCCCGGCTACACGCGGCGCGAGAAGCTCGACATCGCCACGGCGCACCTGCTCCCGAAGCAGATCGAGGAGCACGGCATCAAGAAGGACCAGCTCCAGATCACCAACAAGGCGCTGGAGGACGTCATCGATCACCACACGCGCGAGGCGGGCGTCCGCAACCTCGAGCGCCAGATCGCGACCGTGATCCGCGGCTTCGCGGTCAAGGTCGCCGAGGGCGACCCGGGGCCCTTCAAGGTCGACGGAGAGGACGACCTGCGTCCCTTCCTCGGCCCGCCGCGCTTCATCAGCGACGTGGCCGAGCGCACCGCCGAGACGGGCGTCGCGACGGGCCTGGCGTGGACGAGCGTCGGCGGCGAGATCCTCTTCATCGAGTGCACGCGCATGCACGGCTCCGGCAAGCTTCAGCTCACCGGCCAGCTCGGCGACGTGATGAAGGAGTCGGCGCAGGCGGCGATGAGCTTCGTGCGCACGCGCGCCAAGCAGCTCGACATCCCCGAGGACTTCCTCGAGAAGCACGACATCCACATCCACATCCCCGCGGGCGGCATGCCCAAGGACGGCCCGAGCGCGGGCGTGACGATGATGACGGCGATCGTCTCGCTGCTCACCGGCATCCGCATCCGCAGCGACGTGGCCATGACGGGCGAGATCACGCTGCGCGGCCGCGTGCTCCCGGTCGGCGGCATCAAGGAGAAGGTGCTCGCGGCGCACCGCGCCGGCATCAAGCGCGTCATCCTGCCGGAGCGCAACGTGGCCGACCTCGAGGAGGTCCCGCAGGAGATCAAGAACGAGCTCGAGTTCTTCGGCGTGAGCCGGATGGACGAGGTTCTCAAGCTCGCGCTCGAGGATCCGAGCAAGATCCGCCTGGATCTGACGACGCCCGACAGCGCGAAGCCCGCCGAGACGACGCCCGTCTCCTGAAGCCTGGCGCGAGGCCCCTCAGTGCGCGTGGACGAGGAAGCCGACGTCGTAGCCCGTGCCGCCGCCGATCCACTCGCCGAACATGGTCCCGACGCCGTGGAGCCAGCCGCCGTAGGTGATGCCGGCGGCGTCGACGACGATGCCGGCGATCACGTCGCTCTGCCCGGAGACGGATCCGGCGCCGCCGTTGCTCCACGAGTCGACGCCACGGAACGAGCCGTCGAGGCCCCGTGACCAGAGGAACGCGACGCCGTTCGACTGCACGGCGCCCGCCATGTTGCGCGTGAAGGTCTGCGAGCCACCGCCGAAGTCGATCATCGCGCTCCCCGTCGGCAGCCCGATCCAGCCGCCGACGTAGAGCGCGTCCGCCCCGTCGGCGCTCAGCGCGCTGACGCGCCCGCCGCCCGCGCCGATCGCGACGGCCCGCGTCGCCGCCGCCAGCGGGGCGCCGTCGCCCGCGCCCAGCGCGAGCGTGAGCAGGATCTCTGCCGACGCGCCGGGGACGAGCGCGGTGGAGGCCGCGCTGCCCGACGGGCCCGCGAGGGTGACGGGGAGCGAGGTGCACCCCGCGTCCGTGAGCGCGGCCCACACGGCGCCCGCGTTGCGCGTCACGCGGATCGACGTCGTGTCCGTGCAGCCTGCGAGGTACGTGGTCCAGAGCCAGCCGCCGCCGGAGTCCAGGCGCACGACCGCGACCTCGTGCCCGGCGCCCCCGGCGACGAGCGGATGCAGGCCCGTCATACGCCCGTTCGACGCGAGCCCGACGAGCACGCCGCGCGCGGAGTCGCCGTCGATCCAGAGCGCGTCGAGCGCGCCGGTGCCCATCCCCGTCGCGCGCACGAGGGCGCCGGTGCTCGGATCGAGCGTCGCGAGGACGCCCTGACCGCTCGCATCCCCGTCGAGCGTGCTCGGGGCGAGTCCACCGACGTGGATCGGGCTCGTGGTCACGGTGCGGGAGGCCACGACGACGCCGAGGTCGGTCACCGCCGCGCCGACGCCCACGTCGACGCCGCCGTTCGTGCCGAGCGAGCTCGCCCAGAGCGTCGCTCCGCTCGACGGGTCGAGGCCCGCCGCGAACGCGTCCTGCATGTCCACCGCGGTCAGCGTCACGGGCGCGACGGGGAAGGTCCCCACGAAGGCGCCCGTGACGACGAGCTGGCCGTCCAGGAGGTCGATCGAGGCGATCGCGGCCGTGCCCTCGAGCGGACGCAGCCACTCGAGCACGCCCGAGGACGAGACGTGCGCGACCCACACCGCCGCGGGACCGCTGGACATCGCGGTCGACGAGGCGAGGCTGACGCCGAAGTTCGCCTCCTTGGTGGTGAAGCCGGCGACCGCGACGCCCGTGGGCGTGCCGCAGAGGGCCGTCACGCGCGTGCGCGGGTCGGTGGCCGCGGGGACCTCGTAGCCCTGCAGGAGCCAGTCGAAGGCGAGCCCGCCCACCGCAGGGCCGGCGGGACCACCGTCGAGCGGCCCCGCGTCTCTGCGCGTTCCTGCCGGCCGGCCGCCGTCCGAGAGCTCGTCGCCGTCGCGCGCGACGGGCGAGAGCGAGGTCGGATCGATCTCCGGGATCGCGACGCACGCCCCCGCCTCGCACGTCTGTCCGTCCGGACACGTGACCGCGGCGCAGCGCGCGGAGAGGAACACCGGCAGGGCCAGCCGCTGACCGCGGATGAAGCCGGTACGGACGATGCGCGTGACCGTCGGGGTCGACGGGGACGACTCGTCGCAGCGCGCCATCGCGCTGACCCGCAGCTCGACGCGCGCGCTCGCGTCGTCGCCCGGAGGCAAGAGGCCGAACGAGAACGGGAGCGACACCGCCGGGATCCCGGGGCCGTGCACGTGGAACCAGTGCGGCGTGTCGATCGGCGAGAAGGGCGCGCCCGCGTCGATGCGCGAGGCCTCCGCCACGACGCACGCGATCTGCGCGTCCGGCAGGTCCGAGGAGACCACGGGCACGAGCTGCGTGCGGGGCTGCGCACGCGCAGAGGCCGAGCAGCAGTAGACAGGACATCGGTCTCACGTCGCGAGCCTCGTCAGGGTGCGAGCCAATCCACGGATCTCGATTGTGGCTTCCATCGGGGCCCGGCGCCCGCCAACATCTCGCGTCGTGACACCGGCGGACAGCGTACCGGACATCGCCCACGTCGAGCGCATCGGCGCGCCCGGGGTCGAGCCGCGCCTGCTGATCGAGGTGCCGCACGGCGCCGATCGGCGCGCGCACTACGACGCGTGGCGCCGCAAGCTCGTGGGGACGCTCCCGCCCGACCTGCACTGCTTCTTCCACGTGAACACCGACGTCGGCGCGTGGCAGTACGGGCGGCGCGTCGCCGAGCGCGTCGCCGCGGCGCGAGCGGACGTCGGGGTCCTCCTGGTCCGCTGCCTGGTGCCGCGGACCTTCATCGACACCAACCGCGTGCCCGACGCGCCCGACGCGCTCGCGAGCGGCGGGATGACGCCGGCCCTCGCGCCCTACGTCGAGGCCGCCGAGGATCGCGCGCTCTTGATCGGCGCCCACCGCACGTACGTCGACCTCGTCGCGCGCGCCTACGAGCTCGTCTGCGGGGCGGGCGGCTTCGCGCTCAGCCCGCACACGTACGGGCCGCGCACGCTCGCGATCTCCAAGATCGATCACGAGATCGTCGACGCGCTCCGACGGGCGCACGAGCCCGCCGCGATCGAGGCGGCGCCGCTGCGCCCCGAGCTCGACCTGATCACGCGACGCCCGGACGGCGCGCGCGTCGCGCCCGACGGGATCGTCGAGGAGCTGATCGCCCGATACGCGAAGATCGGCGTCACCGCGACCGAGTCGGCGACCTACAAGATGAGCGAGGCGACCCAGAGCTGGCGCTGGCAGCTCGGCTACCCGCAGCAGGTGCTCTGCCTCGAGGTGCGGCGCGACCTCCTGGTCGAGACCTGGACGCCCTTCGAGGAGCAGACGGTGAAGGAGACCGCGGCGGACCGCTTCGCGGGGCCCCTCGCCGAGGCGATCTCGGCGCGGCTGCCATGAGCGGACGCCTCTACGTCGTCGCCACGCCCATCGGCAACCTCGAGGACATCACGCTGCGCGCGCTGCGCGTCCTGCGCGAGGCGGACGCGGTGCTGGCCGAGGACACACGGCACACCCGGACGCTGCTGATGCACCATCAGATCGCCACCAAGCTGGTCGCGCTGCACGCACACACCCCCCCTTCGCGCGTCGCGTCGCTCGCCGCCGAGCTGGGGGCGGGCGCCTCGTTCGCGCTCGTCACGGACGCCGGCACGCCGCTGGTGAGCGACCCCGGCGCGGAGCTCGTGCGGGCCGCGATCGAGCTCGGCGTGCCGGTGACGCCCATCCCGGGGCCCTCGGCCCCGCTGAGCGCGCTCGTCGCGTCCGGCCTCGCCGCGCCGACGTTCGAGTTCGTCGGGTTCCTGCCGCGCTCCGGCGGCAAGCGTCGCGATCGGCTGGCGCGGCTCGCGAAGGCACCGGGCGCCGTGGTGCTCTTCGAGTCCCCCAATCGGCTCGCCTCGACGCTCGCCGACCTCTCGGGCGTCGTCGGCGAGCGCCCGGTCGCGGTCTGCCGGGAGCTCACCAAGCTCCACGAGGAGATCGCTCGCGGCACGGCCGCGGAGCTGGCCCAGCGCTTCGCGGAGGGCGCGCGCGGCGAGATCACCGTCGTCATCGGCGCACCGGCGAGCGACCCCGACGAGGCGGAGCCGCTCGACGAGGAGGCGCTCGACCGCGCCATCGACGCCCTGCGCGAGGAGGGCCTCAGCGCCCGCGACACGGCCGACCGGCTCGCCGCCTCGACCGGCCACCCGCGGCGCGAGGTCTACCAGCGGGTCCTCGGCCGGCGGGCGGCCTCGGACGACGAAGCCTGAAGAGCTGTCGCGGAATCGGGACGGCTCTTCTCGCGTCGCGATACGCGGCCCCGGCAAAGCGATTTCCGGCGACGCGAGTCATGGTAGCCTCGCCTCGTGCGAAGGCTCGCTCTTCTCTGGCTCGCAGGGCTGTGTTCTCTGGCTGGTGTCTCGTGCGCAGGAACGGCGGGCCCACCGCTCGCGGTGCACGTGGACTGGGGCCTCGACGGCCCCGCCGGCACCATCCCCGCGGCCGTCACCCAGCTCACCGTGCTCGTCTACGTCGAGGGCACCTCCGAGCCGCAGAGCTCGATCAACACCGTGGCCAACCTCGACGACGTCGATGGCAACGGGCACCCCGAGCTCATCCGCGGCGATCTTCCGACGGGCGTGCCGATCCGGATCACGATCGAGGGCCAGGGCGCCGGCGGCGCGCTCGTCTACCTCGGCCATGCGGGCCCGTTCACGCTCGCGGCCGGCGAGCGACGCTACGTCGACCTCCGCATGTACGCCGTCGGCGCGTACACGACGATCGACGCCGGGACGACGGCGGCGCGCATGCTCGCCACCGCGACGGCGCTGAGCGACGGGCGCGTCCTGATCGCCGGAGGCTTCACCCGCGCCACCTCCACCCCCTGCCCCGGCAGCGTCCCCTCGGCCTCGACGTGCTTCGACCTCACGGCGGCTGGCGACGCGCTGATCTTCGAGACCGCGACCGGGACCTTCTTCCCGGTCCAGGGCGGGCTCCTGCACGCGCGCGGCGGCCACACGGCGACCCTCTTGCCGGGAGACCGTGTGCTGCTCGCGGGCGGCTCCTCGCACGCGCTGCTCGCGCTCACGCCCGGCCGGGTCGCTGGCACGTACACGCCCACGCTGCAGTCGCTCGACACCAGCATCGTCACCGGAGCGAGCTTCGAGATCTTCCAGCCCGACGCCAACACCGAGGCCGAGGACGTCGACCGCGACGGCGACCCGGGCCGCGGCGGCTTCGCGGGGGCCGCGGACGACCCCACGATGCTCGGCCGGCTCGACGCGCCTCGCTTCATGCACGCGGCGGCACGCGTCCCCGGTCACCCCTCGCAGGTGCTCCTCGTCGGCGGCATCGACGCGCCCGACAGCTGGGTCGTGTACGACGACGCGCGCGCCGGTGGCTACGGCGTGCTCGACTCGACCGCGAACCGCCTGCAGGTCTCGCGCGCCATGCCGACCATCGCGCCGATCCGCGGCTCGATGGGCGAGGCCCTCTGGATCTTCGGCGGCGGTGACGCCGCCCGCAACGCCGACCTCGCCGAGGTGTGGACGCCCTCGGCGACGGCGCCGAGCGGCGGGACCGTCTCAGCCGCGATGCGCATGTTCCCCGACACGACCGACCACCCGGAGTACGCGCTGATCGGCGCGAGCGCGGTCCCGCTGGACGCGACGCACGCGGTCGTCGTGGGCTGGTATGGACCGCTCTGCGACCCGGCAGGCTCGGCGACCGCGCCCGTGTTCGGGTCGAGCGCCTCGCTCGAGCGCTGCGACTTCCCCCTGACCGGCTCGCGCAGCTTCACGGTCGACGGCATGACCGGCCGCGCGACGCTCACGACCACCCACACGCGGCACGCCTTCGCTGCCGGGGTGCGCATGAGCGACGGCACTGCCCTCTTCACGGGCGGCATCGGCGCGCTCACCATGGTGACCGCGGGCACCAGCGATCACTTCAACGCGACGGTCCCCGGGACTGGCGCGGCCGCGACGAGCGACGTGCAGCCGATGCTCAACCAGCCGCGCGCCTTCCACGCGCAGGCCGCCCTCGACGACGGCGGCGCGCTCGTGGTCGGCGGTCTGAGCATCAACACGACCGCCTCCGTCCCGACGGTCACGATCGTGACGGGCCCGGAAGTCCTCTACCTGCCCCGCTGAGCGCGCGCACGGCCGCCCTCAGGCGGCCGCGAAAGGCCCCACGAAGGGCTCGAGCCGCGCCGACGGCACGGGCACCGCGCGGCGCTCGCTGTCCCGGCCGGGCCGGGTCGGACGGGAGGGGACCGCGCTCGGGCGCGTCACCGCCCCTCCGAGCCAGGCGACGAGGTCGTCGACGATGGCCGCCGCCGCCTCGGGTCGGCCGTTCTCGCGCGCTGCGCGAGCCATCGCGGCCCGCCGGCGCTCGTCGCCGAGCAGCCCCCGGAGCGTCTCGCCCAGCGCCTGCTCGTCGAGGTCGGCATCGCGCACCATCACCGCCGCCCCCGCGCGCTGGAGCGCCTCGGCGTTCTTCGTCTGGTGGTCGTCGGCCGCGTGGGGGTACGGCACGAGCACGGCGGGCCGACCGATCGCGCAGATCTCGGCGAGCGTGGTGGCGCCGGCCCGCGCCACGACGAGCTGGGCACTGGCGTACGCGCGCGCCATGTCGTCGATGAAGGGCACCACCTCGGCGCGAACACCCAGCTCCGCGTAGCGCGCCCTCACGGCTTCCAGCATCGCGGCGCCCGTCTGGTGGACCACCTCGAGCCCGGCGACGCCCGAGCGCGCGAGCGCGCCCGGCAGGACCTCGTTCACGTGCTGCGCGCCCTGCGAGCCGCCGACGACGAGCACCTTGCGCGCGCGGGCCTCGAAGCCCGACGGGTCGGCCTGCGCCATCCTCGCCGCCTCGACGAACGCGCGACGCACGGGGTTGCCCACCACGCGCGCCTTGTCGCCGAAGATCGTGCGCGTCTCCTCGAAGGTCACGTACGCGCGGCCGACGATCGGCGCGAGGATCCGGTTCGTCATGCCGACGTGCGCGTTCTGCTCGAGCAGCGCCACGCGGATCCCGAGCGTGCGCGCCGCGATGAGCATGGGACCCGAGGCGTACCCACCGACGCCGAGCACGACGTCGGGACGCGCGGCGCGCAGGATCGACACGCAGCGCGCGTACGCGCCGGGCAAGCGCATCAAGCTCGCGATCAGCTCCCCGGCGCTCCGCCCCTTCAGCGGCGTGACGTCGAGCAGCTCGAGCTTCTCGCTCGCCTTCGGTAGCACGCGCGCCTCGATGCCCTTGGGCGTGCCGACGAAGGTCACCTCGAGCGGCGACACACGCCGCCTCAGCTCCTCGACCACGGCCATGCCCGGGAAGAGGTGACCGCCCGTCCCTCCGCCCGCGATCAGTACGCGCTCGATCATGACCCACCCAATTGCGTCGGCTCGCCGCTCCGGCCCCTACCGTCCGCGGGCACGGCTGGAGGCGTCCGCCCGGCGGACGCGACGCAATTGTGTCGGCCCGCCTTCGGCGGGCACTCCAGCCTTCCGCCCGCTCCCGTCCGGGTCCTCCGGACGAGCACTCCTGCCTTCTTCATCACGAACCTCCCACGGCCTCGCCGACCGCCGCCGGACCTCTCGGATCCGGCTGCGCGTCGATCGCCCTCGGCGCGCGTGGCTTCTGCGAGACTGCTCTCGACTGCCCCGGTTCTTCGGCCTTGCGCGCCTCGCCGCGAGGCGAGGGCACGCACTGCCGGGAGACGTTGAGGATCACCCCGATCGCCGCCGCATCGACGACGAGCGCGGAGCCCCCGTAAGAAAGGAACGGAAGCACGAGCCCCTTGGTGGGCAGAAGGCCCATCGCCACCGCGAGGTTCGTGAAGGCAGAGAGGCCGAGGAGCAGCGTCGCTCCGGCGGCGAGGTAGGTGCCGTACTCGTCGGGCGCGTTCCACGCGATGCGCAGGCCGCGCACGACCAGGATCGCGAAGGCGCCCGTGACGATCACCATGCCGACGAAGCCGAGCTCCTCGCCGATGATCGCGCTGATGAAGTCGGTGTGCGCCTCGGGGAGGAAGAAGAGCTTCTGCCGGCTGTCGCCGATGCCGACGCCGCCGAGCCCTCCGGAGCCGAACGCGAGCATCGACTCGACGATCTGGTAGCCGCTCCCGGCGCGATGCGCGAACGGATCGAGGAAGGCCTCGATGCGCGCGCGCCGCCAGGGCGAGAGCGCGATCGCCGCGCCGGCGGCGAGCGCGAGGCCGAGCACCGTGCCCAGGATCGGCCCGAGGCGTGCGCCGGCGAGGAAGAGCATGAGGAACGTGACCAGGCCGATCATCACGGCGCTGCCGAGATCCGGCTGGATGATGCAGAAGAGCGCGAAGAGGCTCATCACGATCAGGTGGGGCAGCACGCCGATCTTGAAGGTCCGCATCTGCTCGGCCTTCTTCGAGAGCGAGTACGCGAGGAACAGGACGATCGTCAGCTTGGCGACCTCGGCGGCCTGGATGTCGACCGGGCCGATACGGATCCACCGCGTCGCGCCGCCTGCGGTCCGGCCGACGAGCATCGTCGCGACGAAGAGCACGAGCGTCGCGGCCACCGCCGGGTACGTCAGGGGGCGCAGGCGGTGGTAGTCGACGCGCGAGACGCCGAGCATCGTGACGAGCCCCACGAGCGCGAACACGGCCTGGCGCACGAGGAACCGGTGCCCGTCGTGGTACGTCTGCGACGCGAACACGGCGCTCGCCGAGAACACCATCACGACGCCGAACGCCATCAGCGCCATCGCGAGCCCGACGAGCACCGGATCGACCGGACCGAGCGGCGCCCGCACGGGAGCCGGCGCCGGCGGCACCGTGGAGCGGCGGAGGAACGACAGGACGCTCATGACGACGGGCCTCCGGACGATCGGATCATCGCGCACCTCGCGACTCGGGGAGCGCACGCACCGCGCGCGCGCCTTGGCGGCGGCGTCGTCGATCGTCGTCGCGTCGATCAGGGGGAGCAGAGACCCCTCGAACGCGCGCCGGATGATGGGCGTGGCCTCGCCGATCAGCACGATCGCGCGCCCGGCCCTCTCCATCCGCTCGCGCATCGGGCCGTACGAGCCCTGCTTGTCCACGCCGCCGGCGACCAGCACGACCTTGCCCGGCAGGTCGGCCAGACCATCGAGCGCCGCGCACGTCGCGCCCACGTTCGTGGCCTTGCTGTCGTCGTAGTACGCGACCCCGTCGAGGTCGCGCACGTGCACCATGCGGTGCGGCAGGCCCGCGAACGCGCGCAGGACCCGGGCGATCACGTCCTTCTCGACGCCGACCAGGCGCGCCGCGAGCGCGGCCGCACACGCGTTCGACTGGTTGTGCAGGCCCCGGATCTTCAGCTCCGCCACCGGGACGCGCAGGCCCGAGACGCGATCCTCGAGGACCCCGTCGACCACGCGGACCTCGCCCTCCGCTCCCCAGAACGTGTGGGCGTGGCCGGCGCCGGCCCGCGCGAGCGAGAGGCAGAGCGCGTCGCCCTCGGGGACGAGCGCGTGATCGGCCCGCTGCTGCGGATGGAAGATGCGCCCCTTCGCGGCGGCGTAGGACGCGAAGCTGCCGTGACGGTCGAGGTGGTCGTCCGTGACGTTGAGGAGCAGGGCCACGTTGCAGCGGAGCGACTCGATGTCCTCGAGCTGGAAGCTGGAGAGCTCCGCCACCACGAGGCCGTCGGGCCCCGCGGCCGGCGAGAACGCGGCGTTGGAGAGCGCATCGCCGAGGTTGCCGCCGACGAAGGTCGGCCGGCCGCTCGCCGCGCACATGTCGCCGACGAGGGTGGTCACGGTGCTCTTGCCGTTCGAGCCGGTGACGCCGACGAGCGTGCCCCGCAGCGACCAGCTCGCGAGCTCGACCTCGGGGACGACCGGAACGAACCTGGCGCGCGCGGCCTCGACGGCCGGCAACCGCGGTACGCCGGGGGAGAGCACGACGAGGTCGGCCGCCGTGAAGAGCGCCTCGGGGTGTCCCCCGAGCGAGACGTCGGCCCCGAGCGCGCGCGCCTCCGCCACCGCGCCGCCGAGCTCGGCCTCGGTCTTCTTGTCGTTGATCGTGACGCGCGCACCCTCGCGGATCGCGAGCCGCGCCGCCGCGAGGCCGCTCTTGCCCAGGCCCACGATCACCACGCGCGCGTCCTTCAGCGGGATGGCCATGGCGTCACCGCAGCTTCAGCGTCGCGAGGCTCGCGAGCGCCAGCATGATGGAGATGATCCAGAAGCGGACGATGACCTTCGGCTCGGGCCAGCCGCGCTTCTCGAAGTGGTGGTGGATCGGCGCCATCAGGAAGATGCGCTTGCCGAAGAGCCGGAAGCTCGCCACCTGGGCGATGACGCTGACCCCCTCGACGACGAAGATGCCGCCGAGCAGGATGCTCAGGAGCTCGTTCTTCGTGAGCACGGCGAGCATCCCGATGCCGCCGCCGAGCGCGAGCGCGCCCACGTCGCCCATGAAGACCTGCGCGGGGTAGGTGTTGTACCAGAGGAATCCGAACCCGGCGCCGAGGATGGCGCCGCAGAACACGCTGAGCTCCGAGGCACTGCCGAGGGCCGGGATGCGCAGGTACTCGGCGACCGACGCGCCGAAGAGCACGAGGCCCGTCATGTACGCGAGCACCGCGTACACGCCGGCGTTGATCATCACGGGGCCGATCGCGAGGCCGTCGAGCCCGTCGGTGAGGTTCACGCAGTTGCTCGTCGCGACGAGCACGATCGAGGCGAAGATCACGTAGAGCCAGGGGGGCAGCACGGCGGCGTAGTGCGCCGGCGTCAGGACGTCCGGGTAGTGCTCGGCGCGGAACGCGACGAAGGGGACGGCGAGGTGGTTCCGCAGCGCGATCCAGTCGTGGCCGAGGCCCGCCTGCCCGTACCAGAGGTAGCCGCAGACCGCGAACGCCACGCTGAACTGGATCAGGAGCTTGTAGCGACCGGCGAGCCCGCCCGTGTCCTTCTTGGTGATCTTGAGGGCGTCGTCGACATAGCCGACGACCCCGTAGGCGACCGTGACGAGCAGCGTCAGCCACACGCTCGTCGACGTCGGGTCGGCCCACGCGACGGTCGAGACGACGAGCGCGAAGAGGATCAGGGCCCCGCCCATCGTGGGCGTGCCCGCCTTGCTGAGGTGCGACGCGGGCCCCTCCTTGCGCACGACCTGTCCGACCTGCCGCCGCTGCAGTCGCCGGATGAACCAGGGATAGAGGCCGAACGTCACGGCCATGGCCGTGAGCGTCGCGGCGAGCACACGGAACGGCACGTAGCGCAGCACGTTGAGGAAGTTCAGGCGCGGCGCGTACGGGTAGAGGAGCGCGTAGATCATCGGCTCGCCCCTCCGCGCCCTTCCGTCCGCGCGCGCCGCGCGCTCCCATCCGGACGCAAAGGAGCGAGCTCTCCCGTCGTGAGCCGCGCGTCGATCATCGCTACGCGGCCTCTTTCCGGGCCACGAGGGCCTCGACCACGCGCTCCATGCGCATGCCGCGCGAGCCCTTCACCACGACGACGTCGCCCTCGATGAGGAAGCGGTCGACCTCGCAGACGGCGTCCATCGGATCGTCGACCTCGATCACGAGGTCGGCGCCCATCTCGCGCGCCTCTTGCGCGGCCGCGCGCATGCGCCGGCCGCAGGCGACGAAGAGCGAGACGCCCGCGAGCGCGACGTGCTCGCCGACCAGCGCGTGCAGCTCGGTCTCGAGCGCGCCGAGCTCGAGCATGTCGCCCAGCACCGCCACCAGCCGCCCGTTGGTGGTGCGCGCGATCTCGGTCGCGGTGTCGATCGCGTTGATCACCGAGCGCGGCGAGGCGTTGTACGAGTCGTCGACGATCACCGTGCCCCCCGGGCCCGCGAGCGGACAGAGCCGACCCGGCTCGGGACGCAGGAACCTCAGCGCCTCGGCGGCCGGCTCGAGACCGTCCAGCCCCCGCGTCGCGAGGGCCAGCGCGAGCGCAGCGCCCGCGTTCTTGGCGGCGCCGGCCCCGAGCAGCGCGAGCTCGACCACGAGGTCGGAGGCGCGCCCGTCGATCCGGTAGGTGACGCGCTGGCCCGAGGCCGCGGCGCTTCGCGACACCAGCCGCACGGCGGCGTCGACGTCTCGCCCGAACCCGAGCTTTCGGCGCGCGCGCGAGCCCGCCACGTAGGGCCCGAGGCGCGGCTCGTCGGCGTCGTAGATCGCCGTGCCCGTCTCGGGGAGCGAGGTCAGCAGCGCCCCCTTCTCCCGCGCGACGCCGTCGATCGAGCCGACTCCCTCGGTGTGGACCGCCGCGACGCTCGTCACGATCCCCACGTCCGGCCGCGCGATCGCGCAGAGCTTCGCGATCTCGCCGGGCACGTTCATGCCCATCTCCACGACCGCGAAGGTCGTGCGCGCCGGATCGATCGTGAGCAGCGTGCGCGGTACGCCGACGAGGTTGTTGAGGTTGCCCTCGGTGGCGACGACGACGTCGCGCCACGGCGGGGCGCGGAGGACCGCAGCGCACATCTCCTTGGTGCTCGTCTTGCCGACCGATCCGGTGATCCCCACCAGGGCGGCGAGACCGCCGCCCCCAGGGCCGCCCGGGCGCGCCCGCTCGCGCGCGAACGTGCCGAGGCGTCCGAGCGCGGCGAGCGTGTCCTCGACGAGGACCACGCCGACGGCCTGCGGCACCGCGACCTCGCGGCTCACCACGACGATGCCCGCCCCGCGCACCACGACGTCGGCGACGAACTCGTGCGCATCGCGCTTCTCGCCGACGAGCGCGACGAACACGTCGCCGACGTACACCTCGCGCGAGTCCGTGCAGACGCAGCGAGGAGCGGCGCTCGAACGCCCCGCCTGCACGACGGTGCCACCGACGATGCCCGCGAGCGCCTCGGCGTCGCGGAGAGAGACGCTGTTTCTCGGCAGTGGTGTCGCCATCAGCTCGCCCCCCCGGCTGCGCGCGCGATCGCCGCGCGCGCCTCCTCGCGATCGTCGAAGTGGATCTTGGTCGTCCCGAGGATCTGGTAGTCCTCGTGACCCTTGCCGGCGATGAGCACCGTGTCCCCCGCTCGCGCGCGCGAGAGCGCGAGGCCGATGGCCGCACGCCGGTCCACCTCCACCAGCGACTCCTTCGCGGAGCCGACGCCGGGCAGGATCATGTCGACGATCGACCGCGGATCCTCCGTCCGCGGATTGTCGCTCGTCACGATGCACACGTCGGCACGCCTCGCCGCGGCCTCGCCCATGAGCGGCCGCTTCGCGCGGTCACGATCGCCGCCGCAGCCGAACACGACGAAGAGCCGCCCCGGCGTGATCGGCCGCAGCGCATCCAGCGCCTTCGCGACCGCGTCGGGCGTGTGCGCGTAGTCGACGAACACGGCGACGTCCCGCGGGTCGTCGACCCGCTCGAGCCGGCCGGGCGCGCCCCGGACCTCGGAGAGGGCGGCTTCGATCTCGCGCGCGCTCGCCCCGATCGCGCGCAGGATCCCGGCGGCGAGCAGCAGGTTGTCGAGGTTGTGCGCGCCGACCATCGGGCTCGTCAGGGCCATCGGCGGCTGGCCTTCCTGCGCGATCGAGGCCCGCAGCCCCGCGCGCGACATCGTCCACTCGGTCACGCGGAGCCCGGCGTCGGGGCTCGTCCGGCCGACGGTGAGCACGCGCGTGACGCCGCGGTCGATCCGCGCGGCGATCGCGGCGCCCGCCGGATCGTCGACGTTGATCACGGCGTTCCTCGGCCGCAGGGCGACGAAGAGCCGCTCCTTGGCCTGCCGGTAGGCGTCCATCGTGCCGTGGAAGTCGAGGTGATCCTGCGTGAGGTTCGTGAACGCGGCGACCTCGAACCGGATCCCGTCCGCCCGGAAGAGCGCGAGCGCGTGGCTCGAGACCTCCATCACGAAGTGCGTCGCGCCGGCCTGGACCATGCGGTCGGCGAAGCGCGCGAGGTCGTCCGCCTCCGGCGTCGTGAACGCGCTCGGCGCGCTGAACCCCGGACCGCGCGTCTCGACCGTCCCGACGAGCGCGGGCCGCGCGCCCCGCGCTCGCAGCGCCTCGTCGACGATCCAGGTGGTGGTCGTCTTGCCGTTCGTGCCCGTCACGCCGATCGACGTCAGGCGCGCCGTCGGATCGCCGTGGACGGCGTGTGCCGCGAGCGCGAGCGCCCGGCGCGCGTCGTCGACGCGGAGCGTCGGGACGGCGACGTCGAGGTCCGCCTCGGCGGCGACCGCGGCCGCGCCGCGCGCGATCGCGTCCGCCACGAACCTCGCACCGTCGAGCTTCTCGCCCGGGATCGCGACGAAGAGGTCCCCCGGCACGACCTGCCGGGAGTCGTGGCGCACGTCGCGCACGAGGGTGGAGCCGTCTCCCCGCAGGGAGCGCGCGATCCCGCGCTCCACGAGCGCGCCGAGGGCGAGCGTCACGGTGCGACCTCCCCGTCCGGGCGCCGCTGGACCGGCGCCAAGGCCAGGCGCGAGGCGGGCTCCGCGACGTCGACGGCCGCCGACTCGGCCGGCGTCTGCGGGTCACCGAGCGGCGCGGCGTCGTCGGCGATCGCGCCCGGCCGCTCGAGCACCGCGTGGACGACGGCACCTCGCGGGACGATCGCGCGCGCCGCCGGCGTCTGCGAGCTGACGACGCCCGCGCCCTCGATCTCGCCGACGAGCCCCGCCGCAGCCAGCGCGACCAGCGCGTGTCGAGCCGTGACGCCCGCGAGGTCGGGCACGCGCGTCTCGTCCTCGCCGGGCTCGACCTCGGGCGCCGCCTCCTCGTGCGCCGGCGACGACGCGACGTGGAGGCGTGCCCGCTGGCGGATCTCCGCCGCGAGATCGGTGAGCGCATCGCCGCTGCCCACGGGAGGGACTCCGAGGTGACGCAGCGCCGCCTCTCCGACCCGCCGGAACACGGGGCCCGCGACCTCGCCGCCGTAGTGGCTGATGATCGGCTCGTCGATGATCACCGCGATCACGAGGCGCGGCGACTCGGCCGGCACGAACCCGACGAACGACGCCGTCCAGCGCGCCTCGGGATCGCTCTCCGCGCGGTAGCCGCCGTGGACCTCGTCGGCCTTCTGCGACGTTCCCGTCTTGCCGGCGACGAGGTAGCCCGGGATCGCTGCCTCGGCGCCCGTGCCTTCTTCCCCGGTGACCGCCGTCAGCATGTCCGCCACGAGGCGCGCCGTGGAGCGCGGCACGACCTGACGCCGCGCGTGCGGCAGCGTCTCCTCGACGGTGTCGCCGTGACCGTCGAGAACGCGGCGAACGAGGATCGGCTCCATCAGCCGCCCGCCGTTCGCGATGGCGGTCATCGCCGTCGCGAGCTGGAGCGCGGTGACGCTCATGCCCTGGCCGAAGGCCGCCGTCGCGAGGTCGCGCTCGTACCACTCGCTGTGGTGCCGGAGCAGGCCCGAGACCTCTCCCCTCAGCGGGATGCCCGTCGTGTGACCGAACCCGAAGCGCCGGAACGCGCGGTAGAGCCCCTGGCGGCCGAGGCGCATGCCGATGACCGCCGCGCCGATGTTGGACGACTCGGCGAGGATCTCCGCCGGGGTCAAGAGCCCGTGGCGGTGCGTGTCGTGGATGGCGCGCTCGCCCTCGACGATCTCGAAGCTGCCGTCGTGGCAGTCGATCTGCTCGCCCGCGGTCAGCACGCCCTGCGCGAGCGCCGCCGCGATGGTGAAGGGCTTGACGGTCGAGCCAGGCTCGAAGCGGTCGGTGATGGCGCGGAAGCGCCGCGCGTCGGCGCTCGACGAGGTCGGATGGTTCGGGTCGAAGGTCGGATAGCTCGCCATCGCGAGGATCTCGCCCGACTGCGGGTCCATCACGACGACGCTGCCGGCGCGCGCCTCGAACGTGCGGATCGACAGCTCGAGCTCGCGCTCCGCCACGTGCTGGATGGTGTGATCGATCGTGAGGAAGACGTCGTCGCCCTGCGTCGCGCGGTCGTCGAGCAGCGTCTCGGAGAACACGACGCGGCCGCGGCGGTCGCGGACCGCGGGGACGTCGGCGCGCTCGCCGTGCAGGCGCTCCTCGAGCGCGAGCTCGACGCCCTCGATGCCTTCACCGTCGACGTTCGAGAAGCCGAGGACGTGCGCGGCGAGCGACCCGTTGGGGTAGAAGCGGTGGGCCTCCTCGGTGGTCGCGACGCCCGGGATGTCGAGCGCGGCGACGGCGGCAGACTCGTCGGGCGTGACCTGGCGCTCGATCCAGACGAAGTAGCGATCCGACGCGAGCCGCGTCGCGATCCGCTCGCGGTCCACGCCGAGCACCGCTGCGAGGCGCGTCGCCGCGGCCGCCGTGTCCACGCCCTCGCGGTGCATCGTCCGCGGCGAGGCGTAGATGCTGTCCACGTCCACGCTGACGGCGAGCTCGGTGCCGCTTCGGTCGTAGATCGTCCCGCGCTTGGGCGAGAGGTGCACGTCGCGCAGCTGCTGCGCCTCGGCCTCCGCGCGCAGCTCGTCTCCCTGCACGATCTGCAGGCGGTACGCGCGGTTCAGCACCGCGCCCCCCGCGGCGAGCAGGAGCACGCCCAGCATCGCGATGCGGATGCGCAGGCCGCGGAGCCGCCGCCGCGCCACCTCCTCCGGCGACGGCGGCGCCGCCTTCGCAGGCGCGTTCTTCGGAGGCGCGGTCTTGGGAGCCGCGCGGCTCATCGGATCCTCCCGGCCGCGCGTCGCCGCCCACCATGCCCCACGGGGACCACGTGGTCCGCGTCCGGCACGTCCATGCCCAGCGTGCCACGCGCGATCGCCTCGACGCGCTCCGGCTCGCGCAGCGTCGCGGCCTCGATCGAGAGCAGGCGTCGCTCCTCGATGAGGCGCCGCTGCTCGCGTCGGGCCTGACCGACCTCGTAGCCGAGGCGGACCGTCTCGAGGCGCAGCGAGAGGTGCGCGACGAACGCGGCCGCCGTGGCGATCACCGCCGCGGCCCAGAGCCAGAGCACCCGCGAGCGCCGGGCCCGCGCGAGAAGCCCGGACTGCGTCCCGCCGCTCATGCGCTCGCCTCCCTCGCCCGCGGCTCACGGCGCGCGGCGCGCAATTTCGCGCTCCTGGCGCGGGGGTTGACCCGCGCCTCGGAGGCGCCGGCGGCGCGGGCCGACATCGACCCCGGCGACAGCCACAAGGACGGCCACCAGCAGAGCGTTAGCGCCC
>JBGAQA010000160.1:0-9573 GCA_044220955.1 Sandaracinaceae bacterium
CGCTAGCCTCCCCCGATGCGCCCCGCGCTCGCGCTCGCCCTCGTCCTGGTCCCGGCATGCACGGATCCCGCGCTGCGGATCGACGGCCGCTTCGACGTGGGCGCCGTCGACGCCGCCGCCCCCGGCATGGACGGCGGCGTGCCGAGCACCGACGCCGGCGCGGGCGCGGACGCGTTCGCCGGCATGGACGCGTGGGCGACGGGCGACGCGGGCTGCACGCGCGCGACGCCGCCCGCCCCCGCCGCCTGGACCGTCCCGAGCACCGGCGGCCCCTCGGGCGAGACCGTCACCGCGTGCCTCGCGCGCGCGCCGACGCCGAGCACCGACTCGCACCTCCCCGAGAGCCAGCAGTACGACCTCACGACGTTCGGCGGCGGGACCGACACGCAGCCGGTGTCGTGCGGCGGCACCGCCGACGGCACCTGGTACTACGCCGCGAACGCGCAGCGCTTCAGCTGCGGGCAGCACGTGCGCCTCACCGACGCCGCGCGGACCCACTGCGTCGTCGTCCAGGTCGCCGACATCGGGCCGCACGTCTGCGTCGAGGCCGGCGCCGGCGCGCCCATCTGGGACGTCTCGCCGCTCGCCGCGCAGCACCTCTTCGGTGGCACCAGCTACGGCTGGTCCGACCGCGTCGCCGTCCTCGGGGCGCCCGTCGGCGCGGACAACGCGCTCGGCGACTGCGACGCGACGCTGACCGACCCGAGCACCTACCTCTCCGGCTTCATCGGCGGCCCCTGCGTCTCGAGCGCCGACTGTCCGTACGCGGGCGGCGAGTGCCGCACCGCCGCGCAGGGCTTCCCCGGCGGGTACTGCACGCTGCCTTGCGCGACGGGCTCTTGCCCCGATCAGGCGGGCCCGAACGCGTTCACCGGCTGCGTCGACCTCACGGGGGCGGGCGAGCCGCTCTGCGCCGCGCGCTGCGACTACACGCTCTTCCCCGGGAGCGGCTGCCGCGACGGCTACGGCTGCTACGACCGCCCGCACCCGACGAGCCCGACGGGCTCGCACCGCCGGGTGTGCTTGCCCCTTCCCTGCGCGGCCTGATTCAGCGCGCGCTACTGCACGCGCGTGAGCGCGAGCGCGCCGCAGCTCGGGTGATCGACGTGGCCCTGCATCGAGCGCCCCGCGGGATCGATCGCCGCGCCGAGCCCGACCATCACGTAGCCCGGGGGCTGCGCGATCCAGCGATCCGGCGCGAGCGTCAGGAGCGTGCCGCCGTCGCCCGCGAGATCCGCCCGACCGACGACGAGGTAGCGGCCCGTCGGCAGCGTCGGGTTCTGGGGCGTCGGCCCGAAGTCGAACACGGCGCCCGCGCGGCCGTCCGGCTCGACGTCGAGCGTCAGCGTCAGCCCGGTCACGCCCTGCGCGCACTCGTAGCGTCCGCTCCAGAGCGTGTGCGCCGGGAGCGGAGCCGCGGGCGTGTTCGTCTGCACGCCGAGCTCGATCGCGGCGACGCCGGCGCCGCGCGCGGGCTCCGGCGGCGCTCCGCCGCACGCGATCAGCGCGAGCCCGAGGAGCGCCGCCCTCACCGAGCCGTCTTCGGGGCCGCGTCCCGCGCCAGCGCGACGGAGTGCGGCCACCCCGGCGGTCCGAGCACGTAGCCCACGACCTCACGCGCGCTCCTGGCCTTCCACACGTCGCGCGCGATCGCCGCGTACTCGTGGAAAGCGATCCGGAGCGGGTTGTAGGTCGTGATGTTCTTCGTGAGCCCGTACACGACGGGCTCCCTCTCCTGCTCGAACGTGCCGAACATCCGGTCCCACGCGATCAGGATCCCGCCGTAGTTCTTGTCCAGGTAGCGGCCGTTCGAGCCGTGGTGCACGCGGTGGTGCGAGGCGGTGTTGAACACCTGCTCGAACCAGCGCGGCAGCCGCCCGATCGCCTCCGTGTGCACCCAGAATTGGTAGATGAGGTTGAAGCCGCCCGCGACGAGGATCATCCATGGCGCGACGCCGAACAGCGCGAGCGGCGGGTAGATGACGAGGCCGAGCCAGGGCGTCCACGGCTGCCGCAGCGCGGTCGACAGGTTGTACTTCTGGCTCGAGTGGTGGCTGACGTGGCTCGCCCAGAAGAAGCGGACCTCGTGCTCCCAGCGGTGGTGCCAGTAGTAGCCGAAGTCCCAGGCGACCATCGCGACGGCGAAGCCGAGCGCGCCCTCGCCCAGGTCGATCAGCCGGTGCGGCCAGAGCCAGACCGCGATCCCGTAGACGCCCGCGTTGATGGCCGTCACGGTGACGAGGGAGCCGACGCCCATCGCCAGGCTCGCCCAGGTGTCCAGCACGTCGTCGTAGCCCAGCACCGCACGCCCGGAGCGGCGCTGCCGCTTCAGCACCCACCACTCCACCCAGATCGAGATCAAGAAGAACGGCGCCGCGTAGACGGTGGGGTCGGGGGCGTCCGGGAGCATCGCCCCATCGTGCCGCTTCCCGCCGAGCGCCGGCAATCGCGTTTCCCGCGTCACCAGAATCGCCCTGGAATTCCGGGCGTTTTGCGCGAAACCTGCGTTGACACCGCGGAGCGCGCGCCTCTATCCTCGCAGCGCCATGTCAGAGAAGCGCATCCTGTTCTTCGAGAGCGACGCCGCGTTCGCCGCCGACGTCGCCGAGCGCCTGCGTCGCCACGGCGCCCACGTCGACGTGACGGAGGATGGGAACGCGGGCGTCGACTCCGCGTCCGCGAGCCGCCCCGACCTGATCCTGCTCACCATCGAGCTGCCGCAGGTCAACGGGTTCCTCGTCTGCAAGAAGCTCAAGAAGAGCCCCGACACGGCGTCGATCCCGATCATCATCCTCTCGAGCGAGGCGACCGAGGAGATCTTCGAGCAGCACCGCAAGCTGCGGACACGCGCCGAGGACTACCTGCGCAAGCCGATCTCGATCGACGCGCTCATGGAGCGCATCCGCGCCATCCTGCCGCTGCCCGACGCGGGCACCGACGACGAGGAGATCGCGATCTCCGAGGAGGTGGAGGTCGTCCCCGAGGGCCAGGGGCATGGCACGGACCTGCACCAGGGACGCACGGTCGATCCGGACATCGAGGCGTTCGCCGACAGTGCGTTCGACGCGCTCGTCTCGGACGGCGAGGAACACACCACCGTCGGGCAGATCCCGCAGGCGCTCAAGCTGCCGACGCCGGCGCCCAAGGCGGCGCCCGCACCGAAGGCCGCTGCTCCTGCCCCCTCCCCGGCACCGACTGCGAAGGCGGTGGCCGCCGCGCCGCCGGCCCCCGCCGCCGCCGTCGCGGAGCTCGAGCGCAAGCTGCGCGACGCCGAGGCCGCGCTCGCGCGGGCCGAGAACCGCGCGAAGACCGCCGAGGAGCAGGCCGCGAGCGCCGACCGCCTCAGGGCCGAGGTGCAGAACCTCGAGAAGGATCTCGCGGAGACGCGCAAGCTCGCCTCCACGGCAGCGGCCGGAGGCGCCAAGACGAGCGGCGTCTCGAGCCGCGAGTTCCTCGACCTGCGCGAGGCGCTCAACAAGAAGGACAAGGAGCTGCTGGATCTCCGCGATCAGCTCAGCGCCAAGGAGAAGCAGCTGCTCGAGCTGCGCGACAAGAGCCTGGGGTTCGAGCGCAACATCGCCGACGCGCAGGACAAGCAGCTCGAGCTCGAGCGCGCGGCGGCGGACGTCGGCGACCAGCTCGCGGCCGCGATCGCCGACAAGGACACCGCGAGCAGCGCCGAGGACTTCAAGGGCCGAGCCGCGCGCAGCGTGGCGCGGGTCAAGAAGCTCGAGGGCGAGCTCGAGAGCGAGAAGGCCGTCCGCTCGGCCGACGCCGCGCGCCTCAGCGAGGAGAAGCAGAGCGCGCTCGCCGCGCTCAAGGCCGAGCACGCCGCCGCCATGGAGACGGCGAAGGCCGAGCACGCCGCCGCCGTCGAGACGGCGAAGGCCGAGCACGCGGCCGCCGTCGAGACGGCGAGAGCCGAGCACGCGGCGGCGATCGACGCTGCCAAGAAGGCCCATGCAGAAGAGCTCGCGGCGATCGCAGCCCAGCACCAGCAGCAGGCCGACGCCTTGCGCGGCGCGGCGGAGGCGGAGGCGGCCAGGCTCCGCGCCGAGCATGCGGCGGCGCTCGAGGCCGAGCACCAGACCAAGGAGACCGCGATCGGCAACCTGATCGCGCAGCACGAGCAGAGCGCGAGGTCGCTCCGCGACAACCACGAGAGCGCGACGGCCGCGCTCGCGCAGAGCCATGGCGCCGCGCTGGCCGAGAAGGACGCCCGCCACGCCGCCGAGAAGCAGAGCGCGCTCGACGCGCTCCGCGCGGAGCTCGAGAAGGCGCTCGCGACGGCCCTCGAGGAGTCGAACCGCAAGCACGGCTCCGATCTGGCGGCGATCGGCCGCAGGCTGGCCGAGAGCGAGAACCAGAACACGGTGACCAGCGAGGCGCTCTCGGAGGCGCAGGCGGAGCTCGCGGCGGCCACCAAGGCCGGCGACGAGCGAGCGGCGCGCATCAAGGCGCTGGAGACGGAGCTCGCCGAGGTGAAGGGGAAGCTCGCAGGAGACGCGGAGCTGCTGACGCGCGCGCGGCGCGCCATGGAGATCGGCCTGGCGCTGCTCGAGGAGCAGAAGAACGGACGCGCCCACGGCTGAGCTCGCCTCCGCGGGCACGCCGGGGCGCGCGCGCGTGCGGCGCGCGTTCGCCGGGGCGCTCGCGGCGGTCGACGCGCGGCGCACCACTGCCACGGTGCTCCGGGCGCGCCCGATCGCCGGGCCCGTGTATCTCATCGCGCTCGGCAAGGCGGCGCTGGCCATGAGCGCCGGGGCGCTCGACGCGTGCACGATCACGGCCGGGCTCGTGATCGCACCTCGCGGCGGACCGGAGCTCGCGATGCCGCCCGGCATCGTCGTGCAGAGAGGCGCGCACCCCGTCCCCGATCCGGACGTGGGCCGGCGCGGCGAGGCCCTCCTGGCGTGGGCCCGGGCGATCCCCGCCGCCGCCACCACGCTCGTGCTCCTGAGCGGTGGCGGCTCCGCGCTCGTGGACGCGCCCGTCGACGGCGTCACGCCCGACGATCTCGCGGCGATCACCGCGCGCCTGCTCGCCTCCGGAGCCAACATCGAGGAGCTCAACGCGCTCCGCGTGTCGCTCTCGCGATCGAAGGGCGGTGGCCTGGCCCGCGCGCTCGGGTCCCGCTCCGCGCGGGCGCTGGTGATCAGCGACGTCGTGTTCGGCGACCCGTCGCAGGTCGCGTCCGGGCCCATGTCGGCGTGGACGGCGCCGACGCCCGCGGACGTCGTCGCGCGGCCGCACGTCGCGCGAGCGCTGACCGACGCGGAGCGAGCCCGCGTGCGGGCGTATCGACCCACGGAGGTCCCGAACGTGGCGCTCGAGCTCGTCGCCGACAACGCGCGCGCGGTCGCCGCGGCGGAGGAGGCGCTGCGCGCCGAGGGGCTGCGCGTGGAGGCAGGTCCTGCCCTCCGCGGCGAGGCCCGGACGTGCGGCCAGACGTGGGCCGAGGAGGCGGCGAGCACGGGCGCGGATGCGCTCGTCTCGGGCGGCGAGACCGTCGTGACGCTGCGCGGCGGCGGCCGAGGTGGGCGCTGTCAGGAGACCGCGCTCGCCGCGCTCGCGTCGGGCATCCCCGGCACGTTCCTCTGCGCCGGGACCGACGGCATCGACGGCCCGACCGACGCGGCGGGGGCGCTGATCGACGCGGACACGGCCGCGCGACTCGAGCCCGGCACGATCGCGCGCGCGCTCGCGGAGAACGACGCATACACCGCGCTCGCCGGCGCTCGAGGGCTCCTCTCGACGGGACCGACGGGGACCAACGTCGCCGATCTCGCCATCTGGGCTCGTGACCCGGCCGCTTCGCGCTAGATGTCCGCCGTGATCCGTCCGCTCGAGCGTCGCCTCCAGCTCCTCACGGGCAAGGGAGGCACCGGCAAGACGACGCTGGCCGCCGCGCTCGCGCTGGCCCACGCATCACGCGCGCGGAGGCCGCTCGTGGTCGAGCTCGGCCACCGCGCCTCGCTCGTCCGGGTGCTCGGCGTCGACGCGATCGGCCCGGAGCCTCGTGAGGTCGCTCCGGGCGTTCACGCGACGAACCTCGACGTCCACCACGCGACCGCCGCCCTGGTGGGTCGGACGCTCCCCTCGGGGATCACGACGCGCGCCCTCCGCGCCGGCCCCGTCCGGACCTTCCTCGACGCCGCCCCCGGCGTCGGAGAGATCGCGACGCTCGACCGGATCGCACACTTCGTCGACCAGACGGACTTCGACCCGATCCTCGTCGACGGGGACGCGACGGGCCACACGCGGATGCTCTTCTCCATCCACGGCGTGCTCGGGAGCCTCGGCGTCCGCGGTCCCGTCGCCGCGCTCCTCGATCGGGTCGAGGGGATCTTCGCGAACGAGGAGCTCGCCGCGGTACACGTCGCGTCGCTGCCGACGGCGCTCGCGATCGAGGAGACGCTCGAGCTCTGGGACGAGCTGCGCGCGAGCGGTCGCGTGGCGATCGGGCACGTGCTGCTCGACCGGGTCGAGGGAGAGACCGCGCGGGACGCCGACCCGGAGGCCCTGCGCACGCTCGAAGCGCGGCTGGCCGGGCCGGCCCCAGGCCTCGCGAGCGCCCTCGCGTTGCTCCGCGCCGATCACGAGCGGCTCGAGCGGACCCTCGCGCTGGTGGCGCGCCTCGCCGCGCGCGGCATCGGCGTGCTGCCCGTCCCCGATCTCGAGGACCGCACGCTCGACCACGCGACGCTCCGCGCCCTCGGGCGGGGTCTGCTCGACGCGGAGGCGCGCGCGTGAGCCCCGTGGACGCCCTGGTGAGCGAGGGACGCCTCGTCGTCTGCGTCGGGCCGGGCGGCGTCGGCAAGACGACGCTCGCAGCCGCCCTGGCGATCCGAGCGGCAGCGCTCGGACGGCGAGCGTTCGTGCTCACCATCGATCCGGCCCGCCGGCTCGCGAGCGCCCTCGGCATCGACGCCGCCAGCGCGACGGGCGCCCACGTCCGGGTCGCCCTCGACGGAATCGGCGGGGGCGGCTCGCTGAGCGCCGCGATGCTCGAGCCCCGCGCGAGCTACGACGCGTTGATCCGCCGGATCGCGCCCGAGGACGACCACGCGCGCATCCTCGACAACCGCGTCTACCGGGCGTTCTCGCGCACCCTCGCGCGCTCTCATGCCTACGTCGCCATGGAGCACCTGCACGACGTGCTCGAGGGTCCGGGGGCACCCGACCTCGTGGTGCTCGACACGCCGCCGATGCGAAGCGCGCTCGACGTGCTCGACGCGCCGCTCGCGCTGGCGCGCTTCGCCGAGCATCGCGCGCTCGGCGCGCTGACGGCGGGCGCGACCGGCAGCGCGGGCGCCTTCGCCGCGGGCAAGCTCGTCGGTCTTCTGGCCGGCAAGACGGTGGGCGACGAGCTCACGACGTTCCTGCGCACCTTCCTCGGGATGCGCGCCGGCTTCGCGTCGCGCGCGCGGCAGATCGATCACGTGCTCCGCCACGAGGCGCGCTTCGCGCTCGTGCTCGCGCCCGACGCGACGCACGTCAGCGACGCGCAGCACCTGGCGACGGGCCTCGCGGAGCGCGGCATCCGCGTGACGGCCACGCTGGCCAACCGTGCGTTCACCGAAGATCCGCGCGCGCCGCTCCACGCGATGCCGCCGCCCGAGCCCATCGACGGGCTCGACCTCGGACGCGTCGAGCGAGCGATGGTGCTGCGCGCCATCGCCCGTGCTCGCGAGCTCGCCCTCCGGGACGCCGAGCGGCGCGACCGGCTGGCACCCTTCCCCGGCAGGCACCTGCTCTTCCCGCGCGCGCAGGCCGAGCCCATGCGCGTGACGGAGCTGCACGCGCTCGCCTGCTCGGGCGTCGAGCGCTGAAGATCGCGCGCTCCGTCGCGCCGCGCCCGCCCAGACGCCCCGCGCCAGGCGGCGCCTGACCCTCACCCACCCCTCTCCCCTCAAGCGGGGAGAGGCTTCGGTTCCCTCTCCCACATCGTGGGAGAGGGCGAGGGTGAGGGTGAGGGCGCACCCCCCATCGACGGACCGACTGAGGTGATCGATGGGGCTAGGCGAGCTGGCGCAGCACGTACTGCAGGATGCCGCCGTGCAGGATGTACTCGACCTCGGCCGGCGTATCGACGCGGCACTTCACCTCGAAGGTCTTGGCGCCGGCCGTGACGAACAGCGTCTTGCCCGGCGTGATCCCGCCCGCGATCCCGGTGATCGAGACGACCTCGCTGCCGGTGAGGCCGAGCGACGATGCGCTCTGCCCGTTCACGAACTGCAGCGGGAGCACGCCCATGCCGACGAGGTTGCTGCGGTGGATGCGCTCGAAGCTCTCGGCGATGACGGCCTTGGCGCCGAGCAGGTAGGTGCCCTTGGCCGCCCAGTCGCGCGAGCTGCCGGTGCCGTACTCCTTGCCGGCGATCACCACGAGCGGGATCCCGGCGGCGAGGTACTTCTCGCTCGCCTCGTAGATCGAGGTGACGGGACCGTCGGCGTCGGACTTGCCGAGGTACTTCGTGACGCCGCCCTCGGTCCCGGGCGCGAGCAGGTTCTTGAGGCGGATGTTCGCGAACGTGCCGCGCACCATCGTCTCGTGGTTGCCGCGCCGCGCACCGAACTGGTTGAAGTCGCGCGGCGAGACGCCGTTGCTCATCAGGTAGGCGC
The DNA here is from genome assembly GCA_044220955.1 of Sandaracinaceae bacterium. Taxonomy (GTDB): domain Bacteria; phylum Myxococcota_A; class Polyangia; order Polyangiales; family Sandaracinaceae; genus JBBSAT01. Next base: position 8,625 of record JBGAQA010000160.1, read on the forward strand.
CCGCGGGGCCGCTCTTGGCGATGTTGCCGGCCGGCGAGATGTGGTCCGTGGTGATCGAGTCGCCGAGCAGCGCGAGCACGCGCGCGCCCGTGATGTCTCCCGGCGGCTTCGGCGTGGCCTTGGTGAGCCCGTCGAAGAAGGGCGCCTTGCGGATGTAGGTGGACTTCTCCTCCCACGCGAAGGTCGCGCCCTTGGGCGCCTCCGTCTGCTGCCACGCGGGGGGGCCCTTGAACACGTCGGCGTAGCGCGCCTCGAACTGCGCGCGGGTGACGTTCTTCGCGACGCACGCGGCGACCTCGGCGGGCGTCGGCCAGATGTCCTTGAGGAACACGGGCTTGCCGTCCGAGCCCATACCGAGCGGCTCCTTGTCGAGGTCGATGTCCACCGTGCCCGCGATCGCGTACGTGACCACGAGCGGAGGCGACGCCAGGTAGTTGGCCTTCACGTCCGGCGACACGCGGCCCTCGAAGTTCCGGTTGCCGCTGAGCACGGAGACCGCCGTCAGGTCCCCCTTCTTGATGGCGGCGCTGATCTCGTCCTCGAGCGGGCCCGAGTTGCCGATGCAGGTCGTGCAGCCGTAGCCGACGACGTGGAAGCCGAGCGCCTGCAGGTGCGGCAGCAGGCCCGACTGCGTGAGGTACTCCGTCACCACCTGCGAGCCGGGCGCGAGCGAGGTCTTCACCCACGGCTTCACGGTGAGACCCCGCTGGTGCGCCTTCTGCGCGACGAGACCGGCCGCGATCAGCACGTACGGGTTCGACGTGTTGGTGCAGCTCGTGATCGCCGCGATGACGACGTCCCCGTGGCCGACGTCGAAGCTCAGCTTCTTGCCGTCGCGCGTCAGCTCCACCTTCTCGCGCTGCGCGACGCGGGCCGCCGCCTTCGGATCGCCGATCCCGCCGCCCTCGTTCAGCCAGCGATCGAGCGCCGACTTGTCCGCCGGCATGTC
>JBGAQA010000161.1:0-9509 GCA_044220955.1 Sandaracinaceae bacterium
GCAGGCACACGGCGGTGGCCGGTGCCAGCTTGCGGGCACGGTGCAGCGTGTCGGTGAAGGCGGCCTCGGTCCGCTCGTCCCACAGGCCGAGGCAGCCGGGCGTGATGCGGCCCTCGGGCAGCACCGCCGTGGCCTCGAACGTGCGCGGGCGAGCTCCCGAGAGCCAGCGGAGCAGCGGCCCGTGCTCGGAGCCACGAGGCGCGCTCTGGCGCTGCAAGAGCTCCGCGAGCGCCTGCGGCGTCCGGCCGCGCCTCACCTCGTCGGCCATCTGGTCCACCGCATGGCGCGGGTCGAAGTCGGTCATCGAGCGCGCCCGAGGGTACCGACGGGCGAGGTCGAGGTCGAGGTCGAGGGGCTCGCCCTCCGCAGCGAAGCGCCACGGTGCGGATGTCGCCGGCGTCCACGTGCGAAACGCAGGACACGCCGTCCATGCCGTCGGCGTCGCTGAGCACTCGCGCCACACCGCGGTGCCACCTCGCGCCACGTCACGCGGCGCGCGCGCGCGTGACGGGACCTCGACGCTGGCCCGGAGAGCGCCTCGTCAGAGCATGACGCCGCAGCGCGTGAGCGGAGGGCGCGGGCCACACGTGCCGCCGTTGCAGGTGCTGCCGCCCGCGCACGCCTCGTCGAGCCCTGGCGTGCACGCGCTTCCGTCGGGCCCAGGGACGCGGCAGCGCGGGTCGGCGATGCGCGAGTCGCAGTAGAGCCCGTCGCGGCAGCGCGTGGTGCACGTCTCGCCCTCGGCCGGCAGCGCCGTGCACGCGCGCGGGCCGACGGTGTCGTCCGGGCAGAGGCCCGACGTGCATTCCGCGTCGAAGTCGCACTGCGCGGCGAGCGCGACGTGGCCGACGAGCCTCCGGCCGCAGGCGGGCACGCTGCTCGCCGAGCGTCCGGTGGGCTGCACCAGGACTCCCGCGAGGACGTCCGAGGCGCCGAACAGGTCGGGGCAGCGGGCGGCGTCGATCGCGGCGATGCAGTCGCCGGCTGCGCTCGCGTCCCAGCTCAGCCGGCCCAGGTCGAGGTGGGGCTGCAGCGCCAACGCCTCCGACCGGAGGTACGACTCGTACGAGGCGATGCACTCGGCCTCCGTCGTCACGCCCGGCGCCCAGATGCCGCCGATCTCGGCCGGCGTGCAGCACGCGAAGAGGAGCCGGCAGTCGGCGCGCGCGGCCTCGCTGGGGAAGTCCGCGAAGCCGACCGTGGTGCCGCTGGCCCCCGGCGGCGCCTGGCAGGCCGTGAGCACTGCGATGGCGGCGAGCGAGGCGGAGCGGGCAGTCCACACGGGGCCAGCCTCGCGCGCTCTCACCAGAATTTCCACCAGGCCTTCTTCGGCGGCGCCGCCTCGTCGATGCCTCCTTCCGGCGTCGTGCCCACGAGCCCCACGAGCTCGCCGCGCCCGTCGACGATGAAGGGGATGGGCGAGACACGCCGCTTCGGGGTCTGGTCGAACTCGCTGCGTGCCCACGCGATCATCGCGCCCACGTTGCGCACGTCGGTCGCGGACGTGGCGAGGAACCCGTGCTCGCTCGGGACGCCGACGGCGAGCATCTCCACGCCTCCGAGCTCGCTCGCGACCCACTTCATGATGGTGGGTGAGAGGATCATCTCGGCGCCGTACTCCTCGGCGAGCGAGACCGAGTGGTCGCCGATCTTGCGGAGCTGGATCTTGTCGCGCCGGGCCTCGAGGTTGCTGAGCGCCTCTCTCTCCACCTCGGCGATCGTCCGCGATCCGAGATCCTTCGGGCCCATGCGGGCGAGCGTCTTGGGCGTGTCCCACCCGAAGGTGACCCAAGGCCCGCGCTCGAACTTCGGCGCGACGAAGAGGCGCCGGTGGACGGCCGTGGCGAGGTGCGGCCACGACTCTTCGCGCAGCACGGGCACCAGCGGGCCGTCGGGACGCACGTCCGTCGACGTCATGCGCGCGCCCTGGCAGAGGACCCTCTCGACACCCGTGGCGTCGAAGCCGCGGCACTCGAGCCCGAAGCGCTTGATCGTCGCGACGTTCTTCTCGCCGTGGCCGGGCATGACGAAGACGAGCGCGACCATCTCGATCGGCGCGCCGTCCTTGGTCTTGCCGCCCTTCAGCGCCGCGAGCTGGCGCAGGTGCTCCTCCGCCACGCGGCCGTCCACGTTGGTCTCGATGAGCGTGCGGGTGCGGGCATCGTAGAGCATCGGGTCGCCTCCGGCCGAAGGGTACGCCCGCCGCGAGCGATCGCTCCCCGCCAGCAGCGGCGTGGCGCAGCCGGCCTCGGAGTGGAACGCCGCGTCCTCCGGATTGCTCTCCAGGGGCGTTGACCGGCGGCCCGGACGCCGGGAGGCTGGGGGGATGCTTGCCCGCGTCCTCTTCGCCGCAGCCCTGCTCGCCTCGCTCGTCTGCGCCGTGCCGCGCGCCTCGGCGTGCGGCGGTCTCGCGTGCGATCGCCCTCCGATGATGCCGGACGCGTTCGGCAACCCGCCGCCCACCCAGTCGGGCGAGGAGATCGTGTACGGGATGGAGAGCGATGGCTCGCTCGTGATGAGCGTGCGCATCTTCTATCAGGGCGTCGCGCCCGACTTCGCGTGGATCCTGCCCGTGCCCGCGACGCCGGTGATCACGCTCGGCACCGACTCGCTCTTCGACACGCTGCGGCCCTCGACGACGCCCTACTTCACGATCTCGCGCTACGAGATGACCGGCACCTGCGCGGCGGACCCGACGTGCGATCGCCCGGACTCGGGGTTTCTCAGCTTCGCGGACGCCGGGGCCGCGCGCAGCGACGCGGCGCTCGACGCCGGCTCCGGCCCCACGGTCGAGCTGATGAGCACGCTCGGTCCCTACGAGATGGTCGTGCTCACCGGCGGCACGGGCGCCGAGGTGCTGACCTGGCTGGTCGATCACTCGTACGTGTTCCCGGCCGAGTTCGGCACGCTGCTCGACGCGTACGCGATGCAGGGGAGCCACTTCGTCGCGCTGCGCCTGCGCGGCGACGCGAGCATCGATCAGATCCAGCCGGTCACGCTGACGATGCCGGGGACCTCGCCCTGCCTGCCGATCCGCCTGACCGCGCTCGCGACGCAGCCCGACCTGCCCATCACGGCGTGGTTCCTCGCCGACGCGCGCGCCGTGTCCTCCAACTTCTCGATGCTCGATCCGGACTGGGCCGACCTCGGGCTCTACACCGGGACCACGTCGTACTTCTCGTACGCCACGCGGCAGATCGACCGGGCCGGCGGGCATGCGTTCGTCACCGACTACGCGGGATCGACGCCCAGCGGCGGCTCGCTCGAGCTACCGGACGTGCTCGACCTCGCCACCTCGACCGATCCGGGTGTGTTCCTGCGAGAGCTCAGCGCCCGCGGGTACCTGCAGGATCCGCACATCCTCGCGATCCTCGCCGACTACCTCGTGCCGCCGGCCGGCGTGATGGCGCGCGGCTACTACAACTGTCTGATCTTCGGCGCCTCGAGCTTCTTCGACGCGGGCGTGGCCGGGGGCGGCTGCGGCGTGCCCGACGCCTTCGATCCGATGGGCGCCGTCACCGCGATCGACCAGACCATCACCCAGCCACGCCACGAGGCGCGCGCGCTGCTCGCGCGGCACCCGTTCACCACGCGCCTGTTCACGACGATGAGCGCCGACGAGATGACGCTGGATCCCGAGTTCCGCGTCGATCCCGCGCTCCACGAGGTGCCCGCCGCGCGCGAGGCGAGCCAGACGGTCACGTGCGATCCGGGCCACTACCTGGACGAAGCGGGCGGCTTCTACACGACGAGCCGCGGCGTGGTGTTCGGCGCGTATCCCGCGCAGGTCCACTCGGGCGCGGACGCGTGGTGCGCGCGGCACGGGCTGCTCTGGCGCGGCGCGCCATCGATGGACGGTGGGCGCTACCCGGACGGTGCGCTCGCCGAGCCGCGGATCGCCGCGGGCGGCGCGGGGTGCTCCGCGAGCGGTCGCGGCATGCCGGGCGTCCTCGGGCCGCTCGGTCTTGCGTGGCTGGCGGTGCTGCGCGTGCGCCGGCGCCGCACGCCCTCACCCTAGCCCTCTCCCACGGCGTGGGAGAGGGAACCGAGCTCGAAAGCCGGCTCACGTCAGGCGGCGTCGCTCGCGCCAGCTCTTGCCTGCGGCGAGGCCCAGACGCTCCAGGCCCGGCACGATCGCGTGCTCCGTGGTGCCGTAGAACACCTCGCGCGCGAGCGCGGCGTCGTCGGCGCCGAGCGCCGTCTCGTCGGGCGAGAGCGGACGGAACGGCGGCGCCGGTGCCAGCTCGCCCTCGATCACCGCGAACGCGTGCACGAGGTAGCGCTCGAGGCGCGCGTTCACGTCGGGGTGCGCGTCGAGCCAGGGGCGCCACGCCTCGACGTAGTGGAAGCCGAACTGTCCGTGCAGCACCTCGTCCGCGAGCAGACGGCGGGTCACGTCCCGCATGAAGGGATCGGTGGTGCGATCGAGCGTCGCGACGAAGCGCGCGCACGCGACCATCTCGGACATGCACGTGGTGTAGATCACGTTGCGAAGAGCGCGCTCCTCCACGCTCGCGCTGCCGTGGCGCGCCAGCGGCTCGACCTCGAGCGAGGCCTCGACCTGCGGCTCGGCGCCGAGCGCCGCGAGAACCTCGGCGCAGGTGGCCGTGTGGCGCAGCTCGTCCTGCGCCATCCGGAGCATCACGATCTTGGCGTCGAGCGACGCGTTCGCCTCGAAGAGCTGCTGCGCGAGCTGCGAGAACACCATGCTCGAGCGGTGCTCGAAGGCCATGCGGAAGGTCCACTGCTCCTTCAGCGTGGCGATCGCGGCCGGGTCCCATCTCGTGCGATCGAAGACCGCGCTCGACGGAGCGATGCGCGCGAGCCCTGTCTCGATCGCGTCGCGCTCGCCGTCGAGCGGCGTGCCCGAGCGCGCCGCGCTGAGCGCCTTCACGCGGGGAGGTCGGGCGGGAAGAGCGGCCCGATCGCGGCGCAGTTGCACGCGAGGATCGCGTCGCCCGAGCAGAAGGGAAGGCCGGCGTCGTCCGCGGTGAGCCCGCAGGTGCACGTGGTGCAGTCGAAGCCCGCGTCGGCGACCGGGGTCCCCGTGTCCGGCGCCGGGGTGCCCGTGTCGGTGCCGCCGCCACCCGTGTCGGCGAGGGTCGAGCCCGCGTCGCCCGGGGGGCTCGTGGCCGTCCCGCAGCCGGCGGCCGCGCAGCCGAGGCCGGAGACGAGCGCGACGGAGCGCGCGAAGCGGAGGTAGTGAGGCTGAGTCATGCCCGAAGCGTACGGCGTCGCGGCGCCGCGCGCGAGAGGGTCGTCGGTCGAGCACGACCACGGATTCGATGGAGTCGTGCGACCTGGCTCGTCATCGTGACGCGCCTGCGTCGAGGTGCTCCGTGACGATCTGCGGAATCCTCAGGAAGTCGTGGTCCGTGGTGAGCACCGCGTGACCGTGTTGCATCGCTGATGCGGCGATCCAGACATCGCTCAGCGGCAAGGGTGTTCCGGCGCGGCGTAGCCCGTCGAAGATCACCGCGTAGCGAGACGCGGTCTCGTCGTCGATCGGCAGGACGACGACGCGCGGCGACGCGAGGAAACGGCTGAGCTGGGCCTCGTTGCGTGCCAGCCGCTTGCTGCCCGCGAAGCCGGCGCGGAGCTCGCCGAGCACGATGGGCGTGAGCGCGATCTCGTCGGCTTCGCGCACCGCGTCGCGCACACCCACGTGGCCTCGCAGCAGGGCGGAGTACCCGGACGTGTCGAGCAGGAGCCGTTTCAACGCCAGTCTTTCGGGTGGATCCTGCGCTGAGCATGCAGCGCGGCGTCGAACTCGTCGGCGTCTCGCTCGGACCAGGCGCCGACGAGCTCGTCGAGGTCGTCGTGTCGCGTCGGGGTCGAGGGGCCCCTTCGCTCGCGCCGCCGTGGTGCCACGGCGGCGCGCAGGAGCTCGATGGCCGCCCGATTCATGCTCGTCCCGGATTCACGCGCGCGCCTCGCGATCGCATCGGCCACGTCGGTCGGGATGTTGCGGACCGTGAGGACCTTGGGGCGCTGCATCAGGGTGCATCATGATGATGCACCCTCGCACGGTCAACGGGGGAGCGGGCGCAGCGGCGTTCTTTCAGGCGAGACGGCGGCGCCTCGGCAATGCGAGGCTCCGCGCATGGACGATCGAGGGAGCCGCACCGCTCGGATGGTCGCTCGCTTTCGCGCGCTGGCGCGGGAGTCGTTCCGCGGGATCGCCGACGACCCCTGGGCCGCGTCCTTCGCGGACGAGACCGCCATCGTGGACGCGGCGAAGTACATCGAGGTCCACCCCCACAGCGCGCTCTACGCGGCGCTCCGGACCGCGACGTTCGACGACGAGGTGCGCGCCGCGATGCGCGCGGGCATCCGGCAGATCGTGATCCTCGGTGCCGGGCTCGACACCCGCGCGGCCCGCCTCGCGATGCCCGGCGTGCGCTTCTTCGAGGTCGACCACCCGGCCACGCAGGAGGACAAGCGTGCGCGGCTCGCGAAGATGGAGGGATACCCGAAGGACGCCGCGACCTACGTGTCCTGCGACTTCGAGCACGAGGACTTCCTCGACCGGCTCGCGGCCTCGGGCCACCAGGCGAGCGAGCCCTCGCTCTTCGTCTGGGAGGGCGTCGTCTACTACCTCACGGAGGCCGCGGTGCGCGCCACGTGCACGCGCATCGCGTCGGCGTGCCACCCGGCGACGCGGCTCGCGCTCGATCTGGTCGGCAAGCGCTTCGTGCGCGGCGAGGTGAAGCCGGGCGACGACACGCGCGCGCGCGAGCTCGTCGCCGAGATGGGCGAGCCGCTCCGCTTCGGCACCGACGACCCGCTGCCGCTCCTCTACGAGTGCGGGTTCCGCTTCGTGGAACAGCGCAGCTTCGATGAGCTCGCGCTCCGCTACACCGGCACGTACGATCGCGCACGCAAGATGCGCTTCCAGAGCGTGGTCCTCGCGAGCGTGACGCCGCGCGAAGCGCCAGCGCGAGGATAGTGTTCTTCGCGCAATGGTGCGTCGTGACGAAGACGACGGTGATGCCGGGCGACCAGCGGCCCTCTGTCCGCCCTCCCGCCGATGAAACCAATCGAGTGAAAGGGCGGGATCTACCCATGCGAAAGGAGGGCAAGTTGGATCTCTTTCTCGGGCGCGCCGAGCGGCTGACGCCGCTCGATCAGATCCCGTGCAAGGCGAACTGGCAGGCCGCGCGCTATCGCTACGTCCTCGAGAAGCACGGCCGGGCCGGCGTCGAGGACGTCAGCGCCAGGCTCGCGGACCCCGCGCTGCGTCGCGCCTTCGTCGACCCGCCGCCCACGATGGCATGGACCAACGTGGGCACCGTCGTGGCGATCGACCGCGCGATCCTCGACGGTCCGATGTCCGGCGACGTCGCGCGCATGCGGCACTTCGGCGCCGAGATCGCGAAGTACGACGTACCGGGCCTTTACCGGGCGTTCTTCCGACTCGGAACGCCGGCGTTCGTGATGGGGAAGATCCCGCTCGTCTTCAACCAGTACTTCCGCCGCGGCACCATCCGGGTCACCCCCGGTCCGGCGCGCGCGGAGCTCACCCTCGAGGATATCGTGCTGCCCTACTACCTCTGCGAGCACGGTATCGCGGGTTGGCTGGACGCGATGCTCGAGCTCGTCCGCGCGCGCCAGCCGCTGGTCCGGCAGGCACGCTGCGTCCACCGCGGCGATCCCGCCTGTGCGTGGGAAGCGAGCTGGCGCCCCTGAGGTATCCTGGCAGGCGATGGCTTCCTGCTGGCTGATGAAGAGCGAGCCCGACGTCTACTCGATCGACGACCTCGCGCGGGACGGAACGACGACCTGGGAGGGCGTGCGGAACTTCACTGCCCGCAACTTCATGCGCGACGGGATGAAGGTCGGCGACCTCGTCCTCTACTACCACTCGAACGCGGAGCCCTCGGGCGTCGCGGGGATCGCGAAGGTCAGCAGGCTCGCGTACCCGGACCCGACGCAGTTCGACGAGAAGAGCGAGTACTTCGATCCCACGGCGAAGAAGGACGAGCCGCGCTGGCTCATGGTCGAGGTGGCCTTCGTGGAGAAGTTTCCCGCCTTCGTGTCGCTCGAGACGCTGAAGAAGGACGAGGCGCTCGCCGAGATGCTCGTCGTGCAGAAGGGCCAGCGGCTCAGCGTGCAGCCGGTGGAGAAGAAGCACTTCGAGCGCGTCGTGGCGATGGGCCGCGCGCGTCTGGCGAGGGGCTCAAAGTCTGTCCCTAGATCGACGCCCGCTCCGGGCGTGATCCGGCAGCCGCGCGAGCCGAGCCGTGTGCCTCGCGAGGCGAGCGGTAGCGAGCCGAGTCGGAGTAGGGGTGGGGCCCCGTGACCGATTACTCGGCACGGGGCGGGGCGGGCACCCGCCCCGGGGAAATCAGCTCTCGGCGGGCCCGAGCAGCGTCGAGACGGTGACCTTCTCTCGCAGGCCGGGCAGCGTGACCTTGTCCCGCGGCGCGTAGAGCCGCGTGATCTTGTACTCGCCCTTCACCGGCTCGGTGCGCTCCTCGAGCCTTTGGCCCTTCAGGTCGAGGATCCAGAAGATCGGCGCGCCGGCGCGCGCGTAGAGCGCCGCCTTGCCGCGATCGGTCGCCAGCGTGGTGCGGCTCACCTCGATCACGACCAGCGTGTCCGGGCCCTTCGGGTGGCGCCCTGGCGTCGGGCGGGCGACGGTGAGATCGGGCTCGGGCATGCTGTGCCGGTCCACGTCGAGCGGCAGCTGGACTCGCACGACCGCGTGCTTGGCGTAGCGCGGCACGAGGAACATGTTCAGCTCGGTGAGGCGGTCTCCGTGGATCGGACCCTGCGGCGGCACCATGACGAGCTCCCCTTCGATCAGCTCGACCGGCTCGTCCTCGGAGAGCACACCGGCGTCGACCATCCGGAGGACCTCGGTGACCGTGAACCGTCGGCGCTTTCGCTGCGGCGCGAGCATGCCGCACTATAACGCCTCCGCTCAGCGATCGCAGCCGAGCTCCAGGCTCGCGAAGAAGGGATCGGCGAGCGCCGCCGTGCCGGCTCCGGCGGGGGTCACGAGCTCCATCATGACGAGCGCGCGGGTGTCGGCTGTCACGAGGAACGCGGCCTCACCGCCCTCGGAGGTCGCGCGGGTGATCGCGAGCCGGCGCGCGGCGTGATCGTTCACGCTCGTCGCCTGATCGCGGAGCACGGTCTGCCCCTGCGCGAGGCCGTCCGACAAGCGCTCGATGGCGCTCGAGGCGTCGACCTCGGTCCCGTCGATCGGCCGCAGGATCACGACGCGGTAGACCGCGCCCTCGTGCGCGGCATGCACGACGATGCGCTCGAAGCCGGCGTCGTCCTCCTCGCGCTCGCCCTCGTCGGCGTGGACCGGCAGGACGAAGCCGACGCCGCTGTCGCGGTGCACGTAGCGCGCGCTCTCCCCGTCCCGTGGCTCGAAGCGCAGACCGAACGCGGAGGGCGAGAACGGGGCTGGGGAGCACGCCGAGAGCGAGAGCGAGAGCGAGAGCGAGAGCGAGAGCGAGAGCGAGGGCGAGGGCGAGAGCGAGGGCGAGGGCGAG
>JBGAQA010000162.1:0-9223 GCA_044220955.1 Sandaracinaceae bacterium
GTGCGCGTGGCACGGGCACTCGAGCGCCAGAGCCTGCTCGTGAGCCTGCGCTCGTCGTACGCGAGCGAGCCCGGGGTGCACTTCGGCGTCGGGGCCGAGCCCTACGCACGATTCTCGGCGCCGATGCGCGAGGTCGTCGGCATCTTCCTGCACCGCCAGATGCAGCAGGTGCTCGCTGGCGAGACGGCGAGCGACGAGGCCGACGTGGCGCTCCGCGAGCGCGTGATCGAGTCCGCCAACCGCGCGCGCGACGTGCAGCGCCGCGTGAACGACCTCGTCGAGCGGCTCGCGCTCGACCGCCTCTTCGAGCGCGAGCTGACGCTCCCGGTCGAGAAGCGACGCCGCTTCGTGGGCACGATCATGGGCGTGAGCGGCGCCAAGATCTTCGTGCACTTCGACGACCCGGGCGTGGACGCGAAGATCTACTCGTTCGACGTCGGCAAGGCCCTCGGCGGCGCATGGCTCGAGCTCGACGCGAGCGGCGCGCTCCTGCGCGTGCAGAAGGGCGGCAAGGCCCTGCCCGGCACCGTGATCGCGCGCATCGGCGACGAGGTCCGCGTGTTCGTCTCCGGCCGCGACCCCAGCCGCGACCGGTGGATCTTGCTGCTCGCCTGACCTGGGCCGGCGCGCGAGCTAGGGTGCCGCCCTACTCGGAGGTCTCGATGCGAATCTCTTGCTTGGCGCTCGCCTGTTCACTGGCTCTGGTCGCTTGCGGTACCGGCGCGGCCACGCCCGACACCGGCTCCATGGCACCCGACACCGGCACGGCGACGCCCGACACCGGGGCTGCGGCGGACACCGGCACGGCGGTCGACGCGTCGGGCCCGCGCGACGCGGGCGGCGGCGCCGACAGCGGCGAGACGACGTACATGCTCGCGCCCGGCAACTGCTTCACCTTCGCGACCGCCACCAGCATGGACGCGATGAGCATGACCTGCGGCGACATCCAGTCGCTCGGCGGCGACCTCTCGACGCCCGCCGGGCCCGACTCGATGGGCGGCATCTGCGAGCTGAGCGGGACGTTCACCTCGGTCAGCGCGGTCCCCACGTCCTACGCCAGCTGCGCGTGGTCGAGCTACCTCGAGGTCAACCTCAGCTCCGGCCTGGCCGACCACGGCCTCATCGTGCGCGACGCGACCCAGACCCACCACTACCGCGTGCACGTCATCGACAGCGCGCCGAGCCATCCGACCCTCGTCTTCGGGTTCGCCCCGATCGACTGATGCGACAGAAATGCGAGCAGTCGGCGGGACCACCACTCGGTACCCTTGGCGGGTGAACGACACCACCCTCGCCTCCGACTCCCGCAGCACCGGTACCCTCGGCCGCCCGCCGCGCGCGCGCTACGGCCTGCGCCCGCTCGCGAGCTTCGTGCGCAAGCCGCTCGTGTTCCTGCAGGAGCTGGCCGAGAAGCACGGCGACGTCGTCCAGGTGCCGATGCTGGGGAACCCCTGGGTGTTCTTGTTCCACCCGGACGACGTCGTGTCGCTGCTCGTCGCGCACGCCACAGCCGTCGTGCGCGACGACTACTCGCACGTGCTCAAGCGGGTGCTCGGCGAAGGCCTGCTCACCTCGGACGGAGAGCTCTGGAAGCGGCAGCGACGCCTGGCATCCGGCGCGTTCACGCCGAAGCGCATCCGCGAGTACGCCGAGGCGATGGCGCGCGTGACGGCCGCGGGCCTGAGCCGCTGGAAGGACGGCGAGCGCGTCCAGCTCCACGAGGAGATGTCGCACCTCACCCTCGAGGTCGTCTCCGACGTGCTCTTCGGCGCAAGCATCAGCGAGGCTGACTTCGAGACCGTGAAGGAGGCGATGGAGGTCTTCAACGTCCTGTTCGCGCAGAGCCCCGAGACGATCTTCCGGATTCCGAAGTGGGTACCGACGCCGCTCAACCGCGCCACGGCGCGCGCGCTCGAGCGGCTCGACACGCTCATCGCCCGCATCATCGAGACGCGCCGGCGCTCGGGCGAGCGCAGGAACGACGTGCTCGACGCCCTCCTCGCCGCGACCGACGAGGACGGCTCGAAGATGGACGACAAGCAGCTGCGCGACGAGGTCGTCACGCTCTTCCTGGCCGGGCACGAGACGACGGCGCTCGCGCTGACCCACGCGCTCTACGCGCTCGGCAAGAGCCCGGACGCGAAGCGGAAGCTCCTCGCGGAGATCGACGAGATCCTCGGCGGGCGGCTCCCGACGCAGGCCGACGTGCCGCGCCTCGTATACGCCGAGCGCGTGATCAAGGAGGCGATGCGCCTCTACCCGCCGGCGTGGCTCACGGGCCGCGAGATCGCCAAGGAGATCACCATCTCCGGCCACCGGCTCGCCGTCGGCACGCAGGTGCTCGTCAGCCAGTGGATCGTGCACCGCGATCCGCGCTGGTGGCCGAGCCCGGAGGCGTTCGATCCCGATCGCTTCGATCCCGAGCTCGCCAAGACGCGCCCGCGCTTCGCGTACTTCCCCTTCGGCGGCGGGCCGCGCGTGTGCATCGGCAACCACTTCGCGATGATGGAGGCCGTGCTGATGCTCGCCATCGTGCTGCAGCGCTTCGACGTGGAGCTCTTGCCCTTCGAGGAGCTGCGCTTCTCTCCCTCGGTCACGCTGCGCCCGAAGGGGCGAGGCCTGCGAGCCGTGCTGCGCAAGCGCGCCGGGGCCGAGAAGACCGCCGCCGCGGCGCCGCGGGTCACGGCGTGAGCTACGCCGCCGACCTCGCCGCGATCCGCGCGGCGGCCGGCCGGATCGCCGGCCACGCGATCCGCACGCCCGTGCACACCTCGAGCACGATGGACGCGCGCTCGGGGCGCTCGCTCTTCTTCAAGTGCGAGAGCTTCCAGCGCGTCGGCGCGTTCAAGTTCCGCGGCGCGATGAGCGCGGTCGCGAGGCTCGACGAGGCGTCGGCGGCGCGCGGGGTCGTCACGCACTCGAGCGGCAACCACGCGCAGGCGCTGGCGCTCGCCGCCCGCATCCGCGGGATCGCGGCGCACATCGTCATGCCGACCAACGCGCCGGAGGTGAAGCGGCAGGCGGTGATCGGCTACGGCGGGGTCGTCGTGCCCTGCGAGCCGACGCTCGTCGCGCGCGAGGAGACGGCCGCGCGCGTCGTGCGCGAGACCGGCGGCACGCTGATCCCGCCCTACGACCACCCCGACGTGATCGCGGGCCAGGGCACGATCGCGCTCGAGCTCTTCGCGGACCATCCGGGCCTCGACGCCGTGATCGTCCCGGTCGGCGGCGGCGGGATGATCTCGGGGATCGCCCTGGCGTACCGCGAGCTCGCGCCTCGCACGCGCGTGATCGGCGCCGAGCCGCTCGGCGCGGACGACGCGGCGCGGAGCAAGACCAGCGGCGCGCTCGTCCCGCAGACCGGGCCGCACACCATCGCCGACGGCCTGCGCACCAGCCTCGGAACGCTCACCTGGCCGGTCGTGCGCGACGTCGTCCACCGGATCGAGACGGCGACGGAAGGCGAGATCGTGGCGGCGATGCGCCTGGTCTTCGAGCGCATGAAGCTCGTCATCGAGCCCTCGGCTGCGGTGGGCGTCGCCGTCGCGCTACGCTCCGGCGCTCTCGGTGAAGACGAGCGACGCGTCGGTGTGGTGCTCTGCGGTGGCAACGTCGATCTCGACGCGCTGCCTTGGCGCCCTTGAGGTCGTCCTCCTCCTCGCGCTGACCGGCGTGGCGGCCGCGCAGCCGCGGCCGATGGCTGGCGGCGCATTCGAGGGCCGGACCTTCGCCGCGCACTGGGCGCGCCGGCCACTGCTCGACGCCGCGCGCGCCGCCGCGAGCGTGGACGCCGCGTGGGAGCGCTTCGGCGTGCTCGGGCGCGGCGCGACCGTCTGCGTCGTGGACACCGGCGTCGACCTCGCGCACCGCGACCTCCGCGACGCGTCGGACCACACGCGCGTCGACTGGCTCCTCGACCTCGATCGCGCCCCGCGCGGCGCAGAGCCCGCGCTCGAGGCGCGCTTCGGCGGCGCCGTCTTCCGCGGCGACGAGCTCGACGCGATGCTCGCCGCGGAGGACCCCGCGCTCCCGACCGACTGGCACGGCCACGGGACCGCCGTCGCGAGCGCCGCCGTGGGCGACGACGCGCCGGCGGGGATGACCACGCCGGGCGTCCTCGCGGGCGTCGCGCCCGAGGCTCGCCTCGTGGTGGTTCGCGCGCTGCGCCGCGGCACGCCCGGCTTCGCCGACGAGGACATCGCCCGCGGCGCGGCCTTCTGCGCCGCCGTCGCAGATCCTCCGCGCACCGTCGCCCTCCTCTCGCTCGGCGGGCACGACGGCGCGCACGACGGGACGAGCGCGATCGAGGCGGCGCTCGCCGAGCTCGTCCGTGCGGGACTGACGATCGTCGTGGCCGCGGGCAACGACGGCGGCGGCTCCATCCACGCGGCGAGCCGCGTCGCGGCCGGCGCGAGCGCGATCTTCACGCTCGACGTGCCCTCGCCCCAGGACGCGGGCGTCGCGCACGTGGCGGTCGCGGTGCGGGGCGCGACGAGCGTCGCCCTCGTCGCGCCGGACGGCGCGCGCGTGCGCGTCGGCGCGCGCGGAGAGCATGCCCGCCTGGCCACGCGGCGCGGCACCATCGAGATCGACGCGTCGCGCGAGGGCGTCGTCGACCTCGTGGCCGAGGGTGACGCCGCCCTGCCGCTCCTCGGCGGCCGCTTCGTGATCGAGGTCGGCGGTCCCGCGCACGCCGACGCCTGGATCGTGTCGGCGGAGCTCGGCACGACGCCCTTCGCGCCATCGTTCTCGGGAGCGAACGTCGTCCACGGCGAGGAGGTCACCATGCCGGCGACGGCCGACGACGTCGTGGCGGTCGGCGCGAGCGTCTCGCGCGAGACGCTGCTCTCGACCGACGGGAGCCCCGCGCTCACCCTCGCCGCGGACGCCGAGGGCCGCGCGCTCTTCTCGTCCCGCGGACCGAGCGCTGGCGGCGCGCTGCGCCCGGACGTGCTCGCGCCGGGCGGCTGGCTGCTGGCCGCACGCTCCGCCGCGGTCGACCCGTCCGACCCCGAGGCGCTCGTCCACGGACACGCCTCCGAGTGGTCGCGGCTCGCGCGACCCGACGGACGCCTCGCGATCGCGGGGACCTCGCTCTCGGCGGCGATCGTCGCCGGCGCGCTCGCCCTCGCGGTCGAGGCCGCGCCGCTCGATCCCTTGCGCGACCGCGACCGGCTGGCGTGGAGCGCGACCCGCGGCGACGGCGCGGCGTTCACACCGGCCCGCGGCTTCGGCGCGCTCGACGTCGGGGCGTTCCTCGACGCGCGCGCCGCGCCGACGGGCGGCGCTGCGAGCGCCGGCTCGCTCTCCACGAGCCGCTGGTTCGCGACGCCGGGCGAGACCGAGCTCTCGCTCGCGCTCGTCGCACGCGCGTCGGACGCCGTCCCGGACGACGCCTGGGTGACGTTCTCGCGAGACGGCGTCGTCGTCGGCCGCGCCCCGCTCCGCGCCGGGATCGCGCGCGCTCGCGTGGGCCTGGGACGCGCGGCCCCCGGGAGCGCCGTGTCGTGGACCGCGGCGCTCGAGGACGACGGGCGTGCGATCGCGGCCGCGTCGACTCCCGTCGCGTGGAACGACGACGGGACGGGTGCGATCGCGAGCGGCGGCGCCGGCTGCGGCGTCGCTCGCGGGGGCGGGGCTCCCGCCTCGCTCGTGCTCGTCGGGCTCCTGCTCGCGCGGTCGCGGACCGGGCGCTCGCGTCGCGCGCGCGATGCGTCTACCCTGCGGACATGAGGACTCGGGCCGCTCTTCTCTTGCTCTCGTGCGCGTCGTTCGTCGCCGGCTGTCCCAGCCAGCCCTCGACGACGCCGATGTTCGACACCGGCACGGGGGGCGACGCGGGCACGGGCAGCGACGCCGGAGCGCCCGACGACGCGAGCGCGATGGCCGACACCGGGATGGACGGCGGCACGCCCGCGTCCGACACCGGCGTCGACGCCGCAGCGCCCCCGGGCGACGCGGGGACGGACGCGGCGATGGCGATGGACGCGAACCGACCCGACAGCGGCGGTGGGATCACGACGAGCGTCCCGGCGCCCCCCGCGACGATCGTGCGCATGGGGACGAGCGGCCTGATCCTGCGCGGCACCGTCCTCACGCCGACCGGCGTGCTCTCGCCGGGCGAGGTCCTGGTCACGGGCAACACGATCGCGTGCGTCGCGGCCGACTGCAGCGGCACCGCGGGCGCGAGCACCGCGACGATCATCGACACGCACGCGACGATCTCGCCGGGCCTGGTCGATGCGCACAACCACCTCAGCTACGACTTCTTGCCGGAGTGGGTCCCGCCGCACCTCTACATGAACCGCTACCAGTGGGCGAACGAGCCGAGCTACGAGGCGTGGATCGCGCCTTACGCCGACCACCGCTCGATGAGCGCGTACGACTGCCCCGGCGCGAAGTGGGGCGAGCTGCGCTCGATCATCCACGGCACCACCACGATCCAGGGCGAGAGCTTCCAGCGCAGCTGCCTCGATCGCCTCGCGCGCAACGCCGAGCACTACACGGGGCTCGGGCCGAGCCACATGCAGACGGTGATCGCCTCGATCCGGAGCGTGAACGACACCGACCGGATGATGCTGGTCTCGAACTTCACGACGCCGCCCGGCAATCCCGCGACCACGCGCTACGTCGTGCACATGCAGGAGGGTTACGCGATGGACAGCGTGACCCTCGAGTTCGAGTCGTACGCCGGGCGCGACACGCGCACGGTCTCGCTCTTCCGGCCGCCGGGCGGCGCGCCGTACGAGACGGGCGTGTTCATCCACTCGATGGCGCTCACCGACGCGCAGCTCGACGAGGCGCTCGCGATGAACGCGCGCATCGTCTGGTCGCCCTCGAGCAACATGGTCCTCTACGGGCAGACCGCGAACATCGCGGGGATGCTCTCGCGCGGGATCACCGTCGGCCTCGGGCCCGACTGGACGCCCTCGGGCTCCGACGAGATGCTCTCCGAGATGCGCTACGCGCAGCGCTACGGCGTCGACAACGCCATCCCGGCGCTCACCGCCGAGCAGATCTGGCGGATGTCGACCGTCGACGGGGCGGACGTGGTCGGCCTCTCGCCCATCGGCACGCTCGCGGTCGGCCAGCGGGCCGACATCTCCGTGTTCGGGCGGACGAGCAGCGACCCCTACCAGGCCGTCCTCGACAGCCGCGCGGCGGACGTCCGGCTCGTTCTCATCGACGGCCTCGGCTACTACGGCGACGTGGCCCTGCAGGCCGCGACCGCGGTGAACACCTCCTGCGAGGCGTTCGATGCGTGCGGCGCGCGGAAGTACCTCTGCGCCGCGAACACGCCCGGCTCGATGTCGGCCACGAGCCGCTACACCGAGACCGTCGCCGACATCCGCGGGCAGCTCACCACCATCCTCGCCGCCTACTCGAGGACCGATCTGCTCGAGCTCGTCGACTGCAGCCTCTAGAGCCGTGACCGCGGCCCGGCCCCGCAGCCCGGCCCCGCGACGCGGCCTGCGCTCCGAGCGACGCGACGTCGCACGCGGCGAGCGAGTTGCCGCGCTGCGTCGTCGCGCGTAGCCTGGTCGAACGCATGGACGAGGACGTCGCGCTCGGTCGGCTCGAAGGTCGGCTCGGACACGTCTTTCGCAGCCGTGAGCCGCTGCGTACGGCGCTGACCCACCGCAGCTGGGCGCACGAGCACGCGGCACGCGAGGGCCTCGGCGAGGGGCCGCACTCGTACAACGAGCGCCTCGAGTTCCTGGGAGACTCGCTGCTCGGCTCGGCCGCCGCCGCGCTGCTCTTCGAGCGGTTCCCGGACGCGCGCGAGGGCGAGCTGACGCGACGCCGCGCCGATCTCGTCTGCGAGCGCACGCTCGCGCGGATCGCCGAGGGGCTCGCGCTCGGCCCGCTGCTGCGGCTCGGCCGTGGCGAGGATCGCACCGGCGGACGCGAGAAGCCGCGCCTGCTCGCGAGCGCGCTCGAGGCGTGCATCGCGGCGATCGCGATGGACGCGGGCCACGAGGCCGCGTTGCTCGTCGCCCGCCGCATCCTCGAGGCCGAGGTCGGAGAGCTCGCCCCGGGCGAGCTGGACTTCAAGTCGCGCCTGCAAGAGCGCGAGCAGGCCGCCGGACGCGCCTCGCCGCGCTACGAGCTGACCGCGACGGATGGACCGGAGCACGCGCGCATGTTCCACGTGGTCGCGACGAGCGACGCGGGCTCGGCGCTCGGCGAGGGCAAGGGGCGCTCGAAGTCGGAGGCCGAGCAGGCGGCCGCGCGCGCGGCGCTCGAGGCGAGCGTGCGATGAGCCGCGCGCTGGCGCTCCTGGGTGTCGCGCTCGGCCTCGCCTCGGCGATGGGCGGCTGCTCGCTCCCGCGCAGCACGCTCGGCATGCCTGGCGTCGACGCGAGCGTCGCCGACGGCGGGCTCGACGCCGCGCGGATCGACGACACGGGCATCGACGCGCCGGCCGACGACACGGGCCTCGACGCCGGCATGCTCGCGGACGCCGGCGACGTGGGTCTCGACGCGTTCGCGGACGACGCGGGCCACGACGCGAACGTGGACGCGTACGCGCCGCCTGACATGGGCTGCTCGCCTGGCCTGATGTGCCTCGGCGGAGATCTCTGGCGCTGCGAGGCGGACCTCTCGCTCTCGCCCGTCGAGGACTGCCGCTTCGGCTGCACGACGGCGCCCTCGACGCGCTGCATCGATCTGCGCGCCACGCACGTGCCGGACGACACGCTCCTTCCGTCCGGCAGCACGCCGCTCCTGGTCGCGAGCGGCCAGACCGTGCAGATCGACTCGAGCACCGGCGCGATCACGCTCATGCCCAGCACCGTGCTGCGGGCGGCGGGGGCGTCCGGGAGCGCCGGGATGATCGGGTTCTCGACGCAGGTCCAGGCGGGCGGCCCCGAGCTGGGCATCTTCACGCTCTCGACCCTCACGGTGGAGGCGGGCGGCACGCTCGTCGGCGTCGGGTCACGCCCGCTCGTGCTCCTCGCGAGCGGCGACGTGGTGATCGACGGAACGATCGACGTCGGCGGGCGCGGCGCGGTCGCCGGCGCGGGCGGCTACGCGGGCGGCGGTCACCGCGGCACGGGAGGCGGACCCAGCCACGGGAACGCGGGGGACGTGCAGGGCGCGTTCAACGACCTCATGAGCGGCGGGGGTGGCGGCGGCCACGGCGGGAGCGGAGGGGGCGGCGGCGACGAGGACGGCTTCTGCTGCGGCGCCGTCTCCCGAGGCGGCTCGGGCGGAGGCGCGT
>JBGAQA010000163.1:0-9113 GCA_044220955.1 Sandaracinaceae bacterium
CTCGCTCCGGCCGGAGGCGCCGGCTCCGCGACGACGAGCAGCGCGCCCGCGATCCCGTCCACGCGCACGCCGCGCGCCGCCAGCTCGCGCTCCAGATCGGCGCGCAGGAGGGCGTCCGCGTGGAGCGCGACCGCGGCGGGCGGCGGGCCCGGCGCGCGTGGCGCGGGCGCCCAGCGCACCGCGTGGAGCCATGCGGCGTGCCCGTGCATGCGCTCGGCGCTCGCGCGCGCGAGCACCGCGCCGTCGATGTCGATCGCGCCGCCGGCTGCGACCACGGTCGCGTCGCAACGAATGGCGTCGCCGGGCCGGGCGGGGTCGCCGGCGAGCGCGACGTGCACGCACGCGCGCCCGCTCGCCGATCTCTCCCGCGAAGCGCACGCGCTCGAGGCGGACCGGAACGAAGAGCCCCGGGTCCGCTCCGGCGTGCTCGAGCAGCACCGCCGCGACCGGTGGGAGCGCCGCGTCGAGGAGAGACGGGTGCAGCCCGAACTGCCCTCCGCGGTCTCGCGCGCGCGCGGGGAGCTCGAGATCGGCCCAGGCCTCGTGGCCACGCACCCACACGGCACGAAGCGCCCGGTAGTAGGGCCCGTGCACCATGCCGCGGGCCGCGATCCGCGCGTAGAGCTCCGCCGGAGCGAGGGGCCGCGCGTCCTCCGGGAGCGGCGGGATCGTCCGCTCCGGCGCGCCGGTCCCCTCGCGCGCGCTCGCGAGCGGGTCGGCGCCGTCGTCGCCGAGCAGGGTCGCGACGAGCCCGCGCGGCCCGGGCTCGACGTCGACCCGGAGCGCGCGCGTCCCGACGACTCCGACCGAGGTGCGGAACGCGACCTCGTCGAGCGCGCACACGTCGCGGCCGCTCGACGACGCGAGCGCCGCGCGCAGGATCTCCGTGATCCCGGCGGTCGGGATCACATCGCGGCCGTGCACGCGGTGATCGGCCACGATCGGATCCGCCTCCTCGATCGTACCGTCGGCGCGCGCGGCGCCGATCCGCACGTCCACCGCGCGCATGAGCCCCCCCGCGTCCTCGCGCGGCGCTCCGTCCCAGCGCTCCGGCTCGGCGAGCCGGTACGAGGTGCGTGCGAACGGGAACGTCGGCGGCCGGACGAACGTGGGCTCGGAGTCCGGGAGCGGCGGCGTCGCGCCGCGCACGAAGCGCTCGGGCTCCGGCAGCTCGGCCGGGGTCTCCTCCTCACCCGCGACCCCGACCCAGGCGCCCTCGGGCCGCTCTCCACGCGCGAGCGCGTCCAGCCGCTCGGCCAGCCGTCCGACTCCGACGAGGGCGGCGCGGTGCTCGCGGGGCGCGCGCGCGAAGGAGGCGTGGTGCATGAGCGCGGGGAGCTGCTCGGCGGGCGTCGCGCGGACCCGGTCCGCGAGGGCGCGGGCCGTCTCCGCGAGCGCCTCGACGCTCGGCGCCGAGAGGAGCACCCGCACGGCACCCCCGTGGACGACGCCGCGAGGCGCGGGCGCCTCTTCGATCACGACGTGCGCGTTGGTGCCGCCGAATCCGAACGCGTTGAGCCCCGCGCGGCGCGGCGTGCCCTGCTCCGCCTCCCAGGGCGAGAGGGCCTCCGGCACCTCGATGCCCGCGCGCTCGAAGGGCAGCTTCGGCGAGAGCGGGCGCGCGTGGAGCGAGGGCGGGATCGCGCGCTCGCGGAGCGACTCGATCACCTTCAAGAGCCCCGTGGCCCCCGCCGCCGCGAGCAGGTGCCCCACGTTGCCCTTCGCCGATCCGACGCGGAGCGGACGCTCGCCGAAGACGTCCACGATCGACTGTCCCTCGACCGCGTCGCCGACGCGCGTGCCCGTCCCGTGCGCCTCGACGTAGCTCGCCGAGCGCGGGTCGAGGCCCGCCTCGCTCCACGCCGCACGCATCACGCGGGCCTGCCCCGCGGGGCGCGGCGTCATCGGGCCGAGCGTCGCGCCGTCGTTGCCGACCGCGCTCCCGAGGACGCGCGCCAGGACCGGATCGCCGCGACGCGCCGCCTCGCTCTCGCGAGCGAGCAGCACCATGCCGCAGCCCTCACCGAGCGTCAGCCCGTCGGCCAGCGCCGAGAACGGACGGCAGCGCCCCGTCGGCGAGAGCGCCCCGCCGCGCCCGAGCAGGATGGCGGCGCTCGGCGTCAGGTGGACGCTCACGCCCCCGGCGAGCGCGAGGTCGCACTCCCCGGCCAGCAGCGCGGAGCGCGCCAGGTGCACCGCCACGAGGGTCGACGAGCAGGCGGTGTCGACGACGAGCGCGGGGCCCACCAGATCGAGCGCGCGGGCGATGCGTGCGGCCACGAGGTTACGCAGCGTCCCGACCGCGGTCGCCGGGTGCGCAGGCAGCCGCGCCGCCATCCGCCGCAGCACCACCTCGTCGTGATCGGCGTGCCCGACCCCCACGAAGACCCCGACGCGCAGGGCGCGGCGACGGGGGCCGGCATACCCTGCCCGCTCGAGCGCCTCGTGGGCGACCGTCAGCGCCAGGCGCTGCTGGGGGTCCGTGCACCGCGCTTCTTCGGCCTCGACGCCGAAGAACGCCGCGTCGAACGCCCAGGGATCGTCCAGGAACGCACCCCAGCGCGATGCCGCGCGCGTGGGATCCTTTCCCGACCGGTCGTGGTGGCGCGCGATCGACCAGCGATCGGCGGGGACCTCGCGCACCGAGTCGAGCCCGCGCGACAGGTTGTCGAAGAACCGCTCGGGCGTGTCCGCGTCGGGAAACCGGCACGCGCTCGCCAGCACTGCCACGACGTCGCGCAAGCGCCCAGCATACACGCGGGCCACGCGCGCGCGTGGCGGTCCGCTTCAGGCCAGCAGGCCCGCGAGGTTGTAGTCCACGAGCGCCGAGGCCATGGCCCGCAGATCGCGCTCGCGGCGGTCGATGAGAACCTCGACGAGCTGCTTGATCGATCCGAGCACGGCCCAGCCGACGATGCGCGTGTCGGTCGCGCGCACGAGACCGAGCGCCACCCCGTTGTCGAGCGACATCGTGATGAACTGGTGCAGGCGCGCGTAGAGCTCGGCGAGCTTCCTGTCGATCTCGGGATCGAGGCCCACGGCGACCCGCAGGACGAAGGCGGTCAGGTCCGGGCTCGCCTCGAAGACCGCCAGCACGCGCTCGAGCGTCCCGATCAGCTGATCGCGGAGCGGGGGCGCGCCCTCGCCGACCTCGACGCCGACGATGCTCGCGCGGATGCGGGCGAGGAGCTCGTCGAGCAGCTCGTGGAAGATCGCGTTCTTCGACTCGAAGTACAGGTAGAAGGTGCCGCGCGCGACGCCCGCCGCCTCGATGAGATCGGCGATCCGCGTCTCGTGGTACCCGCGCTCCGAGAACACACGCAGCGCGACGTCGAGCAGCTCGCGCCGGCGCCGGTCGCGGGTGGCCTCGGCGCGCAGGGAGCGGCCGTCGCGCTCGAGGATCGCGGAGTCCGTCATCGCCCGCAGCTCCTCATCCCGGCCACCCCTTCTCGCGCCAGTACGCGTCGACACGACCGGCGACGATCGAACGCACGCGCTCGGCGAGCTCGGGTACTGCTGCGTCGGGGAGCCCCGCCGTCTCGATCGGGTCGTCCACGTACACCGTGAGCTCCTGCCCCGGACGGATCATCATGCTGCCCTTGCGCATGAAGTCGAACGCGCCGGTGACGGTCACCGGACAGACCGGCAGGCCGAGGTCGCGGGCGATGAAGAACGTGCCCTTGCGGAAGGGACCGACCCGTCCGTCGACCGTGCGGTGGCCCTCGGGGAACACGAGGATGCAGTGCCCCCGCTCGATCTCGCGGCGCATGTGCGCCATCACCGCGGGCGTCTGCCCATCCTTGCCCGGCTTCACGGGGATCCCGCCGCGCGCCTTCATGAACCAGCCGTAGACCGGGATGTCGAAGTGGCTCTCGAGCTCCAGCCCCTGCTTGTAGTGGGGCGTGGCGTTGTGCATCAGGATGAAGTCGTAGAGGTTGGTGTGGTTGTGCGCGAACATGTACGCGCGCCGCGGGTCGACGTTCGGCGACACCACCGCCCGCCAGCGGCACCCCGTGAGCCGCAGCTGCGTGTGCGCGAACCAGCGCTGAGCCGCGAGAGTGCGGTCGACCCCGAGCGTGGCGCACGCCAGCGTGATCGCGGGCACGACCGACACGAAGAAGGGCAGCGCGGCCGCCCAGGCCGCCGCGCTCAGCGCGTGATCCCGCAGGGTCGGCGCGCGGAGGGACGCCGCGGGGACGGGCGGCACCTTCGGCCCCGAGGGCGGGGCCGGCGCGCTCTCCCTCGGTTGCGCGGGCGACGCGGACCGCGCCTCTGCCTCCGGCCCCGTCATGCGACCACCGTCATCGCTCTCGGGAGCACCTCGATCGAGCGGGGCGTGAGACGGACGATCTCGCCGTCGATCATGCAGTCGACGTCTCCGGCGATCGTGAAGTCGACGCGCCGAGCGCGTGTCTGCTCGACGCCCTCCTTCTTCACGTGCTCGCCGCGGAAGATGCTCGGGAACGCGGGAAGGAAGCGCCGTCGGGGCATGTGGCCGATGCGGATCACCTCGAGCAGGCCGTCCGAGACGTCGGCCCGCGGCGCCATCTTCATCGCCCCCGCCGTGCAGCGGCTGTTCGAGAAGGAGAGGAGGATCACGGGCCGGGCGTCGAGCGCGCCGCCATCGAGGCGCAGCGGGAAGACCGGATACTGCAGCGTCAACGTCGTCTGCACGACTCCGACGACGTAGCCGGCAGCGCCGAGCGGCTTGTATCGGCGGTTCGTGAGCGCGCCGACCGTGGCGCTGAAGCCCAGGCCGACGATGTTGAACGAGTAGAGGGTACCGTCGGCGTGCTGGAGCGCGTTGACGTCGCACGCGTGCTCTCGCCCGCGGACGATGGCTGCGAGCGCAGCCTCGCTGCCGATCACGTCGAAGTCCCGGAGGAACGAGTTGCCCGTCCCGAGCGGGAGCATCGCGAGCGTCAGGGAGGCCCCCGCCTCGCGGGCCAGCGGGAGCGCGCCGTTGACGATCTCGTGGGCCGTTCCGTCGCCGCCCACCGCGAGGAAGCGCCGCTCGCCGCGCGCGAACGCCTGACGCGCGAGCTCGACGGCGTGGCCTCCGTGATCGGTCCGGACCGACTCGACGTCGATCCCGGCACGCCGCAGGCGATCGAGCGCGCCGTTGGCCCGCGCGCCGGACCGGCCACCTCCGGCCGCGGGGTTCACGATCGCCAAGTACCGTGTCATGCGCGCGCCTCGGTCGAGGGGACGGCCGTCAGCGGAACGAGGTCGGACTCGACGTGATCGCGCCGCAGGCGCTCGGCGAGGGCGTCCCGCTTGAGCTTCATCGACGCCGTACGCGGGAACGCATCGCCGACGACCAGCACCGAGGCCAGTCGCTTGTGCTCCGGCAGCCGGCGGTTCCGCTCGGCGAGCCAGCGCGCGATGGGCCGTGGATCGTCCGACCTCGTGCGCGCGACCGCGAAGAGCACCTCGTCGGCGAGGGCTCGCGTGCGCGGCCACACGTAGCCCGACGCGAACACCGCGATCTCGTCGGCCGGCGAGCCCTCGAGGGCGCCCTCGACGTCCTCGGGGTAGACGTTCTTGCCGCCCGCGGTGACGATCATGTTCTTGCTGCGCCCGACGAGCCGCAGGTGCTCGCTCGCGTCGAGCGAGCCGAGGTCGCCCGTCCTCAGCCAGCCGTCGGCGGTGATGGTGCGAGCGCTCAGCTCCGGCTCCCGCAGGTATTGCTTCATGACGGTACGGCCGCGGATCCAGACCTCGCCGACGCCGTCGGGCCCCGCGTCGTGGATGCGGACCTCCACGCCCGACACGGGGCGGCCCACCGAGTCGGCCCGGAACGGTCGGAGATCGTTGACCGTCGCGACCGTGCAGCACTCGGTCAGGCCGTAGCCGATCACGACGGGCAGGCCGAGGCGGTAGAAGCGCTCGGCGCGCGCGCGGTCGACGAAGGCTCCCCCCGCGAACACGAGCTCCAGGTGACCGCCGAAAGCGGCGTGTACGCCCGAGAGCAGCCGACGCGAGAGCGCCGGGTCGGCCTTGTCCCGCGTCAGCGCGAGGTTGATCGCCGAGAGCCCCTCGACGGCCGCGCGCTGCCACGCCGGGCGCGCGTCGAGCTTCTCGTCGAGGGCGCGCTCGAAGGCCTCGAGCAGGACGGGGACGAGCGCGACGTGCGTGATCTTCTGCTCGCGCATCGTCGACACGAGGAACTCGGGACGCAGGGTCCGCTGGTGCACGACGGCCGCACCGCACGCGAAGGGCCCGACGAAGCCGACCATGAAGTCGATGGCGTGGTTGGTCGGCAGGACGGAGAACGTCCGGTGCCCGGGGCGCATCGGGAAGATCTCCATCAGCGCGCGGAGTTGCTCGAGGTACGCGTCGTGCGTGAGCACGCAGCCCTTCGGCGTGCCGCCGGTGCCCGACGAGTAGACGATGCACGCCACGTCGTCGCGAGTGCGCGGGACGAGCGGTGGGTCCTCGCCCTCGTGCGGGGGCAGCGCCTCCCAGCGCTGGGCACCCGTGGCCTTCGACGCGTCCGACACCAGGACGCTCCGGACGGGCAGTGCGTCGCCGAGCCGCTCGAGCAGCGGCTGCTCGACCACGAGGACGGAAGCCTCGGAGTGCACGATCAGGGCGAGCTGCTCGGCCGCCGAGAGCTTGTAGTCGATCGGCACGAGCACGAGGCCGTTTCGGAAGAGCGCGCACGCCGCGACCAGCCAGCGCGACTGGTTGCTCATCAGGATCGCGACACGGGCGCCCGGCGCGAGCTCGAGCGCCGCGAGCCACGTCGCGACCCGCATCACCTCCGCCTTGGTCTCGCGGTAGGTCCACGCGTGCGTGAGGCGCTTGCGATCCATCTCCACGAGGGCCGTCTCACGCTTCCACTGGATCAGCGCGTCCGAGAGCAGCTCGCCGAGCGAGGCGTACGCGGGCGGGTGGAGCATCGCCGCGGAGCCGGCTTCGTGCCCGCGCATCAGAGCCTCCTCGCGATCACGGCGGCCAGACCGGTGAAGGTCCGCACGTCCTGCACCTCGTAGTCGGGGATCTCGACGCCGAAGCGCTCCTCGACGGCCGTGAGCAGCGTCATCGCGTCCACGCTGTCGATCTCGAGCGCGTCGAAGAAGTCGTCGTCCGGTCGCAGCGACGCGCGCTCACGCCCGAAGCGCTCCGCGGCGAGCGTCAGCAGCGTGTCGAGGGTCGCAGGATTGCTCACGACGCCCTCCCCTCGCTCGACGGCAGATACGGCATCGCCGAGGTGTCGGCGGCGAACCTCGCGAGCGCCGCGTCGACGACCGGCGACACGAAGAGCGCGCAGAACACGTCCTTCTCGCGCTGCAGCTCGGCGCGCAGATCCGTGCGCACGAACGCGAGCGCCGCCCGGGTGGCTTCTGCGTCGAAGCGCGTCGACTGCAGCGCCACACGCCGCGCGACGTCGGGCGCCTGCCCCTCGCCGACGAGCTGCGAGACCAGGCCGAGCGTGTGGGCGCGCGCAGCGCCGAGCGAGCGCCCGGTGAGCACGAGGTCGTTCACGACGGCCGTACCGAGCGCACGGCGCAGCCGCGGGAGGCCGCCGAAGCCGGGGATCAGCCCGAGCCGCAGCTCGGGGAACGCGAAGCGCGCGGTCTTGTCGGCGACGATCAGGTCGCAGGCCAGCGCGAGCTCGAAGCCGCCGCCGAAGACCACGCCGTGGACCGCGGCGATGGTGGTGAAGGGCGCCGCGTCGATCGCGTCCATCACGGCGTGGATCCGGTCGAGGAACGCGCGGACGGCGAGCGCACGCTCGGTGTCCGTCGCGCCCGCGGCGCGCATCGAGGCGTTGCGCCCGTGCAGCTCGCGCAGGTCCGCGCCCGCGCAGAACCCGCGGCGCGCGCCGCTCCGGATCACCATGGCCCGCACGCCGGGCTCGAACGTCCGGACGACGGCCTCGAGCTCGACCAGCATCGCGAGCCCGATCTCGTTGGCCGGATCGGCGTGCAGCACGACGTCGAGCACGCCCGCCTCGAGCGTCGCCGTGAGGCACTCAGGCATGCGCTGCGTCCCCCTCCGCCTGCTCGTAGAGCGCGGCGATCTGCGACGCGTAGCGCCGCTCGATCTCGGCGCGCCGCAGCTTCTGGTTCGCGGTCAACAGGCCGCTCTCGGGCGTGAAGGGCTCGCGCGCGACGATCCAGCGCCGGACGCGGCGATAGTGCGGGAGCGCCTCGTTCACCTCGGCGAGCCGCTCTCGCACGAGGCTCGCCGGCGCGGCGCCCGAGAGGATGGCCGCGAGGTAGGGACGGCCGTGGCCAATCACGATCACGTGGTCGACGCCAGGGATCGCCTCGCGGATGCGCTCTTCGAGCGGCTCGGGCGGGACGTTGTGCCCGGAGCTCGGGACCAGCACGTTCTTCGTGCGGCCGATGATGCGCAGGCTCCCGCGCGCGTCGATCTCGCACTGATCGCCCGTGCGGAACCACCCGTCGCGCGTGAACGCGGCGCGCGTGGCGTCGTCACGCCGGAAGTACCCGGAGAAGACGTTCGGTCCGCGCACCTCGAGCTCGCCGCCCTCCCCGAGCCGCAGCTCGCAGCCGGGGATCGCGTGGCCGACGCGCCCGAGCTGGACGGCGTCCTTGCGGTCGATCGTGACGATCGCGGTGGTCTCGGTGAGACCGTAGACCTGGAAGACCGGAAGCCCGATCGCGACGAACCACGCCTGGGTCTCGAGCGAGAGCGGCGCCGAGCCGCAGATGAGGCCCTTGAGCGCGGGGCCGATCTGCGCTCGGATGCGCGGGAAGAGCACGCGCCGAGCGAGCAGGATCGTGGCCTTGTCGCGACGCCCCGCGCTCCCCACGCGCTCCCGGGCGTCGGCCTCCATCGCCCGCGAGTACAGCGCCTTCACGGCTCGTCCACGCTCGGCGAGCTTCTTCTCCACGCCGGCGCGGACGCGGTCG
Organism: Sandaracinaceae bacterium; assembly: GCA_044220955.1. Taxonomy (GTDB): domain Bacteria; phylum Myxococcota_A; class Polyangia; order Polyangiales; family Sandaracinaceae; genus JBBSAT01. The sequence continues at coordinate 8,889 of JBGAQA010000163.1, forward strand.
AGCAGCGCCGGGACGTTCAGGAAGTACTCGGGGCTCGCCGCGCCGAGCTCGCGCACGAGATCGTCGAGCCGCGTCGAGAGATGGATCCCGTTCGCGCGGTGCAGGCACGCCCAGAGGACCATCCGCGAGCCGGCGAAGCAGAACGGCAGGTAGTGAAAGACGCGATCGGAGCCGCCCGGCACGCCCGAGAGCTCGCGGAGCTTCACGTCGAGCACGGGCAGCATG
>JBGAQA010000164.1:0-9078 GCA_044220955.1 Sandaracinaceae bacterium
CGAGGGCGAGGGCGAGGGCGAGGGCGAGAGCGAGAGCGAGGGCGAGAGCGAGGGCGAGGGCGAGGGCGAGGGCGAGGTCTTACCCTCGCCGCGCTGCCCGGCGGCGCGATCGCACCATCACCACCCCCAGCGCGCCGAGCGGCGCCAGCCACGCGCCCCGCGTCGAGCGCGTCCCCGCGACCCCGCAGCAGCCGCCTGCCGTGCCCGGCACGCTCGCCCCCGCATCGCGGCCCGAGGCCCCCGCGTCGGTGCCCGCCGCATCCGTCGCGGGAATCGTCCCGGCGTCATTTCCCGGCCCCGTGCCCGCATCCGTCCCCGCGTCCGGCACGGCGACGCTGCCGAACTCGTACGCGCCGACGTCGATCGGCCCGACGGCGCTGCGCCCTTCCGTCGCGCGCGGATGCAGGTACTGCAGGACGGGCGCGAGCGACATCGCCCCATCGCTGCCCGGGTCGATCCCCATGTCGATCGCCATGCTGCCCGGGGCCAGGTGGTAGTCGAACGACGCCGCGTCCACGAGCGCCGACGTGTCCGTCGTGAGGTTGTTGCTCATGCGCAGCACGTTGCCGCCGCTCACGACGGTGCCCGGCCCGACGAAGAGGTTGTTCACGAGGTCGAGATCGATCGGCGCGGTCGCGTTCACGAACGTGCCGCCCGTGTCGGCGTTGACGATGGTGTTGTTGACCACGAACACGTGGTGATCGGGCCACTGCATGCCGTCGCCGCCGATGCTGATGATCGTACGGTTCGGGCCCATCGAGCCTTGCTCGATCAGGTTTCCGATGACGTAGCCGATGCCGCCCTCGGGCAGCTGCAGCTCGTAGCTCGAGTGCGAGCCCTGCGCGGTGAGGCGGTTGTAGAGGACGTAGTTGTGGTGCGCGCGCGACTTGAAGAGGTGCCCGATGTCGGGCCCGGCCGCGAGGTCGTGCGACCAGTTCCCGCGGAACGTCAGGGTGTCTATCTCGCTGACGTAGATGCTGTGCGTGTACCCGAAGCTGCCCAGGCCGTTGCCGACGAACTCGTTGTCCTCGACGAGCGCGACGTTGTCCGGGTGGTTGCCGCCGAGGATCCCGTCCTCGTTGTCCCGGAACGTGCAGCCCCGGACGGTGAGCATCCCGCCGCCCTGCCAGCGGATCCCGGCGCCGTTGCCGTCCGGCACGCTCGCGCCCACGAACGTGATCCCCTCGACGGTGATGTCCGCGCCGTCGAGGATGAAGATGCCCTTGCCTCCCTGGTTGGTGAGCGCGCGACCGGTCATGTCGACGACCACCTCGCCGCCCACGCCGCGGATGGTGAGCGCGTCGTCGGACCAGACGACCTCTTCGTGGTACGTGCCGGCGCTGATCTCGACGACGTCGCCGGCGCTCGCCGCCGCAGCCGCCGCGGCGATCGTGGAGTACGTCATCCCCGGCCCGACCGTGAGGGTCGCCGCGGACGCGGGCGAGGCGACGAGGAGCAGCAGCGCGAGGGTCGCGAGGAGGCGCTTCATGGCGGCCACGATCTCACGGCCGCACGCGGATCTCCACCGGTCGCGTCTCGCTCCCGCTCTCGGACACGCCCTCGCGCTCGCCCTTGATCCACCGTCTCCGATCCCGCTAACTTCCCGGCCCCCCCCAAGCAGGAGCCGCATGAACATCCACGAGTACCAGGGCAAGCGCCTCTTCGCGCGCTACGGGATCCCGGTCCCCAAGGGCATCCCCGCGTTCACGCTCGACGAGGCCAAGAAGGCCGCCGAGGCGCTGATGGCCGAGACGAAGAGCGAGGTCGTCGTCGTGAAGGCGCAGATCCACGCGGGTGGGCGCGGCAAGGGCGGCGGCGTGAAGGTCGCCAAGGGCATGGCCGCGGTCGAGGAGAAGGCCAAGGCCATCCTCGGGATGAACCTGATCACCGCGCAGACCGGCCCCGGCGGCAAGATCGTCAAGCGCCTCTACATCGAGCAGGGGATGAACCTCGAGGGCGCGCGCGAGCTCTACCTCTCGATGGTCGTCGACCGCGCCACGCGCCGCGTCGCGGTGATCGCCTCGACCGAGGGCGGCATGGACATCGAGAAGGTCGCCCACGACACGCCGGACAAGATCCTCACGCTCGTCATCGACCCGATCGAGGGCATGCAGGCGCACTACGGGCGCACGCTCGCCTTCCAGCTCGGCCTCAAGGGCAAGGCGGTCGGCGCGTTCTGCGACCTCGTCGGGAAGCTCTACGACCTCTTCGTGAAGGAGGACTGCTCGCTCGTGGAGGTGAACCCGCTCCTCGCGACGAGCGACGAGAAGATCATCGCGCTCGATGCGAAGGTGAACTTCGACGAGAACGCGAGCTACCGCCACCCGGACTGGGAGGAGCTGCGCGACGCGAACGAAGAGGAGCCGACCGAGACGGAGGCGAAGGCGGCGGGCCTGTCCTACGTGAAGCTCGACGGAAACATCGGCTGCCTCGTGAACGGCGCCGGCCTGGCCATGAGCACGATGGACATCATCAAGCACTACGGCGGCGACCCCGCGAACTTCCTGGACGTCGGCGGCGGCGCGACGAAGGAGCAGGTCACCAAGGCCTTCCGCATCATCCTCCACGACCCGAACGTCAAGGGCATCTTCGTCAACATCTTCGGCGGGATCATGAAGTGCGACATCATCGCGGAGGGCGTCATCGCCGCCGCGAAGGATCTCGGGCTGAAGGTCCCGGTCGTCGTGCGGCTCGAGGGAACGAACGTCGAGAAGGGTCGCGAGATCCTCCTCGGCAGCGGCCTCGCCATCACGCCCGCGGCCTCGATGGCCGAGGGCGCCCAGAAGATCGTCCAGCTCGCGAAGGGAGCCTGAGTCATGTCCATCCTCATCGGTAAGGACACCAAGGTCCTCTTCCAGGGCATCACCGGCAGCGCCGGCGGCTTCCACGCCGACCAGTGCATCGCCTACGGCACGCAGGTCGTCGCCGGCGTCACCCCCGGCCGCGGCGGGCAGACGTGGACCGGCGCCACGAGCAAGAAGAACGTCCCCGTCTACGACACCGTCGCGGACGCGGTGAAGCAGACGGGCGCGACGGTGAGCTGCCTCTTCGTCCCGCCCCCGGGCGCGGCCGACGGCATCCTCGAGGCCATCGAGGCGGGCGTCGAGCTCGTGATCGCCATCACCGAGGGCATCCCCGTGATGGACATGATGCGCGTGCGCCGCGTGCTCGACGCGCAGACGGGCCCGAAGAAGACGAGGCTGATCGGACCGAACTGCCCGGGCGTCATCTCGCCCGGCGGCGCGTGCAAGATCGGCATCATGCCCGGCCACATCCACCGACCCGGCAACATCGGCGTCGTGTCGCGCTCCGGCACGCTCACCTACGAGGCGGTCGGGCAGCTCACGGCGCTCGGGCTCGGCCAGAGCACGGCCGTGGGCATCGGCGGCGACCCCATCAACGGCACCGACTTCGTCGACGTGCTCACGCTCTTCAACGCCGACCCCGACACCCACGGCGTCATCATGATCGGCGAGATCGGCGGCTCGGCCGAGGAGACGGCGGCGGAGTACATCAAGAAGCACTTCAAGAAGCCCGTCGCCGGCTTCATCGCCGGGACGACGGCGCCCCCGGGCAAGCGGATGGGCCACGCCGGCGCCATCATCTCGGGCGGAAAGGGCACCGCGAAGGCCAAGATCGAGGCCATGACCGACGCCGGGATCAAGATGTCCCCGACTCCCAGCCACATGGGCGAGACCCTCAAGAGCATGCTGAAGTGACCTGAACAGTCATTCAGAAGCTCGGCCCGAACGAGGAAGCCTGTCGATCCCCAGCGGACGACAGGCTTTTTCCATGCTACGAGCGCCGCCGCTTTCGCGCGGACGCCGCGCACAACCAGGAAGTACCGATGGCCACCGAGAGAACGTTCGCGATCGTGAAGCCCGACGCCGTGGAGAAGAGCCACATCGGCGGCATCCTCAGCCTCATCGAGAAGAACGGCCTGAAGATCAAGGCGATGCGCATGATGCACATGACGCGCCCGATCGCCGAGGGCTTCTACGCGGTCCACAAGGAGCGGCCCTTCTTCGGCGAGCTCGTCGACTTCATGACCCGCGGCCCCTGTGTCGTGATGGTGCTCGAGGGCGAGAACGCGATCGCCAAGTGGCGCGAGACGATGGGCGCGACCGACCCGAAGAAGGCGGCCGACGGCACCGTCCGCAAGCTCTTCGGCGCGAACGTCGGCGAGAACGCCTCGCACGGCTCGGACGGCCCGGACACGGCCCGCTTCGAGATCGGCTGGTTCTTCCCCGGCTACGACGTTTAGCCGCGGTCGCGCGCTAAGCTGCGCGCGTGCGTTCCCGCTCGGTCCTCGTCACGGCGGCGCTCACCCTCGGGTGCGGCGCCGCCGTCGCGTCTCCGTCCTCCGGGATCGATCACGTCGCCCGGAGCCGGCGCGCGCTCGTCGAGCAGCTCTGCGCGCCGCTGCCACGACGCGCCTTCGACTGCATCGTCGGCTGGCCGGCCTCGGTCCCGCCGGAGCGGCGCGACGCGGTCGCGACCGCCAGCGGCGGCCAGGCCTGGGCGAGCGCGCCGGGCGTACGCGCCTTCGCGTCGTGCAGCGATCGCCCGGCGGAGGACGGCCCGGTCGCGCACGTCATCACCCTGCTGGTGGACACCAGCCTGGGCACCCCGCGGCAGATCGCGGAGCGGCTGCCCGTACGCGTGCGCTGGACCGAGGCGTGCGAGGGCGAGGCCGACGGATGTGCCAGCTACCTCGCGCGCGTCGAGGGCGAGCGCGTGGTCCTCACGCGGCGGGTGCAGCGGCCGATGGGCACCGAGGACGACGTCGCGCAGCTCGCGTGCGCCGCGGTCGCCGACGGCGCGGAGGAGGCGCGCGTCGTGCTCGACGGGTACGGCGCGCTCGTGCGCGCGCTCGAGCTCGACGACTCGGGCGTGACGACGATCCGTCGCCGACCGGCGCGGGGCGACACCGAGCGCTCGCACCGCACCTGGACCGAGCTCGAGCTCGGCGCCCTCGACGAGCGCATCGAGCGCGAGTCCGACCTTCGCGCGGCGGCGATGGGACGCGCGATCGACCCCGAGCGCGTCGACGTCGCGAACGAGACGGCCCTCGACCTGCAGGTGCAGGCGCGCCAGCGACGCGTGGCGCGCGACCCGACGCCGGACGGGTACCGTGCGCTCGCCCGCCTCGCCGCTCGCGGCTTCGAGGCGCACCCCTCGCGCCCCGATCTCGGGTCGCTGGCGGTTCGCTCGTATCTGCTCGCGGGGGCGCCCGACGACGCACGCCCCATCCTCGGCGCGCTCGAGGAGACGCTGGGTCCGGACGACGCCGGCTCGCGCGCGCTCGGCGTCGCGCTCGAGAGCGTCGCCGGCGACGCGGTGGCGCTCGCGCGACGACTGGGCGCGAGCGCGCCCGACCTGGGCGCAGACGACCGGCGTCGCGTCGCCGACGCGCTCGTCGCGCACGTCGCGACGAACCCCGTCGGGCCCGACACGGACCTCGACCGGACGACGCGGGCGCTCATCGCGACCGTTCGTGCGCCTCACGTCGCGCTCGCCCACCGTGCCAGGGTGACGCTCACCCCGGCTCGGGGCGCGGTGTGGGCGATCGCCGCGGCGGCGGGCGGCGCACCGACCGAGCTCGTCGTGGCGTGCAGTGACGCGCGCCTGCCGACCGCCCTCGGCGCACGCCCGACGTCGCACGGCGGCGTGATGGCGTTCGCCGCGCTCGACCACTGCGCAGCGATCGTGTTGCCAGCGCCCGCGCGGCTCGAGGCCGGCGCCGTCGCGAGCGGGCTGCTGGACGTCGCGGCCGGCAGTGCGCGCTTGCTCGTCGAGATCGGGGGCGCTCTCGTGGGCGTCGGCGGCCAGCTGAGGGAGGGCGGCCTGCGCGTGGACACGGCGAGCCGGGCGCTCGGCGACGGCGATCTCGCGCGCGCCCAGCGCGAGGTCGTCCAGCCGCTCGACGCGCTCGGCACGCGCGTGTTCCCGCCGCCCACGCTCTTGCTCCCGATCCCCGAGGTGCGGCGCGGCGCCGCGCTCGCCGCACTCCTCGACGTGGACGGCGTGGACTGCCGCGCGAGCGCGGAAGGCGTGCGCTGCGCGCTCAGGAGCTACGAGTCGGTCGAGCAGCTCGCGGTGGCGGCGTTCGCCGCGTTCAGCGGGCAGCCCTGAGGGCGCGTTCGACAGGCGTGCGCGACACGGAGCACCGGTCCCTCAGCTCTCGCTCTCGCTCTCGCTCTTGCTCTCGCCCTCGGGCTCGCTCTTGGTCTCCCCGTCCTCGTTCTGATCCTCGCCCCCGTTCTCCTCCTTCGGAGCCGGGATGAGCGAGCTGAGGACCACCGAGCCGACGAGCAGGAGGCCGACGACGCCGAGCGAGATGCCGTCCGGGATGTGGATGCCGAAGTAGCGGACCAGCAGCTTCGCGCCGATGAAGATGAGGATGATCGAGACGGCCTTCTCGAGGTAGCGGAAGCGCGGCAGCAGCTCGTTCAGGATGATGAACACGTTCCGAAGGCCGAGGATCGCGAACATGTTCGACGTGAACACGATCACCCCGTGCGTCGTGATCGCGAAGATGGTCGGGATCGAGTCGACCGCGAAGATCAGGTCCGAGACCTCCACGACCACCGCCACGAGGAAGAGCGGCGTGGCCATGAGCAGGCCCCCGTCGCGGACGAAGAACTGGTCCTGCCGGTAGCCGCTCGTCATGCGCTTGCCGAGCAGGCGCTTGGTGAGCTTCACGACGCGGTTGTCCTCGACGTCCATCTCGTCGTCGTCGTCGTCGCCCCCGAAGAGCAGCCGCCCTCCTGTGTAGAGCAAGAAGACGCCGAAGAGGTAGAGCACCCACTCGAAGCGCTCGACGATGGCCGTACCCAGCAGGATGAACGTCCCGCGGAGCACGATCGCCCCCATCACGCCCCAGAAGAGCACGCGGTGCTGGTGGTCGCGCCGGACGGCGAACCCCTTGAAGATCAGGATGAAGACGAAGAGGTTGTCGACGCTCAGCGCCTGCTCGAGCACGTAGCCGGTGACGAACTGCGACGCCATGTCCGGCCCGTACCCGGGCAGCACGTAGAGCAGCCCGGCGAACGCCATCGCGAAGCTGCCCCAGACGAGGATCCAGAACGTCGCCTCGCGGAACGCGACGGCGCGCGCCTTCCGGTGGAAGACGAAGAGATCGAGGAACAGCACGATGGCGAGGAAGACGAGGAACCCGCCCCACAACATCGGCTCGGTGATGATCGGCATCCCGTGTAGGCCTGCGCGCGAAGGCGCTACCTTCGCACAACCGCGCGGCGCGTCCAATGTTCCGCATCGGCAGTTCTCCCGGTGGCCCGTGGTACAAGCGCCAGGTGCGCTTCGAGCTGACCCGCCAGCACCAGCTCTACGTCGTCCTCGTCGCGCTCTTCGTGACGTGCCTGCTCGTCGCCGACATCGTCGCCGGCAAGTTCTTCCGCGTCGGCTCGCTCTCGATGTCCACGGGCACGGTCGCGTTTCCGATCGCGTTCCTGCTCACCGACATCGTCAACGAGTACTACGGGCGCCGCGGCGCGCGTCTGATGACGGGCGTCGGGATGGCGATGCTGGTCGTCGGCTTCGGCATCATCATGGCCGCGCGCCTGGCCCCCGTCTCGGAGGAGACGTACGTGTCGCAGGAGGCGTTCGACAGCGTCTTCGGCCTGACCGGGCGCCTGTTCGGGGCCTCGCTCGTCGCGTATCTCGTCAGCCAGTTCCTCGACATCTACACGTTCCACATCGTCAAGCGCGTCACCGCGAGCCGGCACCTCTGGCTGCGGGCGATCGGCTCGACGGTGCTCAGCCAGGTCATCGACACCGTCTTCGTGAACTTCGGTGCCCAGCTCGGCCACCTCTCGGTCGGCCGCATCTGGGAGATCACCCTGTGGAGCTACCTCTACAAGATCGTCGTGGCGATCCTCCTGACGCCGCTCTGCTACGTCGCGCACGGGATCATCACGACGCGGCTCGGGATCGATCCGGCCCCGCACGGAGACGAGGAGTGATCGTCCCGCGCCGCGGCCCCGACGCACGCATCGTGGCGCGGCGAGCTCTGCGCTACGCCGACGGGGGCGATCCGACGATCGGGCGACCGCCGCACGTGCGTGCCGCGTCTGGGCTCGCGTGGCAGACGCGCGAGGGGCGGCGCGTGCTCGTCGCGCCCCAGGACGACACCTCGTTCCTCGCGGTCTTCGCGCCCGAGAGCGCCGACGTCGCCGCCATCACGCTCGACTACGCGCCCGATGGGGTCCGCGTGTTCGAGGAGCGCGCCGGCACGAAGGCGCTGAAGCTCGACCTCGAGTCGATCGCGGCGATCGACGAGACGCGGGCGCTGCTCGTCGGGTCGGGCTCGCACGCGAACCGTCGGCGCATGGTGCTCCTCGAGGGAACGACCACGCGCGTCATCGACTGCACGGCGCTCTACGAGACGCTCGCGGCACGCACGGACTTCGCCGGCAGCGAGCTGAACGTCGAGGGCGCCGCGCGCTCGGGCGATCGCTTCTTCCTGGCGAACCGCGGCAACGGCGCGCCTCGCGGCGACCTCGCGCCGGTGAGCGCGCTCGCCGACCTCGGGCTCGACGCGCTGCTCTCGTACCTCGATCGGCGCGGCCCCGTCCCTCCGATCGAGGCGGTGCGACCCTTCGATCTGGGCGCCGTCGCGGGCGCGCCGCTCACGTTCACGGACCTCGCGACCGGCCCCGAGGGACGGCTCTGGTTCCTCGCGGCGGCGGAGCGCTCGCCCAGCGCCTACGACGACGGCGAGGTCGTCGGCTGCGCGATCGGCGTCGTGCTGCCGCGCGGAGAGGCCGTGCTCGCGATCCTCCACGACGAGGACGGCTCGCCCTCGCGCTCCAAGCCCGAGGGACTCGCCCTCGCGAGCGTCCACGAGGACGAGGTGAGGGCCTACGCGGTCGTCGACGCCGACGACCCGGACGTCCCGAGCGAGCTGATCACGATCTCGGTGCGGGCGCCGTCCTAGGTGACCGATCACGATCTGGGACAGAATCGTTGACGGGCAGTTGGCGTCGCGACGGACAGGTGGGCGAGGCAGGCCGATTCACTCGGACTGTCGAGGGAGGACGGGGACGTCCTCCCTTC
>JBGAQA010000165.1:0-8889 GCA_044220955.1 Sandaracinaceae bacterium
CGTCCAGCGCGCGAACGCCGGGGAGTGTGAGCTCATTGCGTTCGATGAAGAGGACCGGGAAGGGTTCCTTTACCAGGGCGGGGTGTTCCTGCGGAACAAGGGCAACAAGCCCGCGCTCTCCGTCGCCGCGCTCCAGCAGAGGGCCATTCACGGAGAGGGCGTGACGTTCACCTGCGCGCCGGCCGGAAACGGTCGCCGTCTCTCGATCGATCGCGATCTCGACGAGAGCTTCGACTTCGTCGTCATCGTCGCGGTGATTCTTACCGCCCTCACGGTGAACCTGATCGCCGCCTCGGGCGTCGGCGGGACGCTGCGCGCCGTGTTCGTGAGTGCGATCGGCGTCGCGCTGCTCGCCGCCGCGCGCGCCAGCGCCGAGGAGCCCCTCCTGGTCGTGGTTCTCTGCGGGCTCGGCGCGCTCCTCTTGCTCGCCGGCGTGTGGAGCGTCGGCTTCTCCGTCACACACCTGTTCGACACACACGAGCGCAGGGTGACGCGGTCGCGCCGCTGGTTGCTGATCCCGCTCGGCACGTGGACGGCGACGATCGACCGCGACGCGCGTGTGATCGTCGAGCTGGGGGTCGTTCGCCGACGGAACGCGCCCCCGGTGCACCGCTTGCTCCTGCGAACGGCCAGCGGCGACACGGTGATCGCCACGAGCACCGACGTCACGGATGTGGGGATCGTCGGCGCGGAGGTCGCGCGCCACCTGGGCCTACCGGCGCCGCGGAACGAATGAACGTCAGACGAAGAGCGAGCTGACGCTGTCGGAGTTGTGGATGCGCTTGATCGCCTCGCCGAGCAGGCGCGCGACGCTGAGCACGGTGAACTTCCCGGAGCCGAGCGCCTCGGGGCCGAGCGGGATGGTGTCGGTGACGACGACCTCCTCGATCGGGCTCTCGACGATGCGCTTGATCGCGGGGCCCGAGCAGACCGGGTGCGTGGCGATGGCGAGCACGCGCTTGGCGCCGCGGTCCTTGAGCGCCTGCGCCGCGTTCGTGAGCGTGCCGGCCGTGTCGATCATGTCGTCGACGATGACGCAGTCCTTGCCGTCGACGTCACCGACGATGTTCATCACCTCGCTGACGTTCGCCTTCGCGCGCCGCTTGTCGATGATGGCGAGCTCGCCGCGAAGCCGCTTGGCGTACGCGCGCGCGCGCTCGACGCCGCCCGCATCCGGCGAGACGAAGACCGTGTCCTCCTTGATCTTCGGCCGGAGATGATCGAGGAAGACCGGCATCGCGAACAGGTGATCGAAGGGGACGTTGAAGAACCCCTGGATCTGGCCCGCGTGCAGGTCCATCGACACCACCCGCGAGACACCGCTCGCGCTGAGCAGATCGGCGACCAGCTTGGCCGTGATCGGCGTGCGCGGGGCGACCTTGCGATCCTGCCGGCCGTAGCCGTAGTAGGGGATGACCGCGGTGATGGCGCCGGCCGAGGCGCGCTTCAGCGCGTCGACCGTCACGAGCATCTCCATCAGGTTGTCGTTCACCGGCGCGCAGGTCGGCTGGACGACGTAGACGTCGACGCCGCGGACGTTCTCCTGGATCTCGGCGAACACCTCGCCGTCGGAGAAGTTCGAGATCTTCAGGCGACCGACCGGCAGCTGGAGGTACTCGGCGATGGACTCCGCGAGGTGCGGGTTCGCGTGTCCGGAGAAGATGCAGATCGACTTGAACACTGCCCACCTCTCCTGTCACCGTCGCCGCCCTCGAAACCACCGAGGCACGCGAAGGCGGCCGGAGTAGCAAACCGCCCAGCACGGTGTCAACGCGCTGCGTCGATCGCTGATGACCGAGAACAAGCCGAAGCCCCAGCGCGTGCTCGTCGTCGACGCCGTCCGAGGCGCGGCGGTGCTCTGCATGATCCAGTGGCACTGCGCCGACGCGTGGATCGGCGGGCCGCTGCGCGAGGGCCAAGGCTTCGGCATCACACGAATCATCGGCGGCCTGGCCGCACCTCTCTTCCTGCTGCTCGCGGGGATCTCGGCGGCGCTGGTGTTCGAGCCCGGGCGGGCGTGGGCTGGCGCACGGCGCGGCGCGGGGATCGTGGTCGGCGGCTACGCCTTCAAGCTATTCGCCTGGACGGTCGACTACGGGGCGATCGTGGACCGGGTGAACTGGGCCCCGATCGCGCTCGACGCGCTCACGCTCGGGCTGGCGTGGCGCGCGTGCGGAGAGAAGGTGCCGGCGCGCGTGCGTGGGCTGCTGATCGGCGCGGCGGGGCTCGCGTGGCTCGCGACCTGGTACGCGCTGGCGGGCGCGACCCGGACACCCGAGCTGCTCGCGCGCCTCGACGTGCTCCAGGGGATCGGCGCGGCGCTGGTCGTCGTGAACGGCGTGCTCGCGCTCGTGACCCGCTGGCGGCACGGGCCGCTCGTCCTGCTCGTGCTCGCGCTCACCGTGGCGCTCGCGACGCCCTCGTTCGTCGGGGCGGACCTCTCGATGCTACCCACGCGCCTGGCAGACTACGTCGCGCGCACGAGCGCGTTCCCGGCGCCGACGGGGGCGCGCTTCCCGCTCTTCCCCTGGCTCGCGTACACGCTGCTCGGGGCGGCGATCGGGCGGGCGCTGCGGGCGCGCCCGCTGCGCGACGCTTGGGACGTGCCCTTCGTGCCGAGCGCTGGGCTCGCGCTCGTGCTCGCGATCGGCGTCGCGCTCGTCGTGTTCGAGCCGATGCCCGCGGCGCAGTGGCTCCTCGCGCGGGCCGAGCAGGCCCGCAACCTCCTGCGCCTCGCGTGGAACGCGTCGATCGCGACCGGGCTCGCGGCGCTCTCGTCGATGGCGCTGCCCCGGGTCGAGCCGCTGCGGCGCGCGATCGTCTCGCGCGGCCGGCACTCGCTCGTGGTGTACGTCGTGCACCTCGAGATCGCGTTCGGCCTGCCGTGTAGCATGATCCGCGAGACGCTCGACTACGGCGAGTGGCTCGGGCTCGGGGCATTGCTCGTCGCGTCCATGGTCGCGCTCGCGCTCTGGCTCGACGCCCGCGAGGCCCGCGCGCGCTCGCGAGAGCGGGCGCTGGCGCCGTAGCGTCGTGACCGGAGCGTACCGAGAGCGGCGAGGTTCAGCGGGGCACCGGCCCCTCGACGCGGCCAGCGCACGCCTCGCTCGCGGGGATCGCAGTGCCCGGTCAGGGCACTCGCCGCGCGCGATCTCCCCCTCAGCGTCCCAGCGGCTCGCGCCGCGCCAGCCAGTCCGCGGGCAGGCCCGACGCGCCGACCCGCAGCGCGACGATCCCTCCGACGATCGCGCACGTGGTGTCTCGGTCGCCGAGCCCGCTCACCGTCGCCCACATCGCCTCCGCGTAGTCGTCGAGGTGACGGGAGGCGCACCAGAGCGCGAACGGGACGGTGTCCGAGCAGAGCACCCGCTGACCGCTGCCGAGGATCTTCGCCACGCGGCGAGCGTCGACCACGCCGGGGAGGTCGCGCGCTCTCGCGATGCCGTCGCGGGTGGGGCCCGGGGGTGTGAGCTCGAGGACGCCGTCCAGGAACGCGTCGCGTTCGAGCGCAGACCCTGCGGCGAGCGCCGCCGCGACCGCCACGGCTGCGGCGCCCACGCGCCCGTCGGGGTGCGCGTGCGTCGGATCCGCGGAGAGCGCGCCGACGCCCGCGGCGAGGCCGGGGTCGTCCGAGAAGTAGCCGCCGATCGGCGCCGAGCGCATCGCCGACCCGTTCCCCATCGAGCCCTGTCCGCCGAAGGGCCCCGCCGCGGCGGCGTCCCACGAGAACCCAGCGGCGATGTCGCCGAGGATGCGATGCGCGCCCGGGCCGTAGCCTCGCTCCGGGTCGGCGCGGTAGCGGGCCGCGAAACGCCGCGCGAGCGCGTCACGGTCGATCTCGCCGTGCGCCTCGAGCTCGGCCACGATCGAGAGCGCCATCGCGGTGTCGTCGGTCCAGCGCCACACGGCGGCCGCCGGCAGCGCGCGCTGATCGATCAGCCCATCGACGGCGTCCGGGTGGACGAAGAAGCGCTCGCCGAACGCGTCGCCGAGCGAGAGCCCCTCGAGCGAGAGCCGCGCGAGAGAGAGGCGGAGGCCGTGGTCGGCGGGAAGCATGGGCAGCAGAACGGTACAACCGACCGGAGTGTTCCGCGCTGGCTCGCGCGCCCGCCGACTGTGGACTATCCTCCACACCCATGAAGACCATCCAGGTCGTCCTCGATGAGGCCACGCTTGCCGCGGCGGACGTCGAGGCGAAGGCGACCCACGTGAATCGGTCCCAGTTGATCCGGGCCGCGCTCCGCGAGTACCTCGCGACCGCGTCGGTTCGCGCCGCGGAAGCGCGTCATCGAGCCGGCTATGCCCGTGTCCCCGAGGACGAGGACCTGCACGCATGGGACGAGGTGCAGAAGTGGCCGGCGCGCTGAGGCGTGGTGAGGTCCGCCTCGTCCGGATGCCCGCTCCCGACAAGACGCGCCCGGTGCTCGTGCTGACCCGCACGTCCGCGCTGCGCTTCCTGGGACGGATCACCATCGCGCCGATCACGTCGACCATCCGCGACATCCCGACCGAAGTGCGGCTCGACCTGGACGACGGCATGAAGGCGCCGTGCGCCGTGAACCTGGACCATGTGATGACGGTTCCGCGCTCGGCGTTGGGCGCGCACGTGGCCACCCTCACGCCGACCCGGATGCGCGAAGTGTGTCGGGCGCTGGCCTTCGCGATCGAGTGCGACGACGTTCCCTGATCGAGGACTCTCGCTCTCGCTCTACCCGATCGGAACGCCCCAGATGTCCCGCGCGTAGTCCCGGATCGTCGCGTCGCTCGAGAACCTGCCCATGCGCGCCACGTTCAGGATCGCCCGCCGCGTCCACTCCTCCGGCCGGCGATAGACCTCGTCCACGGCGTCCTGCGCGGCCCAGTACGACGCATGGTCGGCGAGCAGCAGGAACCGGTCGCTCGTCAGCAGCGAGTCCACGATCGGCTTGAAGCGGCCGGGCTCGTCGGCGGAGAACACGCCGCCGGCAACCGCGTCGAGCACCTCCTTCAGCCGGGGCGAGCGCTCCACCTCCTCCGCCGGCGCGTACCCCGCCGACGCGCGCGCCTGCACCTCGTCGGTCGTGAGCCCGAAGAGGAAGAAGTTCTCCGCTCCGACCGCGTCCCGGATCTCCACGTTCGCACCGTCGAGCGTGCCGATCGTGAGGGCCCCGTTCATGGAGAGCTTCATGTTCCCCGTCCCCGACGCCTCCTGTCCCGCCGTCGAGATCTGCTCCGAGAGATCGGCCGCCGGGATCAGCTTCTCGGCCAGGGACACGCGGTAGTTCGGGACGAAGAGCACGCGCAGGTGATCGCGCGCGTCCGGATCCGCGTTCACCACCGCCGCGACCGAGCTCGCGAGGTAGATGATCCGCTTGGCCATCTCGTAGGCGCTCGCCGCCTTACCGCCGATGAGGACCACGCGCGGCGCCACGGGCGGCCTGCCCGCCTTGAGATCCAGGTAGCGCCGGACGACGTGGAGCAGGTTCAGCAGCTGCCGCTTGTACTCGTGGATGCGCTTGATCTGGATGTCGAAGAGCATCGAGGTCGGCGCCTCGAACGCGTGCTCGTGCGCGAGGAATGCCGAGAGACGCTCCTTGTTCTGCTGCTTCACCGCGCGGAAACGCTCGCGGAACGACGCGTCGCCTGCGTGCGCCTCGAGGCCACGGAGCTTGTCGAGCTGCGTCACCCAGCCCTCGCCGATGGTCTCGGTGACCAGCGCCGCGAGCCCCGGATTGCACTGCTCGATCCAGCGACGGGGCGTCACTCCGTTCGTCTTGTTGCGGAAGCGGTTGGGGAAGAACGCGTCGAGCTCGGGAAACATGTTCTCGCGCAAGAGGCGCGAGTGGAGCGCGGAGACGCCGTTGACCGAGAAGCTCCCGGCGATGGACAGGTTCGCCATCCGCACGCTCGGCTGCGGTCCGCGCTCGATGATGGCCATCTTCGCCGACCGCTCTTCGTCGTTCGGATAGTGCAGCGCGACCTGCGTGCCGAGGCGTCGATCGATCTCGCGGATGATGTCGAGCTGCCGGGGCAACATCCGGTCGAGCATGTGTACGGGCCACGTCTCGAGGGCCTCGGGCAGGAGCGTGTGGTTCGTGTACGCGAAGCTGCGGTGCGTGATCGCCCACGCTCGCTCCCAGGTGAAGCGGTGCTCGTCGAGCAGGATGCGCATCATCTCGGCGACGGCGAGCGCGGGGTGCGTGTCGTTCAGCTGGAAGACGTTGTGCTCGGGCAGATCGTCGAGCGTTCCCCAGCGCGCGAGGTGGCGCGTCACCGCGTCCTGCAGCGACGCGCTCACGAAGAAGTACTCCTGGCGAAGTCGCAGCTCCTTGCCCGCGGGGCCCGAGTCGTTCGGGTAGAGCACGCGCGAGATGTGCTCGGCGACGTTGCGCGACGAGACACTCCCGGCGTGATCGCCCGCGTTGAAGAGCGCGAGGTCGAAGGCCACCACCGGGTGCGGCCACCAGAGCCTCAGCGTGTTCACGACGTCGTTCCGGTAGCCCGGGATGGGGATGTCGTGCGCCTCGGCGAGCACGTCCTGGGTGCCCTCCCAGGAGAAGGTCGTCTGGCCGTTGGCCTCCTTCCGCGCGATCACGTGGCCGCCGTAGCGCACGCGGTAGGTGGTCTCGGAGCGGATCACCTCCCAGGGCGAGCCGTGGCGCAGCCAGCTGTCGGGCTCCTCGGTCTGCTGACCCGCCACGATCGCCTGCCGGAAGATCCCGTAGTCGTAGCGGATCCCGTACCCGGTGCCGGCGATGCCGAGCGTGGCCATGGAGTCGAGGAAGCACGACGCGAGGCGCCCGAGGCCGCCGTTGCCGAGGCCCGGGTCCGGCTCGACCTCGAGCAGCTCGTCGAGATCCGCGCCGAGATCCGCGAGCGCGCCCCGGGTCTCTTCCAGCATGCCGAGGTTCGCGAGCGCGTCGCGCAGGAGGCGCCCCGGCAGGTACTCCATCGAGAGGTAGTAGACGCGCTTCTGGCCGGCGTCCCACTGGCGCTTGCTGCACTCGAGCCAGCGGTCGGCCAGCCGGTCACGCGCCATGCGCCCGACGGCGTGCATCACGTCGATGGGGCTCGCCCGGTACTGGTCGCGGATGCGAGCGTGGGCGAGGTGCTCGACGATGGAGGCCCGGATCGACGCACGATCCGCGCGCGCGGGCGCCTCGGGGATGGGGGCACCGATCTTCATCGCACCCCCGTAACGCGAGCGGCGCCCAACATTCAAGTCTCGCGCGTCGCTTGGCGCAGCCGCGGCCGGCTCGTAGACTGATCGCGTCTCCTTTTCTTGCCGTACGCAGCGGAGGTCGAGCATGGGCTGGCGGTATGTGACCCTCGGCGTCTGGGTCTGGGCGCTCGGCGCAGGCCTGACCCTCGGAGGCTGCGGCCTCGCGCTCGACTACGGTCCACCCGATCGCGCCCCGATGGACGCGGCAGGCTCGACCGACTCGGCCATCGACGTAGGGGCGACCGGCTGCGAGGGCGGCTGCGACGACGGCCTGCGCTGCACCGCGGACTCGTGCGTGTCGAGCATCTGCCAGCACACCGACACCTGCCCGGGCGACACCGACTGCGTGTCGCGCGCGGGCGTGGGCGAGTGCCGTCTGCCCTGCTCGAACGCCGACGAGTGCGCCGACGGAATCGACTGCACCGCCGACCGCTGCGAGCCCGACGGGCACTGCGCCCACACCTCGACGTGCGACGCGACGCGACCGGCGTGCCTCGCGAGCGGCGCGTGCGCCCCGTCGAGCTGCACCGGCGACGCGGAGTGCTCCGACGGCGACCTCTGCAACGGGGAGGAGCACTGCGTGTCCGGCGTCTGCCGCGGCGGCGTCTCGGTCCACTGTGACGCCGGCGCCGGCTGCATGACGCGCGTCTGCGACGCCAGCACGGGGACCTGCGCGCCCTCGCTGGACGACGCCGCGTGCAGCGACGGGCTCGACTGCACGACGGACCGCTGCAACCCCGACGGCAGCTGCGCTCACCCGCCGAACGACGCGGCGTGCGCGGGCGACGATCGCTGCGTGACGCGCGCCTGCGACCCGAGCACGTCCACCGACGCGACGGGCTGCGTGTCCATCGGCGGGGTCGCGTGCGCGACGGCCTGCGGGACGAGCATCGCGTGCGACCCGACGACCGGGCTCTGCGACTACGCGGGGGCCTGCCCCGTGGGGCAGGTCTGTCGTGCGGACGGCTGTCACTCCCCGGGCTCGTGCCTGGACGACACCGCGTGCGCGGACATCCACGGGCCGGGCGGGTGCGCGACGCACTGCGCGGCGGGCACGTGCCAGGCGATCGTCTGCCCGCTTCCCCCGCCCGGCTCGTGCGCGGCGCCCAACGTCGACGGCATGGGCTGTCCACGGAGCACGCAGTGCTTCGTCGCCCAGCCGGCGCTCTGCGACGACGCCGATCCCCTCACGATCGATGTCTGCAATCCGGACACCTTCGCGTGCTCGCACGCGTGCCCGGCCCCCTCCCCGAACGACTGCGTCTCGTACACGTACGCTGGCGGACACTGCGTGCCGACGTTCGACGCGACCGTGTGCAGCCGCCTGCACCCGAGCAGCGGCGCGAGCTGCGCGCGCTTCGCCTGCGTCGGCCACGGGGCCAGCAGCGGCGGCGACGGCTGCGCGGTGCAGGGGTCGAGCTACCTCTGCGACGATCTCGCGGCGTGCACCGACGACACGTGCGAGGTGGACGCGAGCGCCGGGACGGGGACCTGCACGCACGCGGTGCGGCCCGACGCCGGCGCGATCTGCGACGACATGATCGACTGCACGGTGGACGCCTGCACCCCGGGGGCCGTCGGGGGGGACGTGGCGGGGTGCACGCACGCGCCGAGCGACGCGATGTGCTCGTCGGCGAGCGCGCTCGAGTGCGCCGCCGCGGTCTGCGGCGGGGCGGGCGTCGCGCCGA
>JBGAQA010000166.1:0-8778 GCA_044220955.1 Sandaracinaceae bacterium
GAGGAGGCGCTCCGCCGGCAGGAGGCGCAGGCAGAGCCCGAGGAGGCCGAGGAGCGCCTGCTCGAGCAGCGGCGAGAGGAAGTGCAGCGCCTGCGAGAGCAGCACGAGCAGCGCATGCAGGCCGAGCGCGAGCTCGAGCGGCTCGAGCGCGAGCTCGGCGAGGCGGCCGACCAGATGGGCGAGCAAGGCGAGGACGACGAGCAGGCCGCCGACTCGCTCGACGACGCGGCGGAGGATCTCAACCGCACGGCCCGCGACCAGGAGGCCGAGGCGCAGATGCGCCAGCTGGCCGAGCAGCTGCGCCAGCTCCGCGAGATGATCCGCCGGCAGCGCGAGCAGCGCGGCGGGAGCGGCGAGGACGGCGAGGGCGGCGAGGGCGCGGGGCGCGGGTCCGAGAGCGGCCCGAGCGGGCGCATGGACCGCTACGTCCTGCGGGCAGGCGGCGGTGCCGGGGGCTCGGAGGGTGTGGGCATCGCCGCACGCCGCAGCGGCGGGAGCCGGGGCGAGGGCGACGCCGAGGGCAGCCAGGGCGAGGGCGGCGCGCAGGATCGAGAGGGAGCGCCCGGCGGGACGAGCGGATCGTCGCCGGGCGAGGACGGCGAGGGCGGCCAGGGCGGCGAGGAGAGCGAGCCGCAGCAGACCCTCGTGCTCGGCGACGAGGGCGGCGACGCCGTCCTCGAGCTCCCCGGCTTCGGCCGCAGCGGGACAGGCTCGGCGCGCAGCGGCGGCGAGGGAGAAGACGACGGGGCCGACGGCGCCGGCCACGATCACGACCCCCGCTCCCTCGAGGATCCGACCGATCGGAGCGGAGACCACCGCACCGTCGCCGTCCGCGGCGACGACCAGGGGCGAGGGCCGAGCCGGTCCGAGGTCATCCGCGGCGGAGCGGCGCGCGGCTTCGCGTCACGCGACTACGAGCGCGTGTACGCCGACTACGAGTCGCACGCCGAGCGCGCGATCGAGCAGGACGAGATCCCGCCTGGCTACCGCTTCTACGTGCGGCGCTACTTCGACCTCATCCGCCCGCGCGACTGAGCCGCGCCGGCTCGGCGGCCGTGGTCTCGGCCAGGCGCGGGATCGGGGCGCCGCGGACCGCCTGCATCTGCACGTGATCGGCGAGCACGTCGAACAGGATCTCGTCCGTCGCCTTCCTGGGCACGTCGAGCATGGCTGCGATGCGGTGCAGCATCGCGAGCTCGGCGTCGTCGAGGCGCGCGTCGATGGCCGCGACGTTCGCGAGCATCCGGATCGCGTCGAAGCGCTCGGCGCCGGCGTTCGCGTTCAGCCACGCCGCGCTCTCGCGGAGCAGCTTCTCGGCGCCCTCCGCCGAGCGGACCCGCTCGACCTCTGCCTCCGGGTCCGGCGAGTACGGGAGCAACAGGTGGACGAGCACGTTCCACTCGTCCTCGCTGACGTCCCCGGCACCGGCCTGCGCCACGAGCATCCCACCGGCGAGGATCAGGTCCCGCATGTGCATGTCCGCCGGCTCGCTCGGCGAGTAGTCCATCAGCCTGGTGATGCGCTCGACGTCGCGGTCCGCGTCCGCCGCGGAGAGCCTGCCCGCGCGCGCCTCGCCGAAGAGCTGCAGCGCGCGCACGCGGATGGGCACCGCGGGGTGACTGAACTGGGCGAGGAGCTCGCGACGCTCGAGCACCTCGATGGACTCGAGCTGGGCGAGGAACGCCTGGATGTCGAAGCGCAGGTGCTCGGGGCCGAGCCCGCTCTGGATCTTGAAGAAGGCGCTCACGGCCGTCGCGAGCCGCCCGTCGACGACGACGAGGCCCGCCCGGTCGGCGCTGATCTCGGCCAGCCGATCCCACGACTCCATCCGTCGTACGAGGAGCGGCGGCGCCTTGGACTCTCCGCTCGCGTCCCCGCCGAACGCGAGCGGCGCGAGGCGCGCGCGGTAGTGGCGCCACGCCAGGTGCGCGACCTCGTGGCCGAGAACGAAGCGCAGCTCGTCGTCGTTCATGCGCTCGACCAGCGCGCTCGTGAGCGAGACGACGTGTGGATGCGAGGGCCCGAGCGACTGGATCGCGGACGCGTTCACCGCCGCGTCCTGCGTGACGAACATCTCGAGGGGCTCGTCGAAGGCCAGCCGGCGGCGCACGTCGTCGAGGATCGAGCACAGGCGCGGGGCGAACAGCGGCCCCAGCCGGAGCTGTGAGCCCAGCACCGCGTCGTAGAGCTCGCGCGCGCCCCCGGAGCCGACGTAGTGGCCGATCAGCACCTCCAGCCCGAAGCGGGCGAAGAGCTTGTCGATCAGCGCGCGCTCGGGCGGGAAGCGGATCTCGTCGAGCGGCGAAGCGGCCTGCGGCATCCACCTATCATGTACGCACCCCTCGACCCGCCGCATGCCTCGCGCGTCCAGCACTCATAGCCGGAAGGGGTACGAGTACGCGAACGTCGGCTGCGAGAAGGGCGCGACACGCGCGCGACGCACCGCCCGGGCGATGCAGGAGCCCGTCGGCGTCCCGGCGAACACACCGTCGACGTAGACGCCGCGCACCATCCCGGTCGGGCCGTGGATCGTCAGGCGCAGCGCCGCGACCGCGTGCACGGGCGTGCAGGCGGCGGCCCACTCGCGCGTGGACTCGAGCGCGGCCACGACCTCCGCATCCGTCGGCACCTCGCGCGCGGCCATCGGTGGCGCCGGCGCGCGAGCGGGCTCGGGGGGCGCTGCCGCCACGAGCAGCTCGTCCATCGTCCGGGCGGGCGGCGCGGTGCTCGGCGCCACCTCGGGCGCGAGCGACGGCGCCGGCTCGCTCGGAGCGACCGGCTCGCTCGCGACGGCCGGAGCGCTGGCCGGGATCGAGGCGGGCGCAGAACGTCGGCGGGCCTCGACCGGAGCCGCGAGCGGAGGTGCGGCGGCGGCGGGCGCGACCGGGCGCGGCTCCTCGACGACCACGGGGGCCACCCGCTCGGGGGCGAGCGCCACGGGCTCCGCCGCAGCGACCGGCCACGCGACGGGCGCGGGCGCGACGGGCACCGCGGCTGACGCGTCGTCTGCCAGCGGCGGAGGCCGCGTGTCCACGAAGGGTGCCACGAGCGCCGCGACGGCGAGCATGCCCATGGCGATGCCCGTTCCGAGCCACGCGCGGCGTTCACGCGGCGAGCGGTGCCGGCGCTCGGGACCCGCCCAGGGCACGCGTGGGTCTCCGGCGCCCGTGATCACGACGTCCGAGAGGAGCTCGGCGCGAACGGGAGCGCCCTTCGCGGAGATCGAGGCGAGCGCCGCAGCGATGTCGACCTCGCCGCTGTTCGACGGCGCCACGGACGGGGGTGGGCTCGCGACCGACTCCGCGAACGGCGGCACGTCGCTCGGGTGCGCGTGCTCGTGCCCGGCGTCGGCGCGACACGCGGCCACCTCGCCGGCGAGGCCGGGCACTCCGAGCATCGTGGTCCACTCTTCTGCGTGCGCCGCGCTCCAGAGAGGCGCGTCGAGGTCGTCATCGTGCTCGGCCAGGACCTCGACGAGGGTCGCGCGAGAGACCGGGCCGTGGAACTCGCCGTCGAGCACGACATACCACTGCTCGGGATCGACCGGCTCGAGGTGCTGGACCCGCCGGAGCAGGTGCCGCACGCGGCTCGCGAGCCCCTTCGACGCGCGCGGCTCGACCCTCCGCTGCATGGGTCCTGGACCTCCTGCCGGGGGAACCGGCAAGGGGCATCTACGCACCGATGCCCGCCCCGCATCGCGCCCGGTAGCGAACCTCGATCAGTTCAGACCGTCGGCCAGCGGGCGCAGGGCGCTGCGAGTCGCGGCCAGGAGCGCGCGCGACGAGAGCGAGCCGAGGTCGCCTTCCCCCCGTGCCGCCGCACGCCCGCTGAGCATGGCGCGCACGGAGCCGCGCGCGTCGGCGACGACGATCGACACCGCGCAGCGGAACTCGTGGCCGTCGACGACCTCACGGCTGTCCCACTCCACGATCGAGCCGGTGATGCGGAAGCGCGCCCGATCGGGTCGTCCCTCGAGGCGCAGCCCGGGCTGGGCGTTCAGCGCCTCGTGGAGCGCGCCGTCGAGGGCCGCGGCCGCGTTCGGTCCGCCGACCGCAGCGCCCGTGTCCTCGATCACCACGCCGGTCGTGCGCTGCGCGCGCGCGAGCGCGAGGTGACCCACGGCGACCAGAGCGACGACGGAGGGGACGACGAGGGCGAACATCCGCCCTCGCGCGAGCGTACGCGCGACCATGGGGCCTCCTGCGGCCGAGGGCGGCCCGGCTCGCTCACGCGATCCGCGGACCTCTCTCGACCATCTCCCGTCTAACCGAGCCCGGCGCGCGCCCGCAAGAAACCGGCAGATGCGAGTGCCAAGACCCCGCGGCCAAACTATCCTGCGCCGCCGTGACCACGCTGCGCGACCTGCTCGCCTCGAAGGCCTCGATCGACGCCATCGCGACCTACCTCGACGGGCTCGACGCGAGCACCCACGAGGCCGAGTCGCTGACGCTCTCCGGCAAGGAGCAAGCAGCGCTCTGGGATCGCGCCGCCGACGCGCCGCCCATCACGCTCGATCACTTCGTGCCGCCCTCGATCGCGCCCAACGTCGCCGTGCGCCACCCGGGCCGCAACACGATCCCCGTGCCACGCCACTTCCAGCACTTCGCCAAGGTGTTCTCGCGCTCCGAGGAGGACCCGCGCCTGTGCCACGGCTACAACGACTCGAACGCGTGGTTCATCACGCCGGGCTACTACGTGGCGTACGAGACCGCGGGCAACTCCGAGTGGGAGCGGCGCGGCGGCGTCGTCGTGGACTACCTCCGTGTCCCCGACGGCAAGGTCCCCGCTGGCTGGCCGAAGATCGTGCCGAACACGGTCGGCCTGCAGCGCTTCGTCTACTTCCGTACCCGGGACTTCATGCGCCGCGTCTCGTCCCACATGTCGATCGGACGCGCCGCCGAGCAGCGCGACAAGGGCGATCGCGAGCTCGACTTCTGGTTCACGCTCTGCAGAAGGGACCCCTGATGCCGCACCCCAAGACCGAGGCCGTCGCCACCCACGCGCGCGGGCGCACCGCCGCCACGCTCGATCGGCTCGGCCAGTACCTCGCGCACCCCGCCATCTCCTGCGACGAGGCCCATGCGGGCGACGTCAAGGCTCTCGCGCTGCGCATCGCCGACGACCTGCGCGCGCTCTCGCTCACCAACGTGCGCCTGCTCGAGCTCGAGGGCGCCCTCCCCGCCGTCGCCGCCGAGTACACCCAGGCTGGTCCGGGCAAGCCGACGGTGCTGATCTACGGGCACCTGGATCTGCAGCCGGTGAAGGGCGAGGCCTGGAGCTCCCCCCCGCACGTGATTCGCCGCGAGGGCGATCGCGTCTTCGCGCGCGGCGCGGCCGACGACATGGGCGGCTGGCTCTCGCACCTGGCGGCGATCGAGAGCTGGCTGGCGGTCGCGGGCGAGCTGCCCCTCAACGTCAAGCTCCTCATCGAGGGCGAGGAGGAGATCGGCTCTCCGAACCTCGAGCGCTACATGGACGCGTTCCCCGAGGCCTTCGACTCCGACGTGATGGTTCTGACCGACTGCGAGAACCCCTCGACCGAGATCCCCGGGCTCACCGTGTCGCTGCGCGGCCTGATGGAGGTGGAGCTCGCCTGCGAGTCGCTCACTGCCGACGTGCACTCGGGGCTCTGGGGCAACCTCGTCCCCGATCCCGCCATCGCGCTGATGATGCTGGTCTCGCGCCTCGTCGACGACGACGGGCGCATGAAGCTGGGCCGGCAGACCGTGCCCGAGGCGTGGTCGAAGCCGGCGTGGGACGTCCCGCTCGACGAGAGCGTGATCCGCAAGGGCGGCCGCGTGCGCGCGGACGTCTCGCCGCTGCCGAACCGCGGCAAGCCGCCCGCCGAGTGGGTCTGGCGCCAGCCCGCGGTGACGGTGCTGTCCACGACGCTGCCGCCGCCCGGATCCGAGAAGAACGCGGTCCGCGCGCGCGCGTCGGCCGTCCTCAGCTTCCGCGTCGCCCCCGGCCAGACGCACGAGGCGCTGATGGGCGAGGTGTCGCGCGCGCTGACGTCGTCGCCCCCGGGCGGCGTGAAGGTCACGCTCACGCCGCGCGGCACGCCCGGGATGAGCTGGCTCTACACGCCGAAGGGCGAGGCGTTCGCGGCGGCCGATCGCGCCTACGAGAAGGCTTGGGGCCGGAAGCTGCTCTCGATCGGGGTCGGTGGGACCATCCCCTTCGTCGCGCTCTTCGGACGCCGGTTCGCGGATCGTCCTCTCATCCTCAACGGCGTGATGGACCCGGAGACGGGCGCGCACGGGCCCGACGAGTCGATGCACGTCGGCGTGTTCGAGAAGGCGATCCTGGCCAACGTCCACCTCTACGACGAGCTGGGCGCGCTGCGCTTCGCTTGACGTCGCCGCACCGCGAGCGATCGACTACGATCGCTCCGTGCGCTCGCTCGTGGTCCTGATCGCCGGCGGCCTCGCGCTCGGCTCCTGCACCCGGACGGCGACCGGCGGGCTCTCGCAGTGCGGCCGCGGCACCCTCGGCACCCTCGGCGGCACGGTCACCTCGCCCAGCGGGGCCTCGATCTCGATCCCCGCCGGTGCTCTGACCACCCTCGTCGAGGTCAGCGTCTGCGTCCTCGCGGTCGGTCGCGTTCCGCGGCAACGCTCGCCGGTGATCGAGTTCGGCCCCGTCGATCTCCCGGTCCGGGGCGTGTCCCTGACGCTCCCCGTCGACGACACGAGCAGCCCGCCGAACGTGGCCGAGGTGCGGCGGCGCATCTCGGACGACGTCGTCGACGTGCTGCCGATCGCCTCCACGAGCCCTGGGCTCGCGACGACCACATCGAGCTCGCTCGGCGACGTGCGCCTGATGGACACCCTCGCCGGGCTGGACGCCAGCGTCGACGCGAGCGGCGGGGCCGACGACGTGAACCGGCCCGACGCGCCGCGCCCGGTCGGTCCGGTGGTCGTCGGACCGGACCTCACGCCCGCCGACTACGCGTGTCTCGGGCTCACGCCCACGCCGGCGGTGGGGCCGCCCGTCGCCGTGAGCGTTCACGTGGTGGACTGGGCAGACCACGGCGCGCGCGGCGCCTACCCGATCTCGGCGGCCCCGAGCCCGACCAGCTGGGACGGGGCGGGGAGCTGCGCCGGTATGCCGGACTGCTCGACCGGCACGAGCGACGCGAGCGGCACGGTGTCCCTGGCGCTCGTGCCGGGCCGCGCGTGGTTCTCCGCCGTGCCCGGATCCGTCGTCGCCGACGCGGGACACACCCCCGTCCTGCAGTGGATCGCCGGAATCTCGGTCGCGGAAGGGACGACCGACCTCACCCTGCCGGTGCTCTCGGTTCGGACCAATTCGGTCATCAGCTCGTCGATCGGCTTCGCGGGGCAGTTCCTGCTGGGACAGGTCCGCGACTGCGACGGCGCGCCCGTGCAGCGCGTGCGCGTGCGCATCTTCGACGCCGCGGGGCTCGAGCAGACCGTCTCGTTCCTCGGCGGCCCTGCCGTGACCTACGGCAACGGCCTCGGCTTCCCGGGCGGAGCGGCGGAGCGCTCCACGGGCGACGGGCTCTACTTCGCTCCCCTGAACGGCGGGGGCACGGCCATGCGCGTCGAGGCATGGGGCCGCCTCGCGCTCGGGGGCAGCGACCTGCTCCTCAGCTGCGAGGCCGTGTCGTTCCCCGGGTTCGCGCCCATGCTGCTCGACCTGCGTCCCCTTGCGGCCGATGCGCCTTCGACCTGTGGCAGCGCTCCCTAGGATCGTCCTGTTCGCCTTCGTCGCGGGCTGCGGCGCGGCGCGCGCGGCGATCGTGGACGAGCCGACGCCCGCGACCGACGACGATCCGCCGACGTGGTCGCCGCCGGCCGCTCGCGAGGGCCAGACGGGCGAGCCGCTCGCGCTCACGCTCACGGGCGGCGCGGAGCAGGCGCGCGCTCTGCTCGTCGCGCTCGTCCTCGCGATCCGGGACGGCAACGAGAGCGCGATCGGCGCGCTGCTGGCCGACCGCGTCTCGCACGTGCAGAGCGGCCTCGCCCGGACCACGTGGACGCGTCCCGCGCTCGCGCGCCAGATCCTGGCAGGAGCCGCCGCAAGCCACGTGGAGCCCGACGCCCCGTTCGACACGCTGGTGGACCCCGTGACGATCCAGGTCGGAGACGTGGGCGCGCAGCTCGAGGGGCCCTACGGGCCGGGGATCGAGCCCGGCGATCAGGCCGTGGTCTTCACCCCGACCCCCGCCGGCAGGCGCCTGCTCGCCGGGCTGGGCAGCACCACGCTCGTGGTGCGCCCGGGTCCGACGCCGCTCCTCGTTGCGCGCTGAGCCTCGACCCGCCCGTTCGATCACCCCGCGAGGATCGCGCGCGCGCGTCCGCCGATCGCGTCGTCGCGCTGCGCGAGCTTCTCGAGCGCCGCGCGCAGGGCGGGGTTTCGCGGCAGGAGCTTGCCCATCGACTCCACGACCACCGCGAGATCCGCGCCTCGGGGCCGATCCGCCATGAGCGCCAGCTCCTGCGCGAGCGCGTCGAGGCCCAGCATCCCGATCGCCTCGGCGACGTAGGTTCGCCCGTCCGACCGGAACGCGCGCGCGATGTCTCGCAGCACCTCGACGCCGCGCGGGTCGCCGAGTCGTGCGAGCGCGGCCGCCGCGGCCGCCTTCAGCTCGAGCGGCTTCAGGAACGCGCGCGCCACCTTCGCCAGATCGTCCGCGCGCTCCCGCGCCCCGAGCGCGGCGATGGCCTCGATCGCCTCGAACGCACGATCGTGCTCGAGGTGCCGCCCGAGCTCCCTCGCCGCGCGCGCGTCGCCGTACTTCGCGAGCGCGAG
>JBGAQA010000167.1:0-8665 GCA_044220955.1 Sandaracinaceae bacterium
TGGTCGTTTCAACCGATGGCCGCACCGAGGACGCCAAGCGACGCTACGTCGCCGCGCCCGAAGATTACCTGCGCGGCAGCCGCACCGACTACCTGAAGGATCTGCCGGACCTGGTGAAGTCGATCCCGATGATCGTGCTGGTCAACGGCGGCAGCGCCTCGGCGTCGGAGATCGTGGCCGGGGCGCTAAAGAATCACAACCGTGCCTTGGTGCTCGGTCAGACGACCTTCGGCAAGGGCTCGGTGCAGGTGCTCTACGACTACGACGACGGCTCGGCCCTCAAGCTGACCATCGCGCAGTACCTGACGCCGGGCGAGATCTCGATCCAGGGCGTGGGCATCACGCCCGACGTCGAGATCGACCCGATGACGGTCGACCGCCAGGACATGGACCTGACCGTCGACCAGGAGTACCTGCGGGAGTCGGACCTCGCCTCGCACCTGACGAACGACAGCGCGCGCGCCACCGAGCAGCCGGCGCAGACGCTTCGCTACTACCTGCCTCTCGAGACGCGCAACCAGCTGCAGCAAGCGGCGCCGGAGGACCACGAGGACAACGCCGAGGAGGACGAGTTCCTCCTGCGCTTCTCGCGCGAGGTGCTCTCGCACGCGACGCGCTCGGGGCGGCAGCAGCTGCTCGAGGACGCGCAGCCCATCCTCGCCCGCATCGCGAGCGAGGAGATGTCGACCGCCGCGCGCGAGCTCTCCGGCGTGGGCGTCGACTGGAGCGAGGGGCCGGACGGCGGGGCGAGCAGCGTCACCGTGCAGGTCGACACCGTCCAGCCGGACGCGCACGGCACGGCGGGCCAGCCCTTCGACCTGCGCGTGCGAGTCACCAACACCGGCAGCGCGACGCTCTACCAGCTGCGCGCGATGACCGACAGCGACTACGCGCTCTTCAACCACCGCGAGCTCGTCTTCGGCCGACTCGGCCCGGGCGAGACGCGCGAGTGGACCACGACGCTCGGCATCTGCACGACCGAGGACGAGACGCGCACCTGCCAGCTCACGCAGGACGTCTCGGATCGGGCCGACGGCATCCGGATCGAGTTCTCCGAGCTGCACGGTCACGCGCCGCCGGCGGCGGAGCTGCGCACGACGGTGAGCGCGCTGCCGCGCCCGCAGTTCGCGTACTCGGTGCAGGTGGCCGACACCGTCCCCGCGGGGATGACCGGCCACGCCAACGGCGACGGCGTGATGCAGCGCGGCGAGACGGGCACCGTCTATCTCCACGTCCGCAACACCGGCGCCGGGCCGACCCACCACACGGAGGCCAACCTCGCCAGCCTCGCCGGTGAGGGGCTGCTGATCCACGCGGGGCGCTTCGCGCGCGAAGATCTCGCGGTCGGCGAGGACTGGCTCGTCGCGTTCACGTTCGAGGTGCTGAACGACTTCGACGCCGACTCGGCGCGCCTCGAGTTCCGCGTCGCCGACACGGATCTGCACGAGCTGATGACGGAGCGCCTCGACGTTCCCGTCTCGACGACCCTCGTCGCCCCCGTCGCGGCGCACGGCCGCGTGACCCTGCGCTCCGGCGCGGAGATCCACGAGTCCCCGGGCGCAGGCTCGCTCGCGTTCGCGCGGGTCGAGGGCGGCGCGCTCTCTCTCCCGCAGCTCGCCACCCGGGAGGGCGCGGTCCGCGTGGACATCGGGAGCGGCCGACCCGGCTGGGTGCTCGCGAGCGACGTGGTCACCGAGCGGGCCGCCGCCGGCGCGCACGTGAGCGACGTCCTGGCCCACATGCCGCCGCGCATCGACCTGTCGGCGACCCCCTCCCTGGTGACCACCGAGGACCACCTGCCCATCCAGGCCATCGCGCGTGACGATCAGATCGTGCGCGACGTGTACGTCTTCGTCGGAACGCGCAAGGTCTTCTACCACTCGAACCGCGGCGCCACGACGCCGGCCGAGTGCTCCTTCTCGGCCACGCTTCCGCTGCGGCCCGGGATCAACTACGTGATGATCTTCGCCCGGGAGAGCGACGACTCGATCTCGCGGCGGAGCTTCGTCGTGCGCCGTGACGCCCCGGACGGCTCGCTCATGGAGACCCCCCACCTCGGTGAGGAGTGGTTCCACATGGGCATCGAGACGGAAGAGTAGGAATCATCGGTCCGCCGGGGCCGATACGCGGCCCCCCCGCTCCGCTCTCGAGCCAGAGCGGCGCTCCGGACCCATGCGACCGATTCTCGGTCCGCGCTTTACAAGCGCGTTTCGACAGTGGTATGCGGCCGACCCGGACCTGTTGGGACGGGTGCGGGGAGGCCGACGTGGCGAGCAAGGCAAAGGCAAAGGGCAAGCCCAAGAAGGCAGCGGCGAAGAAGCCGGCGGCGCCCAAGCCCGCCGCGAAGCTGGTCGCCAAGGCACCGAAAACGCAGGCGAAACCGGCGCTTCCCGCCAAGGCCGCTCCTGCCAAGGTGGTGGCCCCCGCGAAGGCGGCCCCGGCGAAGCTGCCAGCGCCGGCGAGCCCCTCGGGGACCGCGATGCTGCGCAAGTCGCGGATCCCGCCGCGCCTCACCATCCGCAGTCCGGTGGGCGCCGACGAGCTCAAGGCCAAGATCGGCGCGCTGGCGACGCAGACCGCGCAGATCCGCGCGCTCAAACGGGGCCTCTCCCGCAGCTTCTACGAGATCGGCACCATCCTGGTCGACATCCGTGACCGTCGCCTCTACGAGGCCAAGGGCTACGGCTCGTTCGAGGCCTTCGTCGAGCGCGAGATCGAGCTCGGCAAGACGCTCTCGCTCAAGCTCGTCCGCATCGTCGGGACCTTCCTGCGCGAGGCCGCGCAGGCCATCGGCCTCGACCGCGCCAGCGCGGCGATCGCGGCGATCGACGGCGAGACCGAGACGGCGGCGCCGCGCCCGGCCGCGGGTCCGGCGCCGAGCGCCCCCACGAGCCCGGGGATCGCGCGCTCGCCCATCCCGTTCCACAAGCAGTGAGCGCCGGGCCAATTCACCGGCCGGGCCCAGGCCCGGCACTCGTGCCGAGCCGCCCTGGCACGGGCCCGGCGCTGCTCCGGTTCGTGGGACACTGAGCCGTGCTCGCGCTGCTCGGGGCCCTCGCTTGCGTCGTCGCCAACGGCTTCTTCGTGGCCGCGGAGTTCGCGCTCGCGAAGGTCCGGCCGACGCAGCTCGAGGCCCGGATCAAGGCCACCGACGACCCGGCCGCCAAGCGCGCGCTGGCGATCGTGCTGACCCTGGACGCGTACCTGCCCGCCACGCAGCTGGGCATCACCCTCGCCTCGCTCGGCCTCGGTTGGCTCGGCGAGCCGGCGATCGCGGCGCTGCTCTCCCCCGCCCTCGAGCGCCTCGGGCTCCAGCACGACGTGATCGAGGGAATCGCGGTGGCGGTCGGCTTCTCGCTGATGTCGAGCCTGCACATCGTGATCGGCGAGCTGGTCCCCAAGTCGCTCGCGATCAGGAAGCCCGAGGACATCGCGCGGCACGCGTCGATGCCGCTGCGCGCGTTCTACTTCCTCGTGTACCCGGCGCTGATCGTCCTCAACTCCGCCTCGAAGCTCGTGCTCCGGGCGCTCGGGCTGCCGGCCCCCGACCACGCCGAGGGCAAGCTCTCGCTCGAGGAGCTCCGGCTGCTCATCCAGGCTTCGTTCGACGACCTCGAGACACAGAAGCGCGAGCTGCTCGAGCGCGTGCTCCGCGCGACGGACCGGCCGGTGCGGGCGATCATGGTGCCGCGCGTCGACATGGAGATCCTCTCGCTCGCCGACGACTTCGACGCCTGGATGGACCGCGTGCGCCGCACGGGCTACTCGCGCTACCCCGTGAGCAAGGATCGCGACCCCGACCACGTGGTCGGCTACGTGTACGTCAAGGATCTGATCTTCCACGGCCCGTCGCGCCCTGCGCCCGCGACGCTGAAGCGGGACATCCTCATCGTCCCGGAGTCGCGGACGGTCGGCGAGATCCTCGCGGAGTTCCAGGAGAGCTCCATCCCGATCGCGCTCGTCGTCGACGAGTACGGCGGTACGAGCGGCCTCGTCACGGTCGAGGACGCGCTCGCCGAGATCGTGGGCGACATGAACGACGAGATCACCGGCGTGGGGCAGCCGCGCATGGTCCCCTCGGAGGACGGGAGCTTCGTCGTGGACGGCGCGCTGCCGCTCGACGACCTGGCGGACCTCGACGGCCTCACGCTCGTCGACCGAGCCGACGCGGCGACGGTCGGCGGCTACGTCGTCGAGCGCGTCGGCCGCCTCGCCATCCCGGGCGACCGCGTCGAGCTCGGCCGCTGGGAGCTGCGCGTCGACGACGTGCGCGCGAGGCGCGTCCACCGCCTGCGCCTGGTCCGCCGGCGTCCGTCCGTCCCTGCCGACGGCAACGAGGCTTGACCACGCTCTCGACGGGCGTGTACTCCGGGAGCGCGATGCCGGGGACCGAGGACGATCGCTTCATCCGCGAGCACGAAGGCTTCGTGACCCACGTCGCCAAGCGCCTTCGCCGCGAGATGGATCTCAGCGTGACGATGGAGGATCTCCGCGCGTGGGGCTTCCAGGGCCTGCTCGAGGCGCGCAGCCGCTTCGACGCCTCGCGCGGCGTCCAGTTCTCGACGTTCTCGTACTACCGGGTCCGCGGCGCGATGATCGACGGGATCCGGAAGATGGGATACGTCTCGAGGCGCGCGCACGAGCTGGCGCGCCTGGCCGACGCGGCCGACTCCGTCGCCGAGCAGGCAGGCGAGACGCGCGCGGGCCAGAGCGCCGCCCAGGCGAGCGACGTGGAGTCGACGCTGACGAGCATCGACGAGATCCTCGCGCGCACCACCGCGGCCTTCGTCATCGAGGCCGTCGGGCAGGCCGAGCGGGAGTCCGCGCCACAAGCGGAGGAGCTGCTGATCGCGGCGGAGGGACGCGAGCGCGTCCGCAGGGCGATCGAGGCGCTGCCCGAGCGGGAGGCGAAGGTGATCCGGGACTTCTACTTCGCCGGACGGGTGCTCGACGAGATCGCGGCGGACTTCGGGGTCTCGCGCTCGTGGGTCAGCCGCATGCACACGCGCGCGCTCGGGTTGCTCAAGGACCAGCTCGACCAGACCGGCTGAGGGGGCTCGATCACTGCTTTCGCTCGCGAGCGAGCAGCGCCTCGATCGCGACCTGGTCCATGCGCACCCGCAGCGTCGTCGAGGCGCGCATGATCATGCTCCCGGGGGCCTTCCCGCGCCGCAGGTCGCGCCGCACGGCCGCGCTCACGTCCACCGCAGTGTCCCCGCGCGCCGCGGAGAAGTGCGCGGCGAGCGCGGCGGCCGCGCGCCGCGCGTCGTCGCCCACCGCTCGACCGGCCGCGTGTCGCAGCACGACGTGCGCGCCGGTGCGGCCGCGGACGTGGAACACCTCGTCCTCGGGCGCGGCCCGACGGAACGTCAACGCGTCGTTGTCGCGCGCGCTCCGCCCCACGAGCACGATCGTACCGTCCTCGAGCACGAAGGTCCGGAACGGATCCCGCTTCGGCGGGGCCGGCTCCTCCGCCACCCCGCGACGGGGCGCAGACCGAGGCGCCCGCGCCAGGGCCTCGGCGGGCGCGACGTCGCCGCGATCGAGCGCGAGCAGCGCCTCGTCGAAGCGGCGCGCCTCCGCGCGGCCCTCGTCCAGCCTTCGCTGGGCGATCGCCGCGCCACGGTCGAGCTTGCGCGCGCGGACGAAGCGCAGCTCCGCGTCGTCGATCACGGAGCGCGCGGGGTCGAGATGGATGCGGCGCGGCGCGCCCGTCTCCGGATCGATCAGCGTCACCTCGCTCGCGTGCGCCGGCACCGACGCGAGCGAAGACAGCAGCAGCGTCCCCTCGGCGCGAAGGGCCGCAGCGCCCTGCGAGCGGGCGAGGTCGCCCTCGATCGCCGCGATCCGCCGCACGACCCGCGCCCTCTCGCGGACGAGCGCCTTGCGCAGCGCCGCGTCGCGCCCCCGATGTTCGTCGCGGCTGCGGCGGGCGAGCAGCGCCGCGCCTGCGACCCGCAGCTCGTCGAGGTCCCGCGGCCAGTCCCCCGGCTCCGCCGGCCCCGCGCGGCCCTGCGTGACCGACTCGGCGCCGCGTGGCGCGCCGCCGAGCGCGCGCCCGGACCCGTCCTCGAGGACGATGCCCGCCCCGCGGCGCCGCGTACACACGCGCAGCGAGGCCCGCTCCTCGCCGCGGCGGAAGGTCATGCGGAGCTCGCCAGGGCGATCCGTCGTGGTCCGCGCGATCGAAGCGCCGGACAGGTGCTTGCGGAGCAGCTGCGCGAGGCTCCCGGCGGGCGCGCCGCGCGGGCGCTCGTCCACCAGGCCCAGGCCGGGCGCCGCGTCGGACGCCGACAGCAAGAGCGTCGTCGTGGTGCGCCCGAGCGCCAGGGTGATCGCGATCAGGTCGGGCTCCGGCACGTCCACGCGCCGGACCCGCGCGGAGGCGAGGACCGCGAGCACCTCCGCCACGCCTTCCGTCGCCGGACGATCGCTCACTCGTCGTCTTCGTCTCCACCGTCGTCCGGGGCGGAGCTCCGCTCGTCCTCGGCGTCCCCGTCCGACTCCCCCGCGAGGATCTGCGCGAGCCGCCGTGCCCGGCGCACACCTTCGCCTGCGTCGATGGCCACGAACGTGTCGTCGGCGCCGATCGCCAGCAGGGCCTCGGCCACGCGCGCCAGCGTGCCGTCGCCCAGCCGCGCGTGCACGCCGATGGCCCTCAGCCGTGCGTACGCGATCGCCCCCTCGAAGGGCGCGGGGTCGAGCGGATCGATGGCGGCGACCACGCCGATGCGCTCCGCGAACTGGATCGCCTGCTCGGCCTCCCAGGGACCGCCGGCGTGCCACACGAGCGGCGGCCCCCCGGCCGCGCGCAGCCGCTCGGCGAAGGCGGCGAGCGCCTCCCGGTCTCGCGGCGCAGGAGTGAGCTCCACGCCGGTCGCCAGCACGGCGAAGCGCGGCTCCAGCGCCTCCAGCGCTCGGACCAGCTCGTCCTCGCTCGTGGTGTCGTCGTGGCGGAGCGCCCCGCGCGCGCCGCGGACGAACGCGCTCGGCAGCTGCACCGCCAGCGTCGCCCCTCCGGGGATGGCCGCGCGCATGCGCTTGGCCGTCGGCACCCGCGGCGTCCCCACGAGGCGGAGCTCGAGGTGCGAGACGCCCTCGAAGAAGCGCGGCGAAGGGACGCGATCGAGGACCGCGCCGACGTGGAAGCGAGACATCGGCGCCACTCATTACACAGGATCGCTGGGCGCGCTCGCCGCCGACGCCCCGTGGTAGTCTGCCGCCCCATGGTGGTCTCTGCTCGGCACGGCGTCGCGCTCCTGGCGCTGTGTGCCCTCGCATCCGCTCCCGCGTGCTCGTCGGTGCCAACCTTCCCGTCACCGCCGCACGACGCCGGCACGCAGTGCTCGGCCACCCAGGCCTGTCCTGGCGCTCAGACGTGCCTGCAGGGGATCTGCTACGCGTCGTGCGACATGACGCACCCGTGCCCGGCGCGCGAGATGTGCCGCGGCGGCGCGTGCGTCGCGAACACCAGCGACGCGGGACCGCCGCCCCGCGACATGGGCACGGACGGCGGTCCGTGCGAGATGCTCGACTGCGCGTCTCCCAGCCCGGTCTGCCGCGCCGACGTCGCGATGTGCGTGCAGTGCGACGCGGACAACCACGACGAGTGCGGCACGACGACCGGCCCGATCTGCGACGTCGGTCGCAGCCAGTGCGCCGCGGCCGCGCCCGCGCTCTGCGCGCCGTGCAACGTGACCGCCGACTGCCCGGCAGGGCTCTCCTGCGTGCTGCGCAGCGCGCCCGCTCCCGTGGAGCGCGTGTGTCTGCCCGGCTGCGCGGCCGCCAGCTGCTCCGACCCGAGCTTCAGCTGCGGCGCGGGCCTGGTCTGCACTCCCTTCGTCTCCTCGTGCACCGCGTACCGCGCGGCGGTGAACCGCCAGGCGTGCGCCGTCGACGCGGACTGCCCGCAGCTCGGCGCCACCATCGACGACGGCCTCGTGACCGGGATGTGCTTCGACGACGGCGGCGGAAGGGCGACCTGCCACGCGGCGTGCGGCCTCTCCACGGACTGCCCGACGGGCCTCATCTGCGTCGGCCACTTCTGCCAGTGAGGTCCCGGGGCCGGGCCCCTCTGCCGGGGACGCCGTGACGGCGGGCCGCCGAGCAGCCACACTGCGCAGGTGACCCGAGGTAGGCGTCCGAGCCGCGGACGCGACACCGTCGATCCGACCCCGCCGCGCCTTCGATGGGCCGCGAGGTCGAGCGCCCGCGTCGCGGTACTCGCCGCCGCGGGGTTCGCTCTCGGCGTCCTCGCGGCCGCGCCGAGCGCACGGGGCCAGGACGACGACTGGTCGCTCTCGCGCCCGCGCGAGCCACACGCGCGCCCGCGCACACCGCGCGCCCCGCGCGGGCCAGCACGCGCGCGCACCGACGCGCCCGCGCCCGGCTCGACGCTCCTCGAGCGCTACCGGGCGATGGTGACGCGCGATCCGGGGGAGACCTTCGCGCTCTCGCGATGGGTGACGCTCGCGACCGAGCGCGACGGGTCCACCGAGCCGCTGACGCGCGAGATGCGCGCCGCGGCCAGCGACCCGGCCGCGATCGTGCGCGCCGTGCGCGAGTTCGGCGTCACCTCGAGCTTCGGTTCGCCCGCGATCTGGCGCCGAGTCGTGCCCTGGTGCGAGACGCGCGGCGAGAGGCTCTCCCCGCTCGCCGACCTGAT
>JBGAQA010000168.1:0-8583 GCA_044220955.1 Sandaracinaceae bacterium
TCGAGAGCGAGGTCGAGAGCGAGGTCGAGAGCGAGGTCGAGAGCGAGGTCGAGAGCGAGGTCGAGGTCGAGGTCGAGAGCGAGAGCGAGGTCGAGAGCGGGGTCGAGAGCGCGGTCGAGGTCGAGGTCGAGAGCGAGAGCGAGAGCGAGGTCGAGGACGAGAGCGAGGTCGAGAGCGAGAGCGAGGACGAGGTCGAGAGCGAGGTCGAGAGCGAGGTCGGGAGGCGAGAGGCGAGAGGCGAGCGCGAGACGGGGAGGGCGAATGCCCCCTGGCCTCGCGGCCTCTTTCGCGATAACCCCGCGCGCGGATGAAGGGCCTGCCGGAGAAGCTCGCGCGGTCGCAGCAGGCGCGCCCCTGGCTCTGGGTCGTCGTGATGTTCGCGCTCGGGACCGCCGCGCTCCCTTGGACCGTCGCGCTCAGGCTGAACAGCGACTTCCAGGCGCTCCTGCCCGAGAGCGCGCAGAGCGTCGTCGACCTGGACGAGATCCGGGCGCGCTTCGGCGGCACCTCGACGCTGGCGGTGGCCGTCCAGGTGACCGAGGGCGGCTCGATCGAGCAGGCACGCGCGCTCGTTCGGGACCTCGTCGCCCGGATCGAGCCGCGCACCGATCTCCAGGTCGCGACCATCGACTGGAACGTCGCCGACTTCTCCTCCTTCGTCGAGGACCACCGCTTTCTCTACGCGGACCTCGCGGACCTCGAGGAGATGGCCGCCGCGCTCTCCGATCGCCTCGACTACGAGCGCGCGCGCGCGAACCCCTTCTACGTCGACCTCGACGACCAGCCGCCGCCCGACCCGGAGTCCGTCATCCGCCGCATGGAGCAGGACGCCGAGCACGCGCGCGCGCAGATGGATCGATTCCCGGAGGGCTTCTACCAGCACCCCGAGCGTCCCATCATCCTGGTGTTCTTCCGCACCGGGATCCGCGGCGCCGAGTCGACGCAGACCGCTCGCCTCATCGCGGCGATCGAGGACGCGGTGATCGAGGCGCTCCACGCGCAGGCGACCGAGCGACGCGGCGTCGATGGTGGCGTCGGGCTCGCCGTGCCGGGCTTCCGGCTCGACTACGGCGGCGAGCTGATGGACGCCAGCGAGGAGACCGCCGCGCTGCAAGAGGCGGTCGAGCGCTCGACGGCGGTGACGTTCGTGCTCCTCGCGCTCGTCATCTACCTCTTCTTCTTGCGCTTCCGGGCGTTCGGGCTGCTCGCGCTGGTGCTGGTGCCCCCGGTGGCGATCACCTTCGCGATCGCCCAGCCCATCGTCACCTACCTCAACGCTTCGACGGCGTTCCTCGGCTCGATCGTGGTCGGCAACGGCGTGAACTCGGCCGTCATCTGGCTCGGGCGCTACTTCGAGGAGCGGCGCGACGGACGCGGCGTCGAGGACGCGATCGCGCGCGCCCATCGCGGGACCTGGTCCGCGACCATGGCCGCCGCGTTCGCCGCCGCCCTCTCGTACGGATCGCTCATCGCGACCGAGGTGCGCGGGTTCCGGGACTTCGGCGTGATCGGGGGCACCGGCATGGTGCTCTGCTGGATCGCGACCTACACGCTGCTTCCCGCGCTCTGCGCCGTCTCCGAGCGGATCCGGCCGCTTCGCTTCGGCGACCGCGAGAAGGCATCGAAGGGGTTCTACGGGGTCTGGAGCGCACGGATCGCGCTGGGCCGGCCGCGCGTGGTGCTGGCGATCGCGGCCGTCGTCACGCTCGTCCTCGCCGCCGCGCTCGCCCACCGTCTCGGCGGCGATCTGCTCGAGTACGACTTCCGGGAGCTGCAGGCGCGTCGCGACCCTCGGAGCCGCGTGCAGATGGTGAACGACCTCGTCGGCCAGACGGTGGAGGAGACGCGGAGCGGGAGCGCGCTCGCGATCCTGGCGCCTCGACCCGACGACGTGCCGCTGCTGCGCAGCGAGCTCGTGGCTTACCGCGAGGCCCACCCGGGAGTCATGGGAGAGGTGCGCACCATCTCGGATCTGCTGCCCGCCGATCAGGACGCGAAGCTGCCGGTGCTGCGCGAGCTGCGCGCGCTGCTGCTCGACGTTCGGCCGCACCTCTCCGAGGAGCGCCAGGCGCAGGTCGACGAGAACCTGCCGCCCGAGACGATCGTCCCCGTCGGGGTCTCGGATCTGCCCGAGAGCGTCGCGCGCCCGTTCACCGAGCGCGACGGAACCCGCGGGCGCCTCGTGTTCGTCGAGCACTTCGAGGGCCACGACCTCTGGAACGGCCGCTACATGATCGACTGGGCCGCGGGCGTGCGCAGCGCCCACACCGCCGACGGTCGCGCGCCGGCAGTGGCCGGGGTGGCCGTGGTATTCGCCGACCTCCTGCAGGCGATCTACCGCGACGGGCTGCGGGCGATCGGCATCTCGTTCGTGGCGGTGGCGCTGCTGGTGTTCTTCTCGTTCCGGTCGATGCGGGATCGGGCGCGCACGCTGGGGGCCCTCGTGCTCGGCGTCGTCTGGATGGCGGGCGCGCTGGGGGCGCTCGGCACGCGCCTGAACTTCCTGAACCTGGTCGCCTTTCCGATCACCTTCGGCATCGGGGTCGACTACGCGGTGAACGTCATCCAGCGCCTGGCCGAGGAGCGCGAGCACGGAGGCGGGGACGCGCTGCGGCGCTCGCTCGAGGGCGCCGGGGGCGCCGTGATCCTGTGCTCGCTCACGACGATCATCGGCTACATCTCGCTCTTCGCCTCGACCAACCGCGCGCTCAACTCCTTCGGCCTCGCGATGACGATCAGCGAGGTCACGTGCCTCACGACCGCCGTCCTCGTGCTCCCGGCGTACCTCGAGCTCCGGGCTCGGAAATCGCCGGGTTGAGATAGGATCCCGGCGCTCGATGCGGGATCAGATCAACGCGGCCAAGGTCGGAGCGCTCGTCGTGGCGGCGCTCGTCGCGGCCTTCCTGCTCTGGCGCGCCGTCGACGAGACCTCGGCGCGCGGGCACGGCTACCGCGTGTTCGCGCGCATGCACGACGCGTCGGGCCTCATCACCAAGTCGCGCGTCACCATCGCCGGCATCCACGTCGGGCAGATCGATCGGATCTCGCTCGAGGGCGATCGCGCCCGCGTCGACATCGTGATGGACGACGGTGTCGCGCTCTACGAGGACGCGCGGGTGCGGCGCGAGTCGGCCTCGCTCCTCGGCGAGTACCTGCTCGCGATCCATCCCGGCACGACCACCGAGCGCCAGCTGGTGGACGGCGACGAGATCCACGTCGTCGAGGACGTGCCCGCGATGGGCGACATCATGGAGGACGTCGGCGCCATCGCGAGCTCGGTGCGGGCGGTCTCGCACCAGCTCGAGACGAGCTTCGGCACGGACGAGGCCGGCCGCCAGATGGCCTCGGCCCTCCGCAACCTCACCGAGGCGCTCGAGGCGGTGAACCGGACCATCCAGGCCAACGAGGAGGTCGTCGATCGGACGCTCGAGAACGTGGAGGGCATCACGGGCGATGCGCGCCCGCGGCTCGAGGCCATCCTCGAGAACGTGCAGCTCGTGACGGAGGAGATCCGCGACCTGCTCCAGCACAACCAGGGCGACATCGATCGAGGCCTGGGCGAGACCGACGACACGATCGCCTCGATCCACCGAGCGTCGGAGGAGCTCGAGGACGTGCTCGCCGACATCGGCGAGGTCACGGAGCGGACCGCGGCCGGGGAGGGCACGATCGGGCGCCTCACCAGCGACGAGCACCTGATCGACGAGGTCGAGACGAGCGTCGAGGGCGTCTCCGACGTCGTCGGCGCCTTCACCCGCCTGCGCACGATCGTGCAGCTTCGCAGCGAGTACAACTTCCTCTCGAACACGTTCAAGAACTACTTCTCGTTCCAGATCTTCCCGCGCGAGGGCCGCTACTTCCTGATCCAGCTGGTCGACGACCCGCGCGGCCGGACGGAGTTCACGACCACCCAGGTGCGGCGCAGCCCCCCCGCGGCGGGCGAGCCGGCCTTCTACGAGGAGCAGCGCGTCACCACGAGCGAAGCGCTCCTCTTCTCCTTGATGCTCGCCCAGCGGGTGTACTTCGCCACGTTCCGGTTCGGGATCCTGGAATCGTCGGGCGGCCTGGGCCTGGATTTGAACTTTTTCGACGAGCGGCTCGTCATCAACGCCGACATCTTCCAGTTCGGCCACTCGCAGTTCCCGCGCGTCCGCACGCGCCTGTCCTACGAGCTGGTCGACTCGCTCTTCATCCTCGGCGGCGTGGACGACTTCTTGAACGAGACGACGATCGACTTCTTCCTCGGGGCGATGCTGTCCTTCGACGACAACGACCTCGCGAGCCTGATCCCCTTCTTCGGGGGGGCCCTGGGCGGTGCCTCACGTTGATGTCCGAGGGATGTCCAAGGGGGCCTTGCCCCGCCGTGTCGAAGGTCCGCGGGAGTGCCCGCCGACGCCGGGCCGCACAATTGTGTCGGCTCGATCTGCCGAGCGCTCCGGCGGACCGTGGGTGCGTGTATGATGCGCCGGTTGGAGGAGTCATGAAGCGCGTTCGGACGGATCGAGTCGTTGCCATGGTCGCGCTCCTGTCGTGCGTCGTCAGCGTCGTCTCGGCGGTCGCCTTCGACGCCGAGGCCCAGCGTGGACGCCGGGGGCGGGCCGGCAGCCGGCGCAGCCACGCGTCGGCCACCGCGCCGGCGGAGGCGCCCGACAGCGCCGCGATCGCCCCCGCGCTCGACGAGGTCGGCGTCCACTGGGGCATGAACCCCCACGACACGTTCCAGCACTTCTCGGACGCGATCACCGAGTCGTTCCGCCCGCGCATCGCCAAGGCGACGGGCGCGATCGAGGAGGACCGCCTTCGCGCCGAGCGCGACGAGGACATCCGCCGGATCCGCGCCAGCTACATCCGCTTCCGCGGGCAGGCGAGCGGGTGGGACACGTCGTTCCTCCGTGACGAGTTCACGGCCGGCAACAACGAGTCGATGATGGTGGTGCGCGAGGACGAGACGCACTCGACCAGCCACTATTTCTTCATCAACGACCGCCTCTGGAAGCGCTACCAGGCGTACGACGCGTCGGCGTTCGGCGCGGGCGTGACCTTCGACCAGTTCTCGGAGGCCATCCAGCGCCGCTTCGGTCCGGGCGTCGCCCGGAGCGGCTCGCTCGTCGAGGGCCGCCCGCCGACGCGGTGGGTCGAGTGGCAGGACGCGACCACACGCCTGCGCGCGGTGGATCAGACCCGGTTCTACGGGTTCTTCTGCCTCGTGTTCGAGGATCGCGCCACGCTTGCCCAGCTGCCCACGCTGCGTACCCACACCATCACGCACGAGGCGGGTGGCCATGCGCTGGTGGACTCGATCCTTCGGGACGAGACCGAGGGCAGCTCCGCCGGCGGCACCGGCGGCGGCGACGCGCACGCGGACATCGCCGACCGTCTGAGCGGCCACACGCGGCACCGGACCGACGCACCGGACGCGCCCGCCACCGGCGGCTCGACGTCGCCTTCCCCCTCGTCGCCATCGACGCCGCCATCGTCGGGCTCTTCGGGGACCACGACGCGCCACGTCGACGCGGACGACCCCTTCGACGGCATGGATCTCTGAGGGATCTCGCTGGGTCCCGGGCTGGGTCCGATCGGGGGCCGTCTCCGATCCGCGGCAGCCGCGCCGGGCCGCGTTTGTTCTTGCCTCGGTCTCGGCCGGAGGGATAAAACCTCGCTGCGCTCGTGCGCGAGGAGATCCCACGTGAAAGAGCTTGCCCGCTTCCTGCTCCAGAATGCTCAGCTCGACTTTTCGGGGGACATCACCATCGAGCAGATTCGCCAGTTCCTCCGGGACGACGACTCGCGTGAGGCCCGCCAGCTCCTGGCCAAGCTCATCGAGGACAAGGGCGTCGACGACATGCTCGTGACGGTCGCGGACTGCCTGAAGGAGTACATTCCGGACGGGATCCCGGAGGATGTCGTGCGTCAGCAGCTCAGCGTCTACGCCGAGTCCTGAGCCGCCCTGGCTCGGGCCCTGGCTCGCGCTCGCTCCGCTGCTGATCATCGCCGCGTGTGATCTGCCGCCCTCGTCGTCGGGGGCCGGCCCACGCGTCGTGCGGATCGTGCCGGATCCGAGCGGCGAGGCGCTGGACCGCTCCGCCACCCTCCGCATCGAGCTCGACCGCCGCGTCGCGCCGGGCAGCGTGCCGCAGGGTGCCGTGGAGATCACCTCCGGGGACGTCTACGTGTGGGTGGACCTCGTCATCGACGTGGTGCGGCCAGCCCTGCTGGTGACCCCGACCAGCCCGCTCGACCCCGACGTGGACTACCGGCTCGTGGTGCACGCGCTGCGGGACCTCGATGGCCACGTGTCCTCGGACACGGCGCCGGTGACGTTCCACACGTCGGGGGCGAGCACCCCGATCGCGCCGCCGGCCCCGACCTACGCGGACGTCGCGCCGACGCTCGAGAGGCTCTGCGCGGGCGGTGGCTGCCACGTGGGGGCCTCGGCGCCGCTCGGGCTCGACCTCTCGAGCGCCGCGGCCGTGCGGGCGACGGCGCTCGGCGTCTCGGCGCGCGAGGTCGCCCCGTCGCTGCCGGGGTCCCTGGGCGCCGAGGTGACCGCCGCGCTGCTCGGCATGCCGCGCATCGACCGACGCAGCGCTGCCCGCAGCTACCTTCTCTACACGATGCTCGACGACCCGCACATCGCCGGCGCGCCCATGCCGCCGGCAGGCGAAGGGCCGAGCGAGCTCGAGCTCGAGCGCCTCGAGGACTGGATCCAGGCGGGCGCGCCAGGGATATGAGTCTGCCGATCCGAGGGAGCCGATCGCGCGACGAACGCGGGCTGGCGCGGGCTCGCCGCGGCATCGCGCCGCCGGCGCGGGTCTCGGCGCTCGCCGCGCTGCTCTCGCTGTCGGGATGGGGCGCCTCGTGCTCGGGCGCGCGGCCCCCGGTGACCGAGCCGTCGGTCCCCGAGGTGCAGGAGGCGGTGCTCGGCGCACCCGAGCTTCGGGTCGTCGTGCTGACGGACCTCA
Source organism: Sandaracinaceae bacterium (assembly GCA_044220955.1). GTDB lineage: Bacteria > Myxococcota_A > Polyangia > Polyangiales > Sandaracinaceae > JBBSAT01. The sequence goes on from JBGAQA010000168.1 coordinate 6,963, forward strand.
AGGGGTACCTCGAGCCCTGCGGCTGCACGAGCCATCCGCTCGGCGGGCTCGATCGGCTCGCGGCGCGGCTCGACGTGCTGCGAGGTGACCACGTGCCGACCGTGTTCGTCGCGGCGGGCGACGTGTTCTTCGACCCGGAGCGGCACGGTATCGACGCGGCGATGGCCGCTCAGCAGGAAGCGTGGCGCGCGGAGACCGTGGCGGACGGGCTGACGACGATCGGCCTGGCCGCCGCGGCGCCGGGCCCCGCGGACCTGCGGGAGGGCCCCGGCACGCTCGCGCACCTGGCGGCGCGGGCGCGCTTCCCTCTGCTGGCCGCGGGCGCGTCGATCGTCGGCCGGACGGCGTCCAGCGGCGAGCCCGCGCCGGCCGGGCCCACGGCCGACGTCCGTGATCACGTCGTCGTGCGAGCAGGGTCGGTCGTGGTCGGCATCGTGGGGTACGCCGGGTGGACGGGGGCCGATGGCGTCCGGGTGCCGGCCGACCCGGCGGCCGCGCTGCGCGACGCGGTGGAGGCGGCGCGCGCCGAGGGGGCGCAGGTGGTGCTCGCGCTCGTCTCGGCGTCACGCCGGGAGGCGCGGCGCTTCGCGACGGGCTCGCTCGGGATCGACGTCGTGGTCGCAGGGGGTCTCGACGAGGACGAGGCGCGCCCGCCGAGCGCCGACGGCGCGATCCTCTTCGCTGCGGGCCGGCAGGGCCAGGGCATCGGCATCCTCGAGCTGCACGGTCTGGGCGACGCCGGCGGCTGGACGGACGCCAGCACGTGGTCGCGGACCGTGGAGCGCGACCGGCACGTGCGCGAGGCCGAGGTGCTGCGCGCGCGCATCGCCGAGTGGGAGCAGGCGGGCACGACGAGCGCCGAGGACCTCGCCGCGCAGCGAGAGCGCCTCGCGGGCATGGAGCGAGACATCGCGGCGTTCGCGCGCGCTCCGGAGCTCCACGGCCGAGTGTTCGTCGCGCGCTACGTCCCGCTGCCGCACGACGGACCGCGTCAGGGCACCGTGCGCGCGCTGCTCGAGGGCTACGATCAGCGGGTGAACGAGCACAACCGCGTCGCGTTCGCGAGCCGGCTTCCCCCGCCGGTGCCGGAGGGGCAGAGTGGCTACGTCGGCAGCGCGCGCTGCGGCGAGTGCCACGCGCAGGAGCACGCGTGGTGGCTCACCACGCTGCATGGGCACGCGTACCAGACGCTCGTCGACGTGCACAAGGAGTACAACCTCTCGTGCGTCGGCTGCCACGTCACGGGCTACGAGCAGCCGGGAGGGGCCACGGTCGCGCACGTCGGCGATCACGGCGAGCTGCAGGACGTCGGCTGCGAGAACTGCCACGGCCCGGGGAGCCTGCACTCGGCCGATCCCGACGGCGGGCACATCGCGCGAGACATGGCCGAGGACACGTGCCTGCGCTGCCACACGCCCGAGCACAGCGATCGGTTCGTGTACGACGTGTATCGGCGGATGATGATCGCCCCTGGGCACGGGCTGCCGAGCACGGGTGGCTGAGGTGCGCGCGGGTCTCGCGGTCGCGATCGTCCTGAGCTTGGTCGTCGCACCGAGCTGCGGCGGGACGCCCGACCGGAGGAGGGACCCGGCGGTGGCGTCGCAGGCGCCGCTGCCCCGGG
>JBGAQA010000169.1:0-8257 GCA_044220955.1 Sandaracinaceae bacterium
GCTGAAGAAGGCGCTGAAGAACTCGGGCCTGCTCGGCCGCTACGGCGGGGAGGAGTTCTGCGCACTGATCAGCAGCAGCAGCCACGCCGACGCGAACCGCACGATCGACGAACTGCGCCGGGCGCTCGAGGCGGCGCCGATGGAGGTCGCCGCGCTCGCCGGTGCGCGCCAGCTCGCCATCTCGCGAGAGCACGCGTGCGCGCTCCTCGGGGAGGGGCGCGTCGCGTGCGCGGGGGGCAACCGCGCCGGGCAGCTCGGCGTCGCGCCGTCGGTGCTCGCGCGGCGCGACACGTTCGAGCCGGTCGCGGGCGTCGACCACGCGGTCGAGGTCGCGGTCGGCGATTCCTTCGCGTGCGCCCGGCGCGACGACGGCGCCGTCCTCTGCTGGGGCGACGAGTCGCTCGGCCAGACGGGAAGTCCCATCCCGGGCCACGCGAGCGGCAGCAGCGCGCCGCAGCCGACGCCCGCGCCCGTGCAGGGGGGCGCCTGCGCGATCGCGATCTCCGCCGGCCAGTACGAGGCATGCGCGGTGCTCGCGAGGGGGAGCGTCGACCCAGCGACCGACGACGAGTGCACCGTCGTCGTCTCGCAGGAGTGCTGGCGCGCGCCACGGACACTGCCGGGGATCGCCGACGTGCTCGCGCTCTCCATGGCCGGGGGCACCGGCTGCGTGCGAACGAGCAGCGATTGGCAGTGCTGGGGTCGCGACGACGCCGGCCAGGCGACGGGTGACGGCAGCGCGGCCACGCCGATCACCGACCTCGCCGTCGCCCCGGGCCACCTCTGCGTGCGCGACCTCGCGGGCGTCGTCTCCTGCCGCGGCCGGGGCACGGAAGGCCAGCTCGGCGACGGCCGCAGCACCAGCTCGCGCGGGCTCGTCGTCGCTGTGCTTCCGAGCCCATGACGCCGTGCGCGGCCGCTCAGCGCGCGCGCTCGGCGATCAGCGTCGTGAGTACCTGGAGCGCGGTTCGCGCCTGGTAGTCGTCCGAGAACGTCGCGTCGTCGCCCTCCGCGCCCGTCCGCGCCTCGTCCCGCGACGCGGCCCGGTCGACCGGGTGCGCCTCGGCCTCGAGGTGGCCCTCGAGGCTCGCCTCGCTGATCACCGGCATCCGGTCGTGCAGCGCGCGCAGCGCCTCCTCGTCGAGATCCTCCACAACGATGTCCGGGTCGATACCGCGCGCCTGGATGGAGACCCCGCTCGGCGTGTAGTAGCGCGCGACGGTCAGCTTGAGCGCGCTGCCGTCGGGCAGCTCGATCAGGTTCTGTACGCTGCCCTTGCCCCACGTGGTCTGGCCGACCAGGACCGCGCGGTGGTGGTCGTGCAGCGCCCCGGCGACGATCTCCGCCGCGCTCGCCGTGTAGTGGTCGACGAGCACGACCATCGGCCAGTCGGGGCGCGTGCCCGCCGAGTGCGCGCTGGCCTCGTCGAGCACCGTCCCGTCTCGGCCGCGCGTCGAGACGATCACGCCCTCGGTGAGGAACTCGTCGCTCACGCGGACGGCCTCGTTGAGCAGCCCTCCGGGGTTGCCGCGCATGTCGAGGAGCACGCCCGCGAGCCCGCCGCTGCTCGACGTCTCCGACACCGCGTGATCGATCGCCGCGCGCAGCTCGTCGGTCGTGGTCTCGGTGAACGAGCGCAGGCGTGCGTAGAACACGCGGCTCGGGAGCACGCGCGCCTCCACCGCCTCGACGTGGATGACCTGCCGCGTCAGCGTCAGCTCGACGCCGTCCTCCACGCCCTCGCGGCGCAGCCGCACCGTCACGGGCGTCCCCGGCGCCCCGCGCATGTGCTCGACCGCGTCGCTCAGCCGCATGTCGCGCGCGCCGAGCCCGTCGATCGCCAGGAAGCGGTCGCCCGGCAAGACACCCGCCGCCTCGGCCGGGCCTCCGGCGATGACCCCGTGGACGACGAGCCACCCGTCGCGCACGTCGACCTCGATGCCGATGCCGCCGAACTGGCCCTCGGTGTCGGACATCAGCATCCGGTACTGCTCGGGCGTCATGAACGTCGAGTGCGGGTCGAGCGTCTCGACCATCCCGCGGATCGCGCCGTAGATGAGCGCGTCCTGATCTGGCGGCTCGACGTGGTTCACCTCGATCTGGCTCAAGGCGCGGGCGAAGATCGCGAGGTTCGCGTAGGGGCTCGCCGTGGTGGGCGTGGCCGACGCGTGACCCTCGAGGAGCGTGCCGGCCATTCCGCCCGCGAACGCACACGCTGCCAGGCCCACGTTCGTTGTGAGGCGCCGTGCGCGGCGACCATGCATTGACGCTGTCATCGGACCCGTGTACTACGATATGCGCTCGTTCGCCCTAGCGTCGATAGCGCTGGGTTGGCGGGCGGCAGGCGAGGGTCACCGATGGGCGGCACGGACAAGCGTAAGCAGAGCCTGTATTTCCCCGAGTCGATGCTGGACGAGATCCAGAAGGAGGCGGCGCGGCTGGACCGCTCGCTCTCCTGGATCGTCCAGCGCTGCGTGAAGGTGGCGCTCCCGGAGATCCGCAAGCTTCCGTCGGTGAACGACGTCGAAGACGCGGACGAGTCCGAGACCTGAGTCTGCCCCGGGCCGTGGACGAGGCAGACACACGCTTCGCTCGGGGGCCCGACGGAACGCGGCTGTTCTACGAGGTGACCGGCCCCACGCGGACCGACGCGCCGGTCATGGTCCTTTCCGACGGGATCGGCTGCGACGGCTTCGCCTGGAAGTACCTCGCGCCGCACCTCGCGAGGAGCTACCGGGTCCTGCACTGGCACTACCGTGCGCACGGGCGCAGCGGCGCGCCCGTCGACCCCGTCCGGATCGACATCTCCGCGCACGCGCGCGACCTCGTCGCGGTGCTCGATCACGCCGAGGTCGAGCGAGCGGTGCTCTTCGGGCACTCGATGGGCACCCAGGTGTCGCTCGAGGGGTACCGGCTCGCGCGGGATCGCGTGGCCGGGCTCGCGCTGCTCTGCGGCAGCTACGGGCGCATCACCACCACGTTCCACGGCAGCGACGCGCTCGCGCAGGTGCTTCCAGCGATCATCGAGCTCGTCGAGCAGAACCAAGGGCTCGTGCGCGCGGTGTGGGGGCGCATCCCGGCGGGGCTCGCGTTCCGGATCGCGCGCCTCTCGGGCGAGGTCGACGCGCTCGCCATCCGCGAGGAGGACTTCCGCTGGTACGTGGAGCACGTCGCCGCGATGGAGCCGAGGATGTTCCTCGCGATGCTGCGGCTCGCGGGCGAGCACTCCGCCGAGGATCTGCTCGGCGTGATCGACGTGCCCGCGATCGTGATCGCGGCCGAGCGCGACACGTTCACGCCCGCGGCGCTGGCCAAGCACATGGCCGAGGCGATCCCGGGCGGCGAGCTCTTCGAGCTCCGTGGCGCGAGCCACGCGGCGCCGGTCGAGCAGCCGGTCGCGGTGGAGCTGCGGGTCGACAAGTTCCTCGACGAGCGCGTGCTCCCCGCCGAGCGCGCCCGCGCACTCGCGCCCGTCGCCAGCGCTCGCGGCGCGGTCAGTTGACGATGCGCCCGATGGCCCGCACGCGCACGTTCACCACGATGTGCGCCATGCCGTCGGGATAGGGGTCGCCCGGGTTCAGGTCGACGGACGTGCGCGCGAAGAAGCGCACCTGGCGCGACGAGTCGACGATGTAGTCGCCGAGCGCCGCCGCTCCGCTCGCGTCGATGTCCATGCTGCCGTTGACGGGCGTCGCGGCGGCGATCGCCGGGATCGTCCCGATGGGCAAGAGCCCGGCGGACGTCTCGGTGGCGGTCGCGGGGCCCCAGAGCACCGTCACCGGCGGCAGGTTCATGGTGAGGCTGTTGGGCGAGACGTCGTAGGTCACGCTCTCGATCTCGATGCCGTCCACGAGGCGCAAGAGCGTGCCGGCGGACTGAAGGAGCGCGTCGAAGTCGATGACGTCGCCGACGGGCACGGAGACGGAGATGGCGGACGGGTCACACACGCTGGACGCGTTGCACTCCACCGGCACAGCCGTCGTGGTGGGGCAGAAGCCGGTCGGGCAGGGGACCGAGCCGATCCGGGTGGGATCCGTCGGATCGCGCAGCTCCGGCGGCAGTCCCAGCGCCGCTGCCGACAAGTCGAACGTCTGCTCGCCCGTCTGGAGCTCGACGATGATGGCGTTGTTGCACGCGGTGAGGGCGAGGACGGCGAGCGCGGAAGCCAAGCGATGCTGCATGCTCCGAGTGTACGGGCCACCGCGTTTCGGGGCAAAACGCGGCGTGGCCGCGCGACTTTCGCGCTAGCAGGCCATCACGAGCATGGTACAAAGCGCGCACGATGCGCCGTGCAGCGAGGATCCGTGGCGTCTGAGTCGGTTCCCCCGCCCGCGTCCGGAGGTGGCGCCCGCTACGCGATTGCCGGCGTCGCGCTGGCCGCCGTGGCCGTGCTCGGGTACTGCCTGATCACCCCGGGAACGCCGCCACCGACGACCACGGCGGACGTCACGCCGGACGCGGGGACGATCGTCCGCTCGACGGCCCTCGTGGAGGACGACCTGGTCATCCCCGAAGACGAGCCCGACGCGGGGGTCGACGCCGCCGTGCTCGCGGTGGTCCATCGCCCGCCTGGCCCACACGCGCCTCCGCTCGGGTCGTGGGACTCGTGCACGGGAGAGGTGGATGCGCGGCCCGTGTTCGAGGAGTACCGCCAGCAGTTCCAGGCCTGCTACGAGCACCGACTGAAGGCGAACCCGCTGCTGCAGGGACAGATGCAGCTGCGTGTGCACATCGCCAGCGACGGACACGTCGACGGCGTGCAGGTCGCCGGCTCGCTGCACGACAGCGAGGTGTTCGGCTGCGTCCGCAACCTCGCCAACCGCATGCGCTTCCCGCACGTGGCGGGCGGAACGTGCGCCGTCGTGCAGGTCCCGTACACCTTCACGCCGCAGCAGTGACCGGACGGGCCGGCCCGAGCGCGCGGCCTCCTCACTCCAGGTCGAAGCGCAGCTCCACCGTCTCGCCCGGCGCGGCCACGATCGTGCGCGTCTCGGCGTGACCGGTAGCCTCGTTGCTCACGGCGACGACGTGCGATCCGGCGGTGATCCGGAACCGCCGCAGTGGCGTGTCACCTGCGACGTGGCCGTCGACCGACACGTGAGCCCACGGCACGACGAGCACCGTCAAGCTCGCCGATCCGCGCGCGCCCGCGTCGCGAGCCCGAGGCGGTACCGCGCCTGGCTCGCCGCCGCCCGCGTCTCGATCGCCGGGGCCGCCGTCCTCGTCGACCGCGCGCGCGTCACCGACGGGGGCCGGTGCCGCGTCGTCGGCGAAGCCGCCGTCCTCGGATTCGATCGGTAGCGGCGCGATGTCTGCCGGCGCGGTGAGACCATGATCGACGGGATCGATGGGCGGCGTCGCTGCCAGCTCGTAGCGAGCCGTCCAGACGAGGACGGCGGAGACCATCGCGGCGACGACGGCCAGCCCGAGGGCCGGCGCGCGGCTCGGCGCGAGCGCCGGTGGCGCGCGCTCGATCCTGGCCGTGCCGCCGCCGGGGGTCTCCTCGCCGGCCCACCCGGTCGCGCGGACGGGGGGCGCGAGCGGCACCACCCTCGCCGTCCCGAGCATCGCGTCGAGCGCCTGGCTCTTGGCGAGCGTCTCGATGCGTCCGCCGGGCGTGACCGGGCTCGTCGCCGCCTCGGGGCTCGATGGCTCGGTCTCGACGGGCTGCGGGCCTGGCTCGCGCGCGCGAGCGCCGAGCGTCGCGCCTGCGCTCTCGTCCTCGTGCTCGAGGGCGTTCGCGATGCTCGCGAGCGCGCGAGCGACGGCCCGAGCGGACGCGGGACGGGCCGCGGGCGTCGGTGCGAGCAGCTCCCGCACGATCCGCCCGAGCGCCGGAGCGCCCTCGATCGACACGTCGGGGGGCGCCACGAGGGCGCGCAGGCGCTCGACGTCTCGCCCACCGAAGGGGCTCTTGCCGCTCACGGCGAAGGCGAGCACACAGCCGAGCGAGAAGAGGTCGCTCGCGGGCGCGAGCTTCTCGCCGCGCGCCTGCTCTGGCGAGAGGAACCCGGGCGTCCCGTAGAGCGCATCCCCCTCGCTCTCGCCGACGTCGGCGCGCGCCGCGATCCCGAAATCGAGCAGGCGAGCGTGGCCTGTGGTGTCGACCATCACGTTCCGCGGAGACACGTCGCGGTGCACGATCTCGAAGCGCTCGTGTGCGTAGGCGAGCGCGTCCGCGATCTCCGCGCCCACCCGAGCCGCCTCCGCGGGCGTCAGCGGACGTGCGGCGACGAGGTCGGCGAGGGTCGCGCCCTCGACGTGCTCCATCGCGAGGAAGTACGTGCCGTCCACGATCCCGAGCTCGTAGACCGGCACGATGTTCGGGTGGCTGAGCGCGACGAGGACCTTCGCCTCCTCCACGAACATCGCGACGAACCTGGGGTCGCTGGCGAGCTCCGGGAGGACCTCCTTCACGACGAGGCGCTTCTCGAATCCTCCGAGCCCTCGCAGCGTGGCCAGGTGGACGCGCGCCATGCCGCCGCGCGCGATCTCGCGCTCGAGCAGGTACTTCCCGAAGCTGCGCGGCGCAGGCGGCGACACTCGCGCGCAGCCTAACGCATGTGCTCGCGACCCGTCGGTCCGACGTGGCACGATGCGCTCCATGCGAGGGCTCCGGTCGATCGCGAGCGTGACGGCGCTGCTCGCGGCAGGCTGCGCGGGCACCGTCGTCGATCACGTGCCGCTCGACATCGTGCTGCCCGGCGCGCCGGACTGCCGTGCTCCGATCGGGCCGATCACGCTGACGGCCCTCGGCGACTTCCCGACGACCGACGGTGTCGTGGTGCAGCTCGAGGGCAGCGGCGCTCCGATCGAGCCCGTCACGCGCTTTCCCGAGGCGACGCTCGCGTTCTCGGTCTCGGCGCGCGCGACGAGCGGCGCCTGGGACGCGTTCGGCTGGGCGACGCGCGCCTCCGTCTCTCGAGCCCCGACCGTCGTGCTCAGGCCGCTCGGCCTCTCGTGCCCGCTCGCCGACCCGGAGGCACGCCTGCCCGTCGGAGGCGCGGGCGTCGCGATCGACGAGGCGCGGGTGATGTTCGTCGGCGGCCTCGACGAGTCCGGCAACGCGATGCGCCGCATCGCGGTCCTCGACACGCGGGGCGAGGCGGTCGCGCTCCCCGCGGTCCCCGGCGTCATCCCCGTCGCGTTCGCGCCCGCGACGCTCGAGCTGGAGGGCGAGTCCGTGCTCGTCACCGGGGGAGCGGCCCGCGAGGGCGGCGACCCGCTGCCGACGTGGGAGCGCATTCCGCTCGAGGGCGGCGCCGCGACGCTCGGCTCGCTCCGCTTCCCGCGTCGTGATCACGCCGCCATCGCCGTCGACGCCGGACGCGTCCACGGGGTCTTGCTCGTCGGCGGCAGCGACGGCCGCGCGCCCGTCCGCGAGCTGGAGTGGGTGGACGCCGCGGGCGGCGGAATGCTGGACGCCCGCCTCGTGACGGGCCGGCTCGCGCCCGTCGTGCTCGCGCTCGACGGCAACCGCGTGGCGATCGCGGGCGGCGCGGACGAGCGGGGAGCGGCCGTCACGACGATCGAGATCCTCGACCTTCGAGCCGACTCGATCGAGACGATCGCGATCGGTCTGCCTTGTCCGGGCTGGACGCTCGACTGGATCGCGCCGCTGCCGTCGGGCCGCCTCCTCGCCGCCGGGCCGCTGCCGGACCCGCTCGACCCCTCGTCGTGCCTCCTCCGGCATGCCGCGTACGTGGTCTCGATCCCGGACGCGCGGATGGACTCGCCGATCGAGCTCCCGACCATCGAGCGCGCGGTCGCGCTCGGCATGCAGAGCGGTCGCGTGCTCGTCGAAGGGCGCCGGGTCGACGGAACGCGGCTCGCGTACGTCGTCGACCCCGGCGCAGGCACCGTCGTGCCCGCCGCGAGCTCGCGCATCCCGGAGCGCCTCCTCGCGACCCCCGAGGGCACCACGCTCGAGGTCGCGAGCGCGGGCGCTTCGCTGCGTCGCGACGATCGGCTCACCCCCTTCGACGCCCCGCCGCCGAGCTACCTCTTCGCCGCCGATCTCGCTGCGCTGGCGCTCGATGCGTCCGCGCACTGGGCGGTCTCGGGCGCCGCCCTCTCGCCCGCGGCCGGCGTGGACGTCGCACGACTCGACGTTCCGGCGCTGCGCCTGAGGCGCTTCACCGCCTCGATCGTCGCGAGCGGCGCGTACGACGTGGTGCTGACCGGAGCACCCCGCGAGCCGCTCGCGACGCTAGTGGTGACGGAAGCCACCGGCGCGGCCCGTGCGGGCGCTGCGCCC